>CADBCV010000001.1 GCA_902793285.1 Oscillospiraceae bacterium
TTAACTCTCCAAGCTTCTCGATTACTTTTTTCATTGTCAACCTCACCTCAGTTGACATAATACTATATCGCCGGTGAAAAGTAAATGCTGTCGCCGTGATAACCCCCGCCGCAAGAAGCCTGCGGCGGGGGTTATCATGACAGAATGTGAGAAAAAAGAAAGCTCTGGGATCAGCTTGCGCTCGGCTTGCTCTCCGGCAGGCCCGCATCCGGGGTGCCGCCGACCATGGTCTCAAAGAAGGTGGCCACGGCGTTGACCGTGACGTTGCCCTCCATCAGATTGTTGTCGCGGCTCGCGCTGCAGCGGACATCGCCGATCAGACAGCGGTAGCGGCTCTCATTCAGAGCGCTGAGGATCGCCTCCACTCCGTCATAGCTGTCCATGGTAAACTGGAGGGAGAAGTTGCGGCGGATCTGATCCCCGTCCCGGGTGACATTCTCGAACGTGATGGCATACTGTAGGGTATTGCTCAGGATGTCGTTGAGAAGGGCGATCTCCGCCTTGCTGTTATTGTAGCTGGACATCTCGCTCGCAGAGCCGCCGCTGGTCACATCCTCCAGCTCATCGCGCATACGGTGCATCCGCGCGAGCTTCGCTTCCACGGCGGTGAGCTCCGTTGAGAGGGCCTGGGCCTCCTCCTGGGCGGAGGTAAGCGCCGCGCGCACGGGCCGGTCCACGAACTGGTAGTAGGCAAGGCCCACAAGAATCAGGCTGAGCAGCAGCAGGAGCAGCTTCTCCTTCAAGCTGAATTCCCGGCTCATGACCTTCATGACGCATCCACCTCCGTTCCGGAATTGAGATACACCGACACGCGCGCATTCACGACGCTGTACTCCACAGACTCCGTTCTGCCGCGGGTATTATCGTCGGTATTGGCGGTGTTCACCGTGCAGAAGTCCACCAGATCCTCCCCCTCGAGCTGCTGCACGATGAGGTTTATCTGCTGGAGGCTCTCCGCGGCCATGTTGATGGTGAGCTGGTTTTCGCTGAGCGTCCAGGAGCTCACGACGGACCAGGGGATCACCTTGCGGCGGATGAGGTCCAGCACGGCCACGCGGTCGGCGCGGTTGAGCTCCTCCACGGTGAAGCCTGAATAGGTGTAGTGGGCGTAAAGATCGCTCAGATCGTCAAAATCGGCAAGCTCCGCATAGCCCGCGTCCAGACGGTTCTGGAGTCTCGCCACCTCCGCCTGGGCCGCGGCTACCTCGTTCATCCTGTCAATGACAAGGAACTTGCTGAAGACGGCGGCGAGAAGCACGATGAGGATAACCGCCGGAATCGCAAGCCCTAAATGCGTCTTCTTCTCCCCTTGGGCTGCGAGGTTTATGGTGCGCTTGACGGGCATCTTCCCGCGGCGGAGCTTGTGCGCGCTCTTCTTCTTGCTCTTTGTCTTTGTTTCAATTGCCACAGCGCTCACCTCCGCTCAATACAGCGCGATGCCGATCGCCTGGAGCAGGGAGTAATCCGCCTCCACGGCGGCCCCGCCCGGGATCAGCTCGCCCGCGGTGTGGATTCTGAGATCCAGCGTCTCGGCGATGGTCTCCTGCAGGGGGCGTATGCACGCGCCGCCGCCGCAGATCCAGATATCCTCGAGACGGCTGTCGGGGTTTGAGAAGCGGTAGAAATTCAGCGCCCGCATCAGCTCCACCGTGATGTTCCCGTAGGCGTTCATGCAGTATTCCTTGCTCTGGCAGTTTTCATAGTTGGAGAGCAGGTAGGTGTGTGCAAGATGCACATCGACGGAATAAGCCTCGCTGATGACGGTGTCGAGACTGTTCATGCCGATTTCAAGGACGCGGGTGACCATGTGCCGCTCCCCCCGGAACATGTACATGCGGATGCTCTGATTGCCGAGATCGAGGATGCAGTACTCCCGCTCCTCGCCCCCGTTTTTCTGCATGTCCTCCCGAATGAGGGCCTGGAACGCACAAACCGTCGGCGCGGCCTTGACGAGCTTCAGCCCCGCCCTGTGCAGCAGGAGCTTCGACTCCTCGATCAGGGATTTGGGCGCGGCCGTCGCCATGAGCTCCATCACCGTGCCTCCGCGCTCCTCGCTCTCGCTGTTCTCTTCCCCTTCGCCGCTCGCCTCCTCGGCGCTTTTGCCCGTGGATACCACGGCATAGTCATAGTAATAGTCCTTGAGCTCGTCGGTGATATAGTCCCGGAACTCGAAGGGCAGGTTATAATTGAGCTGGTCGATCGTCATGAGCGGCATGGTCACGCTGCGGATAAACACCGTCTCGTTCGGCAGCGCGAGCGCCGCCTCCCCGCAGCGGATGCCGTGCTCCTTCATCGTGCGGCGCACAAGCTCCCCCATGGTCTCGGTCGAGATCACGCGCCCCTCACGGATGAGATTGTTGGGCATGGGGACAAGCGCGGTCTTTTTGATCTGTTTTCCCTTGACCAGCGCGAGCTTCAGGCTGTCGCTGCCGATGTCCACACCAAGGATCGCTTTAGCCATAGTCTTCACCAAACTTCCTTATTCCCATACTTGGGATATTTACGCCAAAAGGCCGAGATACCAGTGGATAAGCCCCTCGCCCCAGAGCAGCATCGCCGCCGCGGCAAGGGAGATGGACGGGCCGAAGGGGATGGGCTTTCCCCGCTCGCCGCCCCGGTTCTGCGCGAGGGCGAAGAGAAGCCCCAGCACGCAGGAGAAGAGCATCGCGAAAAGGCCGCCCGCAAAGCCCAGATAGAGCCCCACCACCGCGAAGAGCTTTACATCTCCGCCGCCGAGACTCTCCCTGCCGAGCAGTCTATCCATCACAAGAGATAAAAGCAGGATACCGCCGCCGAAGCAGAGCCCCGCCAGAAGCGCGCGCCCGATGTCCCAGAGACCGGGGCGCAAAAACGGCAGGGCCGCGAGCCACGCGCCAAGCGCTGTGAGAAGGCAGCCGTCCGGGATGGTATAGCTCTCCAGATCGACAAGCGAGAGGCAGAAGAGGCAGCAGAGAAAAACCCAGTTGCGAAAGCAGAGCGCCGTGAGATCAAAACGCAGAAGGCACAGAAGCGTCAAGAGCGCGAAGGCGAGCTCCGTCAAAGGGTAACGCACGGAGATCTTCTCCCCGCAGTAGCGGCAGCGCCCGCGCTGAAAGGCCCAGCTCAAAACCGGCACGAGATCCCGCGCGCCCAGCTCATGCCCGCAGGTCGGGCAATGGCTGTGCCCGCGCAGGAACGACTCCCCATGCGCGATGCGCCAGGCGGCGCAGTTGAGGAAGGAGCCGAACACCGCCCCCAGCACGCAGGCCAGGGCGCCGCAGTAGAGCAGGATGCCCCGGCTCAGATAAATTGACATGCGCGTCCCCCCTCAGGAGAGGCCCCGGTAGCTGTCACCGGTCCATTCATCGTGATAGCTCCAGTTCGCGCAGTGCTCGGGATCGGCAAAGGAGAAGAACCAGAGCTGGCCGTCCTTCATGCCGGAGTCAGCCCCGAAATCGCTGTGCCCCACAAGGGAGTAATAAACGACGGTGCCCGCCTTCTCATAGCCCGGGGTGGTGCGGGTGCCGCGCTTGAGGCCCGGGTCTGCATCGACCAGGCGCGCCTCGCCCGCCTTGCCGTGGAGAATGAAGGGCAGGGTCTCGGGATAGGGGGTCCCCGCGTTCTGCAGGCCGAGCAGCGCCTCGCGGAGCTGTTCGCGCACGTTGTAGGCGTTGAGCCGCGTACAGAGCTTCTTATCGCTGCAGTGCAGGCCGCAGACGATGTCCCAGTCCAGGGGGCTGTCCGCTTTCGGCACGATATAGACGCTGCCGCCGTCGGGACAGAGATCGTCCCAGCCGTTCATGACGTAGGCGACAAAGTCCTTGGCCTTTTCCGCGGAGTCGTTTTCAAAGCCGTTCAGCATGAAGCTGGACGCAAGCTGCCGCCGCGCCGTGTCGAGGGCGGTGGCGCAGGCTACCTTTTTCCCCTGCTCCTGATATTTTTGATAGGAAGGAATGAGGATCAGAATCATGAGGACAAAGATCAGCACCAGCAGAACCGCAAAGATCCAGGCGATCCCGCGCCCGCCCCGCAGTTTCCCGCGCAGTGTTTTTGTCATGTCCTCTCCCCCCTCCCGCTATGATATCCGGCAATCGCAATAAGCCATGGTTATTTTAGCACAAGCCGCGCCACGGCGCAAGAGTTTTGTTTTCATTTTGTAATTATTTTGTGCAAGCGCACCGGCTCCCGATCGGAAGCCGGTGCACTGTTGGGTTTTCGATACAGTCAATTGTTGATGACGAAGGTCTCCGGTGCGGGCCAGTCTCCGAAGTGGGTACGGACAAACTCGGTCTTCCCCAAGGTCAGTGTCTTGTCGTTCTTCTCAAGCTGGAACACCGTCTGCAGAGGGAACTTGTTTTTATAGTAGATCCTCAGATTCACGTCATAGGCACTCGCAGAGTCCCAGGTGCTCTCTCCGCCGACAAAGCCTTCGTAGGCCGACATATCGTTGTCGAGCGGGGTAATCCTCCCGTCCCTATCCTGATTGCCCACAGCTTTGAGGCAGGCATGGCCGGTCCGGGCGTCCGCACGCTCGTTCACGATCTCATAGTACAGGCAGCCGCTCGCCGCGCCACTCAGGAAACCTGCAAAGGCGCCCTCGTTCGTCCCTGTGACGAGACCCGTGCAGTAGCAGTTCGTGATGCTGCCGCCCGCCGTGCCCGCGAAACCGCCGGCTGTCGTCGTGCCGGAGACGGAGCAGGTGGAGTAGCTCTCCGTGATTGCCGATCCCGCGAAAGAGCCGACGAGCCCGCCCGCAGTCGCGCCGACCACGTCATAGCGGTTGGCCGTGACCCAGTCCTTGTAATTACCGTTTTTCGTGTGTCCGCCGGAATAGCACCGGGAGACGGAGACATTTCCGCTCGCCGCGCCGATCAGCCCGCCGGCGTTCGTGCTGCCGTTTACGATCAGGGCCGCGGCGCAGTTTTCCACGCTGCCGCCGGTCACAGTGCCGATCAGGCCGCCCGCGGAGCCGTTCGTGGCCGTAATATCGACCGCGGCTCCGGTTTTGCTGCTGTTTCGCGCGAGGACATTTGTGACCGTGGTGTTCGACGCCGAGCCCGCGAGCGCGCCCGCATTCGTCGTGCCGGTGACGGTGAAGTCGATGAGCTCGAGGTTTTTTATCTCGGAGCCGTTGACCGAAACCACACCGAAGAGGCCTGCGTTTGCAGCGTTTGCCGTGACGCCTGTGATGCTGTGGTTTTTCCCGTCGAAGCTCAGCGCATAATTCGGGCTGACCGGGTAGTATTGGGAGGAATATTCCGCATCCATGGTTTTCCCGTTTGAGGGCACAACGGTCTTCGAGGGCCAGTATGCGCCGTCGTCCGTCTTCCAGTTGAGGTTCGCGATCTGCACGGCGGCACTGATGTTCAGCTTGTTCGACGTATCGTTCGCGTCCAGATTGGAAACGATTTTGTCCAGGTTTTCCAGATGTCTGAAATTGGATATGGACGCCGTATCGGGGACCCCGTCCTTCTCTCCAAGGCTGTTAACGATCGCGTCGCTGATGCCGGAAAACAGGCTGTTCGCGGTCCTCCTCGCGCTGTAGGCGACGTTTGCAAATTCCTCCGTGCTGTAGGCCACCGCCTGGACGGTTATGTTTTCGCCGGGAATAAAGTCCCTGCCCGGGACCTCCGATCCCAGGTCGGAAAAGTGCATGTCCTTTTTTGTAATATCGTCCAAAATGACGGTGTAGGAGTTGGAAGCGCCGGAGATGCGGGCTTTTGTTTCGTCGTTATTGTCGGTCTCTTTGCTGTTTTCGCTTTTCAGCAGAAGGAAGGATTTCTTCGCTCCGCTGGTGTTTCCGGTGACAATGAGCTTCAGCGAATACTTGTTCTCATATTTCTGATTGTCCGTATCCTTTACGACAACAGAGAGCGTTTCCGCGTTGATGACCTCGATCGTCGGCGGCTTGAGCTCCATGGGCTCCCTGACCTCCGCCTCCGAGCCGCCGTACCAGCCGAGGACGGAGTTATCGCCGTAGGTATAGTTGCGCCGGGCCGCCTTGTTGCCCGCGCCCGTGAGCCCCATGACAATGTTGTACTCCGTCTCATCCGTGCTCAGAATGTGGTTGAAGACCTCCGGCGTGCCCCTGGTGGAGCAGTAGAACACGTCCGTCACGATCCCGGCCTCCGGCTGGTAACGGATCAGGTAGCTGCCCCCGACTCTTACGGTCTCGTCGAGCGCGCCGAAGGGCAGCATACGCTCAAACGCATATTCGTCGGCCCCGGATACGGCGCCGTTGGTCACGACATAGTAATAGACCTTTTTCTTGTTCTCAGCATCGGCGCCGCCCGGCAGACCGACGCCAGTCAGATTACCGGACGCATCCTTTCTGTATTCCTCCCGCTGTGTGGCGCTGAGATGGTTCTGCGCCGCGACAAAGAGCTGCTTGGCGATCCCGTCCCGCTCAAGCTGGGCGAGAGAGCGCTGATAGCTCTGCACCGAGATGAAGGACACGCCGGTGAGGACCATGACGATCGCCACGACGATCAGCATCTCCGCCAGCGTAAAGCCCCGCGTCCCCTTGATTCTGTTTTTCCCCCGTGTCAGGCTGGTTTTCATAGGCACACTCTCTTCCTGCGAACGCTCCCCTGCATCCTGTTCGCCCGTATCCTTTCAATCATGACTCCGATGAAACGCGCACGGAGAAATTCCGCGGTCCGGCCAGAACATTGCTGCCCCGTTTGACCTGCAGATTCTGGAACGTGACATAACCGTCTCCCTTTGTGATGCCGGTAAACGTCACAACCATGCTGTCGGTAGAGGCGGCGTCCGAGATCAGGCCCTCTTCTGCGCTGTCGTCGCTGCCGCTTTCTTTATAATAGCGCTTGAGCATGATCATCTGTGGTCCGCCGTTCTTGCTGCCCAGATAGATCTTCGCGCTCGCGCCCCTCGCTTCATTATAGTAGACGATGGCATTGTTCGCGGGCGCTTCGACCCTCGCCATGCCCAGCTCGTTTCGCAGCGTGGAGATGGCGGTGGACATGAGCACCTCCGCATTGGAGGCGAGGACCACCTTCTCATACGCCGTCCTCGCCGCGGGGACGCCGGTCGCCACGATGGTCGAGGCCAGGAGCAGGATGATCACGGCGAGCAGCGTCTCCGCCATGGTAAAACCCCGCCGGCCAAGGGTTTTTTTCTTCATTTTTGTCACTTCGTCTCTTCCCCCCGATACCACTGTCATTAACTTAAGCAATATACCGTGTCATTCTGAGGAGCAACGCGACGAAGAATCTTTAAGATCCTTCGACTCCGCTTCGCTCCGCGAAGCCATGACAACTCTTCGTTAAGGCAACACCGCATAATTCGGCAAGAGCAGATCCTGAGAAAATTTGGGTTCTGATAAAGGCACTTTTTCGCAGATGTACTTTGTGTACCTCAAGAAAAAGTGACGAAATCAGAGCGCAAATTTTCCAGGAGATGCCGAAGGCGGATTGTGCGGTGTTGCCTTAATAACAGTACCTCCGATACGGCGCAATCCCCCGTTATTCCGTATAGTACACGATCACAAGGTCTGTGCTGAAGGTTCTGTTCTCGTAGCATTTGACAGGCTTGCTCGCCCAGGGGCTTCCGTCCATTTTGACCGTCGCCGCAGCGTCGTATTTGACCGCCGTAGGCGTGTTGCCGCTATTGGAGACGCTCTTCTGGACAAGCATTTCGTTTACGTCATAGTACGCGTTCAGCTTTTCCTTGCTCTTTGCGATGCTGTTCGACGCGCTTGTGACCGCCCCGGCGAGCATCACCAGGGAGAGCGCGGCGATCAGGACCGATACCATCGTCTCGGAGATGCTCTCCCCCGCGCGGCTGCGCAGCTTTCGCAGCGCGGCTTTCCGTATGCTTGAGATTCGATTTCTGCGTTTCATAGGCTCACCTCTGTTATCGCGCCTGTCGGCCGTCAGGTATCCCATGACAGCGTTGAGACCACGATCTCGGTCGTCTTTGTGGGGATCGTCTCGACGGATTCCGGCGGATCGCCCGGCACCGGAGCAAGCTCCTCCGCGCTCATGTAAAGGCTCGTGCTCATATTGGCATGGAGGACGAGCTGCTGCCGGAACGGATTATCGCCGGTGTTCGAGATCGTGAGCGTGATATTCCCGTTTCCGTCAAAGCTTGCCTCGATCGAAACCGCGAGAGACTCGATCGCCGCGCTTGGAGCGTCGCTGACCGTAAGACTCAGCTCTTTGTTTGCGGGCGGCGTCAGCTCCGTGTTTTCGGGCAGGCCGCACAGATACGCGTAGCCTGCGAGATTCTGCACGCTGTCGTTTTTCACCCTGCTCACTTCGTAATCGTCAAGGGCTGCTGTATCAATTTCGCTCGCGTCCGCTGCGGTGTCCATGAGCAGATAGTTTTTTGTGACCGGCTTTACATTGTTGCTCACCCCGTTCGAGTTCTCGACCGGGTCGCCGGGTATCCCGTCCCTATAGGTGATGGCGGAATAGCGCGTCGTCACGGTCACGACGGAGACGAGCCTGTCCTTCATCAGCTCCTTCATCAGCTCCGCCGCGGAGCTGACGGCGTAGTAGCGCTGGTCCGTCTCCGCAAGTCCGCTCATACGGCCGGAGGCCGTGGTCGCGGCCACGATGACGACCGAGCTCAGCACCGCGCAGACGAGAAACAGCAGCAGCGCGAAGGTGATGGACGCGCCGCGCCGAGATCGGATTTTCTTTTGGATCGCCCGCATAGGAAGCGCCTCCCGTCTGTTGCGGTATGACATAACTTTACATGGAATACTATACCACAAGAGAGCCCGCGTTTCAAGACTTTGCCATCTGATTTTGCGTGAAGCAGCGCGGGGCAGAGGCTGCCGCCGCGGTTTTTTCGCCCCGGGGCTTGCGAAACGGGAGGAAATGGTTTATCATTTAATAATATAGTAGAAAAAGGAGATTCGGCAGCGTATGCCGAAGATCGTATTATGAGCCAGCCGGAACGCATTACGTCCAGAAAGAACCCGCTCATCCTCCGCCTGCGCGCGCTTGCGTCGGACGGAGGCTTTCGCCGCGCGCAGGGGGAATATCTCTGCGACGGGGCAAAGCTCCTGGAGGAGGCCCTCGACAAGGGGGCGGAGCTCCGCTGTGTTTTGTGGAAGGAAACGCCGGGCCCCTCTGCTCTTCCTGACAGTGTGCGGCAGTACTGCGCTCCGGCGGAGCTTTTTGACTATGCCTCGCCCATGAAAAACAGCCCGGGGCCGCTCTTCACGCTTGCGATCCCCGAGGACGCGGCGGGTGTTTTCTCCCGCGCGATCCTGCTGGAGAACGTGCAGGACCCCGGCAACGTCGGCACCGTGATCCGCACCGCCGCCGCCATGGGCATCGACACCGTGCTCCTCTGCGGGGCCTGCGCCGACGTGTACAGTCCCAAGACGGCCCGCGCTACCATGGGGGCTGTCTTCCGCGAAAGGGTCATTCACTGTTCTCTCGACGAGGCCAGACGCCTCGCGGAACAGAACGGCCTGCCGCTCTATGGGGCGGCCCTCTCTGAGAGGGCTGAGGATATCCGCAGACTCGATGTGAAAAACGCCGTCGTCGCCATCGGGAGCGAGGGGCGCGGCCTGAGCGCAGAGCTTTTGCGCCTCTGCGACGGGGAGCTCATCATCCCAATGGCCCCGGGCAGCGAGTCGCTCAACGCCGCCGTCGCCGCCGCGATCGTGCTCTGGGAGATGGCAAGATAGAAAGAGAGAGGGAGCGCCATGTCGTCCATCCGATACTGGGTATGGCTTTCAAGTGTCTATATGGCAAATCCCCAGGCCCGCGCCGCCCTGCTTGCGCACTACGGCGACGCGGAGAGCGCTTTTCTCGCGCCGCCCGGGGAATACGAGACGCTGCAGGGCGTCTCCGCGCATGAGGCGGCGCTCTTTGAAAAGCGCGACCTCGGCGCGGCGGACCGCATTCTGGAGCTCTGCCAGCGGGAGGACATCCGAATCCTGACCCTTGCGGACGCCGCCTATCCCAAAAGGCTCAGAAATATCTATGCCCCGCCGGTGGTCCTCTATGTCAAAGGACGCCTGCCGGATGTGGACGCGGTGCCCTCCGTCTCGGTCATCGGCACCAGAAGGGCCACGCCCTACGGGATCAAGATGGGCGGCGACATTGCCTTTGAGATCGCAAGATGCGGCGGGATCATCGTCTCCGGTCTCACCGAGGGGATCGACCGGGCCGCGGCGCGGGGCTGTCTTCTCGCGGGCGGCAAATGCATCGGCGTGCTCGGCACCGGGCACGGGCGGGACGGCGCGCTGCATGAGGATGTGATCGCCGCCGGGGCGCTGGTCTCCGAATACCCGCCGGAGGCGGGGACCCAAAGCCGCTTCTTCCGCGAGAGAAACCGCGTCGCGGCGGGCCTGTCCCACGCGGTGTGTGTGGTGGAGGCGCCGGCGAAAAGCGGCGCGCTGCTCTTCGCCCGGGAAGCTCTGGAACAGGGGCGGGAAATTTTTGCCGTGCCCGGAAACGCGGACGCCGAGAACAGCGTCGGCATCATCACGCTCTTAAAGCAGGGCGCCCGGCCCGCCGCGCGGGGCTGGGATATCATGGAGGATTACGCAGCGCTCTACCCTGAGAAGGTGCGAAGACCCTCAGGACTGTCGCAGCCGCCCTCTGTCAGCGGCGCAAAAATGCCCGCGGCAGAGGCTGTGCCCGCGCCGGAGTCTGAGCCAGAGATCGAGGTGGAGCGCCCCGCTTCGCCAAAAAAAGTGATTGACAAGCAAAAGGGTGCGGGATATATTGACTTGCATGACCAGCTCGCCGCTCTGAGCGAGGAGCAGCTCAAAATCGTCACGGCCATCGGCCGGGGCGAGACGCATATCGATGATATCATTGAGGCCACGGGCATGGGCACGGCCAAGGTGCTCTCCCAGCTCACGATCCTGGAGATCAAGGGCTATGTCCGGCGCGCCGCCGGGCGGCGCGTGAGCCTGAATACTATGCAAAAGTGAGGAAACAGCATGGCAAAAGCAAAGGATCTTGTCATCGTGGAGTCGCCCGCCAAGGCGAAAACGATCGAAAAATATCTGGGCAGCGGCTACAAGGTGACCGCATCCATGGGACATCTGCGCGATCTGCCCAAGAGCAAGATGGGCGTTGATATAGAGCACGGCTTCGAGCCGCAGTATATCCCCGTGCGCGATAAGCGCGAGCTCATCAATGAGCTCAAGAAAGAATCCAAGGCGGCAAAAACCGTCTTTCTCGCAACCGACCCTGACCGCGAGGGCGAGGCCATCTCCTGGCATTTGAAGGAGCTTCTGGAGCTCGACGACAGCAAGGCCAAGCGCGTGACCTTCAACGAGATCACGAAGAAGGTTGTCACCGAGAGCATCCAGCACCCGCGCAGCATCGACCAGGATCTGGTGAACGCCCAGCAGGCGCGCCGCATCCTTGACCGCATCGTAGGCTATGAGCTCTCGCCGCTTCTGTGGAAGAAGGTCAAGAAGGGGCTGAGCGCGGGGCGCGTCCAGTCCGTCGCCACCCGCATGGTCACCGACCGCGAGGAGGAGATCGAGAGCTTTGTTCCCCAGGAGTACTGGCTGCTCGACGCGCGCCTCAACTGCGGGGTGGAAGACAGCTCCTTCACCGCGCGCTTCCACGGCGTGGGCGAGAAGAAGCAGGAGCTGCACTCCAAGGAAGAGGTGGACAAAGTCCTCGCCGCCGTGCAGGACGCCCCCTTCACCGTGGATGCCGTCAAGCGCGGGGAGAAGCAGAAATCTCCCGCTCCCCCGTTCATCACCTCCACCCTGCAGCAGGAGGCCTCCAGACGCCTCAGCATGACGCCGCGGCGCACCATGTCCATCGCCCAGCAGCTCTATGAGGGCGTGGAAATCACGGGCCACGGCTCGGTCGGTCTCATTACCTACATGCGTACCGACTCGCTGCGCCTCTCCGAGGAGGCGCTCGCCTCCGCAAAGGATTTCATCACCGAACACTACGGCGCGGCCTACTACCCCGGAAAGCCCCGCCGCTTTAAAACCAAGGCCGGCGCCCAGGACGCGCACGAGGCCATCCGCCCCACGGACATCACCCTCATGCCGGAGCTTGTGCGCAAGGATCTGACGCAGGAGCAGTACCGGCTCTACAGGCTCATCTGGGGGCGCTTCACCGCCTGCCAGATGGCAAACGCCGTATACGACAACGTCTCCGTGGAAATCGGGTCCGCGGGCTACAGCTTCCGCGCGAACTACTCCGAGCTCAAGTTCAAGGGCTACACCGCGGTTTACGAGGAGTCTAAGGACGAGGAGTCCAGCGAGCTTGCCAATCCCCTCCCCACCCTCACGGAGGGGCAGCGTCTCGTGCTCGAAAAGCTCATGCACGAGCAGCAGTTCACCCAGCCCCCCGCCCGCTATACCGAGGCGACGCTCATCCGCGCCATGGAGGAAAAGGGCATCGGCCGCCCCTCCACCTACGCGCCGACCATCTCGGCCATCACCTCCCGCGACTATGTGATCAAGGAGGGCAAGTATCTCAAGCCCACGCCCCTCGGCCAGGTGGTCACGGGGCTTATGAAGGAGCGCTTTGCCGACATCGTGGATCTCAAGTTCACAAACCAGATGGAGGAGGAGCTGGACGAGATCGAGAGCGGCAAGGCCCGGTGGCAGGACGTGCTGGAGAAGTTTTACGAGGGCTTCAGCAAGGAGATGCACGAGGCCGAGGAGGCCCTGGACGGCGTGCGCCTCAAGGTGCCGGACGTTCTGAGCGACGAATACTGCGATGTCTGCGGGCGGCAGATGGTGGTGAAGAAGGGCCGCTTCGGCTACTTCCTCGCCTGCCCCGGCTTCCCGGAGTGCACGTTTACAAAGCCCGTGGTCATTGAGATGCCCGGCAAGTGCCCCAAGTGCGGCGGGCGCATCCTCAAGCGCACGAGCAAGAAGGGCTATGTCTTCTACGCCTGCGAGCGCGGCACCGACTGCGGCTTCATCACCTGGGACGTGCCGACCAAGGACTACTGCCCCATCTGCGGCAAGACCATGTTCAAGCACAGCGGCAGAGGGCCGCTCAAGTCCTTCTGCATCAACGAGAGCTGCCCGAACTTTGTCCCGGAGGACAAGCGCACCTATAAAAAGAAGACCCCCGAGGAGAAGGCGGCCGCCGAGGCCAAGCGCGCCGAGAAGAAGGCCGCCGCTTCCCCTGCAAAAAAGAGCACCGCCAGAAAGAGCGCCGGCGCGGCGAAGGCCGGAAAGACAGAGGAATAAGCCATGGAGCAGGTATGCGTTCTGGGCGCGGGTCTCGCGGGGAGCGAGTGCGCCTGGCAGTTGGCCGTGCGCGGGGTGCCCGTGCGTCTCGTGGAGATGAAGCCCGGGAAGATGACGCCGGCCCATACCTCCCCCTACTTTGGAGAGCTCGTGTGCTCCAACTCTCTGAGAAGCGACGAGCTTTCAAACGCCGTCGGCCTTCTGAAGGCCGAGATGCGGGCCATGGGCTCGCTCATCATGGCGAGCGCGGACCAAAACCGCGTGGCGGCGGGCGGCGCCCTCGCCGTGGACAGGGTCGGCTTTTCCCGCACGATCACCGAACGGCTGGAGGCCCACCCCCTCGTGGAGATCGTCCACGAGGAAGCCGTCGATATCCCGGCGGGCGAAGTCGTGATCGCGACAGGCCCCCTCTCGAGCGACGCCATCGCGGAGAAGATCGCCGCCCTCTGCCCCGACAGCGACCTGCACTTTTACGACGCCGTCGCCCCCATCGTGACGCTCGAGAGCGTGGACATGGAAAGCGCCTTCTTCGCCTCCCGCTACAACAAAGGGGATGCGGATTATGTAAACTGCCCCATGGATAAGGACGAGTACCTCGCCTTCGTGCGCGAGCTTGTGAGCGCGAAGGAGGCCGAGGTGCACGGCTTTGACGACGGCGGCGTGTTTGAGGGCTGTATGCCCGTGGAGGTCATGGCGCGGCGCGGCGTGGACACCCTGCGCTACGGGCCCATGAAGCCCGTTGGCCTTGTGGATCCGCGCACGGGGAAGAGCAATTACGCGGTGGTCCAGCTCCGGCGCGACAATGCCGACGGGACCATCTATAACCTTGTGGGCTTCCAGACCCACCTCACCTGGGGCGAGCAGAGGCGTGTGTTCTCCATGATCCCGGCGCTGCGAAATGCGGAGTTTGTGCGCTACGGCGTCATGCACCGCAACACCTATCTCAACAGCCCGAAGCTCCTGGACCGCTATTACCGTCTGCGCACGGAGCCGCGCATCAGCTTCGCCGGGCAGATGACCGGCGTGGAGGGCTATGTGGAATCCGCGGCCTCCGGGATGCTGGTGGGCATTGAGACGGCGGCGCGCGTGCTGGGGCTTCCGCCTGTGGATTTCCCGCAGGAGACGGCCATCGGCGCCCTGGGGCTCTATGTCTCGGGCGGGAGCGTCGGCGACTTTCAGCCGATGAACATAAACTTCGGCATCATCACGCCCCTGGACCACAGGGTCAAGGGAAAGCGGAACAAAAACGCCGAGATCTCCCGGCGTTCTCTGGACATTATCGAGAATCTGAAGCAGAAGGAGGTCTTCCGCGTTGAGGATCATCATTGACGCCATGGGCGGCGACAACGCCCCCGGCGAGATCGTAAAGGGTGCCCTGCGCGCCTGGAAAGAGCTGGGCGTGTCGCTCACGCTGGTGGGCCGGGCGGAGGATGTGCGCGCCTGTCTCAAGGCGGAGGGCGCGGACGAGATTCCGGGCGAAGTTGAGATCGTGGACGCCCGCGAGGTCATCACCATGGAGGACGACCCCAGCACCGCCACCCGGCGCAAGAAGGACGCCTCCATGACAGTCGCGCTGAACCTCCTGCGCGACGGGAAGGGCGACGCGGTGGTCTCCGCGGGCTCGACGGGGGCGCTGCTCACCGGGGCGACGCTCATCGTCAAGCGCATCCGCGGCATACGCCGGGCCGCCATGGCCCCGGTGCTCCCCGCGGGCGAGCACGGCGTCATGCTCATCGACTGCGGCGCGAATGTGGAGTGTACCCCGGAATACCTCTTGCAGTTTGCCTATATGGGCAGCTTTTACGCGAAGAAAATGATGGGCTGCGAAAACCCGCGCGTCGGCCTGCTGAACGTCGGCACCGAGGATACCAAGGGGGGCGACTTGCAGCACCAGGCTTTCGCCCTTCTCAAGCAGGCGGGCGACGAGGGGCGCATCAACTTTGTCGGTAATGTCGAGGGGACCGGTGTCTTCGCGGGCGCGGCTGACGTGGTCGTGACAGACGGCTTTACCGGAAACGTGCTGCTCAAGGGCGTCGAGGGGACCATCAAGTATCTGATGAAGTCTCTCAAGGGCGTTTTCTACAAGAGCGCAAAGAACAAGCTCGCCGCGGCGGTATTGAAGAACGACCTTGCCGCGATGAAAAAGTCTATGGACGTAAACGAGGTCGGCGGCACCGCCTTTGTGGGCATCTCCAAACCCGTTATCAAGGCCCACGGCTCGTCCAACGCAGCCTCGTTCTTCGCCGCGATCCGCCAGGCCGTCGCCTTTGTGGACGCGCATGTGGTGGAGGATATCGAGGACAACATCGAATATATGAAGCTGAAGAGTGAAAACTGATGGAAAAGCTGGAAGATAAAATCGGATACCGCTTTCAAAACCGGGCGCTTCTGGAGACAGCGCTGACGCACAGCTCCTACGCAAACGAGCGTCACGGCGAGTGCGAGAGCTATGAGCGGCTGGAGTTTCTGGGCGATTCGGTGCTCGGCCTTGTGACGGCGGAGTATCTTTTTACGCGGCGCGTACAGCTCCCCGAGGGTCGGATGACGCGCCTGCGGGCGGAACTCGTGTGTGAGACAAGTTTACATAAAACAGCCCTTGCCCTTGGGCTGGGCGGCTATATGCGTCTCGGCAAGGGGGAGGAGCACACCGGCGGACGTGAGCGGCCCTCCATCCTCGCGGACATGGTGGAGGCCATCATCGCGGCGCTCTATCTCGACTCCGGCATGGAGGAGGCCAAGCGCTTCATCATGGCAAACATCCTGCAGGATGTAGAGTTTGGGGAGAGCCACCGCAGCGGCGACTACAAGACCCAGCTTCAGGAGCTGGTACAGCGCAGGAGCAACCAGGTCATCACCTACTCCCTCGTGGAGGAGAGCGGCCCGGACCATAATAAGACCTTCACCTTTGAGGTGCTCATCAACGGCGTCTCCTCCGGCCGCGGCAGCGGCAAGACCAAGAAGGAGGCCGAGCAGATGGCTGCCTGCCGGGCGCTGGAGAATCTGCAGGCATGAGCGCGAGAGCCGCTGTCCTGCCGGTTTTTGTGCCGCATCTCGGCTGTGAGCATGCCTGTGTCTTCTGCAACCAGCGCCGCATCTCCGGGCAGGAGAAGCCGGCCTCCTGCGAGGACGTGACCGATATCATCCGAAAATCAGCCTCTTTTCTCCCTCCGGGAGGAAAGAGGCAACTGGCGTTTTATGGAGGCAGCTTCACGGCCATTCCCATACCGGAGCAGGAGGCCCTTCTGGGCGCGGCACAGGCGGCAAAGGCGCGCGGGGAGATCGATTCGATCCGGCTCTCCACAAGGCCGGACGCCATCGACGATACGGTGCTGGCGCGTCTCAGGCGCTGTGGAGTCGAGACGGTGGAGCTCGGCGCCCAGTCCATGGACGACGAGGTGCTGCGCCTCTCCGGGCGCGGACACACGGCCGAGGACGTAGAGCGCGCGTCCCGGCTTTTGAAAGGAGCCGGCTTTCGTCTCATTCTCCAGATGATGACGGGGCTCCCCGGGGCTGCGGCTGCGAGCGACATAGAAACTGCCCGAAAACTCATCGCCCTCCGGCCGGACGGGGTGCGCATCTACCCCACCGTGATCGTGCGGGACACGGCGCTCTATGACATGTGGCGGGCCGGCCGCTACCGGGAGCACACGGTGGAGGACGCGGTGGAGCTCTGCGCGCAGATCTTGCCCCTCTTTGAGGCGGCGGGCATCCCGGTGATCCGTCTCGGTCTCAACCCGACGGAGGAGCTCACGGCGGGCGCAGCGGTCGGCGGGGCCTATCACCCCGCCCTGGGTGAGCTCGTTTTAAGCCGCATCCTCCTGCACAGGGCGGAGGCGCTGCTGGACGGCATCGAGCCCGGCAGCCGCGTCACCCTCGCGGTCGGGCGGGGCAGAAGGTCCCAGATGGCGGGACAGCACCGGGAGAATATCCGGCGGCTGACGGAGAATTTTTCCCTCGCCGGCCTGGAAATCCGAGAGGATGAACACATACTTGGGGAAATTGCGCTTGTTTCCATTGAAAAGTGAGAGACAATCGTTTATAATAAATTGGTTTTTATCCATTCCAACATCAGAGGTTATTGATTTGTACTTAAAGGCACTCGAGATTCAGGGCTTCAAGTCCTTTGCGGACAAGACGCGCCTGAGCTTTGAAAAGGATATCACCGCCATTGTCGGGCCGAACGGCTCCGGCAAGTCCAACATCTCCGACGCGATCCTCTGGGTCATGGGCGAGCAGCGCTCCAAGGCCCTGCGCGGCAGCAAGATGGAGGACGTCATCTTCGGCGGCACGGAAAAGCGCGGGGCTCTGGGCTATGCCCAGGTCTCCCTCATCATCGACAACAGCGCCCATATCTTTGACAGCGACAGCAGTGAGATCATGCTCACCCGCCGCTACTACCGCAGCGGCGAGAGCGAGTACTACATTAACAAGGAGGCTGTGCGCCTCAAGGACATCAACTCCCTGCTCATGGACACGGGTCTCGGGCGCGACGGCTACTCCATCATCGGCCAGGGCCGCATCGCCGAGATCGTCTCCTCCCGCAGCACCGACAGGCGCGACGTGTTTGAGGAGGCGGCGGGCATCTCCCGCTACCGCTACCGCAAGGAGGAGGCCGAGCGCAAGCTCGAGCGGACCGAAGAAAACCTTGTGCGCATCAACGACAAGATCGAGGAGCTGGAGCTCCAGGTCGGGCCGCTGAAGAAGCAGTCGGAGCTTGCAAAGCAGTATCTCCTTCTGCGGGATGAGCTGCGCGTGCAGGAGATCAGCCTCTGGATGGCATCGCTCGACAGGCTCCGCCAGCAGAACGAGAGCGTGCAGCAGGAGTTTGACCAGGTCGGGCGCGAGCTGGAGACGGCCCGGGCGGAGCTCGAGGCGCTCTACGCCTCCTCCGAGGGGATCGGCGAGCGGATGCACCGCAAGGACATCGAGACCGAGCAGGCCCGCGAGCGCCTCTCCGCGGCGGAGGGTGAATGCGCAAAATGCGAATCTCTCGCGGCGGTGCTCCGGGCCGACCAGAAGAGCACGGGAGAGCAGCTCGACCGTATGCTCTCGGACATCTCCGAGCAGGAAAACCGCGTGCGCGAGGTGCGCGGCAATATTGAAAAGAGCAATCAGCGCCTGCAGGAACTGGAAGCGGACCTGCAGGGTCTCCGCGAGGAGGACAGCCGCTGTCAGAACGCCCTTGAGGGGGCGCGCATGAAGGTTAAAAGCCGCGAGGGGAACCTGGAGCTGCTCACCGAGAAGGTCAACCGCCTGTCGGTGGACGCGCGCACCATGGACTCCCGCATCAAGCTGCTGGACGACATGCAGCGGGATTTTGAGGGCTACTCCAAGGCGGTCAAGAATGTCATGCGGGAATCGGCCCGGGGCAATCTTCGCGGCATCCACGCGCCGGTGGCAAACCTCATCCGCACGGAGAACGAGTTTGCCCTTGCGATTGAAACCGCCCTCGGCGCCTCGGGACAGAACATTGTCACCGACAGTATGCAGGACGGGCGCAGCGCCATCGAATACCTCAAGCGCACGGACGGCGGGCGCGCCACCTTTCTCGCCCTGGACACCGTGCGCGGCAATGTGATGACAGGCGCCCCCGAGCGGGACCCCGGCTTTGTGGGCGTGGCATCCCAGCTTGTGTCGTGCGAGGCGCGCTATACCGGGATCGTGGCGGAGCTCTTGGGCCGCACCGTGGTGGCCGAGGCGCTGCCCGACGCGATCCGCATGTCGAAAAACAGCCAGAACCGCCTGCGCATCGTGACGCTGGACGGGCAGCTCATCAGTCCCGGCGGCGCCATGACCGGCGGCAGCAGCGTGCGCGGCAGCGGCATCCTCTCCCGCGCGAACGAATTGGATACTCTCAGGAAGCGGCGCGAGAAAATGCGCGAGGACGAAAAGCGCAGCGCCCAGGAGCTCGAGCGCGCACGGGCCGATTTAGCCTCCGTGCGCTACCAGCTCGACCAGTGCGTGGCCGAGCAGAGCGAGCTGAAAAGCAGGCTCTCCTCCCTGGAGGCGGAAAAGCGCGCCACGCTCACCGCGAGCGCGCAGATGAAGCTGCTGCTCGAAAGTCTCACCGGGGACAGCCTGGAGCGGCAGAAGACCGTGGACGCCTTGCACGCGCGGATCGCGGACTTTGACAGACGCATCGCCGCGCAGGACACGGAACTCGAGGGCCTGCGCAAAAAGTGCGCCGACATCCGAAAGGAGATCGCGGACATCAGCTCCTCCAAGCTGGAGCTGGAGGGCAAGCGCACCAGGGCCGACAAGGAGGCCCAGTCCCGCAACGCGGAGATCCTGGACCTGGAGCGCCGCTCGGCGAGGATCGAGCAGAAAAAGCTCGCCGCCGACCTGGAGGAGAAGCAGCTTCTGGACAAGCTCTGGGAGAACTATGAGCTGAGCCATACCGCCGCCCTCTCCCTCCGCCAGCCGGTGGAGAGCATTCCCAAGGCCACAAAGGCCGTCTCGGAGCTGCGCGGCAGGATCAACGCCCTCGGCACGCCGAATCTCGGCGCGATCGAGGAGTATGAGCGCGTGAGCAGCCGCTACGACTTTCTCACGGAGCAGCGCGCCGATATCGACAAGGCCAAGAGTGAGCTTCTCGACATCATCAAAGAGATCACCGGCCAGATGGAGGAGGTCTTTACAGAGCGCTTCCACCAGATCGACGCCTGCTTCCGGGAGACCTTTTTGGAGCTCTTCGGCGGCGGCAAGGCGGCCCTCCGCCTGGAGGATGAGAACGACGTCTTAAACTGCGGCATCGAGATCAAGGTGCAGCCCCCGGGCAAGGCCCTGTCCAATATCAGCCTCCTCTCCGGCGGCGAGATGGCCTTCGTCGCCATCGCCCTGTACTTTGCGATCCTCAAGGTCCGGCCCACGCCGTTTTGCGTGATGGACGAGATCGAGGCCGCCCTGGACGACGCGAACGTGAACCGCTACGCCTCCTATATGCGAAGGATGGCGGACAAGACGCAGTTTCTCGTCATCACCCACCGCCGCGGCACCATGGAGGAGGCCGACATGCTCTACGGCGTGACCATGCAGGAAAAGGGCGTTTCCACTGTGATCCAGCTCGACCTCGAGAGCGCGCAGAAGACGATTGAACAATAAGCCTCCCTCTCGGAGGGAGGGGGACCGCGAAGCGGCGGAGGGAGTTTGAAAGGCTCCCTCAGTCACCGGTGTGCGCACTGGTGCCAGCTCCCTCAGAGAGGGAGCCTATAAGGAAAGGTGATTTGAATGGGTTTCTTTGACAAGATTTTTTCCGGCCTCACCAAGACCCGCGTGAAGATGGAGGATCTGGAGCAGATCTTCCAGAACTACCGTCCGGACGACGACGAATTCTTTGACGAGCTTGAGGAGCTGCTCATCATGGCGGACATGGGCGTGGACACGGTGGACAGAGTCGTCACCTCCATGCACTATCTCTGCTTTGACAAGAACATCAAGCGCGGCGACAAGGCGAGAGAGGTTTTGATCGACGAGCTTAAAAAGGAGCTTGACGCGGGCAATTCCGCGCTCAAGCTCACGACGCAGCCGAGTGTGATCCTCATGGTGGGCGTCAACGGCGTCGGCAAGACGACGACCATCGGCAAGCTCGCGGCGCTCCTCAAGGGCCAGGGCAAGAAGGTCATGCTCTGCGCGGGCGACACCTTCCGCGCGGCGGCGGCCGAGCAGCTTCAAATCTGGGCCGAGCGCGCGGGCGTGGACATCGTCCGCCACGAGGAGGGCAGCGACCCCGCCGCCGTGGTGTATGACGGCATCTGCGCCGGCAAGGCGAGAGGCAGCGACGTCATCATCATCGACACCGCGGGCCGCCTCCACAACAAGGCAAACCTCATGAGCGAGCTCTCGAAAATGCGCCGCATCATCGACAGGGAGCTCCCCGGCGCGGATGTGGAGACGCTCATGGTGCTCGACGCCACCACCGGGCAGAACGGCCTCATCCAGGCTGAGCAGTTTCTGGAGACGGCGGGCCTCACCGGCATCGTGCTCACAAAGCTCGACGGCACGGCCAAGGGCGGCGTGGTCTTCGCCATCGCAAACCAGCTCAAGCTGCCGGTCAAATTTGTCGGCGTCGGCGAGGGGATCGACGATCTCATCCCCTTTAACCCCAAGGAGTATATCGAGGCACTGTTTAAATAAGCCCCCCTCGCCTCCCCCAGCCGCGCACGCGGCGATATGGGGAGGGGGACCGCTTCAGCGGTGGAAGGGGTTTGTGCGTTTACCGACAGCTCCCTCAGTCACGGCGCGGCCGTACACGCGCCGTGCCAGCTCCCTCAGAGAGGGAGCCAAGTTTTCTTGCCTCTCCCTCTGGGAGAGGTGCCCCAGTGCTCACACTGGGGCAGAGAGGGTATTCTATAAAAGGAGAATTATATGATAACCAGCAAACAGCGCGCGCAGCTTCGGGGCCTTGCCATGGGCGAGGACACCATCATCCAGATCGGCAAGGGCGGCATCACCGAGAGCGTGGTGGCGTCCGTGTCCGCCGCGCTCAAGGCGCGGGAGCTTGTGAAGGGCAAGGTGCTGGAAAATTCCATGCTCACCGCCCGCGAGGCCTGCGACGCGCTCAGCGAGGCCTGCAAGGCCGAGCAGGTGCAGGTGATCGGGACCAAATTTGTGCTCTTCAAGCGCAACCCGAATGACCCGAAGATCGAGCTTGTAAAGGATAAGAAAAAATGAGAATCGCCATCTATGGCGGCAGCTTCAACCCGCCGCACATCGGACACGCGGAGGCCGCGCGCGCGGCCTGCGAGGCATTGGACCCCGACAGGTTTCTGATCATTCCGACGAACACCCCGCCCCACAAGGAGCTGGAGGAGAACAGCCCCGGCCCCGAGGCGCGCCTGGAGTTCTGCCGCCTCGCCTTCGCGGACATTCCGGGGGCAGAGGTCTCGGACATGGAGATCCGCCGCGAGGGGAAGAGCTATTCCGCCGACACCGTAGACGCCCTGCGGACGGAGTACCCCGGGGCGGAGCTCTGCATCGTGATGGGCACAGACATGTTTCTCGCCTTCAAAAGCTGGTACCGCTGGCAGTACATGCTGGAGACCTGCACCCTCGCCGTTTTGAGCCGGGAGGATTTTGACCGCCGCGAGATCGAGGAATTCAAGGAAGAGCTGGAGCGGGATTATGAGGCGAATATCATCCTCATCCCCCACACGCCGCTGCCCATGAGCTCCACCGAGATCCGGGGAAAGCTCCGTCTCGGTCTCGGGGCGGAGGATCTGTCCCAGGCGGTGTACGGCTGCATCGTGCGAAACGGCTACTACGACGCGAAGCCCGATCTCTCGTGGCTGCGGCAGATGGTCATGCCCTACCTGAATGACGACCGTATCGCCCACGTCTCGGGCGTGGAGAGCCAGGCCGTCATGCTCGCCATGCACTGGGGGGAGGACCCGGACAAGGCCGCCGTGGCCGGGATCCTGCACGACGTGACCAAGGCCCTCAAGAAAGAGAAACAGTTGAAACTGTGCGAGAAATATGGTATCATGCTTGAAAATGCCGAGCGTGAAAGCCCTTCGTTGCTGCACGCCCGCACGGGCGCGGCGCTGGCGCGGGATCGCTTCGGCGTGTCGGATGATATCTACGACGCGATCCGCTGGCACACCACCGGAAAGCCCGACATGACCACCCTGGAGAAGATCGTGTATCTCGCCGACTATACCGAGCCTACGCGCGACTTTGAGGGCGTGGAGGAGCTGCGGGCGCTGAGCTTTGAGGATCTGGACAGGGCAATGGCGCTGGGGCTCAAAATGAGCATCGAAGATCTCACGGCGCGCGGAAAGCCCATTTTTCACGACACCATGGACGCCTACAAATGGTATAACAATTTGAATTAAAGGAGGGTTTCTCATGCTTACCGCAGAACAGATCGCCTCGATCGCCGCAAAGGCTTTGGAGGATAAGAAAGCCAAGGACGTCAAGGTCCTCAGAACCACCGAACACACTGTGCTCGCCGACTATTTTGTTATCTGCAACGGCACCTCCTCCACCCACATCAAGGCCCTGGTAGACGAGGTGGACAAGCAGCTCAGCGAGGCGGGCGAGCCCCCCACGAGACGCGAGGGTCTGCGCTCCGACATCTGGGTTTTGATGGACTTCGGCTGCGTGATCGTGCACGTCTTCACCGACGAGGCCAGAAAGTTCTACGACCTGGAGCGCCTGTGGAGCGACGCCGCCGTCGTGGACCCCGCAACGCTTGTGAGCGCCGAGTAATTTATCCGTACCCTGCAGGGGTCGATCCGACCCGATCGACCCGAGACCATATTAGGGAGTGTTATCCGTCATGAGATATGATTTCGCAGCCATTGAGAAGAAATGGCAGGCGCGCTGGGAAGAGAGCAAGCCCTACGCCGCCGTCACCGGGAGCGAGAAGCCCAAGTTCTACGGCCTCATCGAGTTCCCCTACCCCTCGGCCGCCGGCCTGCATGTGGGCCACCCGCGCCCCTTCACCGCCATCGACATCGTCACGCGGAAAAAGCGCATGGAGGGCTACAACGTCCTCTTCCCCATCGGCTTTGACGCCTTCGGCCTGCCCACCGAGAACTTCGCCATCAAGAACCACATCCACCCCGCCATCGTCACAAAGCAGAACATCGAAAACTTCACAAGACAGCTCAAGATGCTCGGCTACGGCTTTGACTGGGACCGCGTCGTGGATACCACGGACCCCAGCTACTACAAGTGGACACAGTGGATCTTCCTGCAGATGTTCAAGAAGGGGCTCGCCTACAAGACCACGATGCCCATCAACTGGTGCACAAGCTGCAAGTGCGGCCTTGCCAACGAGGAGGTCGTGGAGGGCGTGTGCGAGCGCTGCGGCTCCCCGGTCGTGCGCAAGGAGAAGAGCCAGTGGATGCTGCGCATCACGCAGTACGCCGACCGCCTCATCGACGATCTGGACGATCTCGACTTTATCGAGCGCGTCAAGGTCCAGCAGAAAAACTGGATCGGCCGCTCCACCGGCTGCGAGGTCACCTTCAAGACCAACACCCCCGACGACATCACCGTCTACACCACCCGCGCCGACACCCTCTTCGGCGTGAGCTACGTGGTCATCTCCCCGGAGCACCCGCTGCTCACGAAGTGGCAGGAGCGGATCAATAACTGGGACGAGGTTGCGGCCTATAAAGAGGCCGCCGCCCGCAAGTCCGACTTTGAGCGCGGCGAGCTCAACAAGGAGAAGACAGGCGTGCGTCTCGACGGCATCGAGGTCACGAACCCCGCCACCGGTGCGGTGGTGCCCATGTTCGTGTCCGACTACGTGCTCATGGGCTACGGCACCGGCATCGTCATGGGCGTGCCGGGCCACGACCAGCGCGACTGGGAGTTTGCCACCAAGTTCGGCCTGCCCATCGTGGAGGTCGTCAAGGGCGGCGACATCACGAAGGAAGCCTTCGTCTCCAAGGACGAGGACGCGATCATGGTAAACTCCGGCTTCCTCAACGGCATGACTGTGAAGGAGGCCATCCCCGCCATGAAGGAATACGCCGTGAAGCAGGGCTGGGGCAAGGAGAAGGTCAACTTCAAGCTGCGCGACTGGGTCTTCTCCCGCCAGCGCTACTGGGGCGAGCCGATCCCCCTTGTCAACTGCGAGAAATGCGGCTGGGTCCCCATCCCCGAGAGCGAGCTGCCGCTGGTCCTGCCCCAGGTGGAGAGCTATGAGCCCACCGACGACGGCGAATCCCCTCTCAGCAAGATGACCGACTGGGTCAACACCACCTGCCCCTGCTGCGGCGGCCCCGCGAAGCGCGAGACCGACACCATGCCGAACTGGGCGGGCTCCTGCTGGTACTTCCTGCGCTACATGGACCCGCACAACGATGAGGCCGCGGTGAGCCACGAGGCTGAGGAATACTGGGGCCCCGTGGACTGGTATAACGGCGGCATGGAGCACACGACGCTCCACCTGCTCTACAGCCGCTTCTGGCACAAGTTCCTCTACGACATCGGCGTCGTGCACACCAAGGAGCCCTATCAGAAGCGCACCTCCCACGGCATGATCCTCGGCAAGAACCCGCACTATGTCGGCAACGTCGACACCGAGGAGGAGAAGCAGGCCCTCATCGAGCGCTACGGCAATGAGGCGCTGAGGACGAGCGTCAAGATGTCCAAGTCCCTCGGCAACGTCGTAAACCCCGACGATGTGGTGAAGGCTTACGGCGCGGACACCATGCGCGTGTATATCATGTTCATCGGCGACTTTGAGAAGACCGCCACCTGGTCTGACGAGGCCGTAAAGGGCTCCAAGCGCTTCCTCGACCGCTGCTGGAACCTGATGGAGCAGGCCATCGACGACGAGAACGTGAGCCGCAGGAACGAGGCCATCATCCACAAGAGCATCAAGAAGGTCGGCGAGGATATCGACTCTCTCAAGATGAATACCGCCATCGCCCAGCTCATGACCATGGTCAATGAGTTTTACGCGAACGGCTGCACCAAGGGCGACCTTGCCTATCTCGTGACGCTCCTCTCCCCCTTCGCCCCGCACATTGCCGAGGAGATGTGGGAACAGCTCGGGTTTGCCGCGAAGTACGGCAAAATGGCGATGCAGATGGACTGGCCGAAGTACGACGAGGCCAAGACCGTCGACGCCGAGCGCGAGATGGCCGTGCAGGTCAACGGCAAGCTCCGCTCCACGATCATCGTACCCGCCGACGCGGACGAGCAGTTCATCCTCGACGCCGCCTGCGCCGATGAAAAGATCCAGCGCCAGCTCCAGGGGATGCAGATCGTCAAGACCATCGTGGTCAAAAACAAGATCATCAATTTGATCCTCAAGCCCGCAAAGTAATCATTGACATTTCGGGTCTGAGCCGTTATAATACCAATGCTAAAAGCCAATTCATTGGCCCTTAAAGCGCCGCAAGGCGTATTTGGAGGGAGGGAAATACATGTCTGAAATCTACGTCAAGGAAAACGAGTCTCTGGATAACGCGCTGAAGAGATTCAAGCGCAGCTGCGCAAAGTCCGGCGTTCTGGCCGACCTTCGCAAGAAGGAGTACTACCAGAGCCCCAGCGTCAAGCGCCGTAAGAAATCCGAGGCCGCCCGCAAGAACAAGAACAAGCGCTACTACTGATTTACAGGACATGTAAAAGCCACCGGTCAAAGGCCGGTGGCTTTTTCTTGCCGCCGCATGGCGATTCGCATGGCCTCGCGCAGGCGAAGGCTCTCACGGGGACGCGCGGGATTCTCAGAATGACATGAAATCTGCAAAAACACCCCCGGCCGTATGGCCGGGGGTGTGCGCGTTAGTTGGGTTTAAGGCTGTTCCAGCCTGTTTGAGATGGTGCCGTCCGTTTCACGGTAGCCCGCGCCGTTCTCGTTGACCGTGAGGACAAACCAGAGCTGCGTATTTTCGCCCTCGGCGTTCCTCGTCTCCTTCAGGTAGTAGACACCGTAGGGAAGCTGGCCGATCCAGAAGACGCCGGAGGACTGGGCCGTGAGGTTCTCCAGGGTTTCCACGTGCTCTGTGCCGTCTGCCCCGCTGTGCCTCACGCTGACGACCGTCTGCATGTCGATGTGATACAGCGTAAACTGCGCATCCTGCAGGGCCTGATACGAACCGTCCTTCACCTTGCGCAGGATGACCTTGCGCTCATATGGGGAGACATTCAGGATGTTGTAGACATCCATGCCGCCCGCCGCGCCCTGTGTCGCGGAGACCGTATATTTGCCGCTTCCGTCGTTCGAGAATGTCGTCTTCAGAACCTCCACCCAGCGCGTCGTGTTTCCGTCTTTTTCGGCGACCCTGATCGTGTAACAGCCCTTGCCGTCCAGAACGACTCTGTACATCTCCTCAACCGTCCTGTATCGCGGCGCTGCGGTGGAGCTGTCTGACGGATCGGCGTTCGGTTTCGTCGTCTCCACCAGAAAATAGGTTCCGGGCGGAATCTTCTCAAAGCGCACAAGCCCGTCACCGTAGACCGCCCTGTCGAAGATGGTTGTGCCGTCCGCCGTGTACTTGACGGTAACGGCGCTGTCCGCGGCGATATCGCGCGATTCCGCCTTTGCGTCGGTTTTTCCGCCGGGACCGGATACCTGGTAGGCGATGCGCTGCCCGTTGTTGTCCGTAGCGATCGCATTTCCGGCGGCGTCCGCCCTGTACAGGGTGAAGACCGCGCCGTCCAGGGGGTTGCCGAAGCTGTCGATCTTGCGGAAGACGAAGTCAAAGCCGCCGGTCCAGTAGAGGCAGGTCAGTGCGCCGATATCGTCGCCCTCCTGGCCGGTCAGGTAATCCGCGCCGCAGTCCGTGTCCACATCGGCCCTAGCATTCCTGAAAGCCTTGCACGTTGCCTCTGAGACGGGTTTGGTGAAGGAAACCACGGCGAACTGCTTGAGCATGTAGTAGTGATTGGGCTGCGTATTGTCGTCGCCCTCGGCCCATACCCAGATCGAGCCTGCCGGATAGCTGTCGGGAAGATTGTCGGTCAGGGTAATGGACGTCAGCGCCTGCCCCTCGTCCGCCACTCCCGCAAGATAGATATCCTGCCGGGCCTGTGTATAATTATACCCACCGTTCTTAGCATCATCAGGCAATGTCGCATCGCTGACGTTGTTGCTGAAGCTCGGACTGCCAGAGAGGTAGAGCCTGCTGCCCTTGGCGAGGTAAATGCCCGCGCCGTTTCCATTTTCGGTTCCGTCTGTACCGCCGCTACTGTTGCCGCTGATCGTGCCACCGGTAAGATAAACCGTTGTACCGGCAATTGCATTGACTGCGCCGCCGTTTCCTTCTACAAAGGAGTTGCGCAGCGTCGCGCCCTCGGCGATCGTCAGCACGGCCGAGGCCTGTGCGTTCTTGACGATGCCGCCATCACAGACGATGACGCGGTCTTCATCGCGGTCATTCCTGTGGCCGTCACCGTCCAGGGTGACGTTCATCAGCGTCAGGTTGGAGTTATTGGTGATCATACTGCCGCTGTAGCTCTCACCTCTCGTAATAACACATACAGTGTTATCTTCACCTGTATACGCATAGCCGTCTGTGTCGGTACTGGGTGCGGTCGTCAGCATGACGGTCTTGCCTCGGTTCAGCGTGACCCCCGCACTGAGTTCATATTCGCCCACCAGCATCTCGATCCTACGCGCAGTAGCTCTGCCGCCACTGCTGTAAGTAAAATCATATGTGCCGGCTTCATTATAAGCCTTAAACCCATCTTCCAGGGTTCCATAGACAGCAGGGCTGCCGTCAATGTAGAGGAGCGTGCCGTTTCTGTCCGTGATCTTGCATACCACTTCATCCCACTGCGCATAGAGCGTCATATCGCCTTTGGATGTTGTCTGTGTATACTTTTCAGCAGGATCAGCGGAGTCTGTACCGCGGTAGAAGGTAATTCTATCCTCCCTCGAGTACTCGAAATAGCCCTGCTCGATTAGCTTTTGTTGCAGTTGCTCATCCGTCAGCTGTTCAGTGCTTTCAACCTCAGGCTTTTCCTTCATCGTGGCCCATGCCTTGAACACATGGCTGTCCCAAGTGGGGTTCACCTCTTTAATCGTATAGGCATGGCTGGTCTCTTTGGTTGTGAAGGCGATGGTGTCCTGCCGCTCAGGTTTGTTGTCGGACAGCTTGCCGCCCGTCGCATTATAAGTGAGCGTCGGCTTCACATCGTTCTTCAATCCGAAGGTTTCACCGAGGAATGCTTTTTCCGGCAAGGCGATATTCAAGGTACGGTCTACATTTCCGACTCCCTGCTCAACTTTCCATGTCACGGAATTATCCCTGCCGATAGTAACTTTCCAGTGGCCTGCGGGAAGTACAGTCTCCCCTGCGGCAGCAGTCTGATCAAGCCTATATACACTGCCGGGGACAAAGGAAGCAACATTTCCGCCCGCTGTTTCGTTGCCGCCCCAGGGAATGGTCACAATGCCATCCGTTCCACTCTTTCCGCTCCAGACCTGAACATCATCCGCTCCCTCCGTCACTCGGGTAAAGGTGAAGCTGGCGTTCTGTACAGGAACCTGCTCCTCGGAAAGGACGGGGTTTCCGTCGTCATCCAGCACGGGATTCCCGTCGTCATCTGTCTGAATCAGATACTGGGTCACCTTCAGCTCCAGGCCCTTGCCGATCCAGGCAATATGCTGGGTTCCGCCTGACAGCGTGCCGCTCATACCGGTCAGCGACGTATCGCGATCGTTGACAAATTTATTGAGCCTTGCGCCGCTGAGGTTGCTTCCGGTATAGGTGCCGAAGTCTCTGCCGCTCACGCCATGATCCGCGTAGATCGGGTTGTCCACTCTGTCCGGGGTTCCCGCGGGTTCCGGGTTCCCGTCGGCCACATAGACGCCGATGTTGGCGCCGGAGCCGAGCCCGGAGCTTGTAATGATTGCGTTGCTGTCATAGCCGAGATATACGTTTTTGGCGGTCGTTCCGTCAGAATCCGTGTTCCCGCTGACGACCGCATTTCCGGAGAAGGCCAGCGTTGCGTTTGCATCGGTGGACACAGCCCCTTCGGGCGATTTGTTGCCGTCCTTAATGCTGCCGCCGGACATGGTGAAGGTTTTAGCTTCAGCCACATAGACCGCGCCACCCTTATCGGTAGCAATGTTTCCGGTCATAGCGCCGCCAGTCATGGTCACGGCTCCGCCGTTGTATACCGCGCCGCCCTGTGCCGCTTCATTCCAGGTGATGACGGGCGCGCCGGAGATCGTCACCACTGCATTTCCTGCTGCGTAAACTGCACCGCCATGTCCTCCGGTGGAGGTTTGTTCGTCGCCCTCGCCCGTTACGATCTGCTGTGCAATGTTGTCCTGGAGTGTGCCGCCGGCAATTCTGGCTGTGGACTGTGTTGCCAGTCCGCCGCCATTATTAGCCCGGTTCCCACTAATGCTGCTGCCGGCATACATGGTGAAGGTGGTGCCTTCGCCCATGTAAATACCGCCGCCATTTCCATCGGCTGTGTTCCCTTCACTGGCTCCGGTCCCGCCAACACTTCCGCGCAGGATGAGATTGGCCTCGGTGTATACCGCACCGCCATTTTCTGTTGCCGCATTACCGGTCAGCGTCGTTCCTGCGTTCAGATTTACGCTTGTACCAGTGGAGGCGTATATCGCGCCGCCATTGCCGCTGGTAGCCTCACAGCCCGTAATTGTTCCGGTCGACGTAATGGTAGTAAAGCCTGTATTGGCATAGATTCCGCCGCCCGACGCGGCCGAGCAGTTGGAAATGGTTCCGTTCATCGTGAGGGACGCGCCAGAGACCAGCCAAATTGCGCCGCCCTGACCGGTGGTCACGGAGTTTTGCAGCTTCGCGGCGCTGTTGACCGTCAGGCGCACCCGGCCCGCCACGCGGACGATGCCGCCGTCTGCCGCTGTGGCGGCAGGCTCAGACAGTGTGCTGCCGCCGTCCAGGACAATCTTATCGATGGTCAGCGCACCATTATCCACGATCATGCTGCCTTCTTCAAAGCCGCGATAGACCGTGGAAATATTGTCTCCGTCGCTCTCCCCCTTGTAGGGATAATCCGCATCCGAAGGCAGAGCCGTGGACAGGAGAACCGTTTTGCCGCTGTTGAGCGTCGCGGTTCTCTCCATGGTATACTGGGGCACGACCATTTCAACACGAAGCTGACCCGACACGGTACCGTTGCCGGAGGTTCTCAGATTGCCGCTGTTGATCTGGTCAAAGGCATCCTCCAGATGGGCGAAGATCGCAGGCTGCAGATTGCCGGCCGCGTCCCTGTAATACAGCAGCGCGCGGCTTCGGTTGGTGATCTTGCAGACGATCTCCAGGAAGTTGTTCGTAAAGGTCACCTTGGAGGCGTAAACCGTCTTTTGCGCACCATTCACGGTTTCAATCGTGTACTTTTCGCCGATCGTGCCATCCTGTTCCACGGCATAGACCGGTTCGGAGCCGTTCTTGGACACCTGTGTGCGGATATTCGCCTTCTGCGCGTCTTTGAGGATTTCCTGCACGGTGTATTTCAGATCGGTGGGCAGGCCCTTGATCGTTAGCGATTCGCCATCCTTGAGGCTGAAAGCATCAGATACGCCCGCCGTAAAGGTCAGCGTTCCAACGGTTTCGTTGTTTTCAGCGTCTCGCTTTGTCGTCTCAAAGGTCTTGCTGATGCCCTCGTCATTCAGGGTCACTTTGAAATCAAAGCTCTCCGCCTTGTCGCTTTCCACATCGCTGACGACCTGCTTGGAAACGGTCAGATCGCCCGTCGCGCGGGTGTTGGTGAATACGACTTCGGAAAGACTGGTGGAATTCTCTGTGCCTACGTTCTCACCCAGCTGTCCGGAGGCAGTCAGCGGCTTATCATCTGAAAAGGTGAAATCCGTCCCGTTCTTCTCCGCCGCCACCGTATAGTCTACGGCTGCATCGCCGGAAAGAACCTCCTTCACCTCGTAGCGGAGCTTATCAAAGCTGTCCGGGAAGATGGCCGTGGCGGATTCGCCCGCTTTCAGCGTCACCGTGGCTGTACCGTTCGAATTAAAGCTCATGCCCGTGATGCTGCTGCGCTCCGATTGTGTCGGCAATGTCGTCCCCGGCAGCTTTACCGTGAAGGTAAATTCCTTATTCTGATCTGCGGTCAGGTCGCTGCTGACAGCCTTGGCCACAGTGAGCAGGGGATGATACTCCCAGTAGATCTCTTTTTTATTGATATCTGCGCTCTGGTAGCCGCGCAGGTTGGTATAAACATCGTTGATGAAACAGAACAGCTTATCGTCATCCATTTTCCGGGTACCGAAAGGCTTGCTCGCCTCACCGTGTTTACTTCTGATATTGCTGCTTGCCGTGTATACGCCGATCTCCGAGCGGCTGTCCAGGCCGTCGGCGTTGATGATGGCGTTGCTATCCTGGGTTAGCTGAACATTGCAACGTGTTGTGCCGTTCAGGGTGTTGTCCGTCACGGTGCAATGGCCGGAGAAGGTGATCCTCGAGTTGCCGTTGTTCAGCGAAATACCGCCGCCGGTGCTGGTCGCGCTGTTGCCGGTAATCGTGCCGCCGTTCATGAAAATTTTGCCGCTGTTGTTCAGATAAATTCCGCCGCCATTGCTCGCCGAGCAGCCGGTGATGCTGCCGCCGTTCATGGTGAAGGTGCCGTTGTTTATCGCAACACCGCCGCCCTTGCCTGTATTTGTTTTGCAGTCAACGATACGGCTTTCCGAGTTCATAGTAAGTTTATTGTTGCCATCTTGAAGCCACACTGCAGCTCCATCATATTGTGTTGTATTGCTGTTTTGAAGCACAGCGCCTTTGTCGAGACTCAAAGAAGCACTATTCTGAAGGAATACAATGCCTCCATTTCCAGTACTATTGAACCCGCCGCCGTCAAGCGTAATGTCACACAGAGTAAGTTCCCATGAGTTAGTTGCCTTGATCATACTCACGGTTGCTGCATCTCTGATAATGACAGCATTGAACCTGGGATCGCCGTTATACTTGAATCCACACTCATCCTCCGTCTTAGCTGTGGTCAAAATAACCTTACGGCTGGTATTTGCGCCAAGATTAATTTGCCTGCCAGATCCAAGGACATAGGAGCTCACCAGCATCTGCACCTGATATTCGCCGTCGGGGTATAGGGTTCCGTCCCGAGTATACAGAGCTGGCGTTCCAGTAACATTCAGCACGTTAAAGGCGCCTGTCGCTCCACTATTCTCCAGAGTGTCATAAACCGCGGGTGTCCCGTTTCTGTCTTTGTATAACAGGTTTCCTTCCCCGTCCGTGATCCTGCAAACAAACTCAGCCCACTTGACCAGGTTATTGCTGCCCTTGGTACCTGTCAGATAATGAGTACGATCGTTATGATAGACATTGAGGTTTGCATCGTTAGAATAGGTTCCAAAAGGCGTACCAGGCAGTCCGTGACCCTCTCGCTGCGCGTCCTTCACATACACTCCGATATAGGATGTGGGATCCAGCCAGTTATTCTTAATCACAGTGTTGCTGTCCACATCCAAATAGACGTTGCACTCGGCGTTGGTCGCGCCCATGGTGTTGTTACGCACCTTCACGGCGTTCTGGAACGTCAGCACCGCGCCAGAGCCACCCACGGCAATGCCGCCACCCTCCGTCTGAGCGTGGTTATAGGAGATTTCGAGCGTCTTGGAGGCCCCGTCATTGAAGGTCGGCTTCTGGCCGTCCGCGACAAATACGCCGCCGCCCTTGTTTGCCGTATTGCCGTTATCGACGCCGCCGATGATTGCGCCGCCGTTTGTCATGCTGAACGTGCCGCCGCCGTGATACACGCCGCCGCCGTTGCCGACAGCCGTATTCCGAACGACGCTGCCCTTCTTGAAGGTATACGTGCCGCCCGCGACATACACGCCGCCGCCGTTCGTGGCAGAGCTGGTAACGACGTTTTCACTGCCGGGTATGGCGCTCTGGCCTATGATTCCTTCATTTACAGTAATGCTGTCTCCCGTTCCCTGATAGTAGATAGCGCCGCCATTGTTGGAAGCAATGCCGCTGACACTGCCGCCGTTCATGATCCATTTCCGGGTGTGGTATACGCCACCGCCATTGGTCGCACTGCCGATGATGGTGCCGCCATACTGGTTGAGCGTGCTGTTTCCAAACCAGCCACCGCCGCCGTTGCCATCGGCCTGGCCGCTGATCGAGCAGCCATCATACAGATTCACCGTGCCGTTGTTCTGGTAGATACCGCCGCCGTCGGTTCCGGCTGTCGAGGTATAAGAAATCTGGCCCTGTTCGTCCATGGTCACAGAGCCGATGGAAGCGCCGGAATAGCTTACGTCGTCGACGATTCCCGCATTCAGGGTATAGGTTCCGTTATTCTTGTATACGCCGCCGCCCTTCTCCGAGGCGGAGCCGGACACAGTGCCGCTGTAGTGATTGATTGTACCGTTGACCTGATAGATGCCGCCGCCATTGGTCGCGTTGCCGTTGATGGCGCTGCTTCCATAGACTGTTATTGTACCGTTATTGAAGTACAATCCGCCGCCGCTGACCGCCGAACAATTATTAATCACAGTATCAAAATATGTGATCGTGCCGCCGCCGCCATAGTAAATGCCGCCGCCTTTGCTGGCGCTGCCGGACAGCGAGTTATTCTCGAAAGAGCATCCGTTGATGGTTATGGGAGAACCGTTGATCCAGACACCGCCGCCCTCGGTGACGGCCCGACAGTCGCTCACGGACAGGTGCTCCATGGTCACCGTCTTCGCGGCGGAGCGGATCGCGCCGCCGGTGGCCGTGTTGGAGACGCAGTTTTCATACGTACCGCTGAAGGATGCACTGGAGCCGTTTGTATCCATCCAGTGGCAGACACCGCCACCATGTGTCTGCGCAGTGCAGTTTGAGAAGTGTGTATCGTCGCCCGAAACCGTCAGCTTAAACGTGTTGGTATACAGTCCGCCGCCCATTTCTGTACGCGCTGTGCAGGAATCGCAGACTATATTATGGATTGTAGTCGAACTGATGCTTTTTCGCTGTACGATCCGTTCTTCAACGACTGTACCGGTTTCATCTTTTTTCTGGATTTTCTTGTCATCACCAGCACTGTGATTCAAAGCTCCGCCAGCCTTCTCCGTTATGCAGTTAGTAAAAGTTGAATCAACAACAGTCAAATTAATGCCCGGATAGAATACTGCGCCTCCTCCGTTGTTGCCGCCTTTTGCCTCACAGTCCTTAAAGGTACATCTGTAGATAGACAAGTCTGTTGCATAATCGTTGGTTACAACAAGGGCTGCTCCGTTTTTGCTGGTAATGGCTCCTTCAAATGTGCTGTCTTTGATGATAGTTTTCGAAGTTGTTGTACGAATCGCGCCACCGCCCCAGGAATTATCAGTGACACCTTCTGCTCTGCTGTTGACAAAACGGCAATAAGAAATCGTCAAAGTGCAGACAGAATCGGGCCATGCCGGTGGATTGTTTGCTACGGGATCATTGTGTTTTGCCCGGTCTCTCGCATAGACGATTAGGGCGCCACCACCACCAGCGGCATTCGTATAGCAGTTATAGAAATTGCTGCCGGTAATTACGGTATCTTCTGCATCTGTTTCAACTGCACCACCAGCGCCGCCAATCGCGTAACATTCATTGAAATCAGTGTTCTCTATGATACACTTCGTGTATAAAGAGTAACCCGCTTCATAATATGCCCTTGGCTCACCATCGAACTCACTGAATACAAGCTGTTTGTTATCGACTATATTGTGGAAGACTGAACCCCCCTGTGCCCTGCCGCTTTCACAGGCGCAATCATTGAACTTGCAGTTTTTAATCACCATGCCTTTCGCAGTTGTCCATACCGCGCCGCCGCCCGCTTTGTCCGGGCTGCCGTTTTGGGCAAAATACTTGCAATTTGTGAAAACTGAGTTATATATCTTCAACCCGCCCAGTGGCACACCGTCAGCATCTTTGGCTCCGGCCTGGTCATCTTTGCCGCCTCGCACGACAAAAATGGCGCCGCCTCGAGTCGCACGGTAACCCTTGAATTCACAGTTTTCAATGGTAACATCGCAATATTTTGTGCTGATCGCGCCGCCGTTGCCGGTGCCCGCGATGGCGCGGCCGTCAAAGATCAGGTTGCTGACGTACAGTGTAGAGCCATCGTTCTCGTCGCCCTTTAACATCATCGACGAGCCGGAATTGCCCACATCGCGGCTGAGGATGGCCCGATTGGGTCTCCCTGCTTCGTCGCCTTTTTTTGCGCCTCTGAAGTCATCGTCCTGCGACGTGGTAAATGTCACCTGATAGCCGCTGGGAATGACCATGACATCCGAAGCCGGGATCAGGTAGTCCACCAGCATTTCGACCGTATATTTGGTTCCAAGCGTCGCGGTGTTGTCGACCATATATTGCACCGCAGCTTTCAGGGTCGGGAAGGTCTTATTCCCAATCTTGCAGATGGGCAGGGCTTCGCCAAAGACGATCTCCTCCGCAGAGTAGTCATTCTTCAGGTTGCGAGAAATGGTGACGGTTGCGCCTGTATTTGTCTCGGGCGTACCACCGTTAATCGTATAGCTAACGGGCGTTGTGTCCGGCGCCGGCACGAACACACCATCATTCCACGTCCCAAATGTGCCGCTCAGGGTATAGTTCTTCCCCTGCACGCCGGGGAACAGCAGCTTGACCGATTCGCCATCCGCCAACACCAGGTCGCCGGATACGAGCGGAACCAGCGAATCCACCGTCGCGCCGTTTCTGGCCGTCACATAGCCGTAGTGCTCGTCAGCCACAGTCCGGACATTCACGGTAAGGGCAGAGAGGTCCAGCGCGTAATCCTGTCCATTGTTGTTCGTGACCGTGAGATAGGCCGGGGCGGAGTAGATGATCACGATTCGGCGGTCATCAGTATTGACGACGGCATTGTCGCCATCGCTCTTCACAAATAGCCACTTGCGGTTCACATTGTCCCACTCGACCTTGGTTAGGTAGTCGGGGAACTGCAAGCCGTCATCGAATTGATTTTGACGGCTGTTGGCATAGGCGTAGGCAAAGACCGCCGCCGCGCCGTAGGTCGCGCCACCCGCGCGGTTGTTGAATGCAGTTGTATACGTGTTGTACAGATCCATGCTGGTCACGAGCTCGTTGATAATGTACTCGTTACCATTAGTGCCGTGAGGATAGAAGGTTTTATTCAGAGCGACCTGATTATAGGTAGTCCCGTTATTATTATTGGTATAATTATACTGAGCACCAGCTGTCGGCGGTTCGGTGGAGTCAAAGGCCTTCTTATACACCACATCATAGGTCAGCGGCGCACCCCAGTACAGGCGGCTGTTTTCATATTTCGCGTCAAGCTCCTCAAAGCGGTCGTTTATAAACACCGTCTCCACGTTCTTTGTATTCGTGTACGCGCCAAAGGTGCCGCTGACATCGCCATGCTTCACTACCTGATCGCTGTCAACCTCGCCGGGGACATAGACGCCGATGATCCTGGTCTCGCCTTCGGGCTTGTTCAAGTCTCCGGAGACGTTGATCACCTGGTCGGAATCCACGTCCAGATAGACGTTTCTTTGCGGTTCGTCAGGATCAGCGTCCTTTAATGTATTGCCCGTAACCTGCGCGTCGCCCTTGAAATAAAGGCGCGCGGAAACAGTGCCGACGCCGATCGCGCCGCCGAGCGTGGCCGTATTGCCGGTCAGGAGCGTGGAGACGGTCGCGCTTCCGGAGTAGACGAAGATGGCGGAGCCGTTCAACGCGCTGTTTTGGGTGATGGAGCCGCCGGAATAGGTGACGCTGCCCTTGTCCACATAGACCGCGCCGCCGTTACCGGTGGCCGCGTTGCCGGTCAGCGCGCCCCCGGAGACCGTGACCGCCCCGGCGTCGGCGTAGATCGCACCGCCGTTCGCGGCCGTGTTGCCGCTGTCCGCCGCGCCGCCGAGCGTGCCGCCGGACACGCTGACCGCGGCGTTGGCGGTGTAGATCGCGCCGCCGTTGCCGTCAGCCGCGTTGCCGGTCATGGCGCCGCCGGACACTTTGACCGTGCCGCCAGCGCCGTAGATCGCGCCGCCGTTGGCTGTGGCTGTATTGCCGGTCAGGCTGCCGTCTTTCTGGTTAAAGGTACCCGCGGCGAGATACAGTGCACCGCCGTTTGCGGCAGTATTGTTACCGATGGTTCCCGTGTTGTTCAGCGTGCTGCTGCCCGCCTGATAGATCGCGCCGCCGTTTACTGTGGCGCTGTTGCTGGACAAGCTGCCGGTTTCGGTGACGTTCAGCGTACCATTGGTCATATACAGTGCGCCGCCATTGGTCGCGTTGTTGTCGGTCGCGCTGCCGCTGATGGTCACTGTACCACCTGTCTGGTGCAGTGCGCCGCCATTCGCGCTCGCCGTATTGCCGGTCAGGCTGCCGCTGACCGTCAGCGTGCCGCCGGCCTGGTAGACCGCGCCGCCGCTTTCAGCCGAGTTTCCAGTTATCGATCCGGTCACGTTGAGGCTGCCCTTGTTGAGGTACACCGCGCCGCCGCTGTTGGCCGTGCTTGCGCTGACGGTACCGTTGATCTCAACCGTGCCGTCGTTAACATAGATTGCGCCGCCGTTCGTGGCGCTGCCGCCGGTGATGCTACCGCCGAGCGTAAATGTGCCGGCGTTGACATACACCGCGCCGCCGCTGTTGGCCGCGTTGCCGGAGAGCGTGCCGTTTACGGTCACGACGCCCTTTTTGACATAGATCGCGCCGCCGTTGTTGCCGCTGGCGTTTCGGAGCGTGGCTCCGCTGTTGATGTTCAGCGTGGGCTCGTTATCCCGGTTGAGCACCAGCGCGTCCGTCGCCTGGACGCCCTTGCCGTCGAGGATGATGTTGTCGAAGGTCAGAATGCCGTCGTTATAGAACAGGTGGCCCTCCGGATAGCTCGCGCTGCGGCTGATGACCGCTGTGCCAGTACCTTCATACTCCGTCGATGCCGTGGTAATGGTGATGTCATACCCTTCGGGAATGGTCACCGCGTCATTTGAAGACCGGATGGTATAATCTCCGATCAGCATTTCGATGGTCGCAGTTTTCTCTGTTATATTCTGCTGCACATATTCCACGGCAGATCTCAGCGAATAGAACTTCTCCGTTCCGACCTTGCAGACGAATCGGGGCAGGTAGAACAGTACAAGCTGGGTGTTTTCGGGAACATCAACGAAGTCGCCTTCCCCCGCCTTGTACTGCCATTTGCCATTCTCCCGGTCATACTTAATGGCCGAGACGTTGGACGCGCCTTCCACTGCCCCCGCCGTGGTATACAGCGAGGCATGGTCGTACATATAATACTTGTCCGTGGGCAGCACATAGCCGATCTTGCTATGCATGTCATCAGCAAAATCCGTGTTGATTTCCCGGGTGAGCTCGTCACCCGTCGGGATGCCCATGGCGCCCTTCCTGCCCTCCAGCTTCTTCGCGCCTTCCTCGAACTGGGTCTCGGAAACTCTTGCCTCCACGGGATAACTGATACGGCTGTGGGTAAAGGCCATTTCATGATAGGTATCCACATGCTCAAGGATGCAAAGCAATCTGTTATTCGGATCCGTATAAGGATTGCCGTCAAGGCTGAGCGCGGTATTATAGTCGTCGTTTGTGCTCGTCTGCTCCACCGTCAGCTTTGCGCCGCCCGGAACCTTCAGCGTCATAGTATCGGCCTTATTCGCATCCGGAAGCGTAAAGGTGCACGTGGGAACGCCGTCAACAGGCGTGAAGCCGTTCTTTTCATATTCGACCAGGCCTGTCCCGGTCAGGTCAAGCTTTGCAGTATAGGTATAGGAGGGTGCGGCATCGGTGTCGGCATAGTCGATCACCGGCTGCTTCACATCCACGTCCAGGATCGAAAGGATACCGAAGCTTCCCTGCTCATATTCAACGCTGTAGTTAGATTGGTTCTGTTCACCCGAAACCGTGATCGGGTACTCGCCTTCCTCCTCGCCCGGATCGCGGTTAAGCGTGAAGGTAAGGAGGGTATCTTCCCCGCGCTTATATGTCCAAGTGACGGTTTTGTCTGCGCCGACGCTTGAAATCACACGGAACGTCACCTCAGCTGCGCCGCTTCCCCGCCTGTAGGTACGGGTGACGGTACCGTTCTCATCGGGCTGCGTGGAAACCAGCGTGGTGTCCTCCAGCGGGTCATCGCCGTTTTTCCAGCCGGTGACCGTCGCGGTAAGCAGCGGATCTGTTTCCACGCCCACCGCCTTCACCACATGATCGGCCGTGACAATCAGCTCCGCCCGCTCGATTCTCAGCGTGCCGGATTCAAATTTAACCGTATAGTTCCCCTGTGTCTCCGCTCCGGCGGGCGCGACGGTATAGCTGCCGACATCTTCACCCGAATCGCGGGTGATCGTAAAGGTAAGCAGTTTGACTGCTTCGTCCCCTTCGCCCAGCGTATAGGTATAGGCCCTTGCGCCGGTCGCTTCATCCAGCACAGAAGCAAGCGTCCCGCCTTCTTCGTCCCTGTACAGGCCGCCGATTTCCACTTCCCATTCGGGATCTGCGTCGCCATAGCTCTTTTCCGCGTCCACGGCCTTAATGGTCAGGTTTGCGGCAGTGATGGAAAACACCGCGCGTTCATAGCTCACGGAGTAATTGCCCTGTTCCGCCTCACCCGCGGGCGTGATGGCATAATCGCCGACATCCTCACCCTCCCCACGGGTCAGATCATAGTTCAGGACGGACGCTTCGTCGCCGCGCTGAAGCCCGGTAACCGTCGCTGTTAATTCCGGATCGTCCTCACCATACTGCTTTGCAGCCGGATTTGCGGTCACGGTAGCCAGTGCCCTGGCGATTGTGAAGACCGGATTCGACCGATCATAGGTCACCCTGTAATTGCCCTGGTCGCTTTCGCCGGTCAGGGTGATGGGATAATCGCCGACATCCTCGCCCTCCTCGCGGGAGACCGTGTATTTCACGGTATCGCTATCCCCGGGCCCGGCAGTGTCATTATTTTTAAGGCCCGTCACCGTCACGAGCGCGGGATCATCCTCGCCATAGACCTTGGATGCCCCGGCAGTGATGGTCACCTCTGCGGGGCTGATCGTCAGTGTTCCAGTCTCAAACAGCACACGGTAGCCCAGCTGCAATGCGTCACCTGTAGGCGTGATAGCGTAGGTGCCTACGTTCTCACCTTCTTCACGGGAAACCGTGAACTTGATTTCGCTGTTTGTTGACCCCGAATTTACCGTGGCGCTATAGTTGCCTTGAGCATCCGGGCCGGAAATCTCAACGGTAGCCCCCTCCTCCTTCACATCCGCCGTGAAGGTATAGTCGGGGGTTTCATCGCCATAGGTCTTTTCAATGTCGTTCACCGCAATGGTGACGGTGAAGGGCGTCTGGGTGTTTTTGATCGTCAGTGTGCGCGGATCAGAATCCGTGGCGGGCGCGACAAGGTAACTATCCTCCTGGTTGTCCGGAATCGGATTCTCCAGAGCATAGTAATAGTAAGGTCTGCCCTCTCTGTCCGTGCTCTGCAGGGAATCGATGGTTGTACTCCAACTGTCCTTGGAAAGCGTCAACCCCGTGCGCACCTTCTCGGCATCCGCAAGAAAGGCGACCAGTTCAGCACGATTGAAATTGCCTTCTGCCTGTGTCGTCGTGCGGTACAGGTCAAAGGAGACGTCGGCCTTGGCGGATGTGTCAGCGACCTGTGCCGTACCGCCCTGTTCAAACCATTGCTTGCTTACCGTAACGCTGACCGCGGGTTCATTCTTCACCACATGCCAGCCGGTGCCGCTGATGCTGACGCTTTGGGCAAACTGCGTGGTGATGTCCGCGCCGCCCGGGGCGAAGACGCCCTCCACCACGACGGAATAGACGACATCCTTGCCATCCTCCCGCGTGGGAAGGTTGACAAAGGTCGCGGTATCATAGTATTTGTCCTTCGTCAGTTCAAGCGTCAGAGGCTGGTAGTCGTCGCCCAGCGCCTGCTGAGCCGGCTCGCCGTCGACGGAGCTGTACAGGTCGACCACGACCTTGCCAACGTTGTCGGGCCAGGCTTCGTTGCTGTTGATGCCCCAGACCACCGCGACGGGAATGCTGACTTTCGCGCTGCTGTTGGGCAGGGTGACGGTGTTATAGGAGGTCGTCAGGTCCGTGGCCGTCCGGCCGGCGGGCAGCCCGGCAGGAACTCCGCTTCCGTTTTCCGAGAAGTAGAAGTAGACCTTCTCCGGGCTGGCCGGAATGACATACCCCTCAGGCGCTTTGCTTTCCACGACATAGTAAAGTGTGCCGGGGGCATAGTCCGCCCCTTCATCCGACCGACGGATCGTGATCGAACCGTCCTCTCCGGTGGTGTAGATTGCAACAGGCGTCTCTGTATTATCCGCTGCGTAAACCGAGAAGATTGCGCCCGGAAGAGGCGCGCCCGTGTTTTCATTAATCTTGATGAGGGTCAGCTTGTGATCCACATACTCGTTGGTGAAGGCGAAATCATAGCTGAACGCGAGTTTTTCATCCGGGTCCACGGTAAACTCGTTGCTGTTTTCCGTCACCCGCTTGCCGCTCTGCTGATAGGAAACGGTCACGGAGACGTTCTCGTCGATGGTGTCGGCAAGCGCCTCGGGAAGCGCATTCTCCTCGATGATCCGGTAAGTGGCAAAATCCTCCAGTTCAGTTCCGCCTTCTCGTCCTGTGCTGAAGTTAATGGAGCCATAGGAGAAATCCGCATAGGTATGGCTTTCCACGTCCACCCAGCCGCTGGCGGTATACTGCGCCTCCTTCTGCAGGGTAAAGGTGATGGCATTTTTCTGCTCGTCCGTCAGGGTATAATTGCCGCCGAAGCGCTTGGTCACGTTGATGCCCTCCGCTTCGGGATAGCAGCGCACCTTCAGCACATCGCCGTTAAAATAGCTGAAAATATCGCCGTACTCATAACTTGGCTCATCCGTGATCAGGAAGCTGTAGAAGGTATCATCCTTCTGATAGTAAACATATTCTCCGTCTACGATCTCATAAGGAGCGGTGACCATTTCAAGGAAATAGACCGTATTCTTCTGAATCGTCAGGCCATCGTTTTCACTATTGAGTACAATCGTGACAGTCCCGTCTTCTCCGGTCGTAAATCTGATCTCGTTCCCCGAATTCTCACCGGCAAGGTAATGCATCGGGCGCATATTCTGGTCGAGCAGACGGAATTCAGCTCCGCCGAGTCCGCGCTCCATATGACCGTCCGCATAGGCAAACAAATCGATGCTGTACACGCCGCCCGTGCCGGAGATGTCCGTGCCGGTCGGGGAGATCGTTTTGGTTTCTGTAACCGTGGCTGAAGGACCGGCTTTAAACTCCGCGCCCTCCATACTGCCGACGACGGCAGCGTTGGAAAGGGTCACCTCTTCGCCCACTTGTCCCTTTACTCTGGTGGTATAGGTGATGGTTACCGTGCTTCCGTCCGGGATGACATACGTGCCGGTTTGCCCGCTGAAATCATAGTTGACAGTCTCGCCAGTGGTTTCGATGTTTACAGAGCCATAATTGATGGACTGATTATCGCTGAAGGTGTCCTTCAGAATGTAGGTCTGTCCATCTGCCAAAATGTATCTTTCAGGGTTTACGGTTATTGTATAGGTAGCAAGGTTGCCGTTGAAGGCCGTGAGTTCCTTGTCAACCATATTCTCGGGCCATGTGACGGTCAAGGAACCGTTGACATAGGTGATGTCGTAGTTTGCGGTGACATCCTCATTTGTGGTTCGATTTTTAATAACCGCCGCGCTTGGCACAATTTCACAGGTTCCCAAGTAGGTCTGTTCTCCCGTCAAGGTGACACTTTCGATGGTGTCCTCCGCCGCCAATCCCGTACTGGTATAGGCATCTGGGTCCAAAGACAGACTGGTTCCTGTATACACCTTTGTTTCATTATTGGCGGTAATGGTAAGCGCTTGCCGATCAATCGCCTCGCTCCCAGTCGAATTAGAAGCAGCCAAAACATACACCGAGAAACCATCCGTAGCGAACTCAACGGATTCTCCGTGTACGGTTGTATCCATGACCTGGGCGTTTTCCCCGGCTCCATCGGGGATGTGAACCACATCTACATTTGCATAATTATTCAGATTATCCTTAAGCAGCTGAATACTGACCTGAACAGCTTCGTTCGGCTGGTATTTCTCGCCTGTCTGAGGATTATTCAGAGTGATGTCAAAAGGTCTTGCAAAGGCCAGGTTTTCGGGATTTTGGCCCAGCGCGGAGGCCGTTTTCTCCACATACTCGTCATAGCCCGCGTCGCCCTCCTTGATCTCGGAGACGTAAAGCTTGGCGTCGGCGGGAATGCCGGACGCGCTGTCATACGTCACGGTGACTGAATATTCATTTCCGTCACCCGCCGTCAGCGTCTGTCTGAGGGTGGTGCAGAGCACCCTACGGGCACTTAGGGACCGCAGTCTTTCAGAAGGTTCGTTTTCTTGTGCAGTCTGCCTACATTCCGTTGCATTTTCTGGTGAATTTGAGCACTTTTGACGGTCGTTTTCCGACTTAGAACGGCCCAAGACCCTATCGAGGAAAGTGATAACCGTCCCCGGCCATTTCTGTATTTCGGCAGAGTTATGGTGACCAAGGGCATAATTATTGCGTGAAAATGCCCCTGCCACGCATAACAATCTGCTGAAAAACATTGTATCACCTATTTTAGGTCGAAATGATGATATCTCTACGTTCCTAATAATAGCACAAAATAGCTAAAAGCACAAGAAATTAGCTGAATTGTCTAACTTTTCAGCAAATTTCACCCTGCAGGCAAAAAAAGGCGGGGAGCACCACAATCGGCACTCCCCTTAGGATGTGTGTTTACGCAGGCGCCTTCACAGCGATGCCAGCTTTGAATTCAACCTCGATACCGCCCTGCTGCACCACAATCTTGTCTACGAACCGCTTCGTCAAATCATCGTCGAAGGCCTTCACCGGCCCCCACTGTGTGATTCTGTCGGTGCGCTCATAGAAATCAGCGAGATCATAGCACGCAGCAGGATCAACCTTTTCCCCCTCCACCACTTCATTATCCGTTCCGGTCTTCAATGCGGTCTTCACCTTGGAAGGAATCTTCATGATGGCGTCGGTCAGCTTCAGCAGGGTCTGGATGTTCGCCTCCTGGATACCAAGGTCGCCCTTCTGAATAAGCAAGGCATCCCGCTTTTCGTTCAGCTCGTCAATCTCCTCGCTGATACGCTCCACGGCAGTCTCTTCGTCAATCTCCTCGCTCTCATCACTGTAAATAAACAGGATGCGCCGATCAAGGTGGCCCGTCGCGGCATAATCGCTGATGCTGTTCTCCAATTCGGATTTCCTGCTGTCGATGGCTTCAATCTCACGGCTGATACGGTCAAGCGGTCCCCAAAGGATGCGCTCCTGCATCCTGATCAGGTCTTCCCTCTTTTCAGGCAGCGTGTTAAATGCGGTGATCACTGCGTTCAGAACCTCTTCCTCGGTGACGCCTCTACCGCTGCATGCGTTACGCTTCTGCGACCTCGTGTGGCAGCGCCACTTGGTGTGTTCGCCGTCCCTGCTGGCGTACCGCTTGTAGCGGTCACCGCACTCTCCGCAGACCAGCTTTCCAAACAAGGCGCGCTGGCAAGTCATCCGTACCTTCTTGCCATTCACAACACGGTCGTGATCCATCTGCATCAGCTTGCCCTGCACCCGCATGAAGACCTCTTTCGGCACAATGGGAGGGTGAGCATTTTCGACGTAGTATTGGGGGAATTTCCCGTCGTTCTTCAACACCTTCTTTGTCAGGAAGTCCTCAATGTAGGATTTCTGCAGGAGCAAATCACCCATGAATTTTTCGTTCTGAAGCATGCTCTTGACTGTTGTATGCTGCCATTTATCACCGCCACAAGGGGCTTTGACACCCATTGCCTCCAGGTCCATCACAATCTCGCCGATGCTGTAACCTTCCAGAAAATTGCGGAACATCAGGCGCACCGTCTCCGCTTCCTCCGGCACAATGGTGAGTGCCTTGTCCCCGCGCTTCTTGGTGTAGCCCAGGAACCGGCTGTGGCAAAGCATGGGCTTTCCCTGCTGAAAGCCGTACTGCAAGCCAATCCTCACGTTCTGGGAGATGCTCTGACTCTCCTGCTGGGCCAGGCTGGACATGATGGTGATAAGCAGTTCCCCGGATGCCCCCATCGTGTTGATCCCCTCCTTCTCGAACAAAACAGGGATACCGAGCGCCTTCAGCTTTCGGATGTAGTTGAGGCTGTCCAGTGTGTTCCGCGCCCAGCGGCTGATCGACTTTGTGATCACCATATCCACCTCGCCGTTTTCGCAGGCCTGGATCAGTTTGTTGAACTGTTCACGCTTTGCCGTCGAGGTTCCACTGATGCCCTCGTCCGTGAACACGCCCGCCAGGGTCCAGCCATCGTGATTGTTGATGTAATCCGTGTAGTGCGTGACCTGCGCCTCGTAGGACGTTTCCTGCTCTTCGTTGTCCGTGCTTACGCGGGCATAAGCCGCGACCCGAAGAACCCTGTTTTCCGTCTGTGCCCCCATCGCGGCATGCCGCTGCTGGGCAGGAATGATTCTGACTGCCATATGCTATCCTCCTCGTTAAATTCCGACCCAGGCACGTACCATCACCTGCTCGGTTGCGTTCATAAATGTTCTGCCGTATTCGGCAGGGGTGATCATGTCATAAACCGCCGCCGCGACCTCCACCGCGCTGCCCTCGCATGATCCTTGCGGTTTTGCCGTCTGGAACTTCGTATGGACAGGAAGCGCATCCGGAAGGATTGAGAAGCCAGGATGTGTCCTCCGCGCCAGTTCCTCCGTGACACGTTCCCATGCTCCTTCCGGAACAATGGGCGGATAATAATCCGTCCCCGCAAAAGTTCCCTTGCGCAGGTAATCCAGCAGCGACGACTGGCTCAGCCCTATCTCTGAAGCCTTCCTCGCCTCTTTAACAGACAGGCCACCAAGATATGCTTCTATGAAAGCATTCAGCTTTTGAACTTCACCTGGTTCCGGAACAGCGTGCCCGTCTTCAATTCTGTATCCATATGGGATATGTGCCATACTCATTCCTCCTTCAGCGGTTCCTTCAGCTTTAAACCGCATTTCAGCTTGAAAACAACATATTTGCCGGTCTCCACCGTTGCGCTCTCAACGATCTCAGTAAACAGCGCATCCTGGTCACCATCTTTTTTCCAGTCTCCGAGCGCCTCTTTAGCGTCAGCCACCGCATGAAGTACCATGGAATCCCCCGACTTTTGCAGGATGTCATATCGGACGGTGTTCTCCCTGGCCTCCAGCTCAACCAGCTTTTGGCGAAAAGAAACCGGCTCACCACATCCCTTGCTGATGAGAAGTGTAAGCCGGCGTTTTTCGTCTAAAATCTGATTCAGCTCGTCATTGAGCGCATTCAGCGCGTCCGCATTGTCCTTCGCTTCCTCCTGCCGAAGCCTGGCGGTGTAGGCATCAAATATGATGTCTTTTGCGTAGAGCAGCTTATTCAGCAGAGTGGCAAAGGCGTTTTTGATGTTCTCCTCCCGCTCCCGTTTCATTGAGCAGGTCGATTTGTCCACCACATGCTGAGAGCAGACCCAATGGTAAAGCTTCCCTGCGGAGGTCTTCTGCGTAACCCGCTTCATCGATCCGCCACAACATGCGCATTTGAGCCTTCCACTGAATGCGTAGCGGTTGCTGTGCGGATTGTTGCGCAGCTGCTTATCCTCGCAGGGGTTGTTGCTCTTCTCCGCTCCCCGTTGGCGGATGGCTGCGTTTGCCCGTTCAAAGGTGTCCTTATCGATAATGGCTTCGTGATGCCCTTCGTTATAGTACTGCTTCCTTTCGCCGTAGTTGTACTTGAGGTGGAAATGATCGAAGAAGGTTTTCTGATTCAGTACGTCTCCGATGTAGGCGACGTTCTTGATCATGCCACCGATCATATAAGCTGTCCAGACTCCGGGGGAACCGTCATTCCGTTTGGTCCCGGTCGGGATTCCTCTGGCGTTTAGCTCTTTCGCAATTGTCGGCGTGCCTTTTCCCGCGAGAACAGCATCGAAGATTTCTCTCACAATGGGTGCCCGCTCCGGATTGACCTCAAAGGTGCCGTCCACCAGGTTATAGCCAAACGGAGCCGTGGAATAGCGGAAGGTGCCGCTCTCAAACTGCTTGTGCTTCGTCCACAGTTCGTTGGCTGAGATGGACTTGGATTCCTCTTCGGCAAAGGTTGAAAACAACGTCAGCAGGAATTCCGACTCCATCGTGCCGGTATGGATGTTTTCCTTTTCAAACAGTATGTTCACACCGAGTGCCGTCAGCGTCCGCACCATTTCCAGGCAGTCCGTAGTGTTGCGGGAGAAGCGGGAGATGCTCTTGGTCAGGATCAGATCCACTGCTCCTGCCTTGCAGGCTGCGATCAGGCGCTGCAGTTCAGGCCGGTTCTCCTTTTTCGTACCGGAAACTGCCGCTTCCCAGTAGATGCCCGCGAACTCCCAGTCAGGGTGGGATTTGATGTATTCCTCGTAATGCTCCCTCTGAGCGACGATGGAGGTTTCCTGCTGGGTTGTGCCTGTGGAGACACGACAGTATCCTGCGACGCGCAGCTTCTTTACTTCCACCGGAGCGGTGGCGGCAATCTTCACCGGAGCCTGCATCTGTGGGATAATCGTCGCCTTCGTTTTCCCCTGGGCGATCTCGGAACGGAGGTCTGCCTGGGATGCAACCCTGATCGGCCTGTTTACGGTCTTTTTGGTGCGCTCCGCTTTACTGAGCGCTGGTATGATTTTGATCTGTCTCTCAGGCATTTCGAGGCCTCCTTCCGTACCTGGTCAGTTGGCATATTACCGTCACTGCCGCCCAAAAGCAAGTTTATACCTTATATATAAGGGCCAGTTTCCGCCGTATAAAACGGAGAAAAACAGGCCCCGGAATTGTCGGATTCTGACAAAGAAACCTGCTAACAAAAGTCAAGAGCTTTTCAGCAGGTTTTTATATTTCTCATGATTCGATTTTTGTGTACAACAATAAGGCCGGAATAATAACCCAACCTGGCAGGACCTGCTCTGATCATTCGCTATTGATAGACTGCCATTACTCTTGCGTAATAGATTCTCAAGAACTTATTTAATCCAGCAATCTTTGCGTGCTTTTTGTCTTTACCTTCTCGTTCCTTTTTCAGGATATAGTTATAAACAGCATCGTCTTTTGGCGCTTTATGACTCTTAAGCACCCTCATGACTTCATATCCGACCTTCCGAAGAGTAGATGAACCTCGTTTTGTTATCTTGCGCCTGGAGCCAACAAACTGGCCGGATTCATACGGTGGAGGATCTATTCCGGCCCACGCGATAAGCGCCTTTGCACTATGAAGGCGCCGAACATCACCGATCTCAGCAATTAACTTTGGAGCAAGGACATCTCCGACGCCTCCCATTGCCCGTACTGTTGAATATTCGGGTAATGACTTAGCAAGCTCCTGCATTCGTGATAAAATCAGAGACAGAGAGTTATCCACAGCTCTCAATACTGTTACGGCTTCCTGTACCAGCATTTTGGTCGATGGGGTACTGGAAGACAGTGTGGAGATACCACCAGATGCCAGTTCATAGACTGTTTCGGCTTTTGATCTGCTCCGGTGGTATTTCTTTTCTTCTGCCCAGATCAGGTATTCGTCGACAAATTCATCAAGACTCATGGATGTGATCAGGTCAAAGTGCCAGAAGCGCTCCACAAAGTCACTGAGTTTGTCCTTGCCACTGGCTTCATCCCAGCTGTTGAATAGTTTTTTTATACCCGGCATCACGTAATCCAGGATATGCGTCAGCTCTTGCAGTGCTTTCACATGGAGTTCCATATAGTAGCGGTACCGACAACCCAGGAGCTTAAGCTCAGCATAAAGTTCTTCGTCACTATCATACTTTTGTAACTTGAACCACTTTTCTATACCGTAATGCGCAATCATGACTGAATCGAGACGATCTGTCTTGGCTCCCCTGATGCTGTTGTCCTTCGCATATTTCTTCATTGCATAAGGATTCACTACAGAGACAAAATAGCCTTTCTCTTGAAGGAATAATAGAATCGGCAAGTGGTAAATGCCCATTGCTTCCATCACAACCCGGATTTCTCCATCCAGCTTCTGCAACAGGCTGTCAAGGCTTTCCAGTTCTTTCTCCACATGTAGCACCTCGAATGGGCTGCACACAATCTCACCATAAGGCTTAAGAACACAAACAGTGCTCTTCCCTTTAGATACATCCACTCCTACGCTTATCACCCTGAACCTCCTAAAACTGATATTCGTAATTGTTCCAGCCGCACTTATTACCATTCAGTTTAGTTGGTTACGCGGGAGCGGATCCCGACCTGCTTAATCGAATGCTTATAATAAGGGGTTGGTTGACGGTTTCTATGACGGATGCTACGACCCAAAAAACCCCACGTCAGACCAATTACTCCCCCTATTATAAAAAATAAGTGCAGATGTCAGAGTTAATTACTCTCTAACAACTACACTTTTATGGTACTAAAAAACCCCTGTCCGTGGTCGTCGGGCAGAGGGAATCCGGGCATAAAAGTAGCCCGGAGGGGAAGTATCCTCGGTCTTGGATACCGCCCACCCGGGCCAGTGTCACTCTTTTCGTTCGTCAACGTCAGGCGTTTACAGCTTCCTTCGGGCGGATGTTACACCGCTCCCTCAGGGGCTTACACCTTCTCCGCGTATTTCAGACTGACCCAGCCATTACAGTTTTCCGCGTAGGCTTTCAGAAGTCCCCAGCCGTCCTGCTCGTCCACAATGGTGTAGACGCCCGGCTCGATATAGCCATAGGACGCATAGGATGCGGACGGTCCTTTCCGATAGTTCAGATCGGAGATGGAGATACGCACATGGTACGGAAACTCTGTGGTTCTCTCCGGTTCCTTCTGCTCTCCCCCGGTCGCCGCCTTATATGCCGCTGCGGTATATCCGAACGGATCTGACGTGCTGTCCGGAAAGTACCAGAACGTCCAGGTGGAGCCGTACTTGTTCTTCACCACGGTCTTGCCTTGCACATAGGCTTTCCTGTCCTTCACGCTGCCCGTGCTGATGGACTGGATGTCTGAGAAGCAGTCATGCTCGTCCACATAAAGTGGGAGTGTCCGGTTACCGTTTACCAGCACATCCTTCACTCCGGCAAGGATGGCGTCAGTCACACTGCCATTGTCCATCCAATGGGCAGCCTTGGAAAACCATCCGCCATTACGGACCCAGTTATACAGGCCGTCTGCTCCGGTTCCGTACTTCTTGCGGCGGGAGGCAGATGTCTCCAGCTGATTGGCCATGAGGCTGGCTTCCGCCTTCGCCCCGGTAACCGTGCCCTGCTCCTGCTTGCACAGGCGGGCGATCTTCAAAAGCTGGTCATCGGTCAGAGTATACTTCGTGAAGGCAGATGCCTTCGGATACACCTGCTTGCCGTCGTCATCGAAAGCGGCATAGCCGGGATTTGCGTCAACGGCGAGGATGGCGTTTTCCAGGACGGTAAAGGCCCCGATCTGCGAAGCCTTGTCCTCCCAGGACTTCCGCACACGGTAATACTTCGTAGTCTGCTCCGGTTCGGTCGGAGTCACCGTTCCAGGATTCCAGTCCTTTTTCACCTTCGAACCGATGGTGACGTTGGTCGCCGTGTGATGGTTCTCGTTCAGCAGGATATCACCAGGCAGAAGGTAGTCCCCTCCGGTCAGGTACTTGCTGTCCGTCAGCGCCTTAAAGCCCGCCTTCACCAGTGCGTTTTTCATGTTGCCGGTATAAGTGCCGCTATGGTTCTTCAAAGCGGGAATCCCGAGCAGATATCCAGCCGCCGTCACGTTGGCGCACGCACCCGCCGAGCAGTCTGCTTCACAGGCAGTCTTGATCTTGGAAGGCTCCCAGCTGACCGCTTTCAGCTGATTGAGGTACGTTCTGTTCTGCCCCTGGTCGTAACCGATCTTGTCATTCAGTGCGGCGTCGATGCCAAGCTGTGCAATCTTCAGAGCGACCTTCTGATCTGGATAACGAAGCACTACAGTCCACGGACGGTTGTACCAGCTTCTCATCTGCCACTCCGTTCCGGTCTGGTCTCCCGCCTGTCCTCCGCGATAGGCGTTGTTCTCGTCATGGCCGCTGTTGGAGATATAGTGTGTCCCGGTGGAGTTGATATACTTGGCGTGAGTAGCGGAGAGCGTGACCTTCTCCTCTGCAGCCGGAGCCACAGGTGTAGTTGTCTCTGCTTTCACGTCATACTGCGTCAGATCCCATCTCTGGATGATATCGCAGAGCTTGTCCACATAGGTGAGGCTCGTCGCATATCCGCCGTCCTTGATGATCTGCGCCGCCTTCTTATAGTCTGTGCAGCCCTTCAGCCCCTCGTAGCGGAGCTTGCTGCCATTCATCGCACCGTTCAGATAGGCGCTGTGATCAGCGATGGAATCCTCCACACAAGGATACTTCCTGAAATCCGCCGTGATGGTCACATACCAGGAGGATGGCTTGCACTCCCTGAATCCGGCTTATGCACCGATGCATTTCTGCGAGGAGGAGTCCGTATATCTGATCGGTAAAGTATTGGGAATCCTTGACAAAGCTGATTATGCAAGTACGGAAGAAACAGAACGATATCTTGCTGTGCATGGAGAATAAAGAGTAAACTGATCGCCTCTCACGCTCCGGCTCTTATCAGCCATGTATGAATTGAAAAATTGGTACCGTTCCGCGGAGGGTATGAACTATGCCATTCAAGATTGATACGCAAACGAAGGGGATCTATATTATTTCCGAGGACTCCATCGCTCACCATTTCTTCAGCATCGACGAGTCATCTCCCGGCTTTCTTGTGAAGAAGCATTATACAGAGATCGAACGTGTGCTGTATGCCGCCTGGTCCCTCCGGGAAGGTAAATGCTACGAATCCATCGCCGCTTACTTCCACAGCGATGATGACCTGAAAGACGCGCCGCATTTGGAGAAGGTGGTCGCGGCGATAGAAAAGCAGATGAATCTGCTGACCGATGGCGGATATCAGAAGTATGTGGCTGCTCGCGAAAAACAGGACTGGAAGCTGATGGAGGGGAACCGCTACTGGCGGGAAGTCCAGGATATCTGGGTGGATATCAGCGCCCTCCGCGAAGGCCGATATTATGAAAACGAAATATACCACCGCCCCGGCGTTCCCCGGATTGAAACTGTGGGGAAACGGCTGGTGGACAGGATTATGGATCTGGCCTGGCGGATGGACAATGACGCGCCTGGAAAGCAGGAGGAACTGGTGGAGGCATTTTACCGGGTGAACGAAGAGATGGAAAATAGAGGCAGGAGTTGAAAGCTATATGCCAGTCATACGCTGGGGACATGAAACAGAGATCGTTGAGATCGAGTGGCTCTGGAAGCCGTTCATTCCCTACGGGAAAATCACTATAATTGAAGGAGACGGCGGGGACGGAAAGACAACCATGATACTGACTATCGCAGCGATGCTGTCGGTCGGCATTCAGCCTCCGAGCCTCATTCGCGGACATCTTGTTGATGAGCCGACCTGCGATCCTGTCACCACCTTTTACTTGACCAATGAGGATGAAGTAGCAGATTCATCCTTGAAGCGGTTTATCAGAGCCGGTGGCGTAGCTGAGAGATTCGCCTACTCCGGCGAGCTTGAGCACCACATGACCCTGGTGGAGGATGAACTGCTATCTGCCATAGAGCAGACCCATGCCCGATTATTGATAATCGACCCCTTCCAGGCCTTCCTCCCGGAAGGCACGAATATGGGCAGCATCACGAAAATGCGCGCCATCTTCACCACGCTTGCCAACATAGCGAAGCAGACGGATACTGGGATTGTCCTGGTCGGCCACCTCAACAAGAGCGAAGGAAGCAAAGACATCCATCGTGGTTTCGGTTCAGCAGATATCGCAGCGTCAGTGCGATCCATACTCATGGTTGAGATGGATAAGAAAGACCGGGAGAATCGGTGGGTGCGCTCAATCAAAAGCAACTTTGACGAATCTGACTACACACCGATCCGCCTGGTGCTGGATGAGGATCGTCGCCTTTCCTTTGCCGAATTTGAGCCGGAGGAAGATGCTGCCGCATCGACCTCAAAGATAACTAAGGCCCGAGAGATCCTGTATGCTCTGCTGGCTGCCGGCCCGGTGCAGATCGACACGATATTTGAAGAATGCGATGTATACGGAATCGGCGACAGGACAGTGCGCCGTGCCGCAAAGGAACTGGGCGTCATCTCCCGCTCCAAAGGCGGAATAACAACTTGGGATCTTCCGCCCGATTGACATATTTACAAATTGACAGCATTTCGGGATACTTCATTTTCTGTCCCGAAATGAAAAGAGGGAGGAGCTATAAAAGCTCCTCTCCCCAGTGTTGTTCTTTCAGTTCTGTATTTGCTTCCCACATACCCCGATCTCCATAAAGACCGGGTAAATGTAACTCGCGCCAAATACCCCGAGCTTCTTCGGACCGGTCACCATTCCGCTCAGTTCCAGCATCTTCTTATACGCCAGCACCACTGTTCCGCGTGTGATGGTCTTGCCGCCACGCCGGTCGATGATCATCTCGCCCAGCTTTTCTCCGGCGGCATTGATTTTGATCTTATATGTAAAGGGCAGGCCCCTGGCAGTATGGAATTCCACACCTTCATTCTCTATCATCTTCGCCCAGATGTATTCATCATCCGGATCTTCTATTGTGTGATACCGCGGCATGCCGAATCACCCGCCATCTACTTCTTCTCCGCATGGGTGCCCATCCATATATCCCAGATGTTCTGCAGTCCTTCGTTACTCACATAGACAAGCGCGTAGTACGGCTTTGCATCCGGATACACCACAGTGGCACGGCAGAGGACACAATACACGCCGTCCTTTTCACCGAGATAACCAATCGGTTCATAGCCGACTCCGGTCAGGCCATCCATCGCCTTCTCAAAAACCGATGTGACCTCATCCGGCATTTCTATCGTCTTCGGCAGGTTCCAATCGGCATCCGGCGTGGTCGTTTCGGTCTGTGTCTGCTCCTGTGGCTTAGCCGCTTCTTCTGCTCCTTCGCACCCCGCCATTGAAAAGGCCATCACGGCGGCAAGAACCACCGCTGCTACTTTCTTCATATCCGATCCTCAGCTTCCTTTATGATTCCTTCCACATCAGCGCCAGCGATATCCAGTCCCACCGCCTTGATCAGCTCCACAAGGTCACAAGAATCTCTCGTATGGATCTTGTTTTTCCATCATCCCAGCAGAGGAGCCACCTCCGTCATCAGGTTTTCTTTGAAATCATCGATCATCGCTTTCCGGAATTTGAACTTTGCCATCGCGTCCGGTGTGGCTGCCTTGTAAGCAGTATAATCCGCGCTGTCCTTCAGCTTGCTTTCGTTTGCCAGTTCCCCGTCGCGGAAATGCAAAGCCTCGTACTTCACGTCATCGAAGCCCAGGAACCATTTCTGTGCGAAAGCCCTGACCGCCTTGTCAACCGCCGCGTACCGCATCTGGTTGAGGATAACGGAAATGTCCTGCCCCATGAACCGCTTCTTGTCCTGTTCGATCTCATCCACAATCTGCCGGAGCAATGCCGCGAGCTTTGCGTTATCCCCCGCAAACTCGTCTATGGTTTCCCTGATCGTCTTTATCTTCTCCCTGAATTCTTCCTCACCGATCTCATCTTCCGGCGCATCCAGCGATTCCACAAAGTCACGGAGCAGGCCAACGATATACTCAAAGTCGACCTTTATTTTGCTGTAAGCCACCAGCTCATAGTCATCATGGATCGGCTCATCGGCAGGGTCGTCCGGATCCTTATCCTTCTTTAATTCCTCCAGCACATTTTTGTACATGGCGGCGAGGTCTTCATACTCTTCCTCGGAAAAGCCATACTCGTCCAGCATCGAAGGCTCATATACGGAAAATGCCTTCAGATGGGCAAAGTCATGATCCAGAGAACGGAACAGATGGATAAACGCGCCCTTCTGCTTCCGGGACAGTCCGGCAATATCCTCCGGTGTCCGGGCAAGGTTCCGGACCGCTTTCAGGGAGATGCCGAAGGACTTCTTCACATCATCGAAGTCTTCTGATATCGGGTTCCCCTCGCCGCCCCTTGAATAAAGCCGCAGCGCATAATCGATCAGGCGCTTATACTGGTCATGCGCCTGGAAGGTGACCACCTGGCCGTACTGCTTCTTATCATCAAAAAGGCGGTTTGTCCGTGAAAATGCCTGGATCAGGTTCTGAGGGTTCAGCGGCTGCCTGTCGATGAACAATGTGGAAAGGCACGGTGCGTCAAACCCGGTGAGAAGCCGGTCTACCACAATGACCAGATCCAGCTGCTGATCCCGGCTTTTATATTTCGTTTCCTTCCTCGCCAGACGCTCGTTCAGATTCGCGTTGTAGGCCTGGATATTGTCAACACCATACCGGGTGCCGAACATCTCGTTATAGTCTTTCAGGAAGGCTTTCATCCTGTCCTGATTCTCTTTGGATTCTTCTTCGTTCTCGGAGAGGGAATAGGTAATGGCAGCCTTCGGAAAATCCGGAACCGCTTTCTTCACATCCTCGCTGATCTTCAGCTCATCCTCCCCGGCGATCACCTTCTGAAGGAGCTCATAATAAGCCTGCGCCCGCCGGATACTCCCGACCGTGAGCAGCGCCTCATACGTTCTCCCGCGGCCGTTCTCCATTCCGAATTTGGAGTAGGACCTGTTCAGTATAACCTCCAGTACGGAACGCATATGCGCTTCCGTTTCATACCGTCTCGCTTCCTCTTCTTCGGTCAGGCCTTCGGCCCCCAGGTTCTCCACCATGAAACCAAGGACCGCCTCGTCGTGGATTGCCTCCTTGATCGTATAGGAGTGGAGGCATCTCCCGTACAGCTGCTCCGTCGTCTGCGGAAGGTCGCCTTTCTGCTCATACCCGTTTTCGTCAAAAATCGGCGTCCCGGTAAATCCGTACCACAGGGAATTCGTAAAGAATCCCTCCAGGTCACGCTTCGTCTGCGGAGTGACTGCCCTGTGGCATTCATCTACCACAAACGCCAGTTTCAGCGATTTGATCTTCTCGTAATCCTTCGTTCCCGGCTTCAGCCGTTTTTTGACCATGATCTGCATCTTCTGCCGCGTGGTCACGATCATCTGACGGTCACTGTTCGCCAGCTTCTTTATGAGGCTTCCGACATATTCCGTCTCATCCACATCAATGGTATCGTTCAGGGCATAAGACTGGAAGTCCATCGTGGTCTGTGTGTCCAGATCCTTCCGGTCGATCAGGAAGACTGTCTTCTGGATGGCGGGAATATCCATCAGAAGATTTCGTGTCGCCTTATAGGACGTCATGGTTTTCCCGGAGCCTGTTGTGTGCCAGATAAAGCCGGACTCGCCGCGCTTTGACGCGGAGCGCATGGCCTCGATCGCATGAATCTGATATGGCCGGAGGAGAAGGACCTTCTTTTTCTCGTTATCCAGCACGGTATACTTTGCCACCATCTCATGCGCTTCCGGGATCTTAAGGACATCCCTGGCAAAATCCAGGTAATGGCAGACCGGCCTGTTCTCCGCATCAAGCCACCCTGTGATAAATTTCCGGTTCAGCTCCGTATCCCGGGCCGCCGCAAAATACTTCGTATCCACGGCATTGCTCACAACGAACATCTGCACATTGGAGAATATCCCCCGGAACTTGCCCTCGGCGATATACTTCTTAATCTGGCGGTAGGCATCCATGTAGGAGTGTTCCTTGTTTTTCAGCTCGATATGGATCAGCGGAATGCCGTTGATCAGCAGAGTCACGTCAAACCGGCGGTCCCGGTCATCTTCCTCCGTCTTAAACGCCTGGTACTGGTTGATGACCTCATAAACGCTGGAACCCCCGGCGATATGTTCGTTGTTCAGGACGACAAGGTGGATCTGCTCATTGCCCCTCTGGATGTGGACATACACACGCCCGTTCTCACCCACAAGCCATTTGCCTGCGTCATAGAAGGAGGCATGGGAGAGGTCATTCTTGATTTTGGCAAATTCAGATCCCGAGAGCGGCGTATCATTCAGCCTCGCCTTGTTATTCTGTTCCAGAATGTATTTGAAATTCGCCCATAGCTGGTCTTCTGTCGTGATATCCGGGCGGTACGTCCACTGGGATTCATCACAGCAGAGCTGGTCTATCAGGCGTTTTTCTATCTCGTGTTCCAACATAGGCATGGATCAAACCTCCTTGGGAAACATGTTCTGGAGCAGGTAGGCTTTGAATTCAAGCAGTGTGTCATGCTTGCGCTGATGATGGGTGATGAGGGAGTCGAGGTTGGCAAAGAATCCACTTATTCTCCGCTGTTCTTCACTACATGGATATGGTAAATCTATCTTTGCCAAATCAGAATTATGTAAGTGAACAACAGATTTGCCCTGAGCCATTTTTGCCATATCATTATGCGGTTTCCCGTTTGAAATACTGATGGCAAGAAATGCAGAATCAATATCTGCCGGCGGAGTGATAATGTTGAGATCTCCCCCAAGCAAAACACCTGATTTTTCAACAACTGAGGCAATTGAAATGTCCTCTGCTGTTTCGCCGGAAGCAGGAACGATTATCTCTCCACCTTGGCTATAAACCGAGCCAGTTTTCGCATCGACAAAGGTATCCACATCAGCTATCACCGTCTCGTATTTTGTATAGAGCCTACCGTATAGGATGATTGGTGTCCCAGACTCCTGCAAATCACCTTTGGAATAGCCGGATCCTTTAGAAAACTGAACCAGATCACCGAGTTTCCGCTGTTCCCATTCTCCCTCAAATCCAGAAAACCTTATCTCCGGAACCTTCTCTCCATTCTTGGGGAACATCTTCTGAAGCATATACTTCTTCAGTTCTTTGAGATCACTCACTTTTTGCTGTTGGAGAGAAATCTGTTGTCCGAGGCAGGAAAACATCTCACTAATTTTTCTCTGTTCAGCATCGGATGGCTCAAAAATCCGAATGCCCTGCAAAACCTCCTGCGAGATATTCACATGTTGGGCTCCCTGCGCCTTCTTCATGAACTGATTCCGTACCATCGGTGTGCTCAGGCAGTATTTCATAAACTTCGGATCGTACTCCGATATACCTCTTCCTCTGATCACAAAACCACCGAAAACTGCTGTGTGATCCTGATCCAGATATACATTTGAAGTACCGGCATCCTCCACATTCTCCGAACTGCGCTGAAAGAGAACATCCCCATAATTCACGGAGAATCTTTCTCGCTCTTCTTCCGAAACCTCTGCCTTGCCTCGGATTTTATCATAGGTGATGAAATCATCATCCAGCACATCCATTACGCTGATCAACGGAATGCCAGAACCGTATACCTCTTTCCCGCCGTTAAAGCCGTTCTGGAAAGAAAAAATATCCCCCAAAGACCGCTGCTCCCAGTCTCCATCAAATCCTTTTATCCTGATATTCGGCTCCATCCTCACACCCCCTTCAGTGCGCTGATGAAACGCTCCATTTCTTTTCTCGTATCATCACTCTTAAAGGTCAGTTCGCCGAGCAGGCCAAGAAGTGATTCATTCCCTTCTTTGATCGCCTTGTTCGTCTCTTCCATACGGGATGTAAGCTGCCCGAGCTCAATCTCCGGCTCCTTCTCTGTGGAGTCCACATAGCGCGGGATATTCAGATTAAAATCGTTCGCTTTGATCTCCTCAAATGAGGCGACATGGGCGGTCTTATCCACGTCCGCCCTGTTTTTATACAGTTCCAGAACCCGGCCGATATGCTCCTCGTTCATCACGTTCTGCTTTTTCTGTTTTTCAAAGAGCTTCGACGCATCGATGAAGAGGACATCCCGGCCTTCTCTGTGTTTCTTCAGAACGATGATACAGGTGGGAATACCGGTATTATAGAACAGATTGGCGGGCAGTCCGATCACGGCATAGATCGAACCGTTCTCCAGGAGGATCTTCCTGATATCCCCTTCAGAAGCCCCCCGGAATAACACGCCATGTGGCAGAACGATCGCCATGGTGCCGCTCTGTTTCAGGTGATAGAAGCCGTGGAGGAGGAATGCGTAATCCGCCTTGGATTTCGGAGCAAGCTTTCCGCCGTAGTCCATAAACCGCTCGTCCTGTTTAAATCCGTCCGCTGCCGACCATTTGGCGGAATATGGTGGATTCATGGTCACCACATCAAATTCCGTCTCCTCATCCGTCGGCCAGTCGGCATCCAGCGTATCCGCGTTCCGAAGATGCTGGTTTTCCGGAAGGACGTCATGAAGGAACATATTCATCCGCGCCAGATTGTAGGTGGACTGCATCAGTTCCTGACCGTAATACTTGATGAAATCCGGCTCCTTCGAGTAATACCGGCAGCTGAGCATCAGGGAAGCGGAGCCCATACAGGGATCGTATACCTGTAGCCCCTTCTTCTCCTCCTGCCCCAAAGTCGCCACACGGCAAAGAATCTGCGCCGGTCCATGGGGTGTGTAAAACTCTCCTGCCTTCTTCCCAGTCTCAGACGCGAACTGGCCGATCAGGTATTCATAGGCGTCGCCGAGCACATCTCCCTTGGCATGGATCAGGTCGGCATCCTTCAAGACCTTGATCACCTCAGCGATGGTATCGCTCTGCTTTTGGTCGCTCGTTCCCAGCCGTGTGGAATACAGATCCACATCGGCAAACAGGCCATTAAACAGCGCATCGGATTCCTGGATCCGGTTAAAGGCAGACTGCAGCTTCTCCCTGTTGAACCTGTTATTCGCGGCCGCTTTCAGGATGCTGGTGTACGTCATATCAGCGTCCAGGGTATAGTGGAGCGTCTCTTTTATCTCAGCCAGAAGTTCGTCTTTATCCTCGGACTCCATCGCTTCCTCAAACGCCTGCTGCGCCTGGTCCAGATCCTCCGGCATCGCATCGTTCAGAAGATCATAGACCCGTGCAAGATATTTATCCGAAAGGTACTTGTAGAAAATGAGCCCCAGCAGATATGTCTTATATTCGTTGGCATCCATCTTACCACGGAGGACTTCCGCGCCGCTCCAAAGTACCGAAACCAGATCAGCCATTATTTCCACCATCCTTCTTCTTGATATATTTCCCAGTCTTTACACGCGCATCATCCGGCTTGTCCATATCCGCAGGAATTGCCCAGGCGTGACCGAATCGTTTGACCCCTTCAAGTCTGCCACTTTCGCACATAAACTGTACCCTGCGAATTCCAAGATTCCACTTCTGCGCTGCTTCCCTGATCGTCATATAGTCCATGAATAACCCCTCAAAACGAGTACAACAACCTGAATATATTATATGCACAAAAACGCACAATATCAAGACCCTGCAACGTCATCGGCCCGAAGAAATTCTTTACAAAGCTGATGGACGAGGGTCAGCGTACAACCGTGTGTACAAGACCATCTACGCGCGCATGAAGCGCGGCACCCTGACCGCCGACGATTTTAACCGCTGGAAAGCGGAAGCCCGCCTCATGCTGGATAAAACACGGGCGGGCGAAGTAAGAGAAGATGTATTTGATGCCTGGCTCAAGCAGGACATCCGCGCATGGGGCATCGGCCGGGCTGCCGTCGAACAGAGGGCTCCCAACCTCGGAGAGGATTAGGCAAAGCTAATTCAATGGAAGAGGAACACCCCCAACTTTGGATAAGAGCTGGGGGTGCATTGTGTTAATCAGGTGCCGTTGGTTCCGGACTCAGGGTGTTGATGACTTTCAAATCCTCTGTCTCATAGCCCACGCCGGTTTCATTGACTGTGAGGATGAACCACAGATCAACATCCTGTCCGCTGGCGTTCTTCGTTTCATGCAGATAGTACGTTCCGAAGGGCAGCATGTCAATGAAATACACACCGCTGGCACCGCTGGTAAAGGTAGTTACAGTATCTCCATTGATGTCTGTACTGGAAACCAGCGTTCTGTCGTAGCGGAGGACCTCAAATTCAACGCCGGGCAGTGGCTTATATGTATTCTCTTCCACCTTCCTTAAGATCGCCTTGCGCTGCGCCGTGCTGATGTTCATGATACCGTACTTGGCGATGTCGGGCGTAGCAACGGCCAAACTGGTTGACGGATCGATCAAGAAGATCGCCGCATCCTTCTTATCATCCCCTGTTCCCGTCTGAGCGATGATCTGCTCCTGTGTAATGTTCACGAGTACATCGACTCCCGCGCCCTGCAGGGCAGCATCGCCCACAAGAACCATGTACACATTACTCACAGGATCACCAGAGACATCTTTTGTCAGGGCGTTGATATAGCCATCAGGGGTGACCGTTTCCTTCATGTAGTAAACTCCGGCGGGAATCTGCTCGAAGAGAACAATGCCTGCGTCCAGCGTTGCTCCGGTTTTGTCCTTATATGTTGCTGTTCCGTCAGCGGATACGGCAGCCGCGTCCGAACCTCCCTGCTTAAGCGTCTCTGTGCAGGCCGAGTCCGTATACAGCGTGAAGGTCGCGCCAGACATTGCCGTTCCAAAGCCATCAATCTTCTTAAAGCTTACATCGAACCCGCCAGCCCAGTAAATAAACAGGGCATTTTCTCCGGAACTGCCAGACAGGTAATTGTCCTCTCCGCAGTTTGTCACACCGTCTGGCTGCGCATTTCGGAAAGCGGCATATGTGTTTCCATTGACCGTTCCACTCGCGAAAGTGGCAAAGGGCTTCATCATTGCGTAGTGGTTTTCCGTTGCAGCCCAGACCCAGATTGATCCAGCGTCAACATTCAGGTTTCCGGTTAGAACGACAGATGCCGGATCATCCTGAGCCTCAGCAATGTAGATGTCCTGGCGAGCTTTGGAATAAGCTTTCCCGCCATTTGTTTGAGCAACAAGATCACCGGTCTTGAAGTTGCCGTTAGTCGTGGTGATATTTCCGCTGACGTCTCTTCCTGTACCACCGAAGCTGGGAGCATCAGAGAGTTTGAGCGTGCTACCCTCGGCGAGATAGATGCCTGCGCCATTGTCAACAGACTCATTCCGATTAATCATACCTCCGGTCATGGTGACAGAGCCGCCGCTTGCGACATACACCGCACCGCCATAATAGTTCTCAGCGCTTCTGGAGTTCTGAAGCACTGCGCCGCTCTGAATGGTCAGCTTACCGCCACTCTGGACATTTGCAATTCCGCCATTTGCTTCAATCGTATAAGAACCCTTCACGCCGTCAAGAATGATCGTTGAAAGCGTCAGATCGCCAGTCACGTTAAACATGGAGTCATCCGCAAATGCACGGCGAATCGTGGACGTAGTTCCAGCATCCTGCTTGGGGAACAAGGCATCACCAGAGGAAGCAGTAGTCAAGGTGGCTTTGCTCGTGTTGGCTGCAACCAACCCATACAGGCTGTAATCAGCAATCAGCATTTGAATCTGAACACCGTTGCTGACGGAATAGCTCGTCGGGTTACTACCGTTGGAGGTGTACAGTGTTCCTTCCAGTGCTTTGAACGCGCCGTCATCTCCAGTCAGTTCCGTATAGACTGCGGGCGCGTAGTAACACGGCTGATTTGTGCTGTTGCCGCCGTCTTGTCCTTCGCCTGCCTTATTCGTTACCTTATCCCAGTCATATCTGCGGTACAGTAGGTTTCCACGCATATCCGTAATCTTGCAGACGGGCATCAGGTTGGTAAACTTCAACGACGAAGTGTACGGATCCACATCCGATCTGCTCTTGTTTTCGCCGATGGTGCTGGTATAGGTATTTGCTTTGATTACCCGATAAGTAGTACCATTATACGTCAGGGATTCTGTTGTCAGATTGTACCCATTCATCGGCATGGCCGCATAACGATCAGCCTGCTCAACCGTCAGATACTCGATCACCTCATACTTCAAGCCCTCCGACAGGTTGACGCCCGTAATCGATTCTCCGTCCTTTAGAGCAAAAACGGCTGTTGTAGTATCTCTCCCATTGCTGTCGAAATGCATCTCGCCATATTCGCCGTCATCGCTGTCAATATCCCAGGCATCAAGCTGTCCTGTAACCGTTGCTTTGCCACGGATATTGACCTCGAAAAGGAACTGTTCATCGGGGTCGACCGTTGTCGAATTACCAGCAACAACCTCCTTACTGACCTCAAGGGAGAAGATCTGAATCCAGTAGATCGTATTGGGGCTCGGACTCTCGATAATCCCGCCCTTGAGGCCATTGCGGTCGTTGACAAAGCTATAGAAAGTTGTGGTGTTATCCCCGTCTGCAAAGGTGCCAAACGGTTTGCGTTCAACGCCATGCTTTTCGTAATTGGAATCATTCACATAGACGCCGATGTAGGAACCGGCAAACAAGCCCCCATTGTTGGTATTGATGATGCCATTTTTACTAACTGAACTACCAATGCTCGGTCTGTCCCGGTTCAGCTCCACATTGCAGGCATTTCCGGGCGCAACGCTGGCGTCGCAAGTGTTGCCGGAGACGTTGACCTTGCCGGAGAAGCAGAGGCGTGTATTATCTCCCCCGACAGCGATACCACCACCTGTTGTTGTAGCGTTATTATTGATGATGGACCCGCCAGACATATTGAACGGTATACTTGTGTTGTTCACGACATAAACGCCGCCGCCCTGAGCCGCTGAGCCAGCACTGATCGTGCCGCCGGACATGTTGAAGCTCCCGCCATTTAGGTATACGCCGCCGCCATTTCCGGTAGCGGTGCATTGATAAATGCTGCCGGCTTCCAACGTAAGAGTTTGTCCGCCTTGCTTATACACGCCGCCGCCGTTTCTTGCTGTGCAGTTTCGGATCACACCGCCGGCGATTTCAAGTGTGCCTTTGTTAACATATACGCCACCGCCGTCAGTATCGGTTTTGACATGTCCGTTTTGCAACACTGCATTTTCACCGAGAGTAACCGTACAAAAATCATTGTCGATCCACATGCAGCGCGTGCTGCCTGTTACAGCGATTCCGTTCTCCGTACCACCGTCGATGACAATGTTCTCCAGAACCAGATTCCCACTAACGTTCATCAAAGTTCTGTTAGTTGAACCAGCGTAAGCGCGAATTACTGTTGCGCGACCACCGGCTCTGCCCTCGAAGGGATAGCCGTCAGTATCGTTCTTACCCGCTGTGGTGAACGTTACCGTTCTACCCTCCACATAAGGCAGCGTCATATCGGCGTTGGTTTCGTAATATTCCACCAGCATCTTTATACAATAATTCGAGCCGGTGTACTCCGTTCCGTTCGTATAGTACAGCTTCATATCCGACATGCGGAACATGTTGAACGGGCTGACCGTGCTGCCTGCGCTACTGTTGCCGGTATCCAGGCGGTCAAAGATGGCGGGATAGAGAGCGCCGCCTTCCGTATACCGGATGTACAGCAGCGTCCCGCCGCCGTCCGTGAGCTTTGCGATGGGCGGACCGGCCCAAATGATCTTTTTCCCGTTGGGATCTGTCCGATCAATGATGCCATGGAGGGTGCTGCTGTCCGCCCTGAACACAGCGTTATCGTCGGAGAATCCGTTCGGGTATGCAATCTCCGCGCTGCCAAACCAGGTGCTGACCTTTGCTGCGTTCACCACGCGGATCTCGCTGTCGTCGCTCAGGCTGCAGTAGACGTAGGTGCTGGTGGAATTGTTTTCCGACCCGTTGTCCCACAGTCGCAGATCAGAGAGTGTGCCGTTAGCCGTGGTGTTGCCGCGGACGATGATGGTATCCGTGTCTGCGTCTTCCGAACCGACAAACAGAGTGCGGTTGTTGTTCAGATACACGCCCGCGCAGTCGCCAGCGGTGTTCGACGTCAGACGGTTCCCAGTGATCTCCGTGCCGTTGCGTAGGGTAAGCTGGGATCGGGTCGCAACACCTCCGCCCTGATTGGAACTGGTATTGCCCGTGACACTGGAGCTATCAATCGTAAGCATATAGTCATTGCTCTCAAGGCCCATGACAATGCCGCCGCCCTTTCCCTTTGCGCTGTTACCGCTGATTTCGGATCCTGTTACTGTGATTGATCGCACATATCCGAACACACCTCCACCACCATGATCCCATGCCGTACTGGTATCGTTCGACGTACAGCCGCTGATCGTAGAGCCTGTAATGTTCAGAACTGAACCATCCACATTTCGACTTTGATAGATACCGCCCCCGGATGCCGATGCCGTACAGTTGGAAATGGTTGTGGGAGTCGTAACGGCATCCTCTCCCGTTCCTTCCGTGTGCTCTTTGATCTCAACGGTCTTGGCAAGTGTATAGATGCCACCGCCTTTGCCGCCGGAGGTGTTGGTATCCAACGTGCAGCCTTCAACGGTCAGCTTCATTGCCTTTCTGGCATCATCATTATTGATTTCATACCAAATGCCGCCGCCGTCACTGGTTGCCGAGTTTCTGGATATCTCCGTGGATGTGACGGTCAGCGTACGCACGCCCGCATAGACACCGCCGCCTGTACCGCCGTTAGCGGCATTGCCGCTTATGCTGGTGTCGCTGATCTCCAGCTTGGAGCCGGCGACATTCCGGCTCTGATAGACGCCGCCGCCATTCTTTGCGGAGTTGTTGGAGATGGAGGAGCGGATGTACTTGCCGTTGCTGTCGGTCTTCGTATCGCTGGCTCCGATGGTCACGGTCTTGCCAAGCGTATAAACGCCGCCGCCGTTTCCGTTGGAGGTGTTGCCGTCAATGGTGCTGCCCTTAATGGTCAGAACCTGTTTTGCGCGGTTGGTGTCGTTGTCCGCGTCAAACCATACGCCGCCGCCGTTGCCGGATGCATTATTGCGGGAAATATCAGAATCCGTGATAGTCAGCGAGGTATAGCTGTAAGCGTACACGCCGCCGCCTGCGCTGGTGCAGGTATTATCTGTGATCTCAGCGCCATTGATCTCCACCTTACGGCAGTTCGTATAGACACCTCCGCCGTTCATGCTGTTAGCTGTTGTTCGGTTGCCGGTTATAACAGCATTGGTGATAGTCAAGGAAGTATTGTCTGCATTTTTATCGTGATACAACCCGCCTCCATGGTTTTTGGACGTGCAGTTTTTGATCTCAGTATGCCTGGTATGCACCACTCCTTCACTATCCGTATATGTATAGTCCCCGATGATAAACTCTGCGGGTTTTCCATAGATTCCGCCGCCGTTGTTCGCCGTGTTCCGCTCAAACGTGCAGCCGTATACCTCTCCCTTCTTCGCGTTGCCATTGGAGATACAGAACCCTCCGCCATAGAGAGCCTGGTTATTGGTGAAAGTGCTGTTTTCTACTTTCGTATAGACCGCGTTGCAGCGGAAGCCACCGCCGTTGCCGTTGCTGGTATTTGTAGTTGTCAACTGGCAGTCATTGAACGTGCAGCCCGATACTGTTACCCAGCAGTCAGCTGTCGGTGTGCTGGCATTTAGAGCGTACACGTTGAACCCTCCGCCGTTACGCTGTGTTGCAACACAGTGCTCAAAGGTACAGTCCGTCACCGTAATGGTCTTGGAGTCGAGTTCCAGACCGCCCGCTGCGTTGGCAGAGCAGTTTGTGAACGTGCACCCGGTGATATTTGTCCAGGAATTGTTATTCTTATCTACGCGGTGGAACACAGCGCCCGCCTGGTCGACTGCGGTACAGTTGGTGAAATCGCAGTCTTCAAGCGTCATCGTCTCGGCATTCGTCACGATAGCACCGCCGCCCAGTCGGTTGGAGGTAACCGTCGTCGTGGACGTGCAGCCGGTAAAGTCGGAATCATTGACCTCAAGAATCGTGCCGGGCAATGTATCCTTGACTTCTTTCGTTGTTGTTCTGTTAAAATTAAACATCACCAGGAGCGCGCCGCCGTTGCTGGCGTACACGTTCTTGAAATCAACCGTATCGATATAGACGTTGACGTACTGGGTCGCCACCGCGCCGCCGTCGCTGGAGCCGCGGACGCTCTTTCCGTCGATGATCAGGTTTTTCAACCTGAGTGTCGTTACAACCTTATTGCTTTCCAAGGCATTCCACGCCTTGATCATCGAATCCGTGTTCTGCGTGTCACGGCTGATGATCGCGCGGTTGCCGGTGCCGTTATAGCAGTAGGTGGCTCCTTCCTTCGCCGCCGTGGTCAGCGTGATATCGTAGCCCTGGGGAATGTTCACATCGTCGGAGGCTGTCAGCAGATAATCCGTCACCATCTCAATGGTGGCCGTTTTTGCCGTTGTCAGCGCATAGGGCGGATTTGCCCCTGCGGTGGCAACGATATCCGCAATGGCATCGCTGATCTTGCTGTAGGGATGCTCGGCGTCGTCTGCGTCCACGACCTTGCAGATGATCTTGTTGTCGCCAAAGATGATGTTATAAGTTCCCGCAGCGTTCAGCGTTGTGCCAGTGAGCTGTTCAAATGTTCCGCCCGTGGCAGAGACCTCTACCGTCTCCTCGCTGAGGCTGGCCTCCGCTCCCCTACGCAGCCGGACGCTGCCGCCTGTGGTTGTCTCAAAGCTGCCGTCCAGCGTGTAGGCCTTGTTCCGTCCCCCGGGGATCAGGAGGTTGATGGACTGCCCCGCGGAAAGCTGGAGATCCTCCGCAGTCACCGGAAGCAGCGCCGAACGGATCGCGCCGTTCTTGGCGAAGACCATACCGTAGCCCGCCACAGTTTCGCTGTTGATCACACTGGTACCACCTACCGTCATGTCGCTGATGGTCAGGGCCATGTCGGTGTTATTCTCGATGGAGAGGTAGGCCGGCTCAGCATAATAGATGTAGATTCTGTAGTTGCCATTCTGCTTCGTCAGGGAAACCTGAGCACCGCTGCGCGTCGTAACATACCATTCAGATTTTTCCTTGACCCACGTAAGCTTGGTGATGTAATCCCCAAAGCTTCGCTCGCCGTCCAAATACGCACCGGCATAAACCTTCGTGCCGATGTCGAGCTTATATTTAATCACCAGCTCCGACGCCAGCTCGGAAACCGCCGCGTCACTGAACTCCGGAAAATAGGCGTCGTATTTTCCAAGCTGCGTGCCTGCGCCGCTATTTGCAGGCTGTGTAAAATCGCTGCCATAGGAATCCAGCTTGTGAACACTTACCTTGATCGAATTGCCCCAATAGAGCTTTTTCGCCGCGGTGTCGCTTTGAACCGTCAGGGACGTGTATCGGTCATTGGTGATCTTGTTTACATTGCTGTTGCTGGTGTAGACCGCAAACCTCGCGCCGGGGACGCCGCGGGTATTCTCCACGCTATCCGCAACATAGATGCCGATGGCTGCGTCGCCGCCCAGCGTGTCGATATTGATGACGGCGTCGTCATCCTGGTCGAGATAGACGTTGCTCTTGGGCGCGTCGTCCCCTGTCCCGAGCTTATTGTCCTTGACCTGCACATCGCCGGTGAAATACAGCCGCGCGTCCTTGCTCCCTACGCCCACAGCGCCGCCCTCGGAGGCGACATTGCCCGTATAGGAACCGGCGCTGAAATTCGCTCTGCCGGTATTCACAAAGACCGCCGCGCCGTTGATGGCGCTGTTGCCGGCGGCGGTGACCGTGGTCAGGGTGAGGGAGCCGCTGTCCAGATAGACCGTGCCGCCCTTACCCGTCGCCGCGCTGTTGCCGGACAGGGTAACCGTTGACATAGTGGCTGCGCCGCTGCCCGCATAGAGGGCGCCGCCGTTGCCGCCGGTCGCATTGTTATTCTGCATGCTGCCGCCGGACACCGTCACATTGCCGCTGCCCGCGTAGATTGCGCCGCCGCTGCCGCCAGCGGTATTGCCGTCGGTCGCTGTAGCACCGCCAAAGACGCTGTCTGTGAGCGTGACCGCCCCTGTTCCGGCATACACCGCGCCGCCGTCAGACCCGGCTGTATTCCCGGTCAGGGTGGTTCCCGTGATCGAGACCGCGCCGGAATCGGCATAGAGCGCGCCGCCCTTGCCGGTGGTGGCGGTGTTGCCCTGGATAGTCTCAGCCGTTCCACCGTCGGGCACGGACACGGTGATGCTGCCGCTGTTCGCGCAGACCGCGCCGCCGTCCGTTTTGGCTGTATTGTTGGTCATGCTGCCGCCGGACACCGTCACATTGCCGATGCCCGCATACACCGCGCCACCGCTACCAGCCGTCGCCCTGTTCCCGGACACGCTGCCGCCGGACAGCGTCACGTGGCCGCTGCCCGCATAAATCGCGCCACCGTTGCCGGTGGAAGCGGTATTGTTATCCACTGCGCCACCGGAGACCTCGACCGCGCCGGAGACGGCATACACCGCGCCGCCCTCTTTCGCGTTATTGCTCTTGACTTCCGCTGTCCCGGAGACCGTGACGGACGCCGCATTCGCATAGATCGCGCCGCCCAGCCCGTTCTCGGCCTTGTTGCTCGACACGCTGCCGCCAGAGACAGATACCGAGCCCGTGCCCACATGGATCGCGCCGCCGTTGCCGGTGGTGGCAGTGTTCCCGGTTATCGCCGGACTGACATTCTCTGCTGTTTTAGAAATGCTGATCGCGCCGGTCTCGGCATAGATCGCGCCGCCCTCTTTCGCGGTGTTGTTTGTTACGCTTCCGCCCTGGTCGAGCTCGATCACAACGGTGCCGGGGCAATACACCGCGCCGCCGTTCCCAGATTCAGCCTTGTTCCCGGTTATTTTGGACGTACCGGAAACTTTGACCGTACCGCCTGCGAGGTAGATCGCGCCGCCGTTATAGGTGGTTGCGGTATTGTTCTGAATCGTGCCGGTTCCGTTCAAGGTGATGGTGCTGTTCCCGGAGTGGTGAATGGCTCCGCCCTCAGCCGCGCTGCATTTTTGGATCGTTCCGCTGACGGTGATATTCCCGGCTATTGCGTTGATTGCACCGCCGCCCACGACGTTCTGAATCGTCGCACCGGAGCCGACGGTCAAATCGCCAGCGCTCTGAATCATCGGAGCGGAGGATTCGATATTATTGGCGTCGAGCGTTACGTTGATTATGGTCAGTGTGCCATTGTTGGTGAACAGCGGCATATCCGCCAGGTCAGCACTTCGGGTGATAACGGCGGCATGATCTATTACACTTGTCTCCTCTATTGTTGTCAGCGTGATGTTGCAGCCGTTCGGGATCTCTACAGTATCAGCAGCAGGCATGAGATAGTCTGTCAGCATTTCCGCTGTCGCAGTCTTAGTGGCAATCTCACTATCCACATATTCCACCATGCTTTGCAGGGTATAGAAATAATGGTCGTCAATTTTGCAGATCGCCTTCGGACTGTTGGTCAGGTCAACCTTCTTTTCCGTATCCAGCGTAAAGGAGACCGTTGCATTGTCCGTCACCGTTATCGTGCTGGTAGAGCTGCCTACGATGGATCCGGTTCTCGCCGTCAGATCATAGTTCTCGTTCCCACTCTCGGTGACGGTATAGTCACCCCGGCCCAGACCTTTGATCCTCACTCTCGTGCCGTCTACAACAGTGAGCGTGATCGTGCCCGGTGTGGATTCAGTAGCCGGTGTGGCCGCCACGGTCGCGCTTTCTGCGCCTTCTGCGTCATAGCTGTCCTTGGTGATCGCATCCGAGCTGATGGTTACAGTAAAGCTGGAGTCACTAAAGATCGCGTTTTCTCCGCTCTGGGAGGTATCCACCGTCTTGCTGATCTGGAAATCGTAGCCGCGTTCGGTGTAGATGGCGTAGATGGTCGGCGTCCCGGAAAGGGGAAGGTCTTTCCATGTGTTCCCGTCAAAACTGTACTGCAGGGTGTTATCCTGCACCTTGAACTGCATGGCGAGTCCGTTGCTGACATCCAGCGCAGAGAGGTTCGTTGCTCCGCCGCTGCCTGCGCCGAGCTTGGCATAACTCAGGTAGCGTTCAGACAGGCCGTCGTCCAGCACGGGAGGCATACGGAAGTTGTTCCCGCTCTGGCTGATGACAAAGCCGGAGAGCGGAATCTCAAAGCTCTCGTTCTGTTCAACGGTTTTTCCGTTCATGGTGAGCAGGGCATGACTATAGGTAACGGAGTCGCTTGCCTCGATAACGCCGGTTTGGGCGTTCGGAAGGTAGCCCGTAATGTCCGTCAGCGTCCCGTCAGCCGCTTCCTTCACGTAACGGATTTTGGGCATGGGATAGTAGAGGTAGTAAAGCTGATTACTGCCCAATTCGCTGATCGTATTCCCGTCGCTGTCTTTCAGCACCAGCCCATAGATATTGCCGCTGATTGGCTCATAGGCAATCGATGCAACGCCCATGCTTCCAACCGTGATGGCAGTGCCTTCCGCACCGATACCGGACATGACGGCTCCAAAGGCATAGGTATCTGTATCGCCTGTGAAAACAGCAGAAGACGGCAGCTTTGTCAGGAGTGGTTCGTTTGTTCCCAACGCCAGATCAAACTTGTAGGCAGTCTCCGTGGTGCTTCTGAAGCTGCCATCCCGCTGCATGATGCCGCCGCTGGTGCCGTCATTCTCCACCATGGCCACATGTACTTCCACCGGGAGGGATTTGTGGGTGTTGGTAAAGGTGACGTTTTGGGTGCCGCCGGAGCCGTTCGCCGTATAGGTGTACACATTGGGCGATTCGGTATAGGCTGTGCCGTCTACGTCGATCGCGGTTGTGAAGGAGTCGTTCGCCGTCTGCGTGAGCTTGGCGGTCTGAGCAGTCACCGTTGTTGTGGTAGTTATAGTCCGAGTGTTTTCATCAACTTCTATAGGCTCGCCGATCTGTACCGAAGAACTGTAGAACAGGATCGACGAGTTGGCCTCACCGTTTTTAAGAATATAGGACTGGTTCCCTTCGGCGGTGGTATCAAAGATAGTTTTCGGCGTACTCGTCGTCTCCGTCACGAAAGGATCGCCGGAATCGACCCACTTTTCACCATCCCACGTCTGCGTCTGCACAGATGTTGTGGTTGTGGTGGTCTGCGTCACAAGCAGGTTATAAGTAAACTCTGTATTCATGACAGCGCTGGTTCCCACGGTCTTTTCGTCAAACATGACCACCGTTGGCTGCTGGGAATAATAGATTACATAGAGCTGAGGCTCATAGCCGCAACTTGTCCAGACCGCGTTTTCCCCGGTCTCTGTAGTATATTCAAATCCACGCCAGGTATTCCTGACCCTCAACGTCGGGACAGTGTCGCCCGAGCCGACAGCATTCGTGATCAGGCTCAGATTGGAGGCGTTCATCTGTGTCTCGCTGTGAGGATCAACGTCACCGATGGCAAATGCATAATTCGTGAAGCCAGTTGCAAGGCTCAGTGGAGCAGTCAATTGACTCGACATGCTGTATTCGCCAAGAAGCGAAACTGAATTTGCAGGTGCGCCCTCAATTGTTTTCACATCCGTTAGCACGCCGCTTGCTTCCATGCTCTTGTAGCCGATATCCAGAGTCTTTTTCTGGTAATAGACGAAATATAGCTCTCTGCCTTCACCGAGGACTCTAAACGATGACTCGCCCTTGTATTTTACGAGCACTTTCTTATTCTCATATTTGATCGCCGTTACCGCGTTGCTTTCGGAAATGTTATTCAGGTCGCTCGCAACAGCAACAAAAGCAAACTCATAGTTTTCAGGAGCCGTCACATGGCTTGTGCCGTTCAGCGCCGTCTCGGTAGCGGACACTGTAACGTTTGCCACAGTCCACCCGTCTTCGCCGGTCATATCTGCCAGAACAGCATTGGAGGCATCCACAGCATGAACGGTAACGGTGTTCGCTTCGCTCCAATAGGCGTACAAATCCAGCGCACCCGTGATCGACTGCGAAAAGTCATATTCTGTATAGGAATACGGATTCGTCTCGTCCCCTGTGGCCGTTCGTGTTGCCCAATAACGGAACAGACGTCCATCCGATCCCGTGTAAACCGGAACCTGCTCCGGCTCAGTCACAACCGTTCCGAGATTCGCGTTCTGAGAATAGTTTTTGCTTTCGCTATTGAATGTATAAACCGTTGAATCCCATGTTTCGCTGCCCCAATCAGCATCAGCGCTGCCCAAGTTATAGGTCACCTGCGCGCCCCAAACGGCGTAGAGAGTCTTGGGCTCCGCCGTATTGACGCCATATGTCACGCCACTGTCCTTGGAATAGAAGGTCGCGGAAGCGTCGCAGACAGCTCTATCACTCCATCCGAGGAAGGCAGCTCCAGAGCCAGAGGGCGCGGTGAATCCGGTACCGTAGCTCAGCTTGAACTTGCTGTTGTTGGCCAGACCCGAAACAGTTGCAGTTCCCGCAGTCGTATCAACCGTGCCGGATTCGGCAGTCCATTCATCTCCAGAACTACCCGGAACCTTACCGAAGTCCACACCGGTTTCAGCAACCGTACCGCCGTTTGCGTTGTAAACGATGGAGGCAGTTCCGACTTTCGCATAGACGGCGTCCAAATAGACGACATCCTTGCCGCTGACACGCTTTGCGTTATCCGCATGGAGAGTAAAGGTTTGGCCCGGCTTATAGATTGTAGTACTGTCTCCGCCACGCACCTGCCAGCCAATGAACGTGTATCCCGTTGGCGCAATGGCAGACTGAGTCAGAACAACTTCCGCATAGTCGGCATAACCGCTTGGCAGGACAACGCTCTTTGTTGTTCCGTCTTCAAGCGTCCCATCGCCTGCGTCATAGGCGAGGTAATAGGTTCCCTCCTTCTTCCAGTGGAGGCGGAGCTTGGTGTTGTGGTCAGTGTGCTGGCTGAAATCATAGGGCTCGGAGGCTTCGCCGATCTCGTTGCCTTCAGCATCCAAATACACCTCAAACCACCCCACATAGGTATAGACGCCCGGAGCATATTCAAAGGCGGTATCTTCCGTAGCCAGAGCCGGATTCTGCGTGTAATAGGTATGGCGGTCTCCGCCATAGGCGCGATCATGATTGACGTAGTACCAGGTACCGGAACTCGATTCTACATAATCACGGGTCACATGGGTGTATTCTCCGATCGGTTCTGCGTCATAGGTGTTGTTAAAGTAGGTCGCACCGGTACCTGTTCCGTTTTCCTCCGCGTACAGCGCACCATAATTCGGATCGATATCGACTCTGAATTTAATAGCCGTCCAACCAGCGTATACTGTCAGATCATGGTCGGGCATTTTCATGGTATCAAGATTGGCCTTGATCGTGCAGGCCTGATCCATGTACCATGAGTCAAAACTATAGATAGCTTTTCCGGAACCGGATATTTGACCGGAGGTCGGATTGTCCGGGATATAGTCTTCCAGTTCAGCTTGATATGCCAGGTTCTCCACAGCGCTCGGCATAGTCGCCGCGCCTTCTCCGGTCACTGAGTCAGCAAATGTTAATGTATGAGTCTGACCGGAAACCTCATGCTCGGCACCGAGATCATAATACACATTCAGGACTGTCAGTTCCTTGGTATTCCCAATCGTTGCAGAAACCGGATCACAGTAACTATACTTGTACCCATCATACCGGTCATTGGCACGATCTGCCTCCGCTATCGAAACAGTATCGCCGATCTGTGCAGTTCTTGTTACTGTTTCCGCATACTCATAATGTTTTTCAGCAGTATCAGGCGTTTCTGTCGTTACCTGTTTCCAGTAGACAATGCTATAGGATGCCTCCCATTTTGCGTAAAGGACAGCGTCAGAGTGAAGATACAGTTTTTGCACATTTTTATCTTCGCTGATATACACACCGCCATCATCCGCAGTGGCTACAAGGCTTCCATCAGCTTCCGTTATCTGTGTGCCATAGTTGACAGTTTCCACACCGTCATTGGTGGTCGTCGTACCTGTCCACCAACCGAGGAAAGTGTAGCCGTCACGGGATGTGGTTGGCAGAGAATAAACTGTCGTGCCATTGTCATTATATGACACGGGTTCTCCCGCAAAAAATTGTGTAGGAGGCACATATGCCGCACTGAGTCCAGACTGCGCCGCATAATAGGTCAGCCTATGAGTTTCTTTATAAATTGGATAAAGATGCTTTTCACCTGTGACGGAGATGCAGCCTTCTTCATCTGTAGGTACAACGGATACACCATCACCATTGTCATCCTTGGCCGCGCCCGGTATTTTGATCGGTGTCTCCGACCATCCAAAGAAGGCCATGTTGGCTTCGCCGGTACTGGTATAAGTTGTACTTAGATCGCTGATCTTTACCGTAGCAGAAGTGGTGGCGGATTCGCCTTCCCCTGCGGTCACGAGTTCAGCTCTGCGGGTATAAGCAACCGGGAACGTTTTGGAGCTACTATCATACTGGTCATGGAAAATGACCACAGCGTATTTCCGATAGACCGCATACAACTCAATTGCGTTGTTTTCTGTGATTGTTATGTTATCGAAGTCATAAGGAGCATCTGCTAATTTCAGCTCACCTCCAACCCTATTCCCTTCATACCAGCCAGCAAAAACCTCAGTGTCGGATGAAGTTAATTGCGGAACGATCAGTTCCTCTCCTCTGGTAATTGTCTGATGAAATAATGTATCGCCTTTATCATCCTTAAATGAATACTCCGTATATCCATTTGCATCATCCGGCACATAGAAGGTATACGTACACTGTGGTGTCACCGTTTCGTTATTAATACCCGTCAAAACATACACCGAGAATCCATCTGTACTAAACTCAACGGCTTCTCCGTGTACGGTTGTATCCATGACCTGGGCATCTTCTCCGGCTCCGCCAGGGATATGGACAACATCCACCGACGCATAACTATTCAGGTCATCTTTCAGCAGCTGAATGCTGACCTGAACAGCCTCGTTCGGCTGGTATTCCTCGCCTGTCTCAGGATTCTTCAGAGTGATGTCAAAAGGTCTCGCAAACGCCAGGTTTTCGGGCTTTTCACCCAATGCGGCGGCGGACTGCGCCACATAATCCTCGTAGCCAGCCTCTCCCTCTTTGATCTCCGACACAGATAGCTCGGCGTCAGAGGGGATTCCGGACGTATTATCATACGTCACGGTGACCAAATATTCATTCCCATCACTCGCGGTGAGCTTCTGTTCGAGGGTGGTTGCGACAACCGCGTAAACCGAAAAGCTCTCCGCAGTGAAGGTGACGGTACTGCCCGTGCGGGTAAAGTGCTTGATCCGCTCCGCTGTCTCATCGTCGCGGATGTGCCAGAGCATGAGCTCCATCCCCTCGGGAATTTCGGGGACGGTGATGCTGACCTCGAGCGGTCTGCCGCTCTCGGGCTGGTACTCCGCCCCGTTCAGGGCGAGGGAAATGTCATAGGCGGCGAGAAGGATCGCTCTGGCCTCTTCTTTCGGTACTGCCGTCTCATCCGCCGCGGCAAAAACATCGAGATCGCTCAGCACGATGGCATCGACTGACTCGGGATCGAAATTCCGGAAGGCTTCCGAAACATCGGAGGTCTTCACCGTGACACCCTCCGGCACCTCACCTGTTACGGTCACCGCCGTGTCGCTGTACCGCAGCGTTGTCAGGCCCGCCATGTCCGTGTTTTCATGTGTGCCGTTCTGCCCGTTCTCGCCGCTTTCATCCGTGCCTGTATAGGCGGCTTCGGATTCCGGGTCGGCCGGGGTCATACTCTCCGCCGCTGTGCGCGCGCGGTTGGCGGCTTCGATGGCGCGGTTGGCCGCGGCATCGGCGTTGGAGCTTGCGACTGTCGCCCTGTTTGCGGCGGCCCAGGCGCTCTCCGCCTGCGCGCTTGCCTCGGCAGAGAGCGCGGCCTTTTCCTCGGCTACGGCCGCAAGACGCTGCGCCTCTTCCCGCGCGCTTTCAAGTTCGGCATTCTTGTCGGGCTTGTCGCTCTCCGTTTTCTTCTCCGCGCCGGAGAGCGCGTCCGCGGGCTTTGCGCTCTCTTCCGCCTTTGCGGGGGTCTTCTCGGGCTTCGGCGTTGCGGTCGCGAGACTGCGGCCGGGCGCGGCGGCGCTCTCCGCCTTCCCGTCCGGCTTTAAGACAGTGCTCTGCCCGTCCGGCTTCTCAGCCGCGTTTTCAAGCTCTTCCGCGAGCGCAGCCGCGTTGGCGGCCTCATCGGCGGCAAAAGCCGCTTCGTCCGCCGCGCGCCGCGCCTCCTGGTCGGCAAGATTATAGGCCTCATGCGCCCAGGCCGCCTCCTCTGCCGCGCGGTCGGCGGCGGCGATGGCGCGGTTTGCGGCTTCCTCCGCGCGCAGGGCGGCAGCGGCGGCCGTCTCATGATCCTGCGCGGTCTCGGCCTCATACGCCGCAGTCTCCGCGTCGTAGGCGGCAAGCTCCGCGTCATACTCGGCCTGCTCCGCCGCCTGCGCGCCGAGCTCCGCCGCCTCTGCCGGGGAGAGCTGCCCCGCCTCGTCGGGCGCGGCAGCTTCCATCACGGCGGTATCTTCAAGCTCCTCTGTGACCCACTGCTCCTCAGCATTCGGATCCTGGATCTGATCGACCAGTTCGATCCCCTCGTATGTCTCCGCATAGGCCGTTGGCACGCCCACCGAAGCGGCGGAGAAGCACTCAGCCGCCACCAGCAGGGACGCGATCGCCCTGCGCGGGGCGATGCCGCGGATCGTTTGATTGATTCTTTCAAGCAGATTCATCATCTTGGTACTCCATATCCAATCTGCGCCGGGACGCAGGAGTTGTTTGATAAGCCTCGGGGATGTCCGTCAAATGGGCATACTCCACGCAATTGTACAGAATATAGAATACCATAAGTATCCGTTTTTTTCAAGGGCGTGAAGCCATCCTGACATGAAAATTATGTAAATTCCTCAGGCGCACAAAGCGGGTGAATGCACGGCAAGAGCCGTATATTCACCCGCCGGGGACAGTATTCGGTTTTCTCTCAGCGGTGGCATTTTCGGAACACGTGAAAGCAGCGCCAGACCGCGAAAAACTTGCACCCCAAAATTGCGAGAAGATACACCGTGCGCATCCGAAAGCCTTCAAACACGCAGAGGGCCGCGGCGCCCGCGAAAAAGCAGAGGGACAGGAGCAGCGCCCAACGGCCGAGCCGGAGCTTTCCCAGGGCGGTCTGCTTGAAGCCGAGGCGGATCTCATACTCGACGGCGTCGAATACCGCGGCAGCCTCCCGGTTGTAGAGAACGTGCAGCCAGAGAAGCAGGCTGCAGCCCAGCGGAACAAGAAGCAGGCGCAGGGAGCCGTCCAGCCCGACGCCGCCCCGGACACGCTCCCAAATCAGCAGCGCGCTCGCCCCTGTCACACAGAGGGCGAGGAGGACGGAGGCTGCCGAGACCACGCCGCGGGTGGATTTCATGAGCTTCGCCCCGCCCAGGGCAAAACGCAGAAAAAGGCCCGCCCCGGCCTCGATCACAAAGCACACAAGCTCCGCGAGGACAGCGAGGGCCGCGAGAGCGGAGAGAAGCGTCCACACCGTCCCGCCCGGCGCGGTCAGGGTCCCGGGCAGCAGACGGACCGAGAGCTCAACGGGCACCAGCGCCCTGAAAAGCGCAGACAGCGAAAGCGGCGCGCGAGACGTGACGAGCCCCTTCAAAACGTCGAGCACCCGGAAGCAGCACAAAAAGGCCGCGAAGCCCTCAAGCGTCTTGATAATCGCGACGACGGAGGCGGAGGGCGTCTTGATGTATTTTTCGGGGTCTGCCTCGAGGATGAACATGAGGGGGTTGGAAAGGGCCGGATTCATCCGTTCGCTCCGATCTGAGAGAGGGCGTCCTGGATCGTATCCGCAAGGCCGCTGCTCTGCGCGATTTCGTCGAGATCAATGTTCTGCACGGCCTCGTTGATGGAATCCACCGCCTGCTGGACCGCCTGCTGCGTCGTCTCCTGGATCTGTTCGGAGACCCGCTCCGACAGGGGTTTGGGGTTTTGCATCTGCTTTAAGGCCAGAAAGGCGACAAGCAGCGCAACAATAAGGAAGATGAGAATGCCGAGTCCGCCGCGTTTCATGGTGATACGCCTCCCGTATGTTTTATTTGCCCCAGACGAGCCAGATAAAGCCCGCGCCGACCAGCACGGCCGTCAGCGTGAAGGGGACGCCGATGCGCAGAAAGTCCTTCGTGGTGACCTCCTCCCCGTTCTTGCGGAGGATGCCGATGGCCGTGATGTTGGCCGAGGCCCCGATGGGCGTGAGATTTCCGCCGAGCGTCGCGCCGGTGAGAAGGCCGAAATAATAGACGGTGGGGTCCACCCCCATCAGGCCGGCAATGCCCTGCACCACGGGCAGCATGGTGGCGACATAGGGGATGTTGTCGATGAAGGCGGAGAGCACCACCGAAACCCCGACGATGAGCACGTACAGGAGCAGCGGGTTATTGCCCGCGGTGCGGTAGAAAATATCCGCCACCGCGTCGATGACGCCGGCGGCGCGGATGCCCTCAATGACCATAAAAAGGCCGAAGAGGAGCAGCAGCGTATCCAGATCGAGCCCCTTTGCCGCGCGCGCGAAGGGATCGGCGGAGCGCTCCCGGAGGCTCTGGCGCACAAGGCCGATGAGGGCGAAGAGCACGCAGGAGAGACCGCTGCGAAGGCCGTGCAGGGTCTTGAGCGCGCCCGCCTCCGGCTCCGGCACAAAGGACATGCAGATGAGCATGAGAACCGTGCCGATCATGAGCCAGCTCGGCACAAGGTCGTCCACCTCGGTCTCCACGGGGCAGTCCACCTTATCCCGGTAGCCGCGGAAGAGGAACATGAGCACGAGCGTTGAGGCAAGGGCACCGAGCTCTGTGCTCCAGAAAATGCTGAGCCTGCCATGGAACCAGAAAAATTCCATGAAGTTCATATTGGCAAAGCCGCCCAGCAGGATGCTCGTCGTGTCGCCGACAAGCGTCGCCGCCCCCTGGAGATTGGAGGAGACCGAAATGGCGATCAGCACCGGCACGGGCGAAATCTTCAGCTTGCGCGAGATGGCGAGTCCCACCGGGGCCACCATCAGGAGCGTCGCCACATTGTCCACAAAGGCGCTCACAACGCCCGCGAAAAGACTCAGCACCGTGACGGCCCAGAGGACGTTCGGCACCTTCGCCATCATCATCTCCGCGAGACGGGCGGGCATACGGCTTTCGATAAAGAGCGTGACGATGCACATGGTGGCCGAGATCATGAGCAGCACGTTATAGTCCACCGCCCGGAGCGCGGAGAGCGGGGTCATCTCAAAGAAGCCGAGCGCACCCAGAACCAGCATCACGGCAGCCGCCCCGAGAGCGATCCAGGGACGCCACTTCTGAAAGCTCAGCATAAGGATATAGGTCACGACAAATACGATCAGCGCCGGAATCATACACAGTCCTCCAGAATAAAAAAATGACTTTTACCGCCGGGTTCACTCTCCCGCTGGTAAAAGTCTTGCCGCTTTCTGGGCAGACCGGGGGTCAAAGCCCCGGGGATGGCGATCTGCCCAACGCCGCGAGGCGCCGGCTACTCCCTAATACGGGTGTATCGTAACACAGCGGCGTTCAATTGTCAAAGGGAAAAGCTATGGTACTTTTCCGCGGGGCGTGGTATACTATCATCAACACGTTTTTTGGAGGAGTGCCATGGATCTCATCACCTGTCTGCTGCTTGCGCAGGAGGCCGGCTTTGCGCTTTGGCTTCTTTGGCGCGCGGGACTTTTGAAGACGAGGAAGGCCGTTTTTCTTTCCGCTCTCTTAACGGCGGCGGCGTTTCTGCTGCGGGCTGCGTGCCTGCCGTATGAGACGCTGGATTATAAGGATTTCCTGCATCACTGGGTTTCCTTTTACCGGGAGAACCTGGGCTTTCGCTCCCTGTCCTACCCGCTCGGAAACTACAACATCCCCTATCTGTACTTTCTCTGCTTCTTCTCCTATCTGCCGATCCGGGATCTGTTTCTCATCAAGCTCCTGAGCATCTTCTTCGATGTGCTGCTCGCCTATGCCGCGATGCAGCTCTTTTCCCTCTGCGGCGGGAGCGCGAGAGGCCGCCTCACGTGCTTTTTCACCGTTCTCTTTCTCCCCACCGTGGTGCTCAACGGGTCGCTCTGGGGGCAGTGCGACAGCATCTATGTCGCCCTCGCGCTGCTGGGACTGTGGCTGGGACTCTCGGACAGGCCCATCCTCTCCGCGGCCTGCTTCGCCCTCTCCTTCGGCTTCAAGCTCCAGGCGGTGTTTCTGCTGCCCGTCATGGCGGTTTTGTGGTTTCGCGGCAATTATAAGCTATGGCACTTTGCGGTGTTCCCGGCAGTCTATGTGCTGCTGGTGCTGCCCGCGGTGCTGCTCGGAAAGCCGTTTCTTGAGACGCTCACCCTCTATCTCTCCCAGGCCGACAGCGTGGGCAGCGGACTCAACTATAATTCCCCGTCCATCTACGCCTTCTTCTGGCGTTCGCCCCAGACGGCGGACGCCGCCAATCTCGGCATCGTGGGGGCCTTCACGCTGATGCTGGCGCTGCTGCTGTTCTGCTTCTTCCGCCGGAAAAGACTGAGCGCGCGCGCCGTGATCGCGGCGGCCTTCCTGTTTGCGGCGGGAATCCCCTTCCTGCTCCCGCACATGCATGACCGCTACTTCTTCGGCGCGGATGTTCTGTCGGTGGTATTGGGCTTTAGCTGCCTGTTCTGCATCCCCTGTGCGCTGCTTATGCAGTACGCCTCTCTCCTGAGCTACTACGCCTATTTCAGGATGCGCTTTCTCCTCTATGTGGACCACGGAGCCCGCGCCGTGATCGCAGCGCTGCTTCTGGGCTTTGTCCAGCTTCTCCATGAGAGCACCGGCCAAAACTTTCAAAAAAGCGAAAATTCATCCTTGACAAAACCTGAGAATCTGCTATAATACCCCTTGCCTTGAGCAAGGCGCTTATAGCTGCGAGAGTGCTGGAACAGGTAGACAGGCACGTTTGAGGGGCGTGTGTCAACCGACGTGGGAGTTCAAGTCTCCTCTCTCGCACCATGCGAAACACCGATTGATACCATGTATCCTTCGGTGTTTCTTTTTTGTGCTCTCCCCTGCACACAAGGGCGTTCTTTTTCCTGTATGGGGCTCTTTTCGCAGCCCCATAGAGCGATCTCCCCGATCTGCGCCGGGCAGGTCGGGGAGATCTTTTATTCACTCTCATAGCTTTTGAACACCGGTTCAATGAGATATGTGCTCGCAAGCGCTGCGAGGGCCTGGCAGGCGAAAAACGGCGCCGCATAGCGAAGCCCGGCATAGAGCGCCGCGCCCCAGAGGATCGCCATGGCGGCGCTCTTGAGGATATGGCCGAGCGCAAGACGCAGGGAAGCCCCCAGCAGAGGCCCCGGCTCCATCGCGAAGCGCGAGAGCACGGGCCAGAGCCACGAGAGGAAGCACAGCAGGAAAAAGCCCAGAAAGCACCGGGCTGCGAGAAGCACCCGCCAGTTCTCCGGCTCGCGGAAGAAAAGCCGCGGCGCGAAGAAGAAGGCCGCGCCCACCGCAAGCGCGGCAAGCGTTGTAATAATCCCCTGCTTCAGGTCCCGCTTCAAGGTGGAGAAAAAGCGCGGGATCGGCATTTCGTCCTTACGGCGCAGGGTGTGCACCACTGCGTCGTAGAGCGCGGCGCTCGCCGCGCCGAGCGTCACGACCGGGATCGAGCAGACGAGCCAGAGAAGACTGAGCACCGCCAGATCCCCGATGAATCCGAAGGGCTTCCACACAAAGCTCTCGGGGTTGAACAGATTTCGCATCTCAGGCCAGAAGCTCCGGCACGAGCTTTGCGAGCCTGGCTGCGAGCTTTGCGTGGTCGGCGCGCGTCAGGTGCGTGAAGTCCACGGGATTGAAAGCGCAGAACGCCCCGGCGTTCAGATAGTGCACGCCGTTTCGCGCGGCCACGGGCTCGAGATACCGGGGCAGGGCGACGGATTTTTCCACGCAGCCTTTGCCCATCACCTCGTCATGGAAGCCCTCGCCCAGCGGGGGCGGGCAGACGACCAGGATGTTCGGCCCCTTTTCACCCCAGCAGGGCACGGTTTTGCATTTTTGGATGAGGCGCTCCATCCCTGCGGCAATTGCCGCCGCGTTTGCCGCAAAGCGCTCCTTGGTGTCGTTGGTGCCGAGCATGAGGATGAGAAGATCCACGGGCTCGTGGGTCATGAGGATGGGGTAGGCCGCGTGCAGGCCGTCCATGGCCTCGTGCAGCGGGTCGGAGAAGACCGACGTGCGGCCGCCGAGCCCCTCCTCCAGCACGAGGTATGCCTCCCCCAGCGCCTTCTGCAAAAGGCAGGTCCAGCGCTCATCCTCGTTGAAGCGGTTTCCGCCGTCGGCGCAGTCGGCGGGGTCGGCGCAGTAGCCGTGGGTATTGGAGTCGCCGAAGCAGACGATATGTTTTTTCATTCCGTTCACCCTTTGCAAGTTTTGTTTGTCTTGTCCGGGCACGATTATAGCATCCGCGCCGCGCCTTGTCAGCCCCCTTCCCTTTCAAATTTCAAAATATATTGGTATTGAAAATTTCTTTCATCGCTGTTACACTGTCTGCAGGAACACCTTCGGCCTCATCATGGCGGGCTCGGCGCTGGCCTCTGTGCCGATCATCATCGTGTTCATCATCTTCCAGAAGTACTTTACGAAGGGCATCACCATGGGCGCGGTGAAGGGGTGAGCCGATGATCTGTGCCAAACTGTCCGAGGCCGGCCGGTACATGGGCATCCATCCCCGGCTCGACGAGGCCCTGCGCCTGCTGAACAGGGATTTTCTCTCCGCCGTCGGGACAACGCGGCGGGAGCTGGAGGGCAGCGCCCTCTATGTCACGCGCTTTGAGGTGCAGACCTCAACGGATGAAAACCGGCTCTTTGAATACCACCGGCAGTATCTGGACATTTTCACGCTGTTTGACGGCTGTGAGCGGGTGGATATCGCAGCGCCCGGGGATCTCACGGTTGTGGAACAGCACGACGACTACTGGGGATGCCGCGGGAAGCCCGAGCAGAGCGTGATCCTCACGCCCGGCAGCTTTCTCGTCCTCTTCCCCGGTGAGGGCCACCGCCCCGGCATGGCGGCGGCTGCGCCGGAGGGCATTGCAAGGATCGTATTTAAGATTAGATTAGAGGAGAACTGAATGAAAGATTTCAGAAAATATCAGGGCATTTTCCCCGCCTTTTACGCCTGCTATGACGAGGCGGGCAACATCTCCCCCGAGCGGGTGCGCGCCTTTACGGAGTATCTGATCGGCAAGGGCGTCACGGGGCTCTATGTGGGCGGCTCCTCCGGCGAGTGCATCTATCAGTCCGTCGCCGAGCGGAAGCTGCTGCTCGAGAACGTGATGGAGGCCGCGAAAGGCCGCATCACCATCATCGCGCATGTGGCCTGCAACAACACCGCCGACAGCCGGGAGCTCGCCGCGCATGCGGAGAGCCTGGGTGTGGACGCCATCGCCGCCATCCCGCCCATCTACTTTCATCTGCCGCCCTACGCCATTGCGAAATACTGGAACGACATTTCCGACGCCGCGCCGAACACCGACTTCATCATCTACAACATCCCCCAGCTCGCCGGTGTTGCTCTGAGCAGCGCGCTCTTGAAGGAGATGCTGAAAAATCCACGCGTCATCGGCGTCAAGAACTCCTCCATGCCTGTGCAGGATATCGAGATGTGGCGGGACGAGGGGGCCATCGTCTTCAACGGCCCGGACGAGCAGCTTCTCTCCGGCCTGTCCGCCGGGGCCATCGGCGGCATCGGCGGCACCTACGCCGCCATGCCGGAGCTGTATCTTGCGATCTATAAGCTCTTTCACGAGGGTGAAATTGCCAAAGCCCGTGAGATCCAGGACGCCTGCTGCCATGTGATCTATAAGATGTGCGCCTGCAGGGGCAACATGTACGCGGTCATCAAGGGCATCCTCCGCGCCCAGGGCGGGCCGGACATCGGCGGCGTGCGCGCCCCGCTCTTTGAGCTCCAGCCCGAGGATCTGCCCGCGGTGGAAGCGATCGCCAAAGAGATCGAAGCGCTGGTAAAAAAGTACGCGTGAGAACAAATCCAACAATGGCCTGCGCTCAGCAGGCCATTGTTTATCATGATGAGGTTTTATTATGAACTATCTGGGCATTTCCTATGACTATCAGAACAAGCCCCTGCTGGACGAGGGCTTCATTCCCTTCGGCGTGTGGGCGAGGGCCTATCTTGACGGCGCGGACCGCCCCTTCCGGGTCGCGCTGGAGCGGGAGAACGGGCGCGTGTCCGTGTTCTCTTCCCGTCTGCGGGGTGAGGAATACCGGGAGGCAAACCTCCGCTACATGGAGCGCTATGTGAAGTTTCTGCTCTGGAGCGTGGGCGGCTGGAAGGTGACGATCTGCGGCTGCGCCGAGACCGCCGAAAAGCTCCGCGACATCTACCGTGTGGGCGGCGCGCGGGACTTTGACGCGAACTTTGAATTTGACATCTTTGAGCGGCCCTTTGCGCTTGTGACCTGCGGGGAGGCGGACTTCCCCAAGGCAAACGAGCAGGCCCGGTCCATCGGCGGGCACCTGGAGGGCTGCCGCATCGGCTTCGACGCGGGCGGCTCCGACCGCAAGGTCTCCGCCGTCATTGACGGTGTGAGCGTCTATTCCGAGGAGGTGGTCTGGTTCCCCAAGCAGTCGACCGATCTCAACTATCAATACAGCGGCATTGTGGAGGCTTTCAAGACCGCCGCGTCCAAGATGCCCCGGGTGGATGCCATCGGCGTGTCCTCTGCCGGCACCTTTGTGGGCAATGCCCCGATGGTGTCCTCGCTCTTCATCAAAATTCCCCGTTCGGAGCGCGAGCTGGTCAAGACCGTCTACGATCGCGCGGCGAAGGAGATCGGCGATGTGCCGATCGTGGTGGCAAACGACGGGGATGTGACCGCCCTTGCCGGGGCCATGAGCCTCAATTCCGGCGCGGTGATGGGCATCGCCATGGGCACGAGCGAGGCCGCGGGCTACGTCACGCCCGACGGCAAGATTCTCGGCTGGTTTAACGAGCTGGCCTTCGCGCCGGTCGATCTCCAGCCCGACGCGCCGCAGGATGAGTGGTCCACTGATTTCGGCGTGGGCTGCAAGTACTTCTCGCAGGACGCGGTGATCCGCCTGGCCCCCCGCGCGGGGATCACGCTCGACCCCGCATTGAGTCTCGCAGACAAGCTCAAGGCCGTGCAGAAGCTGGCGGAGGAAGGGCACACGGGCGCGAGAGAGATCTTCGTAACCATCGGCGCTTATCTCGCGCATACCCTGCTGCTCTATTCCTCCTTTTACGATCTGCGCTATCTGCTGGTGCTGGGGCGCGTGGCCTCCGGTGTCGGCGGCGACCTGCTGATCGCGGAGTGCAACCGCATCCTCAAGGCGGAGTATCCCGCGCTTGCGGAGAAGATCACCGTCATGCTGCCGGACGAAAAGGCCCGCCGTGTGGGGCAGAGCATCGCCGCGGCCAGTCTCCCGGAGGTGTGAGATGCTGTTTCATAACGCATATGTCTTTACACCGGACGGCTTCGTATACGGCGGCTTCACCGTGGAGGACGGGCGCTTTGGGGAGGTCTTTGCCGGGGACCGTACAGGCGGCGCCGATCTCGGCGGCGCGTATGTGATTCCGGGACTTGTGGACATCCACACCCACGGCGCGGCGGGCGCAGACTTCTCCGACGGCGACGCGGAGGGTCTGAGACGCATGGCGGCCCACCTCGCCAAATGCGGGGTGACGAGCTTTGCCCCCACCTCGATGACGCTGCCGTATGACACGCTCGCCGCCGCGTTTCAGACCGCGGTCGATGTCCGGGAGAACCGGCCCGCAGGCTGCGCGAGGGTCATGGGCATCCACATGGAGGGGCCGTATTTCTCCGAAAAGAAAAAAGGCGCCCAGAACGGCGCCTATTTGAAGCTGCCGGACCTGGACGGCTTCCGCAGGCTCTGGGAGGGCTGCGGCGGGCTTGTGCGGATCGTAGACGTCGCGCCGGAGTTGGAGGGCGCGGTTTCCTTCACTGAGGGCGCAAAGGAGCTCTGTACCGTTTCCGTCGCCCACACCGACGCGGACTACGATGCGGCAAAGGCCGTCTATGCTGCCGGCGCAAGCCATCTCACCCATCTCTATAACGCCATGCCGCCCATCCACCACCGCAAGCCCGGCGTGATCGGCGCGGCCTCCGAACGGGACGATGTGATTGCGGAGCTCATCTGCGATGGGCTGCACGTCCACCCCGGCGCGGTGCGCATGGCCTTCAAGCTCTTCCCCGGGCGCATCTGCCTGATCTCGGACTCTCTGCGCTGCTGCGGGATGCCGGACGGCGAGTATGAGCTCGGCGGGCAGCAGGTCTTTCTCTCCGGCGGCGTCGCCCGCCTTGCCGACGGCACCATCGCGGGCGCGGCCTCCGACCTGTATCAGGACCTGCGAAATGCCATATCCTTCGGCATCGACCGGGACGAGGCCATCCGCGCCGCCACGATCCGCCCCGCGCGGGAGATCGGCTGCGAGGCGGAAATCGGCTCCATTGAAGCGGGAAAGCGCGCCGACTTTGTCGTCTGCGGCGTGGATCTGGAGCGCGAGGCCGTCTACATCGGCGGCGAGCGCGTGTGATGTCCAAACAAAAGGGGACTGTGAAGTCCGGAAGCTGTGAAAAACTTGCGGTATCACACCGACTTGTTTCACAGATCCTTTTCTTCACAGTCCCTTTTGGTCACCTCTAAAATCGTCTGCCCGGCGCTGCGCCGGCGCTTTTGCCCTTCAATCTGAGACAAAATCTCTCGGCGCATCACGAGACCCGCGTTTTTAGAGCCGCCCTTTTGCGTTTATCGCAATAATCAGCCAAGATAGGGGTCGCGGAAGCTCGGGGCGCCGGGCTTCTGCTGCTTGAGCAGGGTGTTTACAAGCTGCTGGATGGAGGCTGCGTCATAGCCCGCGGCGCGCAGTCTGTTGATGCGGTCCTGGCCGTTGCCCCATTTGCCGTCGATGACCTCGTATGCGATGGTCAGCTCGCTCTTCGCGCCGCCGGAGACTTCGTCCAGCTTGCTGTCGTTCAGTTTTTCGATATCGCTCATGATAGTACCTCCTGTTTTTTCTCTTTCCTGAGTCTGGATGCATCATAACATACCCTGCCGTCCTCTGTCCAGCGGAAGGCAGGGTGTTTAAGAATTCTTCAGAAGCTCGAGATGCCGTGGCTGTTGACCAGCGCGTCGAGCTTGACGCCGCTTTTGCACAGCGGGCACTGGCCGGCGGGCAGGCACATGTAATTTTCAAGCTGCGAGGAGCGGAAGATCGACTTGATGGGGATGCCCTCGCACTCCTCCAGGCAGGAGAAGATGCTGCACGCGCCGAGGCAGGCCCCGCCGTAATAATGGATCGTCTGGATCGCGGACTGGACGGTACCGCCCGTGGTGACCGAGGCGGCCAGCACGAGGACGCGGCGGTTGCGGATCAGATGGGCGGTATTCTCGCGGAAGATCATCTGGCCGGCGGAGGTGTACTCCGGCGTCACGATATACATGGTGTTGTGTTCGTTCGTGGTGCGGATGCCTGCGGCGGTGATCGCCTCAGCCAGGCACGCGCCCAAAACCTCCGTCCCGTCCAGGCAGAGGATCGTGTCGATGATGGTGCTGCGGTCCATCTGGATCACCAGCTCCTCCGCGGCCTGGCGGGCCTCGGCAAGGCGGTGCTTGGTATAGGTCATGTCAATGTAGTAATTGATGTGGCTGTGATTCGTTGCGAAGTGGCCCTTGGCGATGCGCAGGGGGATACGGCTGTAGTCGCTGTGGAAATGCACTGTCGGAATGACCATGGTGACACGCTCCTTTTCTGCAAGATTTTTAATTGATGTAAACCGAACAAAAGGGCTCAGGCGTTGAGGGCGCGGATGATATCGGGCAGCTTTTCATCGACAATGTCGTTTTCAAGCTGGCAGGTGCCGGCGTTGTGGTGTCCGCCTCCGCCGTACTGGAGGCAGAGCTCGCCGATATCGACCTTGGAGCCTTTGTTGATAATGGACTTGCCGATCATGACGGCGGTGTTCTGCTTGCGGAAGCCCCAGGCCACATGGACGGAGATCTGCGTTTCGGGGTAGAGGGCGTAGATCATGAAGCGGTTGCCCGCGTGGATGATCTCCTCATTGCGCAGGTCGAGGACCACGACCTTGTCATAGACCTTGGCGATGCGTTTGAGTTGGGCCTTGAACTCCTCAGCCTGCTCAAAATAGAGATCTACGCGCTCCTTCACGTCGGGCAGTTCCAGGATCTCGTCGATCTTGTGGGTGAGGCAATAGGTGATGAGCTCCATCATGAGATCGTAGTTGGAGATGCGGAAATCGTGGAAGCGGCCGAGACCCGTGCGCGCGTCCATCAGAAAGTGCAGCAGCACCCAACCCTTGGGATTCAGGATCTCGTCGAGGGTGAAGTCGGCACTGTCGCCCTTGTCCACAGCCTCCATCAGATCGTCGGAAATGCGGGGGAAAGCCTGCTTGCCGCCGTAATAATCATACACCACGCGGGCCGCGCTGCGGGCGTTGGGGTCGATGATGAGCTTCCCGTTGGTTTCCGTGGCCTTCAGACGGTCCACTTCCGATTCGTGGTGGTCGAAAGCGATGGAGACCCTGGGGTCATAGGGCAGGTTGGTGGTGATATCGTTCTTGGAAAGCTCGATCTTCCCGTCCTGCACGTCCTTGGGGTGTACGAATTTGATCTCGTCCACGAGATCCAGCTCCTTGAGCATCATGGCACAGGCCAGTCCGTCAAAGTCGCTGCGGGTGACAAGCCTTCTTACCTGCTTTTCCATGTATGTATATCCTCCTCTTTGAGCATTAAATTGTAATTTATTATAGCACAGCCTCCCGCCGCTCTGCAATCGCTTTTCACGCACCGGGGCAAAAAAACGGGAAGGGGATAAAAAACCCCTTCCGTACAACAGGTGTCGGAAGGGGATAAGGGACAAAGTCAGGCCGTCTCCGCGACGCAGATCCGGTTTTTGTTTGCGGCCTTCGCCTTGTAGAGCAGCACGTCCACATCATGCATGGCCTGGGTCAGATCGGGATGGTCTGCGCAAGAGAGAAGCCCGCCGCTGATGCTGACGCGGACAGCGGGATGCTCCTCCCAGGAGAGTGCGGCGATCTTCTCTCTGGCGCGGTCCACGCGGGTGAAAGCCTCTTCCCTGTTTGCCGCGGTGAGCACGCTCACAAACTCCTCACCCCCGTAGCGGGCAGAGAGCTCGCCTGCCTCCGGGCGGACCATTTCGTTCAGAACGCGGGACACATCCACCAGCACCCTGTCGCCGAAGCTGTGGCCGTAGCTGTCGTTGAGCTCTTTGAAATCGTCCACGTCAAACATGGCGATAAAGTGGTCTGCGCGCGTCAAGGTCTCGGTACGTGGCTGCGGGGCGGCGCCGTACATGATCTCCAGCCTGCGGAAAAGCTCACGCCGGTTGTAGAGGCCGCAGAGCGTGTCCTTCGTAGAGAGTTCGCGCAGCTTCTGCATCAGCTCCTCGTTCTGCGTGCGCTCTATGTTGTAGGAACGCAAAATCAGCAGCACGATGGAATACAGGGCCATGGCTGAGAGCAGCAGCGTAACCTTCACGCTCTGACGGTGCTGTGCGGGACTCATCGCCCGGACAAGGTTCGGGAAGACGGTGGAAAGTGTGATGGACAGCTCCATCATCAGAAGCGACACCACAAAGATGATGCCGCCGAGATTGCCGCGCAGCAGGATCGCACACATGGCCACACCCAGCAAATAAAACAGAACGATCCCGCTGTAGATCCCGCCGGAGGAGTAAAAGCTGCCGGGGAAGAGCACAAGATTCAGCCCCAGCACCAGCACGAAGCGGCAGGTCTTGGAATAGCGGGGATAGCGCATGGTGACAAACTGGAGGAGAATGATGAACGCCAGCACCATCACAGATGAGAAAACGGCCGAGCCCGGCACACGCATGATGAGATCCGCTATGACGGTGATGACCGAGATAAACACCGCGACATCGAGCACAATATGATAGATGCGCTCCTCCAGCGTGTCCAGCTCATACCAGGAGCGGAACAGAACGCGGATGATTTTTTGAAAACAATTGCTCAAGAAAAGTTCCCTTCTCTCACGGGAGCAGACAGCAGACAAAACGCCTGCCCGCAGCCTGTAGCATAGGTTGTTGTCTGTTATTTTAGCACAGCCGTCCAGCCTGCGCAAGAGAGTACGGGAAAAATGGAGAAAAAGCCCAAAAACCGCCGCGCCGCGCGCCTCCCTTTGACGCCGGGAAGGGCCTTTACAAGCGGCGGCGTTTCATCTATACTGGCAAAGAAAACAAAATCAGAGGGGGCGACCGCATGGCCGACACAACGTATTATGAGATCCTTCGCAAAAATCTGCCCGCCGCGCTGTCGGTGGCACGCCTTGTCCACGGCGTATCCTGGACCGCTGCCGTCCTGAGCGACGGGAGTGTGGGCGTCGCCATGCACACGGCCGGGGAGACGACGCCGCGGATGTTTGAAAATCTCATGGGTCTTCCGCTCACCGCCGCGGGGGAGGCGCTGCTGTCCTGGAACATGGAGGAGGCGAGCGAGGCGCTCGCCGCCGTGAACGCCTTCTATAACCGCGCGGGCAGCCCCTTTGCGGACTCTGCGCGCAAAACGCTGGACGGCGTGGACATGCGCGGCAGGACTGTCGGCATGATCGGCAAGATGATCGGCCACAGCAACATGACGGAAGAGAGCTTCCGGGACGCGAAGGCACTCTACATCCTGGAGCGGGAGGAAAAGCCCGGGACCCTGCCGGACAGTGCGTGCGAGTTTATCCTGCCCCGCTGCGATCTCGTCATCATCACGGGCAGCGCCGCCATCAACAAGACCCTGCCCCGCCTTCTCGAGCTGAGCCGTGGGGCCGAGGTGATTTTGACCGGGCCAAGCGTAAGCTGCTGCCCGGCGCTTCTGGAGCTCGGGATCAGGCGTCTGCACGGGCGCGCTATCACGGACGCGGAGACCATGCTGCAAGCCATTGTGGAAAAGCGCTGCTCGGTCAATCCCTATTCTGAAGCCTTTTTCATCGACGCGGGGGGAGAAAGATGAGAGAACTCAGCCTCGCGCAGTACGCGGAAAAATACCGCGACAGCCTCACCCCGCCAGAGGGGGATTATATGCTCTCCGAGTCGGAGCCGTCCGACTTTCCGCTGCCGAAAAGGGCGCCTGTCACCCACAAATACAGCTACGGACGGGCGCTCGTGATCGCGGGCTCGCGCGGCTACAGCGGGGCCCCGGCGCTCGCCGCAAATGCCTGTGAGCGCAGCGGCGCAGGGCTTACGCGGCTTCTGGTGCCGGAGAGCATCTATTCCGTGGCCGCCCTGAAGGTGGACGGCGCGGTGGTGACGCCGCTCGAGGAAGCTGCCGCCGGGGCGATCCCGGAGGTCCTCACCTATTTGCAAACGGCGAGCGCCTGCGTCATCGGCCCCGGTCTCGGCGCCGGGGATGGGGTGAGCGCGCTTGTGCGTGCGGTGGTGCGAAACGCCGCCTGCCCGCTGATCCTGGACGCGGATGCCCTCACCGTCTGCGCGGGGGAGCCGGCGCTGCTCAGACAGTGCCGCGCGCCGCTTCTCCTCACGCCCCACGAGGGGGAGTTTCGCCGCCTGGGCGGGGATCTCTCCGAAGGCAGACTCAAGGGCGCTTTGCAGTTTACAAGAGAATACCCGGCCCTTACGCTGATCCTCAAGGGGTACGGGACGCTGGTCTGCCGCGGCGGGGACGTGATCGTGAACCCCACCGGCTGCCCCGCGATGGCCAAGGGCGGGGCGGGGGATGTACTCTGCGGCATTCTGTGCGCGCTTCTCGCGCAGGGTTTTGAGCCGGGCTTTGCGGCGCGCTGCGGCGTGTGGCTGCACGGGCGTGCGGGCGATCTCTGCGCGGGGGAGCTTGGGGAGTACTCCGTGACGCCCTCCGATCTCATCCGCCGCCTCCCCCAGGCGTTTATGACGCTTCAGCGGCAAAAAGAAAAACTGTGAAAAAAATCGGTGTGACGCCGACTTTTTTCACAGTCTTGTGTTTTATCAGGAGAGATGCGCGGGCCGCTTTCTGCGCGGCAGGACGATCAAAAGCTGAATCAGCGCAAAGATCGCGGTGACAAGCGCGACATACAGCTGCCGGATGCCAAGCTGCAGGCTGATTGCATCCGCGGCGGCAGAGCAGCCCAGGCACAGGAGTACCGGCGCGAGGAGCCAGAAGCGCTTTTTGATAAGCTCAAAAGCGGCCGGAATGCCGAGCGCGCCCATGGCGCCGCCCGCGATGGCGAGCCAGTTCATGAGCTGCTTTTTCCGGAAGAGTGTTTCGGTCTGCTCCCGATAGCTCCGCAGATACGCCTCCGCCGCGGCGGGAATGCTCTCCTCATCGGTCATGCGGCTCTTGATCTCAGGGACGTTCGTGAGCACAAGCCTTGCCGCGCTGTGCCGATTCTGCAGATCCTTCAGAGAATCCGCATCCTCCCGGCGCTCTGCGAGGACCTTCGCCTCGCTGTCGAGGCCGTGCTTCTGCGCCTCGAGCTTGAGCTCGTTCTTTTTGAGCTCTCCCGCCTGGTACCACATCTCCTCCAGAGCCGCCTGGAGCTGGTGCTCCGCTCTGTCAAGCTGGGTGTTCAAAAGCCCCGCCAAATCCTCTGTGATGCCCAGAAGTTCAGCAAGCTCCGTGATCGTATGCGCCGGGTTTTCCAGGGAAACCGCGATCGTGGAGAACCCGTCTCCCAGGTACTGCGCATATTGGGCCAGCTCCTCACACAGGTTCAGAAACTGCTCGTTGCTCAGCCCGGCGGCATACACCTGAGCGAGCTGGCGGATCTGCTCCGCAGTTTCGGCGCCGCGCGCGATCAGCTCCTCCAGCTCTGGATAGCTCTCCCCGGTGGTATTGGAAAGCTCGGCGAGCTTCTGTGCCGCAGTCGCCGCGGCTTCAGAGAGCGCGCTGCCCAGTGCTTCCAGGATGTTGATCGACTCCTGCGTCAGGGACTCCGCCTTAAACGTCTGGCAGCTCTCTTCCCATGCGGCGTGCGCAGTTTCCCAGTCGGAATATGCGATTTCCCACGCAGCGTGCTCAGCCTCCCGGTTTGGAGCGTCCGTCTCCCACGCAGCGTGCTCCAGCTCCCACGCGGCCATAAGATTTTCCCACTCAGCGTGCTCCGTCTCCCAGGCTGCGAGTGCGTTCCGATATGCCTCCTCCTGGGTATCCGCCGCGGCCAGTGTCTGCTCATAAAGCTCCAGCGCCTGCCGGTAAAGCGCAAGCGCCTGTTCATATTCCGCAAGCTCTGCCTCATAACGGGCCTGTGCCTCCTGCGCCGCGGCGGCAAGCTCCTCCTCCGAGGCGTCGGGCAGGTCGGGAATCTGTAAGGTCGGCTCCGTCGGCGCGACGGGCTCTGCAGGCTTTTCCGGGGGGAGCGGCGCCTCCGGCTCTGCCGGGGGCTGCGGCTCGGGCGCTGCTGCCGGCTCCGCCGGGGGCTGGGGTTCCGTCTCCAGGAGGGCCCGGAATCTGGCCGCCTCCGCCCGGTATTTCGCGCTCTCGGCATAGCAGGTGTTCGCTTGGGTTCCGGCGGAAGCCGCCATACGGTTGATCTCCGCCATGACAGCGTCCTGCGAGGCGAGCATCTGGCCGACCATAGTCTCGATCAGGATGCGCCTGGTCTCGGGATCCTGGAGCTGTTCTCTGGTCTCCTTCAGTTCCTCCCGCCCGGCGAGGATCAGATCCTCCCCCATTTTGAGGCCGCCCTTGGTGGCGGTGTAGATGGCGGTTTCGGTCTTATGTCTGCCCGCAGCCTTCTCGTGCGCGGCGGTGAAGGTGTCGAGCGCTTTGACTGTCTTTTGATAGTCGGGGTGTGCCGCAAGTTCCGCATGGAGGGTACGATAGCTCTCGATGCGGCCCTCAAAGCGCGCGGCATAGCTGTCACGCTCGGCGCGCTCCTGTTCGTTCTTTTGGAGCCCACGGACGCCGACGGCGGCTTCGATCAGCGCAAGGATCGCCAACACGACAGAAAAAACGCGCGCCAGCGCGGGATGCTTCATCCGTGCCCTCCCCTTTCCTGAAAATACGTTATCACGATCATGGCGATATGGCGCCGCAGAGCGGCACGGCGGAACGGCTCACGTCTCGCCATCCTACAGGCATTATAGCGTCTCGCGCGGGGAAAGTCCATGGACAAAGCGTAAATCTTTCCTCGCCGCACCATGCAAAAAACGGTACTGTGTACAGCGCACAGTACCGTTTTTTCTGTTATGGGATCGGGATCGGCGGCAGCTCTACCGAGCCGTCGCTCCAAACCGTGACGCCGCTCTCCTCCCAAACGGGCTGGTCCGGGATTTCCACCTCATGCGGGCGCCAGTCCTTCTCCCTCTCTCCACACCAGATGCACTGGCCGAAGAGGTAATAGTGGTCGACGACGGGCGTCACCTGTTGGGGTGTCAAAATTTGCCCACAGGTGGAGCAGTGCGCCCCCTCGGTGAGGCCGGTGCTCTTACAGGTCGCCTCCACGGCGGGGTCTGTCACCGCGGTGTGAACATGCGGTGTCGGGGTGGCCGTCGGTTTCGCAGTCGGCGTCGGGGTGGCGGTCGGCTTCGGTACGGGTGACGGCGATGCTTCGGGCTTTGCGCCTGTGCAGGCGGAGAGCGTCAAGGCCGACGCGGAAATACTGCGGATCCTCGACTTCTCCTCATCCCCAAGGGTGAGGGTGAGCTCTTCCTCAGGCTCCTCGGCGGGCTCGTCCTCGACAGGGGCGGGCTCCTCCGCGGGAGTCTCTTCCTCGGCCGGCACGTCGGGAGTTACCTCCTCTACGGGCTCAACCGCGGGCTCTTCTTCCGGCTCGTCAATGACTTCGACGATGGGCTCTTCTTCCTCTACCGCGTAGATGCCGTCGTCCTCGGCGAAGGCATAGGTCGGTACGAAGGAGAGGCACATGGCAAAGACGAGTACGAGAGCCAGAATCTTTCTGAGATTCATCCAAAATCCTCCTTCTGATTTTTTGGATCGTTTCCTTTTTGCCGGGTCCCCGGCATGGGATAGAAAATGCGTATGTCTCTGTGTTTCGCGCCCGTTCTTCTTCCAACCACCTCCGTGATGTCCGTGCGGGCGTTCCGGCTGCCAATATTCAGCAGCTACGCGCCGGCTGCCGAGTCATCGGTCCAGCCGTACAAGTCCGCTTCCTGTCCTCTTGCTGTCTATTTCTCCGGGGGTAGCGAACCCCCGTTGAAAGCTGTGGGTCTCTAAGCTCCCTTTCAAAAAGGGAGCTGGCACCAGTGCGCACACCAATGTCATTTAGTTGGTGTCATTCTGAGGAGCATAGCGACGAAGAATCCCAACCCAATTGCAACCAACCACGGGATCCTTCGCTTGCGCTCAGGATGACATGTGAAGTTTATGGTGTTATAAGCTACTACGGTTCGTTCAACGGGGGTCGCTGCTCCCCGCTGAAAGCTGTGGTAAAGCACGGCAGCCGCAAAAGCGGCCCCGCTTTGGGTGTCGGATTCCCGGTTTCGCGAGCGCTTTCTGCCAACTGAGACGCGAGCAAAAGCCAATTTTTTGCGTTTTTTCCCGCCGCGGCGTTCCCGTTTTTTTGCCGGGCCTCTCCGTCTTCGCTAAATCCTCCCTTTCAATTTTGTGCAGAGTACATAAAGAGCAAGCCCTCTCGCCCGTGCATTTCTGGAAATAGCGCTTGAAATGATTGGGGAATCATGGTATAGTAGACGAGTAATTCGGAGAGAGATACTCCGGGGACGGACGCGGGCCTTGCCGCCCGTATATTTTAAAAGGAGGAAACACCCATGAAAAAGATCCTCGCGCTCACCCTCGCCCTGTGCATGGTCTTCGCCCTCTGCGCCTGCGGAAGCGGCGGCGGCACTGCCGCCAAGACGGAAAGCGGCCCCTTCAAGCCCAGCGGCCCCGTCACCATGATCGTCGCCTACAAAGCCGGCAACGGCACCGACATCACGGCCCGCATCCTCGCCAAGTACGCCGAGAAGTATATCGGCCAGACCATCGTGATTGACAACCAGGACGGCGGCTCCGGCTCCAAGGGCTGGTCCAAGCTCTCCTCCTCCAAGCCCGACGGTATGACCATCGGCTTCATCAACCTGCCCAACTTCAACAGCTCCATCGTCAAGAAGCTCGGCACCTACACCATCGACAGCTTCGCCCCCATCTGCAACCACGTCACCGAGACCTCCGTCGTCGTCGTCCGCGCCGACGATGCGCGCTTCCCCGATCTCCAGGCCCTGGTCGACTACGGCAAGGCCCACGACGGCGAGCTGATCGCCTCCACCAATGGCGCCCAGGCCTCCAACCACATCGGCGCCCAGGCCTTCGCCAACTCCGCCGGCTTCAAGTATAAGGCCGTTCCCAAAGGCAATACCAACGAGGAGCTCACCTCCCTGCTCGGCAAAGAGGCTGACTTCTGCGTGGTCAAGCTCCCCGATATCAGCTCCATGGCCGACTCCGTCAAGGTTCTGGCCGTCTTCGGGACCGAGCGTATGCCCGAGCTGCCCGACGTTCCCACCCTCTCCGAGCTCGGCTTCTACAAGGATTGGCTTGGCTCCTCCCGCTGCATCGCCGCTCCCGCGGGCGTGAGCCAGGAAGTCATCAAGTTCTATGAGGAGGCCTTCAAGAAGGCGATGGAAGATCCCGATTACCTGGCCGAGTCCTCCAGCTTCGCCACCGATTACAAGGACGCCGCCGCCACCACCGAGCTTGTCAAGCAGCAGCAGGCCTTCACCGAGGGCCTTGCCAGCGGCTTCTGGTACGAGTAAACCGCCTGCCCCGATCCACAGGAATTCCATCGAAGCACAGCACCTGTTTAAGAGAGCTCCTAAGGCTCTCTTAAACAGGTGAAATAAAATCAGGGAGGGATCCGGCTTTGAAAATGAAATATACGGACGTCGGCATCGTGGCGATCTTCTATGTGATCTGCGGCCTGTTCTTCGCGGAAACCATGAAGCTCCCCGCCGAGAGCCAGACGTACCCGAAGTTTATCGTCATCATCCTGTTCGGTCTCACGACGCTGTATCTGATCCAGATGATCATGAATGCGGTCAAAAACGGCACCGAGAGCGGCGCGTCCGATTTCGAGGGCTTCCAGGCCAAGCAGTTTTTCGTCTGCCTCGTCCTGGCGTTTGTCTACATCCTCGCCGTCATCAACATCGGCTTCTATGTCTCCACCGCCGTCTTCCTCGTGGTATCGCTCTTCTTCCTTAAGGTCAAGCCCCTGTACATCGCGATCGCCACGGTCGCCCTGCTCCTGCTGATCTACGGCGCGTTTACCCTCTTCCTGCGTGTCCAGCTTCCGAATAATATTCTGTTTTAAGGGAGGACGTGCAAGATGTTAAGTACTTTGTCTGTGATGGGACAGGGCTTCCTGCACGCCATGTCTCCCATTAATCTCATTATGATGATCGCCGGCGTCGCCATGGGCATCATCGTCGGCTGCATGCCCGGCCTCTCGGCCGCGATGGGCGTGGCGCTGATGCTGCCGCTGACCTTCACCATGCAGCAGGACACCGCCCTGATCGTGCTCGGCGCCATCTACTGCGGCGCGATCTTCGGCGGCTCCATCTCCGCCATCCTGATCCATACCCCCGGCACCCCGGCCTCCGCCGCCACCGCCATCGAGGGCTACCAGATGACCAAACGCGGTCAGGCAGGCAAGGCCCTGTTCACCGCCTGCTACGCCTCCTTCTGGGGCGGCCTGCTCAGCTGCATCTCCCTGTACTTCTTCGCGCCCCTGCTCGCTGAACTGACGCTGAAGTTCCAGTCCGCCGAGTATTTCTGGCTGTCCATCTTCGGCCTGACCATCATCGCCGGCGTCGCGGGCAAGTCCCTGGTCAAGGGTCTGATGTCCGGCGCGCTCGGCCTGCTGCTGAGCACCATCGGTTCCGACCCCGGCTCCGGCATGCCGCGCTTCATGCTGGGCGGCAACAGCTATTTCTATGACGGCATCAACGTCACCTGCGCGCTGATCGGTCTCTTCTCCATGTCCCAGGTCTTCATGCTGGCGGAGAAGAAAATCACCGAGCGCGCCCAGGCCAGCAAGGTCACCGACAAGATGAGCCTCACCCGTGAGGAGCGCAAGATGATCCGCCCGACCATCGTCCGCTCCTGGATCATCGGCAACCTGATCGGCATCCTGCCCGGCGCCGGCGCGGCTCCGAGGCCGCGAACAACGCCGTCACCGGCGGCTCCCTGATCCCGACGCTGACCCTCGGCATCCCGGGCGAATCCGTCACGGCGATCCTGATGGGCGGCCTCATCATGAAGGGCCTGCAGCCCGGCCGTATGCTCTTCAACGAGGAGAACGCCCTCGTGACCTACACCTTCTTCGCGGGCTTCGTGCTCGTCCAGTTCTTCATGCTGGGCATCGGCCTGCTGGGCAGCCGCGGCTTCGCGCAGATCTCGAGACTGTCCGACGCGATCCTCATCCCCTGCGTCACGGTGCTGTGCGTCGTCGGCTCCTACGCGATCAACAAGCTGCCCGAGGACGTGCTGGTCATGTTCGTGTTCGGCGTGGTCGGCTACCTGATGCGAAAGCTGGATTTGAACACGGCGGCCATTGTGCTGGCCCTGATCTTGGGACCGATCGGCGAAAAGAACCTGCAAAACGCCCTTATCATCTCCGACGGCAGTCCCAAGATCCTGTTCTCCTCCGTCATCTGCTGGGTGCTCATCGTCCTGTGCGTCGTCGGCATCCTCTCCCCGATCTTCATGGGCAAGCTCGAGAAGAAGGCCGAGGAGGACGCCTCCGGCATCGACCCCGACGACAAGAAGCCCGTCGATCTCGACATCGACAACGACTGAGATCATCTTCCCGGGACTGCTCCGCATGGGGCAGTCCTTTTTATGTCTATATTCCATTACTTTGCGAATTTAAAAATTTCAAGCCCTTTACTTTCTTTGATTTATGTGTTATACTTGAACACGCAAACGGAAGGAGGCGCCGCACGATGGAGCCCGACACACGCACCTGCATCTGCATCGATCTCAAGTCCTACTACGCCTCGGTGGAGTGCGTGGCCCGGGGGCTCGACCCGCTGACGGCAAGGCTTCTCGTGGCGGATGTGACGCGCTCTGACCAGACGATCTGTCTCGCCGTGTCCCCGGCGCTCAAGGCAATGGGTGTCCCCTCCCGCCCCAGGCTCTTTGAGGCGAAGGAAGCCATTCGTCTCTACGACGCCGCGCACCGGACGAAGACACAATACCACATCGCGCGGCCACGCATGGCGGAGTATGAGCGCGTCTCGGCGCTGATCTTCTCGATCTACCTGCACTATGTTGCGCCCGAGGATATCCACGTCTACAGCATCGACGAGGCGTTCATCGACTGCACGCGCTATCTCGCCCGCTATGAAAGGCAGGCGCGCGAACAGGGCGTGAGCCCCGCGCACGTGATGGCGCGCACCATGATCCGCGAGGTCCTCAGGCGCACCGGCATCACCGCCACCGTGGGCATCGGCACAAACCTCTACCTTGCGAAGGTCGCCATGGACATCGTGGCGAAGAAGGCCCCCGCCGACAGCGACGGGGTGCGCATCGCGGAGCTCGACGAGATGCGCTACCGCAGGCTTTTGTGGGACCACCGGCCGCTCACCGACTTCTGGCAGATCGGCCCCGGCACCGCCCGCCGTCTCATGGACGCGCAGCTATTTACCATGGGCCAGATCGCCGAGCGCTCGCTGCGGGACGAGGAGTATTTTTACCGCGTCTTCGGCATCAACGGGGAGATCCTCATCGACCATGCCTGGGGCATCGAGCCCGTGCGCATGGAGGATATCAAGGGCTATCGCGCCGCGTCCAACAGTCTCTCGAACGGGCAGGTCCTCCCGCGGCCCTACCCCTACGAGCAGGCGCGGGTCGTGTTTCAGGAGATGGTGGAGCTTCTGTGCGGGGAGCTCTTTGCGAAAAATCTCACGACGCCCGCGCTGACCTGGTGGGCCTCCTACGACTACAAGAGTCTGGAGCAGCGCCCGGATTACGCGGGGCCGGTCAAGCTCGATTTCTACGGGCGGCTGCACCCCTGCCACAGCGGCTGCACCGTCCGTCTGCGCGCCCGCGCAAACGCCCCGAGCGCCATCTTAAAGCCCGTGCTGGACGCCTTTGACCGCAGGACAGACCACGCCCTGCTCTTTCGCAGGCTCGGCATCTGTGCCGAGGATATACGCGAGGACGAAAGCTCTCTGCAGCTTGACCTCTTTTCCGACGGGGAGGCGCTCGCGCGGGAGCGGCGGCTCACGAGGGCGGTGCTGGAGGTACGCAAAAAGTATGGCGCGAACGCCCTGCTCAAGGGGCTGAACTTCCGCGAGGGGGCCACCGCCATGGAGCGCAACACCCAGATCGGCGGCCACCGCGCCTGAGGATATCGGAAGATGGAACAGAGCGCCGAAATCAAATACGCAGCCGCCTTTTCCCGCAGCCGCCCGCAGCACGGGCGCTGCGACGATTTTTCCCTCCGGCACCCGAAGATGCCCCTCGGCCAGCGCGCAAAGCTCTTTGCCCCCTACTCTGCCCTTGTGGGCTTTGAGGAGCTCATCGGCGAGAAGCTGCGGCTCTATGTGCCGCGGCGCGATCCAAACGAGGAGGAGCGGGCGGAGATCGACCGGGTCCTCTCCCGCCTGTACGAAGAGACCCGCAGGCGGGACGCGCCCCCCGTGCGGATCAGCGTGACCTTCTTTGTTCCCTGCCCCGATGAAAACCACGAGGCTTACGGGCGCGGCGGGACCTATGAGACCCTGTGCGGCACGGTCCGGAGAGTAGACCCGGCAGTGACAAAGTCGCTTCGCGTGGACGAGCGCGTGATCGGCTTTGCCGACATTGCCGCCATCACGATTTTGGAGTGAACATGCCCATGTGCTGCCGTTTTTATATGGAGATGTCGCCGGAGCTGCGGCCTATTGTGGAAGCCGCGAACCGTTCCCGCCTGTACAGGGAGAATATCGACAGGCTCACAAAGCCGGTGTGCGCCGGGGGCGAGGTGTTCCCGGAGGCGCTTGTGCCGGTGCTCGCCTCCGGCAGGAGCGGGGCGAAGGCCGTCTTCCCGATGCTCTGGGGCTATCACGTGCCGGGAATTCAGCGCCCCATCGTAAACGCCCGCGTGGAGACCGCCGCCGAAAAGCCCAGCTTCCGCGAGGGCTGGGGGATGCACCGCTGCGCGATCCCCGTATCCTGGTACTTTGAGTGGGAGCATCTCCTCTCCCCTTCCGGCAGGCGCATCGCCGGGGACAAATACGCCATCATGACCCGGGGCGCGAGCCTGAGCTATCTATGCGGACTCTACCGCATGGAGGAGGGCTACCCGCACTTTGTAGTGCTGACACGGGAGGCAGCCGACAGCGTGCGCTTTCTGCATGACCGGATGCCGCTCATGCTGCCGGAGGAGGCTGTTGACCGCTGGATCGACCCGCGGGCAAACCCCTACCTGCTGCTCTCCGCCGCCGTGGACGACGTGGTGTTTGAAAAGGCCGCGCTATAGACAATTGACAAAATGTGGCCTTTCCGTTATGATAAAGGGCAAGTGAACATCGGGCAGTCTTTCGCCGCTTCGGGCGGCAGGGGGAATGGGGTGAGAAGCCCCGCGAGTCGGTCACTGTGATGCCGTGTCTTACGGATGAGTCAGATTACCTGAAAGCTGCCGCGTTTCTGCCGGAACCGGAAATCGCCGCATGAAGCTGAGCCGCACTGTCGGCTTGGCTTATTTTGTGTTGCCCGTATCCGTCTTCCGGTGGGAGGACGGGTTTTTTTATTTCATTGCGAATTTCAATTTCTTTCCAGGGAAATTGGCTCGTCAAAAATTATTTTATTATAAAGGAGAAAACCATGAAAAAACTGCTTGCCTTTCTGCTGACCCTTGCCATGCTGTTCTCCGTGCCGGGCCTGTGCGCCTTCGCCGAGGCCCCGGAGGAGGACGATGAGAACTATGAGACCGGCGACGCCGCCCTTGATAACCCGCGCAACCAGGACGGCATCGGCGAGAAGGAGCTTCTGGTCGTGAGCTTCGGCACGAGCTACAACGACAGCCGCCGCCTGACTGTCGGCGGGATCGAGGGCGCGCTGGAGGCCGCCTTCCCCGACTGGAGCGTGCGCCGCGGCTTTACGAGCCAGATCATCATCGACCATGTAAGAAGCCGCGACGGGGAGCTCATCGACAATGTGGAGGAGGCCCTGGACCGCGCAATCGAAAACGGGGTCAAGACCCTTGTCGTGCAGCCGACCCACCTGATGGACGGCTTTGAGTACAACGATCTTGCGGACGCCCTCGCAGGCTACGCCGACGCCTTTGAGCGCGTCGCCCTGGGCGCGCCGCTGCTCACGACGGACGACGATTTCTCCCGCGTGGCAGACGCCATCGCAGAGGCGACGAAGGAATACGACGACGGTGAAACCGCGATCTGCTTCATGGGCCACGGCACCGAGGCCGAGTCCAACGCCGTCTACGCCAAGATGCAGCAGGTCCTGCAGGACAAGGGCTGCACGAACGTGTTCATCGGCACTGTGGAGGCCACCCCCTCTGTTGAAGATGTGCTCGGCATGGTTCAGGCCGGCAGCTACAAGCGCGTCGTGCTCGAGCCGCTCATGATCGTCGCGGGCGACCACGCCAACAACGACATGGCGGGCGACGAGGAGGACAGTTGGAAGAGCGTCTTTGCGGGCGCGGGCTATGAGGTTCTGTGCGTCCTGCGCGGTCTCGGCGAGATGGAGGCGATCCAGACGCTCTTTGTCGAGCACGCCCAGGCGGCCATCGACACACTGAAATAAAACACGAGGGGCAGCGCCGGCTTCGGTCCTGCCCCTTGCCGGATTTGAAGGAATACAGATCATGAAAAAAAATCTCTGCGTTATTTTCACCTTTGTGCTCTGCGCGCTTCTGTTCTTCAGCGCTCAGGTATACGCCGATACCTCCCATGTTGCGGACGCCTCCCAGATGACGACCGTACAGGATGTTGCGGCGGAAGGCATGGAGCCCGTCTATGCCGAGGCGCTCTATGACGGGGTCTATGAGGCGGCGGTGGACAGCAGTTCCTCCATGTTCCGCATTGAGCGCTGCGCGCTCCGGGTGGAGGACGGCAAACTCACCGCGGCGCTCACCATGAGCAGCGAGAGCTACGGCTACCTCTTCCCCGGCACGGCAGAGGAGGCGGCAGCGGCGGCAAAGAGCGCTTACCTCACCCCGGGTGAGGACGGCAGGACCTTCACGCTCCCCATCCCGGCGCTGGACGCTGGGGTCTCCTGCGCCGCCTGGAGCCGGAGCAAGGAGCTCTGGTACGACCGGACGCTGGTGTTCCGCTCCGACTCCCTGCCGCTTACGGCCTTCCGGGATGTGAAGACGGCGGAATCTCTTGGTCTCGCGGACGGCGAATATACCGTGGACGCGGCGCTGGAGGGCGGGTCCGGCAGGGCGAAGATCCAGTCTCCCTGCCGTCTCCGGATCAAAGACGGCGCGGCCGCGGCGGAGATCGTCTGGGGCAGCGCGAACTACGACTATATGAAGGTGGACGGCGCGCAGATCCCGGCGGAGATCCGGGACGGGCACTCCGTCTGCGTGATCCCCGTCCCGGCCTTTGACCGGGCGCTGCACGTGATCGCTGACACCACGGCCATGAGTAAACCTCACGAGATCGAATACACGCTGCGCTTTGACGCCGAAACGATCACCCCCGCGGCATGAGGAAACGGTTTTTTGCGCTGCTCGCAGCGCTCGCGCTTCTTCTCAGTCTCTCGGCGCCGTGTGGGGCGGACGCGGGAAAGATGTCCCTTCGCTACGCGGATCAGTTCAGCGTGGAATACGAGGACGACGGCACGGCGCTTGTGACCGTCGGCGGGACGGACCGCTTTCTTGTGGTGCCCGAAGGAAATGATGCGCGGGATGTCCCGGGGGCGGTGACGCTCCGGCTGCCGCTTCAGAAAATCTATGCCGCCTCCTCTGCCGCACCGGACCCCATTTCTCGCCTCGGCGCGCTGGACGCCGTGCGCCTCACCGGGACGAAGCGCGAGGACTGGACCCTGCCGGAGCTGCGGCGCGCCATGGACGAGGGGGAGATCCTCTACGCCGGCAAATACAGCGCCCCCGACTATGAGCTGCTGCTTCTGGAGGGGACGGAGCTCGCCATCGAGAACACCATGATCTACCACAGTCCGGAGACGAAGGAGCAGCTTGAGGCCCTGGGCATCCCCGTGCTGGTGGAGCGCTCCAGCTATGAGGCCCACCCCCTGGGGCGGCTGGAGTGGATCAAGCTCTACGGTCTGCTGTGCGGGAAGGCGGCGGAGGCCGAGGCGTTTTTTGACGCGCAGGCGGCCCTAACCGAGGCGATCCCCGCACAGGCGGGCGGCCCGAGCGCCGTGTGCTTTTTCATCACCGCAAACGGCAGCGTGAATGTGCGCCGCCCGGAGGATTACCTTGCGAAGATGATTGGCCTCGCTGGGGGCATCTACGCCCTCACGGAGGAGCCCGCGCCCGGAGAGAGCGCCCGCTCCACCATGAACATGCAGGCGGAGAGCTTTTACGCATCCGCCCGGGACGCGGACGTGCTGCTCTACAACGCCGCCATCGACGGCGGCATGGACACCCTGGCGGAGCTTCTTCGGAAGGGCGAATGGCTCGCGGATTTCAAGGCTGTCCAGAACGGGGATGTATGGTGTACCGAGGCGGACGTTTTCCAGCAGAGCTCCGCCATCTCCGCCATGATCGCGGAGCTGAACCGGATTTTCAGCGGCACGGCGGAAGAGGCCGAGCTGCGTTATTTTCACAGACTGACTTGAGGAGGGTATGCCGATGCAGGCGCAGAAAAAACGCACAACAGGGGCCTTTTTGCTGCTTTTCGCGCTGCTTCTTGCGCTGCTTGCGGCAAATCTCACGATCGGCAGTGTGCGCGTATCCCTCCCGGAGCTCATTTTCGTGCTCCGGGCAAGGGGCGGCGTGAGCACGGCGGCGCGCATTGTCTGGACGCTCCGCCTGCCGCGTTTACTCGCGGCGGCGCTTCTGGGCGGGGCGCTCGCGGTGTCCGGCTTTCTGCTGCAGACCTTTTTCGCAAACCCCATTGCGGGGCCCTTTGTGCTCGGTATCTCGTCGGGGGCCAAGCTCACCGTCGCGCTCACGCTCATCGCCGCCCTCTCCCGGGGGCGGGTACTCGGCTCCGGCGCGCTGATCGGCGCGGCTTTTCTCGGTTCCATGCTCGCCATGGGCTTTATCCTGCTGCTCTCCGCGCGCATTAAGCGCATGAGCTTGCTTGTGGTGTGCGGGGTGATGATCGGTTACATCGGCAGCGCCGTCACCGAGTTTGCGGTGACCTTTGCCGACGACCAGAATATCGTAAACCTCCACAACTGGTCCATGGGCAGCTTCTCCGGCATCACCTGGGCCAATGTGTATGTGATCGCCTGGGTCGTGCTTGCCGGCATTACTTTGAGCTTTCTGCTGTCCAAACCAATGGCCGCCTATCAACTTGGAGAGGGCTACGCCCAGAATCTCGGCGTCAATCTGCGGCGCTTCCGCTTAGAGCTCATTTTGCTCTCGAGCCTCCTCTCCGCCTGCGTGACGGCCTTTGCGGGCCCCATCTCCTTTGTGGGCGTGGCGGCCCCGCATCTCATGAAAAGTCTTTTTAAAACGGCAAGGCCCCTCGTGATGGTCCCGGCCTGTTTTCTGGGCGGCGCGGTGTTCTGCCTTTTCTGCGATCTTCTCGCGCGCACGGTGTTTGCGCCGACGGAGCTCAGCATCAGCTCCGTGACGGCGGTGTTCGGCGCGCCGGTGGTGATCTGGATGCTGCTGCGGCGAAGGGGGGATTGAACTTGGAGAAGATCATTCTGCACACGGCGGATCTCACGGTGGGCTACGGCGCCTCCCCCGTCGTGCGGGACATCGCATTCTCCGTCGCCCCCGGGGAGATTCTGACGCTCATCGGCCCGAACGGGGCCGGGAAATCCACGCTCCTTAAAACCCTCGCGCGGCAGCTCTCCCCGCTCGCGGGGACGGTGTTTCTCGGGGAGGAGGCGCTCTCCTCTCTCGGGGAAAATGCCCTTGCAAAACGCCTCTCCATCCTCACGACGGAGCGCGTGCGGGCGGAGCTCATGTGCTGCCGGGAGGTGGTGGCCACCGGGCGCTACCCCTACACGGGGCGTCTCGGCATTCTCTCAAAGGGGGATGCGCAAATCGTGGAGGAGACCATGGCCCTCGTGCATGTGACGGAGCTCGCCGGGCAGCGCTTCTCCGCGCTCAGCGACGGGCAGCGACAGCGCGTGATGCTGGCCCGCGCCCTCTGTCAGGAGCCGGAGGTCCTGCTGCTGGACGAGCCGACCTCCTTTCTCGATGTGCGCTACAAGCTGGAATTTCTTACAACGCTGCGCGCCCTTGCCAAGGCGCGGCGGATCGCGGTGGTGATGAGCCTGCACGAGCTCGACTGCGCGGCGCGCGTCTCCGACCGCCTTCTCTGCGTCCGGGAGGGCGCGGTGGACCGCATCGGCCCGCCGGAGATTTTGACAAGCGCCTATATTGAGACGCTCTACGGCATGGAGAAAGGCAGCTACAACGCCTTTTTCGGCGCCGCCGGGGACGAGCGCTTCTTTCAGAACCGCGCCTGCCCCCACTTCCCCTGCCACGAAGGGGTGGCGGAGGAGGACTTCAACTGTCTCTTCTGCTACTGCCCGCTCTACGCCCTGGGCGAGAGCTGCGGCGGCAGCTTTCACTATACGGAGGGCGGCGTCAAAAGCTGTGTGGACTGTGCCCTCCCCCACCGGCGGGAGAACTACGAAAAAATCCTCGCCCGCTGGCCGGAGATCAAAAAGCTCACGGAGAAGAAGCATGGCGTTTGAACACTACATCCGAAGCGGCGCACGGATGCTGCGCTGCGGCTATACGACCGGCACCTGCGCGGCCCTCGCGGCATCAGGTGCGGCAAGGCTCCTGCTCACGGGCGAGGTGCCGGAGCAGGTGGGCCTTGTGACGCCGAAGGGCTGGCGGGTCGAGACGCCGCTCTCCGACTGCCGCATGGACGGCGCGTGCGCCCTCTGCGCCGTGCGGAAGGACGCGGGGGACGACCCCGACGTGACGGACGGCTGCCTGGTCTATGCACGGGTCCGGAAGAAGGAGCGCGGCATCACCATCGAGGGCGGCGAGGGCGTCGGGCGCGTGACAAAGCCGGGACTCGACCAGCCGGTGGGCGCCGCCGCCATCAACTCCGTCCCCCGGCGCATGATCGCGGCGGCAGTGGAGGAGGTCTGCGCAGACGCAGGCTACGGCGGCGGGCTCGAGGTCGTGATCTCCGTCCCGGAGGGGGAGGCCCTCGCCAAAAGGACCTTCAACCCGATGCTCGGCATCGCGGGCGGGATCTCCATTCTCGGCACCTCCGGCATTGTGGAGCCCATGAGCGAGCGGGCCCTGATCGACACGGTCGCGCTCTCGATCCGGCAGGCCGCGGCGGAGGGGGCTGTGCGCCTGCTCCTCACGCCCGGCAATTACGGGGCGGATTATCTGGAAAAGAACAGGCTGGACGCGCTCGGCGTGCCCATCGTCAAATGCTCCAACTTCATCGGGGAGGCGCTGGACGCAGCCACGGCCGAGGGGATCAGCGAGGTGCTCCTCGTGGGGCACATCGGAAAGCTCGTAAAGCTCGCGGGTGGGGTGATGAACACCCACTCGAAGACGGCGGACTGCCGCGCAGAGCTCTTCACGGCCCACGCGGCGATCTGCGGCGGGGACACCGCCCTCTGCCGCGCGCTGATGGAAGCCGTGACCGCGGACGCCTGCCTTGCGCTGCTGGAGGAAGTAGGACTCCGTGAGGAGGTGACGGAGAGCCTGCTCGCGGCGATGCAGCTTCATCTCGACCGGCGGGCAGGCGGGAACCTTCGTGTCGGCGCGGTGGTTTTTTCCAACGAATACGGCACCCTCGGTCAAACGGAAACGGCGCGGGAGCTTTTGGAGGAGTGGACGTAAATGGTACATTTTGTCGGCGCGGGGCCCGGTGCACCCGATCTCATCACGCTGCGGGGGGCGAAGCTCCTCAGGGAGGCGGACGTCGTGATCTACGCGGGCAGTCTCGTAAACCCCGCGCTGCTTGAAAACTGCAAGCCGGGCTGCGAGATCCATAACAGCGCGGAGATGACGCTGCCGGAGGTCCTGTCCGTGGTGCGAAAGGCGGAGCGGAACGGGAAGACCACCGTTCGCCTGCACACCGGGGATGCGAGTCTCTATGGCGCGATCCGGGAGCAGCTTGACGCCCTGAGTGCGGAGGGCATCCCTTTTGACATCACGCCGGGCGTCAGCAGTCTCTTCGGCGCGGCGGCGGCGCTGGGGGCGGAGTTCACCCTCCCCGGCGTGAGCCAAAGCCTGATTGTGACCCGCCTTGCCGGGCGGACGCCGGTGCCCGAGGGGGAGGGCCTGCGGGCGCTTGCCGCTCACGGCGCGTCCATGGCGCTCTTCCTCTCGGCCGGGATGCTGGAGCGGGTGCAGGCGGAGCTCCTCGCGGGCGGCTGCCGGGAGGATACGCCGGCGGCCCTTGTCTATAAGGCCACCTGGCCGGAGGAGAAGATCGTGCGCTGCAGTGTCGGGACCCTCGCGGCCTCCGGTGAGGCAGCAGGCATCCGCAATACCGCGCTCGTCCTTGTCGGCGGCTTTCTGGAGGGCCCCTATGAGAAGAGCAAACTATACGACCCCGCGTTCTCCACGGGCTTTCGGGAGGCGGCGCGATGAGCAGAAACGGCATTGCCTACCTGAGCTTTACGGAAAAAGGGCGCGCGCTTGCCGCGTCCCTCTCCCGGGCGCTCGGGGGTGAGGTCTCCTGCACCCGGGACGGGGTTTCGCTGCGAAGCTGGACGACGGCGCGTTTTTCCGAAAAGGCCGCCCTGGTCTTTGTCGGGGCCGCCGGGATCGCCGTGCGCGCCGTGGCGCCCCATCTTGTGAGCAAGGCGACGGACCCCGCCGTTCTCACCGTGGACGAGTGCGGGCAGTTTGTGATCCCGCTCGTCTCCGGGCATCTCGGCGGGGCAAACGCACTGGCGCGGGAGATCGCCCGCGTCACCGGCGCGACGGCCTGCATCACCACCGCAACCGACGCAAACGGCCTTTTCGCCTTTGACGACTGGGCGCGAGCCCAGGGCATGGCGGTTCTGGATGTACGGCAGATCAAGGCGGTGTCGGCAAAGCTGCTCGCAGGCGGGACGGTGACGGTGTGCTCCGCCTTCCCCATTGCGGGCGATATCCCGGCGGGCGTCGCGCTCGCGGAGTCCGTCGCGCCCGATGTCTGGGTGGATGTGCACGGGCACGAGGCCCTGACGCTCGTCCCCCCCGCGCTGGTGCTGGGCGTCGGCTGCCGGCGCGGGATCACGCGGGAAACTTTAGAGAAACGCTTTACCGCCTTTTGCGCGGAAAATGCGATCCTGCCTGCGGCAATCCATGCCGCCGCGACCATCGACCTCAAGCGCGAGGAGGCGGGGCTGCTGGATTTCTGCGCCGGGCACGGCTGGCCGCTGAGCTTTTACAGCGCCGCGGAGCTGCGGGCCCTGGAGGGGGATTTCTCGGTCTCCCCCTTTGTGGAGGAGACCACCGGCGTCGGCAATGTCTGTGAGCGGGCGGCCTGCCTCCGCGCCGGGGGCAAACTGGCCGTCCAAAAAAGCGCGGGGGACGGCGTGACCTTCGCCCTCGCCCGCGGGGAGATTTCGTTGGATTGGAGTGTGGAGCATGGCGACACTGTATGTGGTGGGCATCGGCCCGGGATCTGAGGGCGGTATGACGCTGGAGGCGCGCGCGGCGCTCAAGCGGGCGGACGTCCTCTGCGGGTACGGGGTCTATCTCGATCTCATCGCGCCGCTCTTTCCCGAGAAGGAGCGCTTTTCCACCCCCATGCGCGGGGAGCTGGAGCGCTGCCGCCGCGCGCTGGCGCTTGCGCAGGAGGGGCGCTGCGTCGCCCTTGTGTGCAGCGGGGACGCGGGTGTCTACGGCATGGCAAGCCCCATCCTGGAGCTTCTGCCGGCGTACCCCGGCGCGGAGGTTGAGATCGTCCCCGGCGTCACGGCTGCGCTCTCCGGCGCGGCGCTGCTCGGCGCTCCCCTGGGGCACGACTTCTGCGTGATCTCGCTCTCCGATCTTCTGACGCCCTGGGCGCTCATCGAAAAGCGCCTGCGCGCGGCTGGCGAGGGGGACTTCAATCTTGCGCTCTATAACCCCGCCTCCCACCGGCGGCGGGATTATTTGCGCCGCGCCGCGGATATTCTGCTGGCATACCGCGGCGGAGACACGCCCTGCGGCATTGCGCAAAACATCGGCCGCGCGGGGCAGGCGGCGCGGGTGCTGACGCTGTGTGAACTGCGGGACGCGGAATGCGACATGTTTTCCACGGTGTTCATCGGCTCTTCGCAGACAAAAGGTATTGACGGGCGCATGGTCACGCCGAGGGGGTATACAAGGTGAAGGTTCTGATTTTCAGCGGCACGGCGGACGGCCGCGCGCTCTCCCGGCGGCTTGCCGATCTCGGCATGGCGGTGACGGTCTGCGTCGCAACCGAATACGGTGCGGAGGAGCAGGGCGTGTATCCCGGCGTCACGGTCCTGACCGGGCGGCGGGATGCCGGGGAGATGGCGACACTTTTGAGGGGCTACGCCCTCTGCATCGACGCCACCCACCCCTACGCACGCGAGGTGACAAAAAATATCCGCGCCGCCTGCGCCGAGGCAGGTGTCCCCTGCCGTCGGCTTCTGCGCGATGCCTGCCCCGCTGACGGCGCAGTAACATTCGCAAGCGCTCAAGCGGCTGCGGCGTATCTTGCAAAAACCGAGGGAAACATCCTGCTCGCCGTCGGGTCCAAGGAACTCAAAAGCTACGCGGCCCTCGACGCGGGGCGGCTCTATCCCCGGGTGCTCCCGTCCCACGAGGCGATATCCGCCTGCGAGGCGGCGGGCATCCCCCACCGGAACATCATCGCCATGCAGGGGCCCTTTACCCGGGAACTGAACGCGGCCCTGCTGCGGCAGAAGAAGATCGCCTGGCTTGTGACGAAGGACGGCGGGAGAGAGGGCGGCTTTCCCGAAAAGGCCGCGGCCGCGCGGGAGACCGGGACAAGGCTCGTGCTGCTGCACCGCCCGGAGGAGCAGGGCGAACGCTTTGAGGAGATCATAGAGCGCTGTGAGGAGATGCTGGGATGCAGGTAAATTTGATCGGGCTTGGCGGCGGGACCGCCGATACAATGAGTCTGGAGGCCCGGAGGGCTCTGGAGCAGGCGGAGCTGGTGCTCGGCGCGGAGCGCCTGCTCGAAAGCCTTCCGAAGAACGATACGCAAAAACACATCGCCGCAGTGCGCCCGGAGGAGATCCTGGCGCGGCTGTCGAATAAAGATTATGTAAACTGCTGTGTCATTTACAGCGGCGACACGGGCTTCTATTCCGGCGCGCGGGGGCTTGTCCCCCTGCTGGAGGAGGCCGGGATACCCTGCCGGGTCCTGCCGGGGATCTCGAGCGTGCAGCTTCTCGCGGCGCGGCTGCAGAGGCCCTGGCAGGACTGGAAGCTCTGCTCCGCCCATGGCGCGGAATGCGATGCGGTGGCGGCGGTCATGGAGGGGCGGCCCGCCTTCTTTCTCACCGGCGGGGTATACACCCCCGCCGCCCTCTGTCGGGCGCTCACGGATGCGGGGCTCGGCTTTCTTCCCGTCGCGGTGGGCGAGCGGCTGAGCTATCCGGAGGAGCGCATTGTGAAGACCAGCGCGGCAGCGTGCGCAGGGATGCAGTTTGCCCCGCTATCGGTCCTGCTGGCAGATCCCGCGCCCCGGCCCGCGATCCGCGCCGCCGGCATCCCGGACGACGCCTTTTGCCGGGGCGAGGTGCCCATGACGAAGCAGGAGGTGCGCGCCGCGATCCTTGCAAAGCTCGCCGTGAGCCCTGAGGACACCGTATGGGACGTGGGCGCCGGGACCGGGAGCGTCTCGGTCGAGCTCGCCCTCGCAGCAAGCGGCGGGCGCGTCTTCGCGGTGGAGTATAAAGAGCAGGCCCTCGCCCTCATCCGCCGGAATCGGGAGCGCTTCGGGGCCTGGAATCTCCGCCTTGTCCCCGGCCGGGCGCCGGAGGCGCTGGACGCCCTGCCCGTGCCGGGCGCGGTGTTCATCGGCGGGAGCGAGGGCGCGCTTGCCGGGATCGTGGACGCGGCGCTTGAGAAAAACCCGGACGTGCGCCTCTGTGTCTCCGCCATCGCGCTTGAGACGCTCTCTGCCGCCCTGGATCTTTTCAGCGCCCGTGGCCTTGCAGCGGAGGTAACGCAAATCGCCGTGAGCCGCGCAAAACCCGGCGGGAAGCTCCATCTCCTGCTTGCGAACAACCCTGTCTTTCTTCTGAGCGCGAGACGGGAGGGTGAGACATGATCCGGCTTCTGATTTCCGCGCCCGCCTCCGGCAGCGGGAAGACCATGGTCACCTGCGCACTCCTAAAGGCGCTCTCCCGGCGCGCTCTTGCGCCCTGTGCTTTCAAATGCGGGCCGGACTACATCGATCCCATGTTCCACCGGGCGGCGCTCGGGGTGGAGAGCTATAATCTCGATCTCTTCCTGAGCGACGAGGCGCAGGTCAGGGCGCTCTTTCAGCGGGCCTGCCAAAACCACGGCGCGGCCGTGATCGAGGGGGCCATGGGCTATTACGACGGACTCGGCGGCGTAAGTGCGCGCGCGAGCGCCTGGCATGTGGCGGAGACGCTGGATGTGCCCGTGCTGTTGGTGCTGCCCGCGAAGGGGGCGAGTCTCACCCTCGCGGCGACGGTGCGCGGGCTGCGGGATTTCCGGGAGCGGAGCCGGCTTGCGGCCATCGTGCTCAACGCGTGCTCCCCCGCGCTCTGCGCCGCACTCGCCCCCGCGCTGGAGCGGGAGACGGGCATCCCGGTATTGGGCTGCCTGCCCCGGCTGAACGATGTGCGCGTGGAGAGCCGCCATCTCGGCCTTCTGACCGCGCGGGAAATTGATGATCTGGACGCGCGCCTCACGGCGCTTTCCGAGGCGTTTGAGGCGCATGTGGATATGGCGCGGCTGCTGCGGATCTTTGACGGTCCGTCCCCCGCAGCGCCTGTGCCCGAAGCGCCCGCCCCCCTCCGCTGCCGCATCGCAGTCGCACGGGACGAAGCCTTCTGCTTTGCCTACGCCGAGACGCTGGACGCTCTCACCCGCCGCGGCGCGGAGCTTGTGCTTTTCAGCCCCCTGCATGACGCCGGACTCCCGGCGGGGATCGGGGGGCTCTATCTCCCGGGCGGCTACCCGGAGCTTTATGCCCGCGCGCTCTCGGAAAATGAGGCGATGCGCAGCGCCGTCCGGGACGCCGTCCGTGGGGGGCTTCCCACCGTGGCGGAGTGCGGCGGCTTTCTCTATCTCGGCGAAACGCTCTCCGACGGGGCGGGTGTGCTGTACCCCATGGCGGGCGTGCTGCCGGGGTGCGCGTCCGACACGGGAAAGCTCGTCCGCTTCGGGTATGCGACGCTCTGCGCCGAGCGCGACAGCCTTCTCTTTCGCGCGGGGGAGCAGTTCCCCGTGCATGAATTTCACCACTGGGACACGACGCAAAACGGCGACGCTCTCCGCTTTGAAAAACCCCTGAGCAGCAGGAGCTCGCGCGGCGGATATGCCACAGCGACGCTCTACGCCGCCTTCCCGCATCTCTATTTTGCGGGCAGTCCCATCCTGGCGGAGCGCTTTGTCGCCGCCGCCGAGGAGTATGGAGTTCAATATGGAATTATGTAAACTTTTGGAGCCGATCACACCGCCGGATGAGGCGGCCCGCGCCGAAGCGCAAAAGCGCTGGGACACTTGCGCCAAGCCCCTTGGCAGTCTCGGCCTTCTGGAAGCGGCGATCTGCGATATCGCAGCCCTCACCGGGGACGCAGAGGTCTCATTATCCCCGCGCGCGGTGCTCGTCTTCTGCGCAGACCACGGCGTTACGGCGCAGGGGGTCACCCAGACAGACAGCAGCGTGACCGCCGCCGTCGCAAGGAACCTTGCCCTGGGTCGTACCTCCGTCTGCCGCATGGCGGCTTATGCCCGCTGCCGCGTGGCGCCGGTGGACATGGGCATCCGGGATTTCCCGGGCTTTGAGGGTGTGCGGGCACTCCGCATCGGAAACGGCACGGAAGATCTCAGCGCGGGCCCTGCCATGACCTGCGCGCAGGCGGAGAGGGCGATCCTGCGCGGCATTGCCCTTGCGCAGGAGGAGGCCGCGCGCGGCACGCGCCTGCTCGCGGCGGGCGAGATGGGCATCGGCAACACGACGAGCGCCGCCGCCATCGCCTCGGTCCTCCTCGGGCTTGAGCCGCCGCTTGTGACCGGGCGGGGCGCGGGCCTTTCGGACGCGGGGCTTGTGCGCAAGCTCTCCGCCATCCGCCGGGGGATCGAGGTCAACCGGCCCGATGCGGACGACGCCCTGGATGTACTGGCAAAGCTCGGCGGGTTTGAGCTTGCGGGCATGTGCGGGCTCTTCCTCGGCGGGGCGCTGTATCAGGTCCCGGTGCTGATCGACGGCTTTTTGAGCGCTGTCGCCGCCCTCTGTGCCCTGCGTCTCTGCCCCGGGGTCTCCAAGGCGATGCTCGCAAGCCACGTCTCCGCGGAACCCGCGGGGGCGCTCGTCCTGGAGGCGCTCGGCAAAAAGCCCCTCATCACGGCGGAAATGCGACTCGGCGAGGGGACGGGCGCAGTGGCGGCGATGCCGCTTTTGGACATGGCCCTCGCCGTATACCACGAGAGCTACAGCTTCGCGGAGGGCGGCATCACACCGTATACGCCGCAATGACGGCGCTCATCGTCGGCGGCGCCGCGAGCGGGAAGAGCGCCTTTGCGGAACAATTATTATGTAAACTGTCCGGCTCCGCGCCGCGCATTTATCTTGCGACCATGCGGCCCTTCGGAGCCGAGGCCAAAGCGAGAATCCAAAAGCACCGGACCTCCCGCGAGGGTCTGGGCTTTGAAACGATTGAATGTTATGTAAACTTAGCATCTCTGGAGCTCCCGCAAGGCTCCGCCGTGCTGCTGGAGGATATCGGAAACCTCTGCGCAAACGAGCTTTTTGATCCCACGGGCCGCGGCGACGGCGCGGCGGACGCGGTGGTGCGCGGGGTGGAGCGGCTTCAAAAGCGCTGTGGGGCGCTTGTGATCGTGTCGAACGAGGTCTGCTCCGGCGGAACGATCTACGCGGGCGACACCCTGCGCTACATGCGCCTTCTCGGAGAGGTCAACAACCGGCTCGCGGCGCTGTCCGATCTGGTGTGCGAGACCGTGTGCGGCATCCCGCGGATATACAAAGGAGAGATCAGCACATGAGGTGGATTTGGGAGACCGTGGTGGTGGCCTTCGGGATGTACTCGGCGCTGCCGGTGCCGCGGGTCGAATGGAACGGAAAAAATATGCGCTTTGCCCTCTGCGCCTTTCCGCTGGTGGGCGCGGCCTGCGGGCTCTGCTTCTGGGGCTGGGCAGCGCTCTGCCGGGTTTTTGCCCTGCCGCAGCTTCTGCGGGGAGCGGGCTTTTGCGTGCTGCCCGCGCTCCTCACGGGCGGCATCCATCTCGACGGCTATGCGGACGCGGCCGACGCCCTGGCAAGCCATGCCTCCCCCGCGCGGCGGCAGGAGATCCTGCGGGACCCCCGCTGCGGCGCCTTTGCGGTGATCCAGCTGGGGATCTACTTTGTCTGCCTCTACGCCCTTTGCTGTGTGTGGGAGGCGACGGGGGCGGCGCTTTGGTGCATGGGACTCTGCTTTGTGCTCTCCCGGGCGCTCTCGGGGGCTTCTCTCACCCTGCTGCCGATTGCGGCGCAGTCGAGCCTTGGCAGGGCCTTTGCCTCCGCCGCGAATAAAAAACGGGTCGGCATCATCCTCTCGGTCGTGTCGGCGTTATGCCTTGCGGGGCTCCTCTATTATGGCGGTGTGCGGGTGCTGCTCCTGTCGGGCGGCGCGCTGCTGCTCTCCGTGCTCCGGCTTCTTGGGGCTGTGCGGCGGGAGTTTGGCGGCATGTCCGGGGATCTCGCGGGCTGGTTTCTCATCAAGACGGAATTCTGGCTGCTCGCCGCGCAGGTCGCGGCGCAGCTTTGGGAGAGAGGCTTATGATTTTCATTACAGGTCCCCTCTACAGCGGCAAGCGCAGCTTTGCAAAGGGGCTGCTCCGCTGTGACGACGCGGCGCTCTCCGAGCGCTGCGCCCTCGACGTACACGAGCTTGCGGCGGGGTGCGCGGATCTTGAGTCGCTTGCGGAGCGCCTCTCCCGCTATGAGATCGTGACTGCGGCAGAGCTCGGCGGCGGGATCGTCCCGCTGGACCCCAAAGAGCGAACGGCCCGGGAGCGCGCGGGGCGGCTTTCGTGTCTCCTCGCGGCGCGGGCCGGGACCGTGGTGCGCATGTTCTGCGGGATTCCCACGGTCCTCAAGGGGGAGCTTCCATGAAGGTTTATCTCATCCGCCACGGGCGGACCGCATACAACGATCAAAAACGCTATCAGGGGCAGGCGGATATCCCGCTCTCCGAGCTTGGCCGGCGGCAGCTTATGCCCGCTCCCTTTGCGGCGGACACAGTCTATGTCTCCCCCCTTTCCCGGGCGCGGGAGAGCGCGGCGATCCTCTTCCCCGGCGCGCTGCAGATTACGGTTGAAGGCTTCACGGAGTTTGCCTTCGGAGCCTTTGAGGGGCGAAGCTATCTCGACATGGCGGAGGACGCTGCCTACCGCGCCTGGGTGGACGGCGGCTGCGAAGGGCGCTGTCCCGGCGGGGAGAGTCTTGCGGAATTTCGCGCGCGCACCTGTGATGCCTTTCTCACGCTCTTGCAGGACGCCCTCGCCCGGGGAGACGAGCGGCTTGTCATCGTCGCCCACAGCGGCACCCTGCGCGCGATTCTGGAGCGCTTTGCCCTGCCGGAGCGGGGCTACTTTGCCTGGAATCCCCCCTGCGGCTGCGGGTACGCACTCGCCTTTGACGGGGAGAAGCTCCGCCTTTCAGAAAGCATCCGCTGTGTGAAGGAGGGGCCGGAATGCTGAGACTCTACGCGATGCTGATCGGCTTCACCCTCGATCTTATCTTCGGCGATCCCGCATGGCTGCCGCATCCGGTGGTGCTGATGGGAAAGCTGATCTCCGGCTATGAGCGCGCACTGCGCCCGCGCTTTCCCAAAACGCCGCGGGGCGAATTCCTCTGCGGGCTGGGCCTTGCCGCGTCGCTGCCGCTTCTGACCCTTGCGGTAAGCGGGGGCCTCTGCCTGCTCGCGCGGCGTGTACACCCGCTCGCGGCGCTTGTGCTGGAGAGCTTCTGGTGCGCCCAGGCGCTTGCGGCGCGGGGACTCTGCACCGAGAGCAGGCGGGTCTATGCCGCGCTGCGAAACAGCGATCTCCCCGGGGCGCGCGCGGCGGTCTCCCGCATCGTGGGGCGCGACACCGAGCGGCTCAGCGCCGAGGGGGTCGCGAAGGCCGCGGTGGAGACCGTGGCGGAAAACTTCTGCGACGGGGTGGCGGCGCCGCTTCTCTATATGGCGCTCGGCGGAGCGCCGCTGGCCCTCGCCTACAAGGCGATCAACACCATGGACAGCATGGTGGGATACAAAAATGAGCGCTATCTCCATTTCGGCCGCGCGGGTGCAAGGCTTGACGACGCGGCAAACTATCTCCCCGCCCGCATTGCGGCGCGCTTCTGGATCGCGGCCGCGGCCCTGACGGGCTTTGACACAAAGGCCGCCCTTCGCATCTGGCGGCGTGACGCGGGGAAACACGCAAGCCCTAACGCCGGCCAGACCGAGAGCGCCTGCGCCGGGGCGCTGGGCGTCCGGCTCGGCGGGGCGGCCTGGTACTTCGGAAAACGCTATGAGAAGGCGACGCTCGGCGATGCGCGGCGAAAATGCGAGGCTGAGGATATTCTGCGCGCCGACCGCATGATGCTCTGCGCGAGCTGTCTGCTCGCGCTTGTATGCGCGGCAGTGCGCTTTGCAATTGTGAGGGGGATGGGATGAGCATCACACACGGCGGCGATTGGGCCGCGTTTCAGGCGGAATACGGCGCAGCGCCCCTGGACTTCTCTGCCAATGTGAGCCCGCTCGGCGTGCCGGAGGGGGTCGCAGAGGCGATCCGGGCGGCAGCGCGGGAGATCGACCGCTACCCCGACCCGCGCTGTACGGCGCTCTGTGCCGCCATCGCGGAAAAGGAGCAGGCGCCGCGCGGCTCTGTGCTCTGCGGGAACGGAGCCGCGGAGATCATCTGGCGCGCGGTCTTCGCGGCAAAGCCCCGGCGCGCGCTTGTGACCGCCCCCTGCTTTGGGGAATACGAGGCAGCGCTGGAGGCATCCGGCTGTGAGACCCTGCGCTTTTCTCTGCGAGAACCCTTTGCGGTCACAGAAAAGATCCTGGATTTAATTGACCATAACCTTGATTTCATTATATTATGTAACCCTAACAATCCAACAGGCCGCAGTATTCCGCCGGGGCTGCTGCAGCGGATCGCCCGGCGCTGCGGGGAAACCGGGACAAGGCTTCTGCTGGATGAGTGCTTTCTCGATTATTTGGACGAGCCTTCAGCGCACACAATGAAGCCCTGGCTTGAGACCTTCCCCTGTCTTGTGATCCTGCGGGCGTTTACCAAGCTCTACGGCATGGCAGGGGCGCGGCTCGGCTACGCCCTCGGGTCGGACAGGGCGTTTCTGGATGCCATGCAGCACGCGGGTCCCCCCTGGGCGGTATCGACGCTCGCGCAGGCGGCGGGCCTCGCGGCGCTCGCGGATGATGATTATGTAAACCATCTGCGCGCCCTGATCGCCGCCGAGCGGCCGCGGCTTTTTGCGGCGCTGCGGGACCTCGGCCTGCGCGTGATCCCGGGGGAGGCAAACTTCCTGCTCTTTCAGAGCGCCGTGCCCCTGGACGCCGCCCTGCGGGAGCGGGGCATCCTGATCCGAAACTGCGGCAGCTTTACCGGGCTGGACGAAAGCTGGTACCGCACGGCGATACGGACACCGGAAGACAACGAGCGCCTGATTGAGGCGCTGAGGGAGATTTTAGCATGAGCGGAGCAAAGTGCATCATGATCCAGGGCACCATGTCCGGCGCGGGCAAGAGCCTTCTGTGCGCCGCCCTCTGCCGCATCTTCCGGCAGGACGGGCTGCGCGCAGCGCCGTTCAAGAGCCAGAACATGGCGCTCAACAGCGCGGTGACACCGGAGGGGCTTGAGATCGGGCGGGCGCAGGCCGTGCAGGCGGAGTGCGCGGGGCTGGAGCCGGACGCGCGCATGAACCCCATCCTGCTCAAGCCCTCGAGCGACACGGGAAGCCAAATCATCGTAAACGGCCGGGTGCGCGGGCAGATGGCGGCGGCGGAATATTTCGCGTACAAAAAGGAGCTCATCCCCGAGATCCTGGCGGCCTATGAAAGTCTCGCGGCGGAGAACGACGTGATCGTGATCGAGGGCGCGGGCAGCCCGGCGGAGATCAACCTCCGGGAAAACGACATTGTGAACATGGGCCTTGCGGAGCTTGTGAACGCGCCGGTGCTGCTCGCGGGCGACATTGACCGGGGCGGGGTGTTTGCCCAGCTCTACGGGACGGTGATGCTCCTCTCCCCCGCGGAGCGCGCGCGGGTGCGGGGTTTGATCGTGAACAAATTCCGGGGCGATGTCGAGATCCTGCGCCCCGGCCTGCGGCAGATCGAAGCGCTCACCGGGCTGCCTGTACTCGGCGTTGTGCCGTATCTCCGCGTCGAGATCGACGATGAGGACTCCCTCGCCCCGCGGCTCACGGACACCGGGGCGCGGAGGGCGCTGGATGTCGCGGTGGTCCGCCTGCCCCACATCGCAAACTTCACGGATTTTGCCCCGCTGGAGCAAAACGGGCTTCTCGGCGTGCGCTATGTGGAGAGGGCCTCGCGTCTCGGCACGCCGGACCTTGTGATCCTGCCGGGGACCAAGAGCACGATGGACGACCTTCTTTGGCTGCGGCAGAGCGGACTCGAGGGCGCAATCCTGCGTCTTGCGGAAAAGAGCGTGCCGATATTCGGCATCTGCGGCGGATACCAGATGCTGGGCGAAGAGCTCCGGGACCCCGCCGGGGTCGAGGGGGCGCTGCCCGTGCTGCGCGGAATGGGGCTGCTCCCCTGCGTGACCGTGTTCGCGGCGGAAAAAGAGCTCCGCCGCACCCGCGCCGTCGTCACGGGCGGGCCGCTCGACGGGGCGGCGCTCACGGGGTATGAGATCCACATGGGGCAGACCCGGGTCCGGGGGGACAGCTTCTGCCTGCTGGAGAGCGGCGAGAGGGAGGGCTGCCTGCGCGGGAATGTCTGCGGAACCTATCTTCACGGCCTTTTTGAGAGCGGGGAGGCTGTGGACAAGCTCACGGACTGGCTCTGCGCGCGGAAGGGGATAAAAAAAGAAAACGCCGCGCCGGAATCCTGGCGGGCATTTAAGGAGCGGCAGTATGACTTGCTTGCCGCGGGTGTGCGCGGGGCGCTCGACATGGGCGCCGTATACCGCGCGATGGAGGAGTTTGCCGGATGATTTTTACAAAGCCTGCGGAAATCGAGCAGGAGAGTATGCGCATCATTGCCGCCGAGCTGGAGGCGCGCGGCATTGTGATCCCGGAGGAGGAGCGCGCCGTGGTCATGCGCGTCATCCACACGACGGCGGATTTTGACTACGCCGCAAACCTGCGCTTCACCCCGGACGCGGCGTCTCAGGGGCAGGCGGCGCTGCGGGGCGGCGTGATCGTCACGGACACGAACATGGCCCTCGCGGGGATCAACAAGGCGGCGTTGGGAAGACTTGGGTGTACGGCCCGATGCACAATGGCGGAGGCTTTCATCGCGGAGCGCGCGCGAGAGCGCGGCGTCACGCGGGCGGCGGTCTCCGTGGACTGGGCGGCGGAGCACTGCCCCGGCGCTGTCTTCGTGATCGGAAACGCCCCGACCGCCCTGCTGCGCCTTGCGGAGCACATCGAAAACGGTCTCCGGCCCGCGCTTGTGATCGGGGTGCCGGTGGGCTTTGTCAACGTGGTGGAGAGCAAGGAGCGCGCCCTCGCCGTGTGCGAAAAAAACGGGCTGCCCGCCATCATCGCCCTTGGGCGCAAGGGGGGCAGCAATGTCGCCGCCGCGATCTGCAACGCGCTTCTCTACGGCATAGATAAAATTGACAGCACTCGCCGGGATGCGTATAATAGGGCGGCAATTGAAGAAAAGGAAGTCGATTCACCATGATTGGGATGGGAACCATCATCAACAGCGCCGCCATTGTGCTCGGCGGCGCTGCGGGGCTGCTCTTCGGGCGCTTTTTGAAGGCGCGCTTTCAGGAGAGCCTCACCATGGCCTGCGGGGTGAGCGTGCTGTTTATCGGCATCGCCGGGGCCATGGAGGGGATGCTGCAAGTCCGGGACGGGAGTCTCCACAGCGCCGAGGCGCTGACGGTGGTGCTCTGCCTCGCGTTTGGCGCGCTCGTCGGGGAGGCCATCGACATCGAGGCGCGCTTTGAGCGCTTCGGGGAATGGCTCCGGCAGAAGACGGGCAACGCGAAGGATAAGAACTTTGTGGACGGCTTTGTGACCGCCTCGCTCACGGTCTGCATCGGGGCGATGGCCATTGTGGGGTCGATCCAGGACGGGATCAACCGCGACTGGTCCATCCTTGCCACAAAGGGGATCCTGGACTTTGTGATTATCCTTGTGATGACCTGCTCGCTCGGCAAGGGGTGCCTGTTCTCGGCGATCCCGGTGTTTGTGTTTGAGGGGGCCATGACCCTGCTCGCGGCGCTCATCCGCCCGCTTATGACGGAGGCGGCCCTGGCCTCCCTGTCCCTTGTGGGGTCCATCCTCATCTTCTGCGTCGGGCTCAATCTCGTGTGGGGCAAGAAGGTGCGGGTGGCAAATCTCCTGCCGGCCATTGTGTTTGCGGTGGCGGCGGCGCTCCTTTGAGGGTTTGGCATGGACTATACAGAGGAGATAAGCTATCTCACCGAGGCGCTCCTTGCGGAGATGCCGGAGTACCGGGATGAGGCCGGGCGCGTCCCGCCGGATCTGGAGCAGCGCCGGTATCTGCTGCGCTGCCTGATGAACGTGCGGGAGCCGCGCCCGCTCCCGGCGCACTTTATCGAAGTGCAGGACGCGCTTCTATCTGCCGAGCGGGAGGAGAAGGGCGTTGTGCATCTCTCGTCGCTCCCGGCGCTGCCCGGCGATCCCCGGCTCATACTCTGGCAGGGGGACATCACCCGGCTTGACGCGGGCGCCATTGTGAACGCCGCGAATTCCCGGCTGCTCGGCTGCTTTCGCCCGGGGCACAACTGCATCGACAATGTGATCCACTCCGCCGCGGGGCTGCAGCTCCGGGAGGAGTGCGCCGCCATGATGCGGGGCCGGGAAGAACCCACCGGCAGCGCCCGCATCACAAAGGGCTACAACCTCCCGGCAAAATACGTGCTGCATACCGTGGGGCCCGTCATCACCGGGCCGCTCACCGAGAGGGACCGGGCAAAGCTCGCCTCCTGCTACCGCGCGTGCATGGCGCTTGCGGCGGAAAAGGGGCTTCACAGCGTCGCCTTCTGCTGCATCTCCACGGGGGTGTTCCGCTTCCCGAAGGAGGAGGCCGCCCGCGTCGCCATCGACACGGTGCGGGCGCAGCTCAAAACAAGCCCCCTTGAGAAGGTCGTTTTCTGCGTCCACGGGGAGGAGAATCTGCGGATCTATCAGCGGCTTTTATCGCTGGTCTAAAGCAGGTCCTCGCTCAGCTCGACAGTTGTATCCCACCAGATCCCGCCGGGCAGGGGCGTACCGCACCAGATGCAGTAGCCGTCCCGATAGAAATGGCCGACGCTTGGCGTCTCGGCATCGGTATAGCTGTAGCCGCACTTGGTACAGACGTGCGTGGTATAGCCGCCGCTCAGACAGGTAGGCTCGACGACGGTGTCCTGGAAGCTGTGCTTGCAGACCTCCTCGACCTTCTGCGGGGTCGGCGTCGGCGTCGGCGAGGGCACGGCGATCCCCGGGAGGCGGACGGCGGTGCTTGTGTCACGCCTTGACTTCCGGAAGCTCTATGACGATCTCCGGTTCCGGGTCGGTGAAGAGGTTCTCAAGCACTTCCCCCACATCGCCTTCCACATACTCGGCGGCCCATTCGTCGATCATGAGCGCCTTATCGGGCTTGCGCAGCGGCGTCGGCGAGGGCCTTGCCGTGACAACCGGCACGGCATCCCCGGCGAAGCTGCTCGTCTCACCGGGCTTTTCGGTCGCGCTCGGCTTCGCTGTCGCAGTCGGGGCCGGGGTCGCGCTCGGCTTCGCTGTCGCGGTGGGGGCCGGGGTCGCGCTCGGCTTCGCCGTTGCGGTCGGGGCCGGGGTCGCGCTCGGCTTTGCCGTCGCGGTCGGGGCCGGGGTCGCGCTCGGCGTGGGGGTCGGTTCACTCGCCTTTGTTCCCGTGCAGCCGGTCAGGATCACGGCGCAGAGCGCAAGGGCAAGAAGCAGGGCAAAATATGTTTTCATCCGATTCATGGTTGATACTCCTTTTTTCATCCGGATTTCTATTTCAGCAGAGCGCAGGCGTCTCCGTCTCTTCCTTCTCCGAAGACGCGGACGCGGCTCTGTTTTTTTCGTTCTCATATCCACGAGATCCTTCGCTTCGCTCAGGATGACATGTAAAGTTACATACGCTTCGCTCAGGATGACATGTAAAGTTACATACTACGAGGTGACCGATGCGCTCAGCGCGCGGCGGCGGGGGGTGTCGTCGGGGTGGGGATGTAGCGCTCCGGCAGCATGGGCACGCGGCGGGCAAGGCTCAGGCGCGCGGAAGCCTCCAGCTCCTGCATACGCGCGAGGCGCTTCTTGCCGACGACCCCGGCACAGACCGGGCAGCCGCTGCGCTGGTTCCCCGTGCGCGAGTACACCGCCGCGAGCCACACGTGCCCGTCCGAGCAGTGCCACCAGACCTTCTTGTGCGAGCCCGGCATCACCATCTGCGGCGTGAGAGCCCCGTTGAGCTCCGTGTCCCACTCGGCGGCGATGCGCGGCTCCAGCGTGGCAAGGTCGTTATAGCCCGCCATCAGCATACGGCTCCCGCAATAGGGGCAGCCGTTGCCCTGGCTCACCCGCGAGTTGATCGAGGCGCGCCACTCGTGCCCCTTCCCGCAGCGCCACCAGACCGTCCGGTTGCTCTGCGGCCGCACGCGGTCCGGCGTCAGGCCGTTGTTCTTCGTGGGGTGCCACTCGTCCGCAAGGGCCGGGGCAAAGGCCGCAAGGTCATTTTCGCCCGGGACCACAGTCTTCCCGGCGCAGACCGGGCAGCCGCAGCCGGTTTTCACACGGGCCATGACCGAGGCGCGCCACTCGTGCCCCTTTTCGCAGCGCCACCAGGCGCGCATATGGCTGCCCGCGACAAGGTCCCGCGGCGTGAGGGCCCCGTTTTTCGTCGGGTGCCACTGGGCCGCGATCTCCGGCGCGACGGTTTCGAGATCGTTTACGCCGGGCTGGACCTTCTTGCCCGCGCAGACCGGACAGCCGCTGCCGTCCTTCACGCGGGATTTGACCGTGGCCTGCCGCTCGTGCCCCTTTTCGCAGCGCCACCAGACCCGCTTCGCGCTCTGCGGGAAGACGCAGTCCGGCGTGAGGTCGCCGTTTTTGTCGGGGTGCCACTCGACCGCTATCGCGGGATTCGCCGCGGCGAGGTCGTTCGTCCCGGGGCGGAGCAGGCGGCTGGCGCAGACGGGGCAACCATGCCCGGACCAGCGCGTGGAGACCGCGGCCTGCCACTCGTGCCCCTTCTCGCAGCGCCACCAGACCCGCTTTCTGCTGCCGGGCGTCACGGTCCAGGGGGTCAGGGGGGCGTTCTTCTCCCCCGCCCACTCGGTCAGGAGCGAGAGGCGCTTTTCGTCTATGCACTTTTGATAAAGCGTGGCTTTCACTTTGCCGCTCCTCCCTTCTTCGTCTCCGCGATCCGGCGGCGGCGCGGTAAAATATAATAGGTAGGGACCTGTGATCGCCCCTTGCATATGGGGGTCTAAACGGACGGAATGCAAATTCCGTAGACTGACATAGGCGCTGAGACGAGCCCAATGACTGCATAGGCTCCCATAATTTTGCTTTCTTATAGCACGGCTTCCTGAAACATACAAGTTTTTTATTTTTTATTTTGGCAGAAAATCTTTAAGGCTTTCTGCTTGATCCTTAATGCATAAATACCAAAGGCGCCTCTCGATTTTTTATAAAATCGGGGGCGCTGTTCTTTTATCTATAAGAATTGTTAGAATTTTCCAACAGAAGCCCGGTTCGGACGCCCGCGCGGTCTACGGAATTTGCATTCCGTCATCCAGCCGTCGGGCTGGATTTTTTTATTCGGCAACCGGCGTCCGCCGCTTCATCACCCGCTCATAGTGCTTCTCCACCGTCTCCTTGAGATAGCGCTGCGTCGTGGCGAGAAGGCTGTGGCCCATGTCGAGCCGGAGCGCGTCGAGGTCCCGGTCCACCTTATAGTGCTCCACGGCGAAGAGATGCCGCAGATTGTGCGGGAATACCTTGCCCAGCTCCACGCCGGCCTTCCGCGCCAGCGCCTTCATCGCGCGCCAGATATACGAGCGGCTGAGCGCGGCCCCCGCACGGTTGCGGAAGATCACCCCGCCCGCGATCTTCTTTCGCTCACAGTAGCGCAGAAGGGCCGTCTTCGTGCCCGGGTCCAGAAAAACCAGGCGGGTCTTGCCCTTGTTGTCCACGGTGACGCGGCCCGTGCGCACATTCTCCACCGTGAAGAACTTCAGCTCGCTCACGCGGATGCCGGTGCCGAAGAAGGTCAGGAGCATCGTTTTCATGTGCTCGTCCGCCTTGTCAAGCAGGCGGTCAAAATCCGCCTTGTCAAGGTTTCGCGTATCCTCGCGGTAGGGCGGCTCCTGGTAGGGGTAGAAGGAGACGGTGCAGTCCGGGCGGTCCAGCCATTTGAAAAGCCCGTTCAGGGCCGAGATGGCGTTGTTGACCGTGTTGACATGGCGGGAGCGCTTCAACTGCTCCAGCCAGGCGCGCACATACAGCGCCGACAGACAGCGGTCGCCGAGGAAGACAAGGAAGCGCCGGATAAAGCGGCTGTACTTCTCCACGGTCGTGTCCGCCTTGACGGCGCTGCGCAGATGGTTTTCATAGAGCAGCAGCGTGGTCATGTCCAGGCGCTGGAGCTTTTCGGCGACGTGTGACGGGACATACAGGCCGAAGCTCGTCTGTTTGTAGTTTGCGGTATCCATGTGATTCTCCTTTGTTGCCGTTTTTTGGGGATCTTTTGCGTTTCCATTTTTCTGTTCCATGCAGCGATCCGTTCCTATTTTGGGCATATAATTTATAGATTATCACGATTCGGGCCCCGGATAAAGAAAAAGCGCCGCGGCCGGCGGGATTCTTCGCTTTGCCCGGAAGGGCAGCACAAAAAACACAGGGGCCGATCCTCAGATCGGCCCCTGTGTTTTTCCTTTTGTGTCGGGGCTGTCTTATTTTGTTTTGCTTACCAGAGGTCGATCTCGCCGGTCTCCTCGCCGCGGACCCAATAGGCTTTGTTCCGGTCCACGCGGACATAGACGGCGTCCGCCTGCCCGATGCGCGCGCGGATCTCCGCGTCGGTGATCTCCCCGCCGAGGGGGGACTGGATCACGATGGTTGCGGGCGCCGGGGCGCGCTTTCTCCCGCGCCTTGCCTTGACCGCCTCCACAGGGGCGGCCACCGTCTCGGCCGCGGTCTCCACCGGGGCCGCAACAGCCTCCGCCACCGCCTCGACCGCGGTCTCCACCGGGGCCGCAACAGCCTCCGCCACCGCCTCGACCGCGGGCTTATCCGCCTGGGCCCTGGCTTTGGTTCTGCGTTTTCTCTTGTCGAGCTTCTTCTCCGTGTCCAGAACGGCCTGGGCCGCGTCCTCAGCGGCCTTATCCGCCCGCTTCTCCGCGCCGGCCACCGCCGCCTTCGCCCGCTTCTCCGCGGGCTCGATCACTTCGCCGTAGACCTCGGCGATCCTGTCGGAGAGCTTTTTGCTGAGCTTCATCCGCCCGGCTTCGATGAGATAGATGGATTTCCCGCTCACGCCGAGGGTACCGGCAAAGGCCGCCTGGGAGAGCTTGTTCTTTTCGCGCAGTTCTTTGAGATTCATGCCTGTGATCCCCTTCCATAGTAGTCGCTTCCATGATACAGAGCGGAAGTAAATTTGTCAATCATGAAGCGAGGCTTTTTCCCGGCGGCGCGCAAGTCCGCATACGGAAATTTATGAAACGGCCGTCACGCTTCTCAGTATCCTATTGATTATGTCTGTAAGGTTTGCTATACTGATGTTAACGATAAAAATGTAACAATGCCCGGCATTTGCGCAGGCGACAGCCGGTTCCGGATATGCGGTGCATTTTCAAGAATACTACATTTTATTGAAACGCAGTATGAAGACGATTCTGTAAAGAGTCCGACCTCGCTTGATAAAGGAGGACAAGAACCGCCATGTGGAACTACAGCTTTACGATCCCTAGCGCCATGATCCTGCTCATCCTGGTGATCTTCTATTTCCGCCGCCCCAGAATGCCCATCCGCATGAACATCACCTTTCTCTCCCTGCTGCTCATCCATACGCTCACGCTGCTCACGGATTACCTCTCCAGCCGTGTGGACGAGACCTATATGAATCATTCCATCGCGCTCTGCTATGCGATGAATCTCGCGTTCTTTGTCTTCTTTCTGGCAAGGATCTACTGCTTTTTCCGCTTCACGCTGGACGTGCTGGAAAACCACTGCAAGCTGCCCGGGGTGATCCACAGGGTTTCGCCGCTGATGTTTGTGCTGGCGGAGCTGTGCGCGCTTTCAAGCCCCGTGACCCACGCTGTCTTTTTCATGGACGCGGAAGGCTACCATCGCGGCCCCTGTTATGATGTTCTCTATGTCTGCTTCTTCTTTTATCTTCTTGCAGCCGGGGCCCTGATCCTGGTCAATCGCCGCCGGCTTTCGCCCGGTGTGCGAAACTGTCTGCTTGCGGTGGTCCTGATTTTGACGTTCGGCAACATTGCGCGCATTCTGCTGCCGACGCTGCTCGTCATGAACACCTTTTGCCTGATGGGTATTCTGGTTTTGTATCTGGCGTTTGAAAACCCGGATCTCTTTCTATCTGACCGCGGCAGCGCCTTCAACATGCGGGCGTTCAAGATTGTTCTGGCGGAGTGGAGCCAAAAGGGTTCCTGCCGCCTGCTGTCCTTTATCGTCCGGGATTACAACGAGATCCGCGGGATCTACAGCGGCCTGCAGATGGACGAGGGCATACGGCTGATCACCGACTACCTGTCGGAGCGCTTCCCCACCTGCCTCGTCTTCTATCTCAGAAACGGCTCCTTCGCGCTTGTCTCCAAGCGTATGGACGCGCAGGGCATGAGCCGCGAAATCGCCTCCCGGTTTCAAAAGCCCTGGATCAGTGGTGAGACGGAGATCATGATGAAGCCCGCCTTTATCGAGGTGGAGCTGGATAACAAAGGCGCCAGCACCGACCATGTGATCAGCTCTCTGCTTCTTGCGCTTGAAAGCGCCGCGCAGTCAGATTACAGCGACGATCAGAGCGTACCCCTGTCCATACAGGCCATCGACCAGTATCTCGCCGACAAGCAGGCCCTGGAGACAGCGCTTGAAGGGGACGGTCTGGAGGTCTATCTCCAGCCGCTCATCGACAGCAGGACGGGACTTCTGATCGCGGCTGAGGCTCTCTCCCGTGTGTACAGGAGCGACGGCCGTATGGTTCCGCCGGGCGTCTTCATCCCCATCGCGGAAAAGAGCGGCAGCATTATCGCCCTCGGGGAGCAGGTCCTGCGCAAAGTCTGCCGCTTTATCCGGGACAACGATCTCAAGGCGCTGGGCCTGCAGTGGATCAACGTCAATCTCTCGCCGTACCAGTGCATGAGTCCTGATCTTGCAGGGCATTTTAAGGCGATCCTGGAGGAGTACGGGATTCCGGCAGAGCTCATCCATCTGGAGCTTACGGAGCAGTCTATCGCCGACTACGCGCTGCTCAAGCATCAGCTTCTGACTCTGCAGGAGATCGGCTTTCAGTTCGCGTTGGACGACTACGGCAGCGGCTATTCCAACCTTACGCGTGTCAAGCAGTATCCCTTTAAAAACATCAAGATTGATATGGAAGTCGTGTGGAATTACTTCCGTGACCGCGATCCCCTGCTGCCAACGATGGTGCAAATTTTCAAGCAGATGCAGTTCAGCATTACGGCGGAGGGTATCGAGAGCAGGGAGATGGCCGAGCTGATGGCAGAGATCGGCTGCGACTATCTTCAGGGCTTCTACTTCTCCAAGCCCGTTCCCATCCCGGAGTTTCTTGAACGCTACGGCACATGAGGGAAACAGCGTCCCTTGCGCCGCCAGGAAAAACCATCGGTCAGACCAGGTCCGACCGATGGTTCGTCATTTTAAGGAACAGCAGTATCAGTTTTCAAAGAAAACTTCCGTCATCGCGGTATGATCCAGGGGCTTTTCCGCGCTGCACACCGCGCAGCGGTACCCGTCGCCCGGGTCAAATTCTCTGAAATAATAGGTCCGCCCATCGACATGCTGCCGCACCGTGGGCACCGCTCCGTCGAGCATGATGCAGAAGTCCCTGAGCGGGAGCGCAAAGCCGAGGCCCGTGGCCTTCATAAAGCTCTCCTTACAGGTCCAGGTCCGGAAGAAGAGGGTGTTTCGACGCTCCCCCGCCGGGCAGCGCAGGAGGGCCTCATACTCCTCCGCGAAGAAGAAGCGGCGGGCGATGCCCATGTCAATCTCTGTGATCTTCTCCACATCGCAGCCGATATCGCTGTCGGAGAGCGCACAGAGGACCTTTGTCCCGGAGTGGGAGAGATTGAATTTGAGTTCCGGCCGCCCGGCAAGACAGGGCTTGTGGTTTTTCTCCTCCGCCATGGTGAAGTCGTCCACCCCCTCCGCCGCAAGCGCCATTTCCAAAAGCGCGCCGGCGCCGAGAGAGAGGCGTTTGTCTTTCTCAAAACGCATACGGTCTGTCTTCTCTCTCCGCCCGGCCGACACGCGGCTGTAGAGCGCTTGAAAGAGCTTTTCATCCGAGAGCGCAGCGACATCTGCCGTATAGATCTTAATCTCCATCTTTCCCGTAAAACCGATTTGATCCCCGGTCCTTCATCCGTATTCGGTGCGCCAAACTATCCCCAAATTGCAAATGCAAAAATGCAATTCGTACACACCTTCCGTTTCCGCTTTCTCATTATAGTTATTCCGGTCCGTATTGCAATAGATTGTTTGTGAACATTCGCGAGGGCAGATGCCGATTCCGGCGAGCGCGTCCAGGTTGCGCGTAGGCTCATCCTGCGGTATGAACGGCGCGCCGCGGACGCTTTCTGTTTTCCGCTCGGTTCTGTCAAACGCTCTTGCTTCGCGGGCGGGCCTGTGTCCATAAAGCCGAACAAAATCGTTGATTGTACCAAAAAGGAGAACGCTTCCAAGCTCTTTCGCTTGGAAGCGTCCTTCTCTTTTCAGGGACTTTTTTCACAGCCCCAAATTTATATACCGTTGTCCGGAATCGGAGCTGGTAATCCGATGGCGTTAAGCGGCGCCCAAAAAGTCAGCCATACCGCTTATTTTTTCGGATATCTTGTCGTCCGCATAATCCTCGTACCAGTGAATTTCACCGGTCCTGACGACGTTCTCGCCGTAGATCGTCTTCCAGTCGTCGCGCATGGAAATCACATGAAAGCCCATGTCCTCCCACTGCCTGCGAAGCTCCGGACCCTTCTCCGGGTGGCCGTAGTCACGGACGTCATCGTCGGCAATGAGCTGGAACGCCGCGCTCCTGTAACGGTTATGATACAGAGCGTAGTTGTGCATGCTCACGTCGCCGGAGCTGTTGCCGAAGGAGAGTACCGGCTGCTTGCCGATCTCCCGGGCGATTTGCTGAACCTTGCTTGTTTTGACATCCTTTACCAGCAATTGCTCTGTGCGTACCAGGGTATCCTTGTCGGTGAACTGATAATCATAGTCCTCCGCCTCGCCCTGGTCTTTTGCTTCCAGCTTCGCGTCAGAGCCGATGCAGTTTTCGCTGGGGAGTTCAAACACGCCCTTGATAAAGCTGCGAATGGTGAAGCGGTCGCTGCCTGAGACAATATAGCACTTGAAGTCGTTTTGCAGGAGATACGCAATGACCTCCGCCATCGGCAGATAGTATCCTTTCGCATAGGTCATGCCTGCAAATCCATCCACCGGGGAAGCAAGAAAAACTGTCACATAATCGTCGTATTCCTCCGGCGTCATTTCGGCGAAGGCCTTGGCCAGATGGCTGGAGAACTCGTACTCGAAACCCGCCGGGAAGGTTCTGTCCACTGCATGATCGCGTATGACGAGGCCGAAAGCAAGCATGTCCTCGTCCGGCATATAAGTGGGATCGTCAAAAATCCGGTGCATCAGCATGACATCCTCCAGGTAGGTCGGAAACAGTTCGCCGATCAGCGTGCCGTCCATATCGAAGGTGGCGATACGGTCTGCCGGCGGGATGTAGTCGGGCGACGCCTTGTCTGTCACAGCACGCACGTACTCGATCAGCGCATTCAGCGCCGGGGCATCGGCGTTCCAATGGGAAAAAGATGCCTGATCACTGCTTTTCGGGCGTGCCCCGCAACCGCACAGCAGCATGGCAATCAGCAATACAAAGCAAACGATTCTTTTCATGTTCAGGGTTCCTCCAGCTTCCGGGTGCGTTACTTTGGCAGTCTATCTGTCGGCAAAAGCGCCCTGCTCACGAGGGCATGGATCAGATAGGTGATCAGCGTCCCAAAGCATACATCCGTGAGAAAATGATTGGTCATGTGGATGCGGTTATAGCCGTAGAGCAGCACGAAGGCACAGGCGACGAGAAAGCAGCGGAAATTTCTGCCCTCGCTTCTCTTCTTCGTCACGTCCGCGAGCATGGGCAGCGAGAACATCATGGCCGCGATTGTCATATTGCCGCTGGGCCAGGATTTGAAGCTGTCATTGCTGCCGGCGAGATTCGGAACCATCTGCCACCAATTGCGAAATTCACTCACAGGATTGTCCAGCGTGATCAGATACTTGTACCGCGGACGGGAGGCAAGCTGTTTTAGCCACAGATTTACGTTGTCGGAGACAACGCCCGCAATCAGGATCGCGGCCCCGACTGCAATCAGTCTGTCCGCATCCTTTTCGTCCAACAGTTTGCTGCCGAGGAGCATCGGCCACACGTACAGCGCGGCGATGATCATCCAGTTCAGGACGGAAAGCCACGGCGATGACTCGCCGGCTTTGTAATGGAACAGCAGATCACGCAGTTTGCCGCCACTGTAAGTATTCGTATAATAGACGGCAAGGAACCAGCCGGTGATCAGCAGCACTGTCCCCGCCATGGAAAAGCCCTTTTTCTTCAGCCCCTTGTACAGGCACATTCCCGCCGCCGGGTACAGGCAGTAGGAAAAATAGCAGCCATACGCGGCGAAGAAAGAGCCGAGCTTCGTAACATTGGCAAGCTTTTCGTTGATCTGAAAATCAAAGAAGGAGCCCAAAAGGATACCGAGCGTGCATACCAGCACAACGGCGTAAAAGCATTTTCGGGATACGCCGAGTATTTTTCCGTGAAGATTCATTCTTCATCCTCCGCTCATTGATGGGCAATCATATACCGCGTGATCGCGGCACAGTTTTCTGCGGCGGCCCGTTCAAACTCGACATAGGACATCTCTTCCGAATCATCCGCTTTATCGGAGATGGCACGGATGATCACAAAGGGCGTCCCGTTCAGACTGCAGACCTGCGCGATCGCGGCGCCCTCCATTTCACAGCAGAGACCGCCGACGGAGGAGAGAATGGTCTCCTTTTGCTCACGTGAGGCGATGAACTGATCGCCGCTGCACACGCGGCCTTCAAACACATGAACCTCCGGCGCGGCAGCCTTGACGGCTTCCACTGCACGCGCGCGCATTTCCTCGTCTGCGGGAAATACCGACTTCTCGCTGTATGGGATCTCGCCGCGTGCAAATCCCAGTGCTGTCACATCCATATCATGCTGTACGGCCTCTGTGGATACAACGATATCCCCAATATCAATGGCAGCGTCAAGAGACCCGGCAACCCCGGTATTGATGATTCGGTCAACCCCAAACCGGTCGATCAGGATCTGGGTGCAGGCCGCGGCATTCACTTTTCCCACGCTGCATTTTACAACAACCACATCTGCGCCGTCGAGCCTGCCTTC
>CADBCV010000002.1 GCA_902793285.1 Oscillospiraceae bacterium
GCCGTCGTTCAGGAACTGCACGAGCTTCTCAAGAGCGGGCCGCATATACTCGCCGGCTGATGCGTCAAGCGCATTGAGCTTTTTAACAGCCTCTTCATCATGCGCCACTGTTCCGCAGAAGTACGGGTAAAGCACCAAGGTAAAAAGTGAAGTCGTCTCCTGCCGGGAGAAGCCCATCATCGGGTTTTCATAGCCCTTTTCACGAAACGCCTCACACACCGCCACCAGTTCCTGATAGCTTGCAGGAACGCTCAGACCCTCTTTTTCAAAAAGGCTGTCGTTCACCAACATGCCGTAAGTGTTTGAGAAAACCGGGACCATCGGAAGCGTACCGTCATTTGTATTCAATAGTATATTGCCGCGGATGCAGTCCAGATCAAGGCCCAGCGCGGGATCGGCCAAATCTTCGGCATGATCGATAGAAGTCTTATATTGCTCCCGGCCATACATCCAGGAGTAATTGACGTAGATATCAGGGGCGTCGTTTCCGTTCAGGACCATTCCGATCATGTTGTTGTAGTCATCAACCTTCGTAAATACCAGTTCCACATTGGGATAATATTCGTTAAAACGATCAAATTCAGCTTCCAGAGCCTCAAAGTTGTTGTAGCCACCGGCAACGCTGATATGGCAACTGACAGACGTATCCAGCGCCGGGCGGAACCCTTCTTCAGTCCTCACATCCTGCTTTTCTGAGCCGCATGCAGCCAGGCCCAGGAGCATCAGCACAGCCAAAAACATACACATCGTCTTTTTCATCATGATCCTCTCCCTTCCTTGATTCTTCGGATTTCCTTGATAACCAGTTTGATATCGACGGGCTTTGCAATATGTCCATTCATGCCGGCCTCCAGGCATTCCGTGACGTTTTCGGAGAAGGCGTCTGCCGTCATCGCAACAATCGGGATAGAGGCCGCCCAGGGGTTGTCCAGCTTCCGGATGGTCCTGGTTGCGTCGAGCCCATTCATCTCCGGCATCTGTACATCCATGAAGATCAGCGCATAGCTGCCCTCCGCAGCCGCGCGCATCCTGTCCACACAGACACGTCCGTTTTCCGCTCGCTCGGTAGTGATCCCAAACATAGAGAGCATGGCGGAGATGATCTCCCAGTTGATATCGTTATCCTCGGCCACCAGGATGTGCAGCCCCTGCAGATCGGAATAATCATCCTCCGGTTCCTGGGAAACGGACTCTTTCCCGGTCAGATCGTTGATCTTATCATAGAGCGTAGAGCGGAACAGCGGTTTGCTGACGAACCCGTTCGCACCCGCCGCTTTCGCCCGATCCTCGATGTCCGACCATCCGGCGGATCGTCTCAACGCCGTCTACTCCTGACATTTTCCAGTCCACGATGACTACGCCGTAATCCCGCCCGGAAAGATGCCTGTGCTTAACCATTCCGAGCGCTTCCAAGCCGGATTGCGCCGTCTCCACCGAGGCGCCAAGAGACGCCAGAATATCGGCAGTCGTCTGAAGCAGGATCTCATCGTCATCAACGAGCAGCACGTCGATAGGATCAAGCAGCATGTCATCCCGCTGCCTGTCGGCTACAGGGATATCCAGCACGACGGTGAAGGTCGTCCCCTTGCCCTGCTCGCTCTGGCAGTCGATCGTGCCGCCAAGCAGATCGACCATCTGCTTTGTAATAGCCAGACCAAGGCCGGTCCCCTGAATGCTGTTGACCCGGCTGTCGATCTGACGCGAAAAAGGCTGATACATGGTCGCCATGAATTCCGGGCTCATACCGATGCCCGTATCTGCTACAACATAGCTCAGCCGTATGCAGCCAGGTATTGTGCTCTTGTCTTCACGCATATCTACGGTGACTCGCCCGCCGGGTTCCGTGTACTTGATGGCGTTGGAGAGGATGTTGATATAAATCTGGTTCAGACGGAGCTGATCTGTATACAGATATTCCTTTTCGATTTGATTGATATGGAATCTGAAATCAATATTCTTCTCCTTGATCATCGGCTGTGAGATATTGACAAGGTTCTCAACCGTTTCCACAATGGAGAATGTCAAAGGACTCATTTTCAGTTTTCCGCTCTCTACCTTCGATATATCCAGAATGTCGTTGATCAGCGTCAGCAGATGATTGCTGGCCAGGCTGATTTTCCGAAGGCTCTCACCCGTCGATTCCACATCCCCCAGATTCCTCTCGGCAATGCTTGTAAGGCCTATGATGGCATTCATGGGAGTCCGGATGTCATGAGACATGGTGGAGAGGAAATCGGTCTTTGCCTTGCTTGCGGATTCCGCCTCTCGCGCTGCGGCCTGAAATCGCCTGTTCAGGTAAAGCATATAGTGCAGGTCAAGCAGGAAAAGAATCAGCAGCCCGGCAGAAACGACTCCTATCAGCAGCCAGTTTTCCGCATCCACATGGAGATCCTTTGCCGGCACGAAACCCAAGAGCGTCCAACCGGACGTGGCCGAGATGGGGGTAAAAGCAAGGATGCATTCCTGCCCGTGGGAGTTGAGCATCGAAACGGAGCCCGTCGATGAAGTGATCCTCTCGAACAGTTTGCCCGACGATTCAGGATCTGTTGGATTATAGGATTTGTAGAACTCAAAAAAACTGGAGTTCTTAAAACTGTGTCCTTTCAAGATATAATCCCCGTTGGCATTGATCATGGACAGCTCGGCGTTCACCAGCTCTGTCTGCGGGAAAACCCATTTCTGTTCCAGCTCAGAGATGGGAATAACCCGCAGCAAAACAGCATCCGCGGAAGAATCGCTTTCCAGGCCATAGAGCGTAACACGGTTGCAGAAGGCCAGAGATTGCTCGCCGTTCATCGGATTGGTGTAGGCGCGGGTAATGTTGATTGACTCCCCGATTTCATGGATCCAATCCACGTTCTCCAGGAGAGCTATCTGCCTGTACGAAACAGCATAGTCATCAGCCGTACCCTGTCTCGGACGCGTGGAAAGGCCCGTGGAGGTATCGAGAGAAATCAGATGTGCCGAGGCGTTCTCAAGCACATGGGAGGCCCGGATAAACGCAGCGGCCTCTTCCATGGTCATGTGCTCGCTGTTGATATAGTGCGCCCAAACGTCGCAGATCTGCTGCTCACCTTCCAGGTAATTCTCCGTCACCTTTTCCATGGTGACCATTGTGCTCTCAAAGTGTTCTATCTGTCTCCGGTAAGAATCGGTGTTTTCAAAGCGGGAGTAGAGAACAACGAAGATCAGTATGGCGGCTATAATGATCACATTGACAATAATAGTGACAATCTTTTTCATAAGTGAATGCTCCCTATGGCTTCTTATGTTTGTCATGAATCAGGAACGGGTGTAGCAATATTTGAGAGGCTTCATTGAGGTCTGGCAGTTCTCGTATTTCAACATTTTTTCGGGTGTCGAATACGCATGGCACTGCCGTTCTCTACGCCATTCTACTTGTTTCAACTGTTCAAATAGGCGCCTGCAACAAACTGTTTATATTTTATCATAAAAAGAGCTGCCATTCCAGTAATTTCTATGATTTTTTACAAGCATCCCCTCCGCCTGCGAATTGCTCGGCAGCAAAGCAACCCAGGGCACCAGACTTGACAAAAGCAGCTTAGAATCCGAAATGAAATAAGGTATGCGCCTGGGGCTCTTGTGCTGGCGTTTGCTTGGGTTATTGTTTGTTTATATTTACAGGCTCCCGGTTCTCACCAAAGAAAAGCGAAGGCCGGGAGTTTGCTTTCTCTTGGCAGTATCATGAAGTATACCAAAATCTTAACTAAAGGAAACGGGGAGGGGCTTGCCCCTCCCGCGCGGTGAAATGTCAAAAATGCAAAAATGTACGGCGATTTCGTAAAATCCTACGATTTCGCCGTACATTGCTTTTTTATCGTTATCTTCTGCTGCCGGGCGGGGCAAGCCCCGCCCCTACGGTTCGGTCGGACATTTTGCCGTTTATGCCCTCCTATCCGATGTGGCAACGCTGGGTCTTGACACACGCCCCATTGCAACACACTTTTTTACAGATATTGTATCTACCAGATCTTCGGCTGCCCCTGGGTTTGCAGACGCCGGGCGAGCATACGGGAGAGGAAAAAGGCCGCGACGCTCTCATCCTCCTGCCAGATATGCAGGGTGTGGATCTCCGGGCAGTAGAGCAGATAGCCGTACGAGCGCGTGGGGACCCTCACTTCGGAGATCAGCACAGACTCAAAGCCCAGCTCTGTCAGCGCCGTGGAGAGGGAAGGACACGCGCGCACCAGCTCGTCCAGACTGCGCGCGGTGTAGAGCCCCTCGCGCAGAAGCGACGCCGGCGATTCGACACTGCGGAGAAAGCTGCCGCGCTCCGCGTCAAAGAGCCGGTTTTCCGCATCGAGGAAGAGAAGCCCGTGCATACGCAGGTTCTCCCGTATCGTGCCGAAGGCCGCGCACAGGCTCTCCGCCGTGGAGTGCCCGTTGTCGAAAGCCTCGGCCATACGGCAGAAGCTGTCGTAGAGACTGCGGCGGGCGAGCGTCGGGATCTCGAGGTGGGCGTGCTTTTCCGGCACATAGATGATAAAGCAGTTGCGCCCCTTGGACTTTCCGCGGTAGAGCGCTTTGTCGGCGAGCGCGAAGAGTGACTCAAAATTATCGGCGTTGGCGGGGAAGACAGCGCTGCCCACCGTCGCGGTGGAGTAGACCGTCCGGCCGCGGATCTGGACGTTTTTGCGGAAAACGCCGCCCTCCCGGAACATCCCCGAGAAAAAGCTGTGGATCGCTTCATACTCCGTGTCACCGAAATAGACGAGCAGAAATTCGTCTCCCCCGTAGCGGCCGACAAGACCAAAATCACCCATATACCGGGCGAGGGAGGCCCCGACGCCGCTCAAAATCTCATCGCCGGTGCGGTGCCCGTAGTTGTCGTTGATGCTCTTAAAATTATCGAGATCGACGATGGCCAGCATCAGGGGGACATGATCCTCGATCTGGGCGCGGAGAAACTGCAGCAGATACGCGCGCGCAAGCACCCCCGTCAGGGAATCGTGCATCTCCGCAAGGGACATGCGCTGCAAGGCATCCCTGAAAAAGGGGTATCGTGAAAGCTGTTCAGAGGAATACATACCCTGCCCCTCCTGTCCATTACTTCAATTCCTTATTGTATCAGAGAGGCTTCCTATTTGCAAGAATTGGATTTGAGGAGGCAGGGATTTTTTCAGGTTTTCATATAGGCGCGCCGGAAGCGGCGGATGACCACAAGGGCTGTCAAGGCGGCTAAAACGGCGACGGAGATATTGCTGACCATCATCACGATGCCGACGCTCGCCTCCCCGAAGGCGGTGCAGTGCTGGAGAAACCAGAGCACGGGGATACGGAAGACAAACACGCGCGAGAAGTTCAGCACGAGGGTGAGCTGCGTCTTGCCGAGCCCGTAGAGAAGCGCCATCACGGCGGCGTTCAGTCCGAGCGGCACCGCGCCGAGCGCCTCGTAGCGGTACACGAGGGCGATCATGCGGCGGAAATCCTCGCTCCCGCCGTCAAAGAGACCCGAGAGGAGGCGAAGCTGCCAGAGCTCCGCCCCGGAGATGAGCGCGCCGAGCAGCATGTTCACGGCTGCCGTGGCGTAGAAGGCATCCAGCACCCGGCGGTATCGGCCTGCCCCGTAGTTTTGGCTGATGATGGCGGCGCTGCCCTGCTGATAGCCGTTCTGGGGATTGGTGGTGATGCCGCCGAGATTGTTGGACACCCCCATCGCGCCCACCATCAGCGGCCCGTAGAGCGTACACATGGAGTTCACAATGGTCTTGCCGAAGGCAAACAGGGCCTTCTCCGCGATCACCGGCACGGACTGGCGGATCATGGGCAGGGTGACCTTCCGGCTCAGCGAGATCGCCTTTAACGAGAAGCTGAAGGCGTTCTCACCCATGAGACTGAAACGCACCGCAAAGACGAACATGGTCATCTCCGAGAGGAGGGAGGCCACGGCGATCATGTTGAGTCCGCTCTCCAAAATGTAGACGAAATACGCCGTCAGGGAGAGCTTGACGAGGATGACCGCGATGTTCAGCAGGAAGATGCGCCTCGCGTTGCCCCGGGCGCGCTCCACCGCGATGTAGACGCTGTTGAGGAAGTTTACCACCATCACAAAAAGCTGCACCCGGAAATACTCTTCCCCAACCGCGATGAGCTCCTCCGGCGTCCCGGCGAGGCGCAGAAAGCTGCGCGTGAAGGGGAGGATGAGCGCGAGGATCAAAAGCCCCATCGTGAGACTGATCGCGTAGAGACTGCTCACGCGTTTTCTGACCAGGACAAAGTCGCCCTCTCCGTAGGCGCGGCTGATCTGGATTCCCGCGCCGACCGCGAGCCCGCCGCCCACGGAGGACAGCAGCAGGTTGAGCTGCGCGAGATACGCCACCGCCGAGACGGACTCCTTGCTGATGTGCGAGGCCATCATCGTGTCGAGTATGGTGAACAGAATGGCGAGCCCCTGGTAGAGCGCAAGGGGCGTGCCCACATAGAGCACCACCTTCCACATGGGGGCGTTCAGACTCATGTCCAGAAAATGCCGGTCGCGTGTGCTCAGCTCAGCCTTGATTGCCATGCGCTCTCCTCATTTCTTTGAATCAGCGGGCCTTTCGGTACTCCCGCGGCGTGATGCCGTACTTTTTTTTAAAGACATCCTTAAAATAATTGCTGTCGGAAAACCCGCTTCTGAGGGCGATATCCGTCACGCTGTCGTCTGTGGAGATGAGCTCAAAGGCGGCGTTTCTGAGACGGATGAACACCAGGTAGTCGTGCACGCCGATGCCCGCGGCCTCGCGGAATTTGCGGCTTAAATAGTTGGGGCTGAAGCCGGAGGCCGCGGCGATGTCCGCCGCGCTGATCTGCTGGCGGAAATGCTCGTTGATGAAGCGGGCGGCCTCAAGCACCTGCCGGTCCGTGGTGTGGATATTGGCGGGGCTGTCCGCAAGGACGCTGCACACGCGGCTGCAAAACAGCAGCAGCTCAAGAAGCTGCGCGCGCAGCATGAGGGGGGAGCGCTCATCAAAGCTGTGCTCCTCGGCAGACATGCGCTCAATGAGCTGCCCGATCTGACGGCGGGAGGAGGAATTGGCCTGGAAAATGCGGATCTCATTCAGAAAGTTCCCGCCGTCAAAGAGATAGGGGAGGAGCACGTCGTCAAGATCCTCCCTGCGGAAATAGATCCCGGTGCGAAGGCAGGTGCCGAAGAGATATCTTGTATAATGGAAATGCTGCGGCGGGATCAGCAGAAAATCTCCGTCATGCAGGTCATACATGGCGTCCTCGATGAAAAAGCGGCAGGACCCGTGCTCGATATAGGAGAGCTCAAAATATGGGTGGCAGTGGTGGGAACGCATCCCATATCCTGAGTCTCTCGTCTGCCGGTCCACGTGGATTCTGGTGATTTCACCGGCGCTTGTCCGTCTCTCGTTTGTCATGTTTTACCTCCCGGGTGTTGAAAAAACAGTAAAAGCTGATAGATTCTCTTGCGTTTTCCGTATTACTGAAGCCGCAAATCATGTAAAATACTATAAAAAGTGAATGAAAAACAAATTCCGTATTTGTGCAACAGGCACAAAAAACGAAGCCAATATTTGGCTAAGGAGTACAAGATGCAGCTTGGTATTCGTCTTCACGATGTAAACAGCGCCGCAGCGGAGAGCGAGCAGACCCTTGAGGCCCGGGCCGCCAAGGCGCGGGCGGAGGGGTTTCAGTGCGTGCATCTGGCCCTCTCCAAGTGCATCAAGGGCGTCACCTTTGACTATGCAGCCCTGACGGAGGGGCTCGCCGCCCATGTCCGCCGCGTCTTCCGGGAGCAGGATCTCGACATCGCCGTGCTGGGCTGCTATCTGAATCTCGCCCATCCGGACAGGGAGAAGCTCATGGAGTTTCAAAGCCGCTATTACGGCAGCCTGCGCGTGGCCTCTCTCGCGGGCATCGGCATGGTCGGCACGGAGACCGGCGCGCCGAACGCGGAATACAGGCTGGATGCCAATACCCACGGGCGGGAGGCGCTGCGCACCTTCATGTGGAATCTGGAGCCGGTGCTGGAATTTGCCGAGCGCTGCGGCACCACCCTTGCGATCGAGCCTGTGTGGAACCACATCGTCTATAACGCTGACCGCGCCCTTGAGGTGATCAAAGGGATGGAGAGTCCGAGCCTGCGCATCATCTTTGATCCGGTCAATCTCCTCTGCATGGAGAACGCGGACGAGCGCGAGCGTGTGTTCGGCGACGCGATGGACAAGCTCTGCGACTATATCGCCATGGTCCATCTCAAGGACTTCGTGCGCACGGACGGCAAGCTCGTGAGCGTCGCCGCGGGGACGGGAGAGATGGACTATACGGCGATCCTCCGCTTCCTCAAGGCGAGAAAGCCCTATATCCAGGCGAGCCTTGAGAACACCACGAACGACAACGCCGTTCAGTCCCGCCTCTTTCTTGAGGAGCTCTATCAGAAGCTCTGACGCACCCAGTTGACCCTCCCTGGCACCGCGGGGCTCTCGTAGAATCTTGCCGTGCGGTCACGGCCGGAATCGCGCCAGGGGTCAAAGCCCTCGGGCCGGATATGCGCGCCGTAGCTGCACCCCTCGAAGCGGCAGAGACCGTAGTCCCGCCAGGGGCGCGCGAGGAAGATGGTCCCGTCCGCAACGCCCTCCCCGGCGGTGAAGCGGCAGCTTCGGAAGAGAAAGCCCGTGTCCTGCCGCAGCTCGTGGGCGGGCGCCGCCACAAAGCCGATCCCTCGCCCGTCAAAGACGGAGACGATGTCACAATCGGTGAAGGCGGCCTCTCCGCAGCCGAAGATGAAATCGACGGAGCCTTCGATCCGGCAGCGCTCGAAACGCTGGGTGAACTTTCCGGCTTTGCGCAGCTCGTCCGGGAGAAAACCCTCGTAGCGATCAATGAGATCGTCCGGCAGGGGACCGAGGAAGAGCGTGTCCTGCGTCGAACGGAGCACACAGTCTTCCATATAAAATGCATCCCCGTAAACGCTCAGCGCGACCTCCTGCCCCTTTTCGGCGGGGTCGAGGGCGTCGTTGACAACGGACAGGCCCCGCATCGTCACCCCATCCGCGCAGACGGCGAGCGTCCAGGTGCGGAAGGTGTTGTACTCCCGGCCTTCTTTATCGAGCTTCTTGGCATAGTCGCCGTTCAGGAGCACGGTCCTGTCCGCCCCCTCGCCGAGAATGTTAAGGCCCGGCGTTTTCAAAAGCAGCTTCTGCCGGTAAATACCCTCGGAGAGACGGAGAACGGCGCCCGGCTCTGCCCGGTCCAGGACGGCCTGGAGATCGGCTCCCGGTGCAACACGGATTTCCTGCATGGCTTTTCCTTTCTCGCGGCTCCGTTTCTTCCATCTTCCCGACAGAAAAAAGGGAGAGCCGCTGTTGGTTTTAATCTCATTTGGAATTATAGCATAGGGCAAAACGGCAGGGCAAAGGGTTTCTATAGATGCCACCGTTTTTGACATACATTTTCTCCGCTTTGAACATGTTGGCTGTTTGGTAAAACTGTTATTATAGCGCTAAGAAGAAATTGAAACGGAATTTTTACGAAAAAAACATACAAGAAGGAACACCATGAAGCGACAGCTCAGTTTTCAGCAGTATCGCGGCATTGATCTCACGCTGTTCGCGGTCATCCTGTGCGTGTCGGAATTTTTGCTGGTCCGCTCCGCCACACGCTGGTATCCGGACCAGCTCTATACTGTGTCGGTCACGGCGGCGCTCACGGCCATCGTGCTCATGCGCTGGGGCCCCTGGGCCGCGATCCATGCAGTCCTCGGCGGCGCGGTGTTCTGCCTCGCCTCCCGCGGCAGCGCGCGGCAGCTTCTCGTCTATTGCCTGGGCAATGTCCTCTCCCTCGCGATGCTCCTCCCCTTAAAAAAGCTGGGAGGGGAGCGGATTCGCCTCGACAGCTTTCTGACCGTGTGCTTTGGCCTTTGCACCCTGCTTCTGATGCAGCTTGGGCGCGCGCTCCTTGCGGTGGCCCTGGGCAGCAGCCTTCGCAGCGCCCTCGGCTTTTTTACAACGGATGCACTTTCCCTCCTGTTTACGGGCCTGATCCTCTGGATCGCCCGGCGGCTGGACGGAATCTTTGAAAATCAAAAGCATTATCTTCTGCGCATTCACAAGACGGAAGAGGAAAAAGGAGGATTTTGATGAAATCAAAAGCAGCAGATTTTCTCATCTACGACGAAGCCTCGGGCTCTTACCGGGAGAGTCCGGAGCAGGCCGTCCGTGACGACGTCGAAAAACACTATTGGCTGCACGTCGGACGTTCGATCCTCAAGGATTGGCGGCTCTACCTCATGCTGATCCCCATGCTCCTGGTATTTCTGTTCTGGCGTTATTTCCCCATGTATGAGCTGCTGGGCTGCTTCAAGGTCTCCGATGAAGTCCTGCCGGTCTCCGAACAGCTCTTCTCCGGCTTCTCGTACTTCAAGCGCCTGCTCGTCGGCGGGGACGATCTGTCCGCCGAATTCTGGCGCGCCATGCGCAACACCTTCATCCTCAGCTTTTACGGTCTGTGCTTCGGCTTCCCCATGCCCATCATCCTGGCCCTCTTCTTCAACGAGATCAAGTCGAACATCGCGCGAAGCGTCTACCAGGTTCTGACCTACCTGCCGAAGTTCATGTCCACCGTCGTTATGACCTCTCTCGTGGTCATGCTTGTCAAGCAGGGCTCCACGACCTCCGGCAACGGCGTTCTCGCCCAGGCCCTTGCGAACATAGGCTGGATCTCCCAGGACGTGGCGAAGTCAGGTATGCTCAATAACCCCGCCTTCTTCCGCCCGATCTACATCATCAGCGGCATCTGGGAGAGCGCGGGCTATGACAGCATCGTCTTCTTTGCCGCGATCATCGCTATCTCCCCGACGAGCTATGAGGCCGCCCAGATCGACTGCGCCGGCAAGTGGGCCCAGATGCGCTATGTCGTCCTGCCGAGCATCCTGTCCACCATCGTCATCATGCTCATCACCCGTATCGGCTCCCTGCTGAACATCGGCTATGAGAAGGTCCTTCTTCTTTATAATACCAATACCTATGTGACGGCTGACGTTGTGTCCACCTTCGCCCAGCGCTACGGTCTCGCCGGCGCTGCCAAGGGCATCGCCTCCGCGGCGGAAATGATGAACAACGTGGTCGGTATGCTGCTGGTCATCGGCGCCAACACCATCGCGCGCAAGGCGTCGGATGTTTCGCTCTACTAAAGGAGGCAGACGGCAATGAAAAGAAAACTTGAAGTCTCCGAGCTGATCTTTAAGATCATCAGCTACACCCTGCTCACGATCTTCGCGCTGGCCTGTCTCTATCCCTTCGTCTATGCAATCTCCGCCGCCATCAGCGGCCGCGCCGCGGTGGAGTACGGCGAGATCGTCCTCTTCCCGAAAAATATCCAGTTCGACGCCTTCCGCCGCATGTTCAACGACAACATGTTCTGGAACGCCTACTCGAACACCCTCTTCATCACCTTCTACGGCACGGTCTGGGCGCTGTTCTATTCCATCCTCGGCGCCTACGCCCTGTCCAAGAAGCGTCTGCTGTTCCGCAAGTTCTTTAACTTCTTCCTCGTCTTTACCATGTGGTTTGCCGCCGGCATCGTTCCGCAGTATCTGAACTACCTGGATACGCAGAAGATCTTCAACGCCATCGGCATCACGGATGACAAGTGGCTCGTCGTCATCGCCATGGGCATGGCCGCCATGAACATCATCCTCCTCCGAAACGCCTTTGAGGGGGTGCCGAGTGAGATCGAGGAAGCCGCCATCGTCGACGGGGCGAGCGAGTTCCAGGTCCTCACAAAGGTCTATCTCCCCATGTGCAAATCCACCATCGCGACCGTCGCCCTGTTCTTCGGCATCTCCCGCTGGAACGGCTACTTCTGGGCGCGCCAGATGATCTCCAACTCGAACGAGCATCCGCTCCAGGTCTTCATCCGTCTGCGTCTCGAGGAGTTCACCGATGCCGAGGCCATGGCCGGCTGGAACCAGCCCTACGCCTCCGACTCCGTCATCTATGCCCTGATCGTCTGCTCCATCGTCCCCATCCTCATCATCTATCCCTTTATCCAGAAGTACTTCGCCAAGGGCACCAATGTCGGCGGCGTGAAGGAGTAATCCCCTGTACCTGACCGGTATGGACCGGTAAAAATAATATCTTTCAATTGAGGAGGAAACCCATGAAAAACTTTAAGACTGTCATCGCAGTTCTGTTGACGCTGGCCCTGTTCGCGGGCCTGCTCTCCGGCTGCGGCAAGAAGATCGACGTTGACCAGTACCAGGCTCCGGCCGCCACCCAGGCGCCCGCCGCCCCCGCAGAGGCCGCTCCCGCGGAAGCCGCCCCTGCCGAGGAAGCCGCTCCCACTGAGCTGACCTACGCCCCCGGCACCACACTCCGCATGGCAACCGGCTACAACTCCACCAAGACCGGCCTGAGCCTCGACGCGGAAGTCGCGGGCGAAGGCATCACCCTCGCCGACGGCAAGACCTACCACGCCGGCGACCTCAAGCCCACCTGGGTCGAGGTTGAGAACGTTCTCGGCATCAAGATCGAGGACAAGTACCAGGGCAACAGCGCCGCCAACGAATTCGACTACTGGAAAGAGCGCATGGGTGACGTGGACCTCGTCTCCGGCACCGCTGCCAAGCTCACCGAGTACGGCGAGCAGGGCGTCGTCGTGAACATCGGCGCCTACCTCGACCAGATGCCGAACTTCAAGGCATACCTCGAGTCCAACCCCATCGTCCGCCTCTCCATCACCGGCAACACCACCACCGGCGCCATCTACTTCTCCCCGTACTTTGACGGCGTGAACGATATCGAGCGTATGCCCCTCATGCGTACCGACATGGTCCAGAAGCTCCTCGACGGCGAGGGCGCTTTTGAGGCTGAGAAGAGCAACAAGACTGCCGCTCCCGTGTACGAGCCCTACATGCCCACCTCCGGCAAGATCGAGATCGACGTCGTCACCGCTGACGGCTCCGCTGTCGAGAAGGTCACCAAGGACTATGACGCTGCCGGCAACATCATCGCCAAGATGAACGAGGCAGGCTCCATCGACGGCGTGACCGCTGTCAACATGCTCCGCGAGTACATCGACAAGGCTTACAACGGCTACTACGGCACCGAGCGCTCCAAGCTCTTCATCGGCCAGAACGCCGCATGGGACGCTGACGAGCTCGTCGCGCTCCTCCGCTGCGTCGTCGCGAACCCCCAGACCCTCAACGGCACCGACACCATCCAGGGCATGTTCTCCCGTGAGGACGACAACAACCAGCGCCGCGTCGACCTCATGCGCTTCGCCGGCCACCTCTTCGGCATCCGCGGCCTCGAGTCCCGCCAGGACTACCTCTACTTTGACGTGGACGGCAGCCTCAAGGACGCCCGCCAGAACCCCGAGACCTACAAGGCCTTTGAGCGCATGAACGCCATCGCCAAGGAGGGCCTGATCTCCGAAAACTTCATGAACACCGCCGACGGCAAGACCAAGCAGTACCTCGAGAACGACTCCGGCTTCATGCACTACGACTACAACCAGACCCAGACCATCTTCAACGATCCCAGCCAGAAGGTCTTCGACGAGGGTGAGAAGTACATGGCGGTCATGGTTCCCGTGGCCTGCTGGCAGGACGGCACCGAGGGCGGCCACTACATGCGCTTCACCGAGTCCTGGCGTTCCGTCAAGACCGACGGCTGGGGCATCTCCTCTGCCGGCGTGAAGGACAACCCCGACAAGCTCAACGCAGCGCTCAAGCTCATTGACTTTGCCTACTCTCCCAAGGGCATGATCCTCATGAGCTACGGCCCCGACGCTTTCATCAAGACCAACGCCGACGGCAGCTATGTCACCTTCATGTTCAACGGTCAGGAAATGCCTGAGATCGCCGACGCCACCCGCGCGGAGCTGTGGGAAAAGGCCAGCGGCAACTACACCAACTACGCCCGCCAGTTCCTCGGCTCCACGCTGAGCTTCGCGAAGAGCCAGGCTTTCGAGTTCCAGTGCACCACCGATGTCGGCCGTGAAGGCGCCGGCAACATCTCCAACGCCATCGCACTCGGCACGATCAAGCACCCCGAGCTCGCTGTCACCGAGAATCCCTGGTACATGTCTGTGCCCACCGTTCTCCCCACCACCAAGGCTGAGAACGACATGATCAACACCTACACCCAGCTCACCGCGAACGGCAGATTCTCCCAGAACAAGGGCGGCGAGAACCTCTTCGTCAACGAGATCGTCTCCGGCTACGCTGAGGAAGGCATGGGCAATGCCGACGCCTCCGCCGCAAAGGTTTCCGACGAGTGGGGCGGCGCGCAGTACCTCGCGCTCAAGCAGGATGCCTGGAACCGTCTGCTTGGCTACTACAACGCTCTGAACTGATTGATACTCCGTCAGTGACGGCGTGAACGCAGATTCACAGGAGTGCGGCACACAGGCAAGCCCTGTGTGCCCGCACTCCGGGCAGGGAGGCTAACATGTATAAGAAACAGTTGACACTGCAGAAGATCCTTTGCTTTCTGGCACTTGCTTCGAGCGTGGTCATTTTCCTGTACTCGCTCGGTATCATGACCGATTTGTATGACACGCTGTATTCGACGATGCGCAACCCCGCGGATCTCACCCAGACGGATGTCCCCGGTTCCATTGTCTATTACAATATGCAGGCGTTTAACGGACTGCTGCTCCGTTACTCCATTATCCTGATCCTGCTTGCGTGCCTGCTGTTTATCACGAACACCCATATCCGCAGAAAGTATTACATCGGCAATTATCTGTCCGTCAGCGCCTTTACGGTGATGAATCTCTATGTCGCCTTTGAAGCGCACGGCTATATCGAGGCTTACAAGGAACGCTTCTTACAGGTGGACTTTGAGGCGCTGAGAAAACATGCCAATCTCTGGAAAACCGCCTATTCGGAATCGACCTTCTGGTTTGATATCCACTATGCGGTGTTTGCCTTCTCTGTGCTGGTCTGCATCGGCCTTGTGGCCTGCACTGTCTGGAAGATGCGTCTCATGAAGGAAGAGGCGGCCCTGATCGCGGCCGGAAAGGGGGCAGCGGCATGAACGACGAGAAGAGCGTGCGGCTCGACAGAATGCGCTACACGAAGAATACGCTGGCCTCGGGACTTGCGCTGCTGGCCATCCTCTTTGACGTGTTCTTCTTCATCAGCATCTACGAATCCAATGTAGGCTCCTGGTATTACAACATCACCATCGGCGCCTCTATCCTGTATAACCTCATTTTCCTGCTTGCGGCCTTCCTCTGCTCTGAGGGCATCAAGAACTACAAGCAGGCCTATGCTTACGTGATGGTTATCCTCGGCGCCATCCAGATCGTGCGCATCTTCATCTACCCGATGAAGGCGCACGCCGCCACGGTCACCATCCAGGAGCAGGCTGTCACCGTCATGGAAAACGGGCAGTTTGTCCGCTGCGTGCTGTATCTCGTGATCTCCGCCGTCTGCCTCTTCGTGGGCGCCTATGTCGGTCTCACGCGCAGCAGACAGCTCAACGCGCATCTCAAATCCCTGGGTCTCGCGGCATAAAGGAGGGGAAGAACGTATGGCACAACTGAATGTTCAGCATGTAGACAAGATCTATGACAACAACGTGCAGGCGGTCTTCGACTTCAACCTGGATGTCAAGGACGGCGAGTTGATCGTCCTGGTCGGCCCCTCCGGCTGCGGCAAATCCACCACGCTTCGCATGATCGCGGGGCTTGAGGATATCTCCGCCGGCCATCTCCTGCTCGACGGGAAGGACATCACCCAGACCCCGGCGAAGGACCGCGACATGGCCATGGTCTTCCAGAGCTACGCGCTCTACGGCCACATGACCATCTATGAAAACATGGCCTTCTCGCTCACGCTGCGCAAGGAAAACCCCAACGTCATCCACAAGAAGGTCCTTGCCGCGGCGGAGATCCTGGGCCTCACAAGCCAGCTCAACAAAAAGCCCTCGCAGCTATCCGGCGGCCAGCGGCAGCGCGTGGCCATGGGGCGCTCCATCGTAAGAAACCCCAAGGTCTTCCTCTTTGACGAGCCGCTGTCGAACCTGGACGCAAAGCTCAGAGGCGCAACCCGACGCGAGATCCTGCTTCTGCACAAGAGACTGCAGGCCACCATGCTCTACGTCACCCACGACCAGACCGAGGCTCTGACGCTCGCGGACCGCATTGTCTGCATGTCCATGGGCCATGTGCAGCAGGTCGGCACCCCGCTGGAGCTCTATGACGCGCCCGCAAACCGCTTTGTGGCGAGCTTTATCGGCCTGCCCCCCATGAACTTCTTCGAGGCCACCGTCCGTGACGGTTATCTGGAGGGCAAGGGCTTCCGCGCCGCGCTGAGCGCGGAGGAGAAGGGCATCCTGCTTCCCTATGCCGGCAAGGAGATCGAGCTCGGCGTCCGGCCCGAGGATGTTATCCAGGGCGACGATGTGGCCATGAACGTCTTCTCCAACGAAAACCTCGGCATGAACACGCTGGTCCACGGGCATCTCGGCGGCGGCGAAAAGGTCTCCGCGAAGCTGCGCGGCTGGTACGATTACAAGAACGGCGACAACGTCAACATCGCCTTTGCCCGCAAGCACTTCTTCGATAAAGAGAGCGGCGTCGCCATCAGAGGGAGGGAGAAAGCATGAGCAACGAAACAAAAGCCGTGAAGTCCGGCTCCCATATGCCGGAGTTTCTGCGCAGGCTCTTTGTCGGCCTGAAGCGCAAGCCCTCCATCATTGCCCTGATCGTACTCGCGATCGCCTTCTTTCAGTACTCCCTGAACCTCACCCATATCTCCGACACCACGGCGAAGATCCAGGGCCCCGGCATGGGTCTCTGCGGTTTTGTAACCATGCTCTTCTCCATGCTGTCGATGGTGTGCTTCCTCAACGCCTTCCCGAAGCGCAAAAAGCCGGTGATCCCCATGGTCATCCTGATGTTTTTGATGTTCGCGCTCATTATCTTCTGCGACTTCCACTACTGCACCCTCATCGACAACGCGCGCTTCCGTGAAGTCAACCCCATCGTGATCGACAAGTCCACGATTTACATTGCCCAGGCTTATAACGTCCTGCAAAATCATATCGTGATCGAAAGCATCGGCGCGGCGCTTGTCCTGCTGCTGCCGGTATACAGCAAGCTCCTGCGCAAGATCAACACCTCCATCACGGTGGAAGACAATGGCAAGCTCGATGTCATTGACATCTCCGGCGAAGACTGATGAAATCCATTGCCTCGGGAGCGTTATGCTCCCGGGGCGAAAAGAGGAGAAAAATGGCACGAAGGAACAGGCGCACGACGCCCGAGGAAAACCGGACGACCGCCGATTATTACAAGCTGCACACCAAGGCTGTCAGCGATCTCGTAAACGCGGATGAGAGCAACTCTCCCGTCGTCTCCCGCGAGGAGCTTGACAAATACCGCTCCGGCCCGAAGCTCAGACTCTCGGACTGGGTCAAGGCGATCCTGATCAAAATGTGGTTTGCGGGTTCCGTCTGTTTCTTCATCTTCTGGGGCCTGAGCTCCTATATCCCGGCGCGGCTTGACCTTCTGCTGGTGTTCGCCGCCGCCCTCGGCGTGGTGACCGATATCCTCACCAATAACATTCTCCGCTACTACGCAAAAAGCATCGGCGGCAACGACCGCTGGATGATGTTCCCGCGAAAGAGCTATCTCAGCTTTCTTTTCAATATTCTCTATGCGATCCTTCTTCTTCTCTGTGTGGACATGTTCTACACCCTTCTCAATCTCACCCTTTCTGCCGCAGCGAACGGCAGCGGTCATATGCTCGGCGTCGGGCCGATCCTCTTCGGCGTTGTCTACACCGCGTTTGACCTCCTGTTTATTACCGTTAAGCGCACCCTCGGGCAGATCGTCCGGGATGCGATGAAGAATGCGAAAGGGCAGTGATACCATGAATGTGAAACTTCTCTTCTCCAGCGCGTGCTCGGCCTGCTTCGAGCTTGAAAACACCGATCCCTATTACGCGCCGGAGAAGTTTCAAGTGCTCCTCAATGATGCGGAGCAATACGAATGCGACCATAACGTCTTCTCCCTGTTTGGCCTGGAGCCGGATACGGAATACCGTCTCACGCTGAAAGGGGAGCGCACGGAGGGTGTGCTTGTTTTTCGGACCAAGGCTGAGCGCTGCGCGATCGACGTGCATGATTTCGGCGCCGTCGGCGACGGGGTCCATGACGATACCCTTGCCATCCAGACCGCTATCAGCTATCTTCCCGACAACGGGCGTCTCGTCTTCCCGAAAGGCGCCTACCTCACCCGTCCCCTGATCCTCAAGAGCCACATCACCCTCGCATTTTGTGAGGACGCGGTCCTTCTCGGCTGGGCAAAGCGGGAGGATTATCCCATCGTCCCCGGCACCGTCACGGCCCTTAATGGGGAGGAGCTGCACTTCGGCGGCTTCGAGGGGAACGCCGTCTCCATGTATCAGTCTCTCTTGACCGCCCAGTATGCCGAGGATATCAAAATCATCGGCCCCGGCACGGTGGACGGCAACGCCCAGAACACGGACTTCTGGACCAATTTCCACAACTTCCCCACGGCGCGGCCGAGGCTCATGTTCTTCAACCGCTGCAAGAACATCACGGTCCACGGCGTCCACGCCTGCAATTCCCCCTCCTGGCAGCTTCATCCCTACTTCTCGGAAGACCTCGGCTTCTACGATGTCCTCATCTCCGCCCCGAAAAACAGCCCCAACACCGACGCGCTGGACCCCGAGTCCTGCACAAACGTGAACATTATCGGCTGCCGCTTCACGGTGGGGGATGACTGCATCGCCATCAAGTCCGGCAAGATCGAGCTGGGGCGGAAATTTAATCAGCCCGCCGCCTTCCACACCATCCGCAACTGCCTCATGGAATACGGCCACGGCGCCATCACCCTCGGCAGTGAGATCGGCGCTGGCGTGCGGGATCTCAGCGTGTCCCAGTGCTGGTTTCGCGGCACGGACAGGGGCCTTCGCATCAAGAGCCGCCGCGGGCGCGGAGAGAACTGCCGCATCGACGGGGTGCGCTTTGACAATATCCGCATGGAGGGCGTGCTGACCCCCGTGGTCATCAACCTCTGGTATAACTGCTGCGATCCCGACCGGGAGAGCGAGTACGTCTGGTCGCGGGAGCATCTGCCCGTGGATGACAGGACCCCTTATATGGGCGCCTTCCACTTCAGCAGACTCAACTGCACCGATGCCGAGGTTGCCGCCTGCTATATCGACGGCCTGCCCGAGGCTCCCATCCGCGAGGTCAGCTTTGAGGATATCTCGGTGAGCTTTTCGCCGAACGCAAAGCCCGGCATCCCCGCCATGGAAAACTTCGCCAAGGAGCGCTGCCGCCTGGGGCTCTATCTCGACAATGTACAGCACATCCGCATCAACAATGTCCGGCTCAAAGGGGTCGCGGGCGAAAAGCTCATCGCGGACCACTATGAGTCGCTTGAAAAATCTGGCTTCGACGAGGGATGATTTATGTACGAAAAAATTGACGCCTATGTGCTGAGCCTGATCGAAAAATCCTCCCCCGCCTGCACCGCCTGGAATATTGAGAGCGTGCGGGAAGGAAAGCCCGCAAGCTGGAACTATATCGACGGCTGCATGATCACGGCCCTGCTCGCCATGAGTGAGATCACCGGCGATCAGCGCTACTTCGATTTTGCCGAGGGCTTTATCGACTGGTTCGTGCAGGAGGACGGCTCCATCCGCACCTACGACCGCAAAAAGTATAACCTTGACGATATCAACGAGGGCCGCGTCCTCTTCACGCTTTATGCCAGAACCGGCAAGGAGAAGTACAAAAAGGCCGCCGGGACCCTCTTTCAGCAGATCCGGGAGCAGCCCCGCACCTTTGAGGGGAACTTCTGGCACAAGGCCATCTATCCGAACCAGGTCTGGCTCGACGGGCTCTATATGGCCCAGCCCTTCTACGCCCTGTATGAGAAAAACTTCGGCACGGGCGATTACAGCGACATCCTCTCCCAGATCGAAAATGTGCGCCGCCATATGTTCGATGAAGACAAAAAGCTCTGCTACCACGGCTATGACGCGAGCCGCAGCGCATTCTGGGCTGACAAAGAGACGGGCCTTTCCCAAAACTTCTGGCTCAGGAGCATCGGCTGGTTTGCCGTGGCGCTCGCGGACCTCTGCGAGATCATCCCCGAGGGCGCGGCCAACGCGCGCCTGCGCGTGATCTTCCGGGAGCTTATGGAGGGCGCCGCGCGCTACGCCGACGCGGAGACCGGCATGTACTGGCAGGTCCCCGACCAGGGCGGACGCGAGGGCAATTATCTCGAAACCAGCGGCAGCAGTATGCTGGCCTACGCCATGCTCAAGGGCGCGCGGCTCGGCATTCTGGAGAAAGACTATGCCGCAAAAGGCGAGAAGACCTTCCGCGGCATCGTGGAAAAATATCTGTCCTTTACGGACGGTGAGCTGAACCTCGGGGGGATCTGCCTCGTGGCGGGTCTCGGCCCGGAGGATAACCGCCGCCGGGACGGAAGCTATGAATACTATATCTCCGAGCCTGTCGTGGAGAACGACGCCAAGGGCGTCGCCCCCTTCGTGCTCTGCTATACCGAGATCAAGCGTCTGGCGGGATCTTGACGCTCTGCCCGTCCGGGGCGGCCGCGCGCTCAAGGCGCTTGCGCTCCTGATATTGGGAAGGGGAGAGGCCGTACTTCTTGCGGAATGTCTTGGAGAAGTATAGGGGCTCCCGGAAGCCGCACAGATGGCTGATCTCCGTGATGTTCGAGCCGCTGTCGTCGCTTCGGCTGAGGCGCTCCGCCGCCGCCTGCAGGCGCGTATCGCTGAGAAAGCGGTGCGGCGTGACGCCGACATGCTGCTTGAAGAGCTTTCGCAGATAGTCGTAATTGAACGGGAGAGAGCGCAGATACCGGTCCAGCTCCAGATTCTCGTCCGGGTAATTGCGGATGATGTAGCTTGCGATCTCCTCCACGACGGGGTTTTGTACCGGCGCCTCGAGACAGGTGTTGATGAGCACCAGGATGAGATTGGCATAGGTCGAGAGCAGAAGGGTCTGCTTGCCGGGCTCGCTGCTGTAGTAGTAGAAGATCGCGCTCATGGCGTCAAGGAGAAAGTGATTGCCGTCATCGTGGATCACGGCCGGCGCGGAGAGGCTTATCACGGGATCAAGCATGTTCAGGTGGATATTGGTAAAGCCGGTGCTGCTCTCGTTCCTGTGGTACACCATCGGCGGGATGATGAGCATGTCCCCGGCCTTATAGGGGATGCACCCCTCCTGCCAGGTGAGCTGCCCCTCGCCGCTCGTGCAGTAGATAAACTCCCAACTGCTGTGCGCGTGGGTCGACACCGAAAAGGTGATCAGATGCTTCCCGGCATAGATGATATCGTTCAAAAGCGATCACTCCGTTTTATATATCTGACAGTTTGCTGCCGGCTGCGAAACCGCAGTTTCGCGCCCGACTGATTCAGTTTATCAAAGTATATCCGTTTTGTCCATATAAAAGCTGTAATTACAGACGATCAAGGGGGATTCAGGAATGGCTTACTTAACGCTGAAAAACATCAACAAGATCTACCCAAACGGATACCACGCCGTCCATAACTTCAATCTTGACATGGAAAAGGGCGAGTTTATCGTATTCGTCGGGCCTTCCGGCTGCGGGAAATCCACAACGCTGCGCATGATCGCGGGGCTTGAGGATATCTCCAACGGGGAGTTTCTGATCAACGGCAAACGCGCCAACGAACAGGGCCCGCGCGAGCGCGGTGTCGCCATGGTGTTCCAGAGCTACGCGCTCTACCCCCAGATGAGCGTCTATGACAACATCGCCTTCGGTCTGGAGCTCCAGGGCGCGGATGACGACTACATCGACGAAAAGGTCCGCAACACTGCCCGCATCCTCGGCCTGACCGACTATCTTGACCGCCTGCCGAGAGCGCTCTCCGGCGGCCAGCGCCAGCGTGTCGCCATCGGCCGCGCGCTCATCCGCAAGGTCGGCATCTTCCTCATGGATGAGCCGCTCTCCAACCTCGACGCCAAGCAGCGCGTCACCATGCGCTCCGAGATTACCCAGATCCACCGGGAGACCGGCGCCACCACCATCTACGTCACCCATGACCAGACCGAGGCCATGACCATGGCGGACAGGATCGTCGTCATGAAGGACGGCTATGTCCAGCAGGTCGGCTCCCCGCGGGAGCTCTACTTTAACCCCGTGAACGTCTTTGTCGCGGGCTTCATCGGCGAGCCGCCCATGAACTTCATCCGCACCCGCATCTCCGGCGGCAGCGTGGAGATCGCCGGCAGGAAGTTCGATCTCACAAAGCTCGGCAAGAAGCTCAACACCTACGAGGGTAAGGAGGTCGTCTTCGGCTTCCGGCCCGAGGCGATCCGCCTGGGCGAGCAGCAGAACGCCTATGTCATGCCGGCGGATGTGGAGCTCACGGAAATGCTGGGCGACAACACCAACGTCTACATCACCATGGAGGTCATTCACGCCATCCTCAAGGTGGACCCGCACGACACACCCGATGTGGACAGCACGATCTTCTTCTCGATCCCCTATGAGAGCGTCTATCTCTTTGACGGCGAGACCGAGAAGGTTATTGAATAAGGAGGAATACCATGGACATCCGCTATGCCGCAAACCCCAATGACACAAAGCGTTACACAACCGAAGAGCTCCGCAAAGAGTTCCTGATCGAAAATCTCTACGTGCCCGACACCGTTGTCGCCGTCTACAGCCATGTGGACCGTATGGTGACCCTGGGCTGTATGCCGGTCGAGGAGACCGTCTCCATCGACAAGGGCATCGACATCTGGGCAAACTTCGGCACGCACTACTTCCTCGAGCGCCGCGAGATCGGCATCTTCAACATCGGCGGCCCCGGCAAAATCACTGTGGACGGCACCGTCTATGCCCTCGGCTACAAGGACTGCCTCTACATCACCATGGGCGCGAAGGAGGTCCTCTTCTCCAGCGACGACAAGGCCCATCCCGCAAAGTTCTACATGGTCTCCGCTCCCGCCCACAGAAGCTATGAGACGCGCCTTCTCAAGCTCGCCGACGCGAACAAGAAGCCCCTCGGCGATATGACCACCTCCAACAAGCGCGTCATCAACCAGTTCATCCACCCCGCCGTCCTCAAGACCTGCCAGCTCTCCATGGGCATGACCGTCCTGGAGCCGGGCAGCGTCTGGAACACCATGCCCGCCCACACCCATGAGCGCCGCATGGAGGTCTACATGTACTTTGAACTGCCTGAGGATCAGGTCGTCTTCCACATGATGGGCCAGGGCCAGGAGACCCGCCACATCGTCATGACGAACGAGCAGGCGGTCATCTCTCCCTCCTGGTCGATCCATGCCGGCGCCGGCACCTGCGCCTACACCTTCATCTGGGCCATGGGCGGCGAGAACCAGGAGTTCGACGATATGGACACCATCCCCACGAACGAGCTGAAATAAGAAAAGATTTATCGAGGAGGAACACCAAAATGGACATGATGAACAAATTCTCCCTGGAGGGTAAGGTCGCTCTCATCACCGGCGCGTCCCACGGCATCGGCATGGCGATCGCCAACGCCTTCGCCGCTGCCGGCGCGACGATCTGCTTTAACTGCTCCAGTGAGGGCTCCAAGGCTCGCGCGCTGGAGACCTACAAGGCCAACGGCGTCGATGCCCACGGCTATGTCTGCGACGTCTGCGACGAGGAGGCCGTCAAGGCTCTCGTAGCGGAGATCAGGGAAGAAGTCGGCGTCATCGACATTCTTGTGAACAACGCCGGCATTATCAAGCGCATCCCCATGCTCGAGATGAGCGCGGCGGATTTCCGTCAGGTTGTCGACGTAGACCTGAACGCCCCCTTCATCGTCTCCAAGGCCGTTATCCCCGGCATGATCGAGAAGGGCCACGGCAAGATCATCAACATTTGCTCCATGATGAGCGAGCTCGGCCGCGAGACCGTCTCCGCCTACGCCGCCGCCAAGGGCGGTCTGAAGATGCTGACGCGCAACATCTGTTCGGAGTACGGCGAGTACAACATCCAGTGCAACGGCATCGGCCCCGGCTATATCGCCACCAGCCAGACCGCGCCCCTGCGTGAGCGCCAGCCCGACGGCAGCCGCCACCCCTTCGACCAGTTCATCGTCGCCAAGACCCCCGCTGCCCGCTGGGGCGAGGTTGAGGATCTGATGGGCCCCGCTGTCTTCCTCGCCTCTGACGCCTCCAACTTCGTCAACGGCCATATCCTCTATGTCGACGGCGGCATCCTCGCCTACATCGGCAAGCAGCCTTAAGTGAAAATCTGCAGTTTTACTGCGCATGACGCGCCGGTCATAGGTTACCTCCAGGACGACCATGATCGGCTCGTCGCGCATCGGAAGCGCCCGGCCATCGTCATCTGCGCGGGCGGGGCCTATCGCTGGCTCTCCCCGCGGGAGAAGGACCCGGTGGCCCTGAGCTTTGCGGCCCTCGGCTATCATACCTTCCTGCTGGAGTATTCCGTGAAGGAAAACGCGGCGGGCCTGCGCCCCCTGCGCGAGCTTGCGGAGACGGTCCGCACCGTGAGAGAACATGCCGAGTCCTGGCACATTGAGCCGGAGCATATCGCAGTCCTGGGCTTTTCCGCGGGCGGCCACCTTGCGGCGAGCCTCGCCACGCTCTGGCACAGGCCGGAGCTTGGACTGGGGGAGAACTGCCGCCCGGATGCGGCGGTGCTCTGCTACCCCGTCATCACGGCAGGAAAGTTTAAGCACCCCGAGTCCATCGACTGGGTGACCGGCGGCGATGAGAAGCTCAGAGAGCTTTTAAGCCTTGAAAACCAGGTCACAGAGCATATGCCGCCCACCTTCATCTGGCACTGCACCGGGGATGAGAGCGTCCCCGTGGAGAACACGATGCTTCTCACGGCGGCCATGCAGCGCGCGAAGGTCCCCTATGAGTGCCACCTCTTCGCGGGCGGCGCACACGGGATCTCCATGTGCAACCAGGAGGTCGAAACCCCGTACCCCGCCGCGGCGGAATGGGTCGGCCTCTGCAAAACCTGGCTCAACAATCAGTTTGGCTATACGCCCTGAATACTGTTTTTCCGTCAGTCATCGCGTTTTATGGAAAACGGTATTGCGAATCAAGATTGAACAAGGAGGAGTGCGTATTTTCAGGTACGATTTTGATTCCTATACGCTTTATGAGATAAAAAAGCGCAATGTATATTCCGTTAAGATAAGAGTCATTTTGAAGGAACAAGTCGATGGCGCTGTTCTTCAGCTCTCTGCCCCGAAAGCATTTAGACGATTTCCTTATTATTGCAGAACAGCGGCGCTGAACCGGGAGGGGGCTTACATCCTCGAGCCCAGCGATAAGCCGATCGCCGTTATAAAGGGTGATTGCGCGGTCAGACTTGGAACAGAGGAAACAAACGGTCTCTTTTTTGCCGTCACCTACGAGAACAACAGCATTTTTTTCAGTTTTGCCCATAATTTTTGCGGCGCGTGCGGCGCGATGAGATGGATAAAAGCCACCTTATGGCAGTACCTGACGGATAGAGGATATGCTGTTGACCGGGCCGGTATCATGACAACAGATACCCCCATCACGGCCGAGGAACAGGCGGAGCCGGATGTCGCCTCCCTGCCCGTCGGAAATGCGCTGGGGAAGCTGCATTTCACAAGGGATTCTTTCGTGCCGATGGATGACTATATCGCAAGAATGAGAGACCCGAACGGGATCGACGGCTACTACCCTGTGCGTATCTCTAAGAATACCTTGATGAAATATGCGCATGACAATGACGGCAGTCCCAATTCTATCCTGGCTGCAGTTCTGTTCAAAATGTGTGTGAAAGCTGTTCCCGATGGGAGAAAGTTTACGGTCGGCATAACCAATAATTATCGGGCGGATGTCGGCTGTCCGGATACATACCGGGACATGGTCAGGCAGATGTATGTCCAGTATGAAATCGGCATGAAGGATTGGTCCATCGAAAAACTGTCGACCGTTACAAGAAGCCGCATGTATATCCAAATGCAGCCGGAAATCAGCTGGGACAAATGCAGAGCGGTGGCGGAGCTGCGCCGGCAGATAGACCTGCAGCCGGACATTGAAAGCAAAGTTGATTACGCAGCCGCCAACAGCCTTACCACGAACGGCTTACCGTCGTCTTTTCATATCAGCTATGTGGGAAAAGTGGAATGGGGCGGATTGGGGCCGTTTATCGACGGGGTTTATACGGTGACCTTCGCCCATCTGATGTTCGAGGTCAATGCAACCGATGAGGACTTCTGTATCAGCTTTCAAACGGTGCGAAGGGATGATAAATACTTAAAAGAATTCTTGCAGGTGCTTGATGAAGAAAAAATCCCTTATTCCGTCGGAGCTCTTGAGGACAGAAAACTGCCCGAAATAATCCTGCCTCCGTTTGATTGAGGCAAGCTCTGCCTCAGGGCAGGGTGACCCACGCTGCGTAAGAATACTATCTATCATAACAAGGAGGAATACCCCATGAATGCCATGAACGAAAAGATCAGCGCCATCGGTGTGGTGCCGGTCATCAAGCTCAATCACCCCGAGCGCGACGCGGTCGCTCTGGGCAAGGCTCTCTGCGCGGGCGGCGTGCCCGTGGCGGAGATCACCTTCCGCGCCGCCGGGGCCGACAAGGCCATCCGCCTCATGAAGGAAGCCTGCCCCGACATGCTGGTCGGCGCCGGCACCGTCACCAACACGGAGCAGATCGACAAGGTCATCGAGGCCGGCGGCGATTTCATCGTCACCCCGGGCTTCGATCCCGAGCTTGTCGCCTACGCCCAGGAGAAGAACATCCCCATCTTCCCCGGCTGCACCACGGCGAGCGAGTATCACCAGGCGCTCAAGTTCGGCCTGGAGCTCATCAAGTTCTTCCCGGCCGAGCAGTCCGGCGGCCTTGCCAAGATCAAGGCCCTCTCCGCACCCTTCCCCCAGTTCAAGGTCATGCCCACCGGCGGCGTCAGCCTCAAGAATCTCAAGGACTACATCTCCGCTCCCGTCATCGCGGCCTGCGGCGGCAGCTACATGGTCACGGCCGATCTCATCGACAACAACAAGTGGGACGAGATCACCGAGCTCTGCAAGAAGTCCAGAGAGATCGTTGAAGAAGCACGGAAATAATCGTTTACAACAATACAACTGTAAAACACTTTAGGAGGACTGATTAACATGGAACTGAATCTGCGTCCCAAAGAGGAATGCCGTTTTGACGCCGTATCTCTCGGCGAAGTTATGCTCCGTCTCGATCCGGGCGAGGGCCGCATCCGCACCGCGCGCTCCTTCCGCGCCTGGGAGGGCGGCGGCGAGTATAACGTCATCCGCGGCCTGCACAAGTGCTTCGGCATGGACACCGCCGTCATCACCGCCTTCGCCGACAACGAGGTCGGCAAGCTCATGCGCGATTTCATCGAGCAGGGAGGCGTGAACACCGACCTCATTTACTGGAAGAAGACCGACGGCATCGGCCGCATCTGCCGCAACGGCATCAACTTCACCGAGCGCGGTTTCGGCATCCGCGGCGCCGTCGGCTGCTCTGACCGCGCCAACACCGCCATCTCCCAGGCGACGCCCGAGGACTTTGACTTTGAGTACATCTTCGGCAAGCTCGGCGTGCGCTGGCTGCACACCGGCGGCATCTACGCAGCCCTCTCCGAGCAGGCTTGCGAGACCGTCATCGCCGCCTGCAAGGCCGCGAAGAAGTACGGCACCGTCGTCTCCTACGACCTCAACTACCGCCCCTCCATGTGGAGCGCCATCGGCGGCCTGGACAAGGCCCGCGAGGTCAACCGCGAGGTCGCGAAGTATGTCGATGTCATGATCGGCAACGAGGAGGACTTCACCGCCTGCCTCGGCTTTGAGATCGAGGGCAACGACGCAAACCTCAAGGAGCTCAACATCGACGGCTATAAGAAGATGATCGGCAAGGCCGCCGAGACTTACCCCAACTTCAAGGTCGTGGCCACGACGCTGCGCACCGTGAAGACCGCCACCGTCAATGACTGGAAGGCCATCTGCTGGGCAGACGGCGAGATCTACCAGTCCAAGGAGTATAACGGCCTCGAGATCATGGACCGCGTCGGCGGCGGCGATTCCTTCGCCTCCGGCCTCGTCTACGGCCTCATGACCACGGGCGACGCCGAAAAGGCCGTCAACTACGGCGCGGCCCACGGCGCGCTCGCCATGACCACCCCGGGCGACACCTCCATGGCTTCCGTCAATGAGGTCGAGGCCATCATGGGCGGCGCCGGCGCTCGCGTAAAGCGCTGATTATGGAGCACCGGAATCCGCTTCTGCCCGAAGAACAGGGCCAGAAATTCATCACCTTCGGCGAGATCATGCTCCGCCTGACGCCGCCGAACTATGAGAAGATCCGGGTCGCCACGAGCTTTGAGGCAAGCTACGGCGGGAGCGAGGCCAACATCGCCCTCGCCCTGGCAAATCTCGGCGTGGACAGCACGTTTTTCTCCGTCGTGCCGAACAACTCCCTGGGCAAGAGCGCGGTGCGTATGCTCCGCTCGAACGATGTCCACTGCACCCCGGTCATCCTCTCCACCCCGGAGGAGACGCCCACCCACCGTCTCGGCACCTACTATCTCGAGACGGGCTACGGCATCCGCCCCAGCAAGGTGACCTATGACCGCAAGCACAGCGCCATCACGGAGTACGACTTCTCCAAGGTCGATCTCGAGGCGCTGCTCTCCGGCTTTGACTGGCTGCACCTGAGCGGCATTACCCCCGCCCTGTCCCCGAGCTGCGCCGACTTCATCCTCGCCTGCATCCAAAAGGCGAAGGAGCTCGGCCTCACGGTGAGCTTTGACGGCAACTTCCGCTCCCGTCTCTGGACCTGGGACGAGGCGCGCGACTTCTGTACCAGGTGCCTGCCCTATGTGGATGTCCTCTTCGGCATTGAGCCCTACCATCTCTGGCGGGACGAGGCGGATCACACGAAGGGCGACCTCAAGGACGGCGTGCCCCTGCAGCCGAGCTATGAGCAGCAGGACGAGATCTTCCAGGCTTTTGTCCAGCGCTGGCCCAATCTCAAGTGCATCGCCCGCCATGTGCGCTATGCCCACTCCGGCAGCGAAAACAGCCTCATGGCCTATATGTGGTATCAGGGCCACACCTTTGAGAGCAAGCTCTTCACCTTCAACATCCTCGACCGTGTGGGCGGCGGCGACGCCTTTGCCTCGGGCCTCATCTATGCCATGATGAATGGCTACAGACCCATGGAGATGGTCAACTTTGCCGTGGCAAGCTCCGTTCTCAAGCACACCATCCACGGCGACGCCAATATCACCGACGACGCCAAGAGCATTCGCGCGTTGATGAATATGGACTATGATATCAAGAGGTAAGCATATGAAAGAATTCATGGATAAAGACTTCCTGCTCGAGACCGAGACTGCCCGCCACCTTTACCACGACTATGCCTGCAAGCAGCCCCTGTCCGACTACCACTGCCACATCTCTCCCCGCGAGATCTATGAAAACCGCCGCTTCAATAACCTTGTCGAGGTCTGGCTCGGCGGCAAGAACCCCGACGGCAGCTACTTCGGCGACCACTACAAGTGGCGCGTCATGCGCTCCAACGGCGTCCCCGAGGATTACATCACCGGCGACAAGCCCGCCTATGAGCGCTTCGTGAAGTTCGTGGAGGCCGTCCAGATGGCCATCGGCAACCCCATGTACCACTGGTGCAATCTGGAGCTCCGGCAGTTCTTCGGCTACAACAAGCCCCTCACGCCCGAGAACGCGAAGGAGTGCTGGGACTTCTGCAATGAGAAGCTGCAAAACGACCCCACCCTCACCGTGCGCGGCATCATCGAGAAGGCAAACGTCGCCTTCATCGGCACCACCGACGACCCTGTCGACTCTCTCGAGTGGCATGAAAAGATCGCGGCCGACCCCACCATCAAGGTCAAGGTCTGCCCCTCCTTCCGCCCCGACAAGGCCATCAACATCAATAAGCCCGGCTTTGCGGAATACATCACGAAGCTCGCCGCGAGCGTCGGCAAGACCAGGCTCGAAACCGTGGACGAGGTCTGCGCCGCCCTGGTCGAGCGCCTGGAGTTCTTTGCCAAGCTCGGCTGCCGCGCAAGCGACCACGGCCTCGACTACATCCCGTACCGCCCCGCCTCCGCAGCGGAGACCCAGGCCGTCTACGCCAAGGTCCTGCGCGGCGAGAGCGTCAGCGTGGAGGAGGCCGAGAAGTACCAGACCGCCGTTCTCCTCTGCCTCGGCCGCGCCTACCACCGTCTCGGCATTGCGATGCAGCTTCACTACTCCTGCTACCGCAACGCAAACCAGCGCATCTACGAAAAGCTCGGCCCCGACACCGGCGTGGACATGATCGCCCAGACCACCTGCGGCGCGGACATCGCCCGCTTCCTCTCGGCGCTGGATTACACCGGCGAGTGCCCCAAGACCATTCTCTACTCCCTCAACGGCGTGGACAATGACATGCTCGCAACCATGTGCGGCTGCTTCCAGGGCGATGAGATCCCGGGCAAGATTCAGCTCGGCTCCGCCTGGTGGTTCATGGACACCAAGAGCGGCATGGAAAACCAGATGCGCTCGCTCGCAAACCTCGGCCTGCTGGGGAACTTCGTCGGGATGCTGACGGACTCCCGCTCCTTCCTGAGCTATGCCCGCCACGACTACTTCCGCCGCATCCTCTGCAACCTGATCGGCGGCTGGGTCGAAAACGGCGAGTATCCCAATATCGACGAAACCCTCAAGCGGATCGTCGAGGGCGTGAGCTTCAAGAACGCCGAGCGCTACTTCAACCTCTAATCAAATGCAGAACTATGTTCTGCATTTGAGATCCTCGCGCTTATCGCACTCGGCTTGCGGGGGACGCCTCGTTTGGTCGGCGCGAGAGCTCGCATAGCTCGCTTTAGTGTGTTTTTGAGGCGGCAAAGCTGCCTCAAAAACGGGTTTAAAGAATATTGATACTATACGCAATCATCTTTATTTGCCATTGAAAGGGGTAGATTACCATGGACAGACTGAGCTATAAGACCCTCGAGGCCCAGGGCTATGAGGGTTATCTTTTGAAAGAGGCGCCCGAGCGCGTCTTCCAGTTCGGCGAGGGCAACTTCCTGCGCGCCTTTGTGGAGGATTTTATCGACCAGATGAACGAGAAGGCCGGCTTTGACGCCAAGGTCGTGCTGGCCCAGCCCCGCGGCGGCCATCCCGAGGCTGCCGACCGCTTCCAGGAGCAGGACGGGCTCTACACCCTGATCCTCCGCGGCCGCGACAACGGCCAGCCTGTGGAGCGCAAGCGCATCATCTCCTGCGCCTCCCGCTGCCTTGACCCCAAGCGCGACTGGGCGAAGATGCTCGAATGTATGCACAATCCCGACATGCGCTTCATCGTCTCCAACACCACGGAGGCCGGCATCGCCTTCGACCCCAACTGCAAGGCCGACGACGCCCCTCCCGCGAGCTTTCCCGCCAAGCTCACCGCCATGCTGTACGAGCGCTGGAAGACCGGCATGAAGGGCTTCATCATCCTCTCCTGCGAGCTCATCGACCACAACGGGGACGAGCTCAAGCGCTGCGTCAACGAGTATATCAAGCTCTGGGGCATGGAGGATGCCTTCTGCAAGTGGGCGAACGAGGAGAATATCTTCTGCTCCACGCTGGTCGACCGCATCGTCACCGGCGGCGCGAAGGCGGAGGCCCCCGCGCTCTGGGAGAAGTGGGGCTATGAGGACCAGCTCATCGACACCGGCGAGGTCTTTGCCGCCTGGGTCATCGAGGGGCCCCAGTCCATCAAGGTGGAGCTTCCCTTTGAAAAGGCCGGCCTTCCCATCCAGGTCGTCGACAACGTGACGCCCTACAAGCAGCGCAAGGTCCGCATCCTCAACGGCGCGCACACCTCCATGGTGCTCGGCGCGTATCTCGCGGGCAAGAACATCGTGCGCGACTGTATGCAGGATGCGAGCATCCGCGCCTTCCTGAACAAGGCCATGTTCGAGGAGATCATCCCCACGCTCGACCTGCCGAAGGACGAGCTCGAGGGCTTTGCCGCCTCCGTCATCGACCGCTTCGATAACCCCTACATCGACCACCAGCTCCTCAGCATCGCCCTCAACTCCGCCTCCAAGTGGAAGGCCCGCGTTATGCCGAGCGTGACCGAGTATGTCAAGCGCACCGGGAAGCTCCCGCGCTGCCTGACCTTCTCCTTCGCCGCCTTCACCGCCTTCTACCACAAGGGCGAGAGAAACGGCGAGGCTTACGAGGTGAGCGACGATCCCTGGGTGCTCGAGTTCTTTGCCGAGCATAAGGGCGACGACTGCGCCGCGCTTGCCCACGCCGTCGTGAACAACGAAAAGCTCTGGGACGGCGAGCTTGCAAAGCTCCCCGGCTTTGAAGCCGCTGTCGCCGCCGCGCTTGAGCGCATTGAGGCTGTCGGCATGTACAAGGCCATGGAGGAATGCCTCGGATGAAGTGGATTCGGATTCATCCCGACGACAATGTAGTCGTCGCCTTGGAGGATATCCGGCAGGGTGAGAAGCTCGAGGAGCTCGGCGTCAGCGCGTGTGAGGATATCGCGCGCGGGCACAAGATGGCCCTTCGGGAGATCCGGGCAGGGGAGAGCGTCGTCAAGTACGGAAACCCCATCGGCCTTGCAAAATGCGACATCGCCCCCGGCGCCTGGGTGCATGTGCACAATGTCCGCACCGGCTTGAGCGAGTCTGCGGACTATACCTATTGCCACAAGCGCTATGATAAACCCGCTGTGAGCCCCAGGACCTTCCGGGGCTACCGCCGGGAGGACGGCCGCGCCGCTGTCCGCAACGAGCTCTGGATCATCCCCACCGTCGGCTGCGTCAACAGCGTCGCCGCCGCGCTTGTCCGGGATAACCAGGATCTCGTGCAGGGCAGCATCGACGGGCTCTACACCTTCTCCCACCCCTACGGCTGCAGCCAGATGGGGGACGACCACGCCCAGACCAGAAAGCTCCTCGCGGCGCTCTGCCGCCACCCCAACGCCGGCGGCGTGCTGGTTTTGAGTCTCGGCTGCGAAAACCTGACGCAGGACCAGTTCAAGGCAGAGCTCGGCGAGTGGGACGACAGGCGCGTCAAATTCCTCGTCTGCCAGCAGGTGGAGGACGAGTATGAGGCCGGCGCGAAGCTCCTCCGGGAGCTCGCCGAGTACGCCGGACAGTTCGAGCGCGAGGAGATCCCCGCGTCCGAGCTTGTCGTCGGCATGAAGTGCGGCGGGTCCGACGGACTCTCCGGCATCACGGCAAACCCCACCGTCGGCCGCTTCTCCGATCGCCTGACAGCACTCGGCGGCTCCACGGTCCTGACCGAGGTGCCCGAGATGTTCGGGGCCGAAAACATCCTCTTCTCCCGCTGCGAGAATGAGGAGGTCTTCAACAAGGCCGTCCGCATGGTCAACCGCTTTAAGGATTACTTCGTCAGCCACGGCCAGGTGGTCTATGAAAACCCCAGCCCCGGCAACAAGGCCGGCGGCATCACCACGCTGGAGGATAAGTCCTGCGGCTGCGTGCAGAAGGGCGGCAGCGCCCAGATCGTGGACGTGCTCGAGTATGCCGAGCCTGTGCGCAAGAAGGGCTTGAACCTCCTCTCCGGCCCTGGCAACGACCTTGTCTCCGCCACCGACCTCACCGCGGCCGGCGCGCACATCATCCTCTTCACCACCGGGCGCGGCACCCCCTTCGGCGCTCCGGCCCCCACGGTGAAGATCTCCACCAACACGGCGCTCTTTGAAAAGAAGGGCAACTGGATCGACTTCAACGCCGGCACCGTCGCCCAGGGAGAGCCGCTGGACGAGGCGGGGGACAGGCTCCTCGACTTCGTGCTGGAGATCGCAAGCGGCAAAAAGACCCACAGCGAGGAGCGCTCCGCCCGCGAAATCGCCATCTTCAAGGACGGCGTAACACTTTAAGAGGAGAAAGATGCGATGGCATTGCATGTCATGGAAGAGGCCAATCGCTGCCTCGGCTGCAAAAACCCGAGATGCCGCGAGGGCTGTCCCATCCACACCAACATCCCCGAGGTGATCCGTCTTCTGAAGGCGGGCAAGCTCAACGATGCGGGCTGGATGCTCTTTGAAAATAACCCCCTGACCACCGTCTGCTCCATCGTCTGCAACCACGAGAAACAGTGCGAGGGGCATTGCATCCGCGGGATCAAGGATGTCCCGGTGCATTTTTCCATTATCGAAAACTATATCTCCACCACCTACGCAAACCAGATGGTCCGCGGCCCCGCCCCCTCCAACGGGCGCAAGGTCGCCATCATCGGCGCGGGCCCCTCGGGTCTCACGATCGCCATCATCCTCGCCCGCTACGGCTATGATGTCACGATCTTTGACAGCAAGGACAAGATCGGCGGCGTCATGCGCTACGGCATCCCGGACTTCCGCCTCCCCGACGCGGTGCTCGACGATATCGCCTATCGCCATCTCGAGCTCAAGGGCATCAAGTTCCGCCCCAACACCACCATCGGCGGCGCCATCGGCCTGGACGATCTCTTCCGCGACGGGTATCAGAGCATCTTCGTCGGCGCCGGACTCTGGCGTCCGAAGACCCTGCACATCAAGGGGGAGACGCTGGGACACGTGGCCTTCGCCATCAATTACCTCGCAAGCCCTTCGGCCTTTCGGCTGGGGGAGCGCGTGATCGTCATCGGCTCCGGCAACTCCGCCATGGACTGCGCCCGCACAGCCATCCGCCAGGGCGCGCGCTATGTCACGGTCTTCAACCGCCGCGACAAGATTGCCGCGAGCCAGTATGAGGCGAGCTATGCCAAGCTCGAGGGTGTGGAGTTTGAGATGATGAAGAGCCCCGTGGAGATCCGCGACGACGGCGTCGTCTTCGCCGACAACGAGTTTGACGAAGAGGGCAGGCTGCACACAGTTCCGGGGTCTGAAAAGCTCTACCCCTGCACCGGCGTCATCGTCGCCGTGAGTCAGGAGCTCGGCAGCAATATTCTGAACACCACGAAGGACCTCGAGAAGGAGCGCTCCGGCATCATCACCGTCGATGAGGAGGGGCACACCTCCCGTCCCGGCGTCTTTGCCGCGGGCGATGTGGCCCACGGGGCGAGCACGGTGGTCCATGCGGTGGCCGCCGGCAAGCGCGTGGCGGAGGCCATGCACGAGTATATGCAGAGTCTTCCCATGCCGGAGCCGTCGCCCTACGCAAACGTCCCTATCGTCGATACGCCGGAGGCGAGCGTCTTGTCCGAACAGGTGATCGGCTGAGCAAAATTAGCCCTGTAAAAGCAATCAGGAGGAAAGAGCATGAAGCTAATCAATATGGTCGTGAACGGAGAACTGCATCTCGGCATCCTGACGGAGCGCGGCGTCATTGACGTGCCCGCCGTCAAGCCGGGGGCCGACTTTCCGAAAACCATGATGGAGGCTGTCCGCATGGGGCGCGAGAACGCGCTGCCCCTTCTGCAGATGGCGGAGAGCCTTGCGGAGCACTACCTGGATGAACGCGAAGTCCGGTACGCGCCCGCAATCGACGATCCCGAAAAGATCCTCTGCGCCGGCGTGAATTACCGCGCGCATATCGAGGAGACGCGGGGCAGCTTTGCCCCCGCCGGCGATCCCTCCATCTTTGCCAAATTCCGCAACACACTCGTTCCGCACCGGGGCAAGGTGTTCCGTAACCGCACTTCGCAGAAGCACGACTATGAGGCGGAGATCGCGGTCATCATCGGAAAGCGCGCCGCCTACCTCACACGGGACCAGGCGGATGAGCATATTTTCGGCTATACGCTCGCAAACGACATCTCCGCGCGCGACCTGCAGCGGGCCACTACCCAGTGGATCCCGGGCAAGACATGCGATACCTTCTGCCCGCTGGGGCCCTGCATCGTGACGGCCGACGCCCTGGACTTTGACGCCATGCACATCAAGGGCTATAAAAACGGTGAGCTGCGCCAGGAGGGGTGGAGCCGGGACATGATCCACGACATCCCCGCCCTCGTAAGCTACCTCTCGTGCTGCTGCACGCTGGAGCCGGGCGACGTGATCCTGACAGGCACGCCCTCCGGGGTCATTCTCGGCAGACCCGAGGATCAGCAGGACTGGCTCCAGCCCGGCGATGTCCTCACCGTGTGCGAGGACAGCATCGGGGAGCTCACCGTGACAATCGAGGACAGATAAACAAATAACATAAAACTCCTGGGGCTGCCTCAATATGAGGCAGCCCTTGTATTTTGGCATGATAAAAAGATACTCCGGCGGCGGAGGAAACTATTGTAAACACTGGGTGTTTATGATAAAATAAAAGATAATATGAAGTAGCTGACTTTAGGGATTTACAAAATAAGGAAATGCTTGGATGAAGGAAACGTTTGGATGCGTGTCCGGCCGCTTTTTCCAAGTGCCGAAGCAAAGCGATCCCAATCAACCCAAGCGGCGATAAAGCCGCTTTCCTTGAAAGGAGACCTGCCTGTGATCGAGTTGATTTTTTCCTGCCTTGTCTATCTGGGCAGCCTTCTGATGGTTTACAACATCGTGGGCTTTGTGCGCTTTGCCCGGCGTATCCGCAGTCTGAAAAACTGGGGCGGCAAAAACCGGATTCTGTATATCCCCATCGCGCTGCTGGTTCTGTTTCTGATCGGCTACCTGACTGTCGGTTTTTTCGGCGAGGAGGATCTTGTCATCGCCGGCATCCTGTTCGGCGGCAGCGTCTTTGTTTTTGTCATGTACAGGATGCTCGACAGCATCACGGACCGCATCCTCGAAAACGAACAGATGGAGGCGCAGCTTATCGCGGTCGAGGAGGTCAGCCGCGCCAAGAGCGCGTTTCTCGCCAGTATGAGCCATGAGATGCGCACCCCCATGAACATGATCCTGGGTCTGGACACGCTGGCCTTGAAGAATCCCGATCTGCCCGATGAAACACGGGATCAGCTCGTGAAGATTGGGGTCAGTGCAAGACATCTCGCAGAACTGATTGAGAACATCCTGATCTTTCAGCAGAAGGAAGACGGCGCGGATGCCAAAAAGGAGGAGCGCTTCTCACTCAAGGAGACCCTGGATGAGATATGCACCCAGGTTTCCTACTTGTGTGAGCAGAAGGGCCTGGATTTCCAGTTCTCTTTTTCCAAATGCGCCAACCGGGATTACGCCGGGGACAAAACTGCGCTCAAACGCGCGCTCATGTGCATCCTGGATAACGCCGTGAAGTTTACGGACGCGCCCGGTACCGTGCGCTTCTGCGTCATGTACGAGCGGGAGCGGGGGGCTTACACCTGCGTGCGCTTTGTCATTGCGGACACGGGCATCGGCATCGACGATGAATTCCTGTCGAAAATCTTCCAGCCCCTGACCCAGGAAGACCAGAGCTTTACAAACCGCTTCGGCGGCAGCGGCATGGGGCTGAGCGCGGCAAACAGCATCGTGAAACGCATGGACGGAACAATCGAAGTAGAAAGCCGGAAGGGCGAGGGCTCCACCTTCACGGTCCGGCTGCCGCTTTTAACCGTCGGGGGAGATGTGTGCGCGAGCTGCGACGGATGTGTCCCGGATCAGAGCGAGATGTGTGCCAATTGTGCGGGCTGCCGGCATGTCAGGGACACGCTGCCGCAGATCAGCCTTGCGGGCAAGCGCATCCTGATCGTGGAGGATATGGATCTCAACGCCGAGATCGTGTCCGATCTTCTGGAGCTGGAGGACGCGGAGAGCGAGCGCGCCGAAAACGGCCTGGAAGCCGTGAACAAGGTGAAAGCGTCCGCGCCGTGGCACTATGACGCGATCCTCATGGATCTGCGTATGCCGGTGATGGACGGGCTTGAGGCCACGCGCCAGATCCGCGCGCTGCAGCGTGAGGACACGCAAAATATCCCCATCATCGCCCTCACGGCGAACGCCTTTCAAAGCGATCTGGATGCCACGCGGTCTGCCGGCATGAACGCGCACCTTGCAAAGCCGGCGGATGCCGAGATACTTTATGCCACCCTGAGAGAGTGGATTACGATTTCACGTAAGCAGAAAGGAGGGCTCTGACATGATTCAATCAAAACAGATGCAGAGACCTAAACTTGTGCTGGTGGTTGACGATCATGAGATCAACCGCGATTCTCTCGGTGTTATCTTGGAAGATGACTACGAGGTCATCTATGCCGAAAACGGGAAAGAGGCCCTGGAAGAGATGCGCGCCCACGCAACCGGGCTCTCGCTCGTGCTGCTGGATCTCATGATGCCGGTCATGAACGGCTTTGAGGTTCTGGAGCATGTCCGGCAGGATGAGCAGCTCAAGGCCATCCCCGTCATCGTCCTCACCGCCGATAAGAGCGCGGAGCTCCAGGCCCTGCAGATGGGCGCGGCGGATTTTATCACCAAGCCCTTTGACATGCCCGAGGTGATCCTGGCCCGCGTCGGCAGGATCATTGAGCTGAGCGAGGGCCGCCAGCTCATTTCCGCGGCGGAGCATGACAAACTCACCATGCTCTACAGCCGCAACTTCTTCTTTGAATACGCAAACCGCCTCTATAACTATCATAACGACATGATCCTTGACGCCGTCGTTTTGAATATCGAGCAGTTTCACACCATCAACGCCCTGAACGGGCGCGACTTCGGGGATGATGTGCTGCGCCTCATCGGCAACGAGATCCGCGCCTTCCTCGGGGAGACGCAGGGGATCGCGAGCCGCTTCGAGGCGGACAGCTTTGAAATCTACTGCCTCCACCAGGCGGAGTACCGCAGCCTCCTGAAGCGCTTCCAGGAGAAGATGGATGGGCTTTCCCCCAACGCCAACATCCACCTGCGCATGGGCGTCGCGCCCTTCCATGAGGAGGTGGAGCCGGTCTTCCTCTTCGACCGGGCGCGCGCCGCCTGCAACATGGCGCGCGGGGACTATCAGAACCCGCTCATGATTTACGACGAAGACATGCGCCTGCGGGAGATGCTCGACCGCCGCCTGCTCAATGACCTGCGCCCCGCGGTGGAGGGCCGGCAGTTCCAGGTCTATTACCAGCCCAAGTATAATATCCAGGTGGACCCGCCCCGCCTCTCCAGTGCCGAGGCGCTGATCCGCTGGAAGCACCCCGAGCTCGGCATGATCTCCCCGGGCGATTTTATCCCCCTCTTTGAGGGTAACGGGCTCATCGGCGTGGTGGACAGCTTCGTCTGGGAGGAGGCCGCGCGGCAGATCGCAAACTGGAAGTCCCGCTTCGGCTTTACGCTTCCCGTCTCGGTGAACCTCTCCCGCTCCGACGTGTTTGATCCCACGCTCGTGGACAGGCTCGTGCAGCTTGTGGAGGATAACGGCCTTTCCTACAAGGATCTCAAGCTGGAGCTTACGGAGTCGGCCTATACCGACAACGCAAGGCAGGTCCTCGATGTGATTGACCGCCTGCGCAGGAAGGGCTTTGAGATCGAGATGGACGACTTCGGCTCCGGCTACTCATCGCTGAACATGCTGTCGGACATGCCGCTCGACGTTCTCAAGATGGACATGAAGTTCATCCGCAATATCGAGCAGAGCGAGACAGACCGCCGCCTCGTGTCCCTGATCCTGGACATCGCCCGCTATCTCGAGGTCTCCGTCGTGGCAGAGGGTGTGGAGACGGAGGGGCAGCTTGCGATCCTGCGGGAAGGGAAGTGCGACCTTGTGCAGGGCTATTATTTCTCCCGTCCGCTGCCGGCGGCTGATTTTGAAAAACTGCTCGAGCGGGAGCTTGAGAAAGAAAGGAACCGGTCTATATGACACTTGAGGAATTGTATCGGAACATAGGCGGCGATTATGCCCAGGCGCTGCGCGTGCTGCACGTGGAGAAGCTGGTGGACAAGCATATCCGCAAATACCCCAAAAACGGCGTGGTGGACGCGGTGCTGGAGGCCGGCAAAACCATGGACCCGACGCAGCTTTTTGAAGCGGCCCACGCCGTCAAGGGCATCAGCGCAAACCTCGGCCTGACCGGGCTTTCCGATCTCGCCGCCGAGCTCACGGAGGAGTTTCGCCCCGGCAACGCGCGCCGCCACTCGGACGCGGAGATTGCGGAGATCCTCCGGAAGATGGAGTCCCTGTACCGCAAAACAGCGCAGGAGATTCAAAAATATGAGGAGGGCTGAACGCCCTTCCGATCGAGGCCAAACAGAACATGAGTATTGAAAAAACAAGCCGGGATAATCGCTCCCTCCGCGCGTACCTGACGCCGCTCGGCGCATGGGCGCTTGCCTTCGGGTGCAGCGTGGGCTGGGGCGCCTTTGTCATGCCGGGCACGACCTTCCTCCCGATCGCGGGGCCTGTGGGCACGGCGCTCGGCCTTGCCCTCGGCGCGGCGGTGATGCTGCTGCTCGCGGCAAATTACCACTTTCTGATGAACCGCTTTCCCGGCTCCGGCGGCGTGTACACCTATACCAAGCGCTGCTTCGGCTACGATCACGGCTTTGTGAGCGCGTGGTTTCTTATCATCACCTATGTGGCCATCATCTGGGCCAACGCCTCGGCCCTGCCGCTCATCGCGCGCACGCTCCTGGGCTCCGCGTTCCAGTTCGGCTTTCACTATGTGATCGCGGGCTACCACGTGTACATGGGGGAAATCATGCTCGCGGTCGGGTCGCTCCTGCTCGCGGCGTTTCTCTGCCTGCACCGCAGGGCCGCGGAGAAAACGCAGATCGTCATGGCGATCCTGCTCTTTGCGGGCGTGGTGCTGTGCTTCGTCATCGCGCGCGCCGGTGCGGAGGGGGCGGTCTATACGCCCGCCTATTCCCCGGCCCACAGCAGGTTCGGCGGCGTGTTCACGATCTTCGCCCTCACGCCCTGGGCCTTTGTGGGGTTTGAGTCCATTTCCCACTCCACGGAGGAGCTAAAGTTCCCGCTTCGCCGTGCCTTCGGCATCTTGTGCGCCGCGGTCGTGACGGGGGGGATTGCCTATATCCTGCTGGTCCTTCTCGCGGTGACGGCCCTGCCGGAGGGCTGCGCAAGCTGGGTCGACTATGTCTCCACACTCGGGGGGCGTTCCGGGCTTGTCTCGCAGCCGACCTTCTACGCCGCGAACTGCGCCATGGGCTCTGTCGGCTCCGTGATCCTCGGCACGGCGGCGCTCTGCGCCATCTTTACGGGGCTTATCGGAAACTTCATCGCGTCAAGCCGCCTTATCAAGTCCATGTCGGATGACAATATGCTCTCCGGCTGGATCGGAGAGCTGGACAAAAACTTTGTGCCGCGCCACGCGATCCTTGCGATCCTCGCGGTTTCGGTCGTGTTTCCCTTCCTCGGGCGGACCGCCGTGAGCTGGATCGTGGATGTGACCACGGTCGGCGCCACCATCGCCTATGCCTATGCCTCCGCCTCCGCCTGGAAGCAGGCGCGGGCAGAGGGGGACAGGCTCTTTACCTTCCTTGGGCTTGCGGGCTTTGTGATCTCCCTTCTCTTCGCGCTGGAATTTCTTGTCCCGAATCTCACGGATGTCAAGACCCTCTCCGTGGAGTCCTATTTCATCCTCGCGGCCTGGGGCATTCTCGGCCTCGTGTACTTCCGCCGCGTCTTCCGCCGGGATACCGAGCGGCGCTTCGGGCGCTCCGTCGTCGTGTGGGTGGTGCTGCTCGCGCTCATCATCTACGCCTCCAGCGTCTGGACCGCGCAGATGACGGACGACGCCATCGACAGCGCCGTGGACCCGATCCAGAATTACTACACCGAAAAATTCACCGATGCCGGCATGGCTCCGGCTGACGAACCGGGCGCGGATTATATGCGCAGCGTTCTGGAGGAGGCCAAGGAGGCCCACAACGTAAGCGACGCCATCCATGTGGCGCTCATCATCTTCGCCCTCCTGATCCTCTTTGACATCTATCATCTCATTCAAAAGCGGGAAAAGCAGATCGAGGTGGAGAAGGCCCTCGCGGAGGAGGCAAGCCGCGCCAAGACGAGCTTTCTCTCCAACATGAGCCACGAGATCCGCACCCCCATGAACGCCATCATCGGCCTCGACAACATCGCCCTGCGCAACCCGAATCTCCAGCCCCAGACCCGGGAGCAGCTTGAGAAGATCGGGGCGAGCGCGCGGCACCTGCTCGGCCTCATCAACGACATCCTGGATATGAGCCGTATCGAGTCCGGCCGCATGGTGCTCAAGAATGAGGAGTTCTCCTTCCGCGAATTTCTGGATCAGATCAACATCATCATCAACGGCCAGTGCCAGGACAAGGGCCTGCACTATGAGTGCCAGATCGCGGGCCAGGTGGCGGATTACTACTATGGCGACGATATGAAGCTCAAGCAGGTGCTCATCAACATCCTCGGCAACTCCGTGAAGTTCACCGAGGCTCCGGGCGATGTGACCCTGACCGTGGAGGAGATTTCCCGTGAGGATGACACATGCACCATGCGCTTTGTCATGCGCGACACGGGCGTCGGCATGGACAAGGCTTTTATCCCCAGGCTCTTTGAGGCGTTCTCCCAGGAGGACGCCACCACCACGAACCGCTACGGCGGCAGCGGTCTCGGCATGGCCATCACCAAAAACTTCGTGGAGATGATGGGCGGCGATATCCAGGTGGAGAGCGAGAAGGGCGTCGGCTCGGCCTTCACCGTGACCGTCACGCTCAGAGCCTCCGCGCGCAGGGCGCAGCTTGAGCAGGGGATCACCCTGCCGGAAAACCTGCGCACCCTCGTGGTGGACGATGATGGAATCGCCTGCGAACATGCGCGCATCGCCCTCCAGTCCATCGGCATCGAAGCAGACACCGCGCCAAACGGCGCAGACGCTCTTGCGCTTCTCCGGAACGCGAAGAGAGAGGGCAGGGCCTATCAGCTTCTGCTCACAGACTACAAGATGCCCGGCATGAGCGGGCTCGAGCTCACCCGGGAGCTCCGGCGCTTTGACGAGGGGGAGACCGCCGTCATCATGCTCACGGGCTACAACTGGGACATTATCGACGAGGAGGCCCGGAACGACGGGGTGGACGGCATCATCGCAAAGCCCCTCTTCTCCGACAGTCTCCTGCAGCAGATCCATGCGGTCCTGCTGCGCCGCTCCGGGGTTGAGCCTGTGGAGACACCGGCGGAGGCGCCGGGTGAAAACAGGCTCGCCGGGCACCGGGTCCTGATCGTGGAGGATGTGGAGCAAAACGCCGAAATCCTGCAGGATCTTCTCGAGATCGAGGAGATGCTTACCGAGCACGCCGAAAACGGCGCCGTGGCCCTGCAGATGTTCTCGGACAGCCCCGTCGGTTACTACGAGGCCATCCTCATGGATATGCGTATGCCGGTCATGGACGGCCTGACCTCGACAGGGGAGATCCGCAGGCTGCAAAGGGAGGACGCCGCCACGGTTCCCATCATCGCCATGACGGCCAACGTCTTTGACGAGGATGTGGAGCGCTCCCTCAAGGCGGGCATGAACGCCCATCTCGGCAAGCCCATCGAACCCGAGCGCCTGTATGAGACGCTCGCGCGCCTGATCGAAAACCCCTGACCTTACATTTGAATCTGCCATATGGAGTGATCACGGATGACGGACCAAACCACACAGAAAAACCTGCAGCCTTATCTCTCACCCGCGTCGGCATGGGCTTTCGCGGTCGGCACCAGCGTTGGCTGGGGCTCGCTTGTCGTCACGAGCAATACCTATCTTGCCGAGGCCGGGCCCGCGGGCAGTATCCTGGGCCTGCTGGTCGGCATGACGCTGATGCTCATTATCAGCCGGAACTTCTATTATCTGGCCTGCCGTTATCCCATGGTGGGGGGCGTCTACGCCTACACGCGGGAGGTCTTTGGCTATGACCGGGCTTTTCTGGTCTTCTGGTTTCTCAGCCTGACCTATATCTCCGTGTTCTGGGCAAACGCGACAAGCCTGCCGCTCTTCGCCCGCTACTTTATCGGCGACACCTTCAAATTCGGCTACCTCTTCTCCGTCTTCGGGTATGAGGTCTATCTTGGCGAGGCGCTGCTCACGCTGCTTGCCATCTGCGCCGTGACGCTCCTGTGCATGAAGAGCAAAACCTCGGCGGCCAGCACGATGGTCGTGCTCGCGGGCATCTTCTGCGCGGGCATCGCGCTCTGCGCCGCAGCGGGGCTTCTCGGCAACAAGGCGGGCCTCGCGCCCGGATTCGTGCCGGGGAGGGGAGCGCTCACCCAGACCCTGCGCATCGCCCTTCTCTCCCCCTGGGCCTTCATCGGCTTTGAAACGATCACCCACTCTGTCGAGGAGTATAACTTCAAGCGGAGCAGGCTCTACGGGATTCTGGTCGCCTCCGTCCTCACCGCGACCGCGCTCTATATGCTCGTCACGCTCCTGAGCGTGACGGCCTATCCCGCGGGGAATGAAAACTGGCTCTCTTATATCCGCAATCTGGACAGCTATTCCGGCATTGAGGGCCTGCCCGCCTTCTATGCCGCGCAGCACTACCTCGGGGGCTTCGGCGTGGGCGTCCTGATGGCGGCGCTCCTCTCCCTCATCCTGACAAGCCTGATCGGAAACCTGCGTGCTTTGAGCAGGCTCTTCTATGCCGCGGCGCTCGATGATATCCTGCCCGCGCGCTTTGCAAAGCTCAATAAAAAACAGGTCCCCGCAAACACCATGCTCCTCGTCGCGGGGCTCAGCGTCCCGATCCTCTTCGTGGGCAGGACCGCCATCGGCTGGATCGTGGACGTGACGACGCTCGGCGCGACCATGCTCTACGGTTTCGTCTCCGCCGCCGCCTGCAAGGTCGCGCAGAAGGAGCGGAGCCGCCATGAGATCGTGACGGGCTTTATCGGCCTCGCCGTTATGATCGTCTTCGGCGTCTACCTCCTTATGCCGAGCGTCTTCGGGGACGAGATGCTGGAGACCGAGACCTATATCCTCTTCATGGTGTGGACGATCATCGGCTTCTTCTTTTTCCGCCGGATCATCCGAAAGGACCATGCCCGCCGTTTCGGCAAGGCGATCATCGTGTGGATCGTGCTGCTCGCGCTCGTGGTGTTCATGGCGCTGATCTGGTCTGCCCGCATGGATGAACAGACCACGAACGAGGCGGTCTATGCCATCCGGGATTATTACAGCAGCTCCGCCGAAGCCGGCAGCGCGGGCGAGGCCGCTTTTATCCAGGAGAAGCTCGACGATATCCACCGCACGGACACGATGAACACCCTCCTTGTGAGCGGCCTGTTTCTCATGGCGCTTGCCGCCATGCTGATTAACCACGTCTCCATGAAAAAGTGGGAGAGCAAGGCCGTGCAGGAGCGCGACGCGGCGCGGGAGACGGCCTTCAAGGACCCCCTCACCGGCGCGAAAAGCAAGCACGCCTATCTTCGCCATGAGAAGGACATCAACGCCGCCATCGAAGAGGGCAGCAGCACCAACTTTGCTGTCGCGGTCTGTGATGTGAACGGCCTGAAAGTGATCAACGACACCCTCGGCCACAAGGCGGGGGACGAATATATCCGCAAAGCCTTCTTCATGATCTGCGATATCTTCCAGCACAGCCCCGTCTACCGCATCGGCGGGGACGAGTTTGTGGTCATCATGAGCGGGCGCGACTATGTCATCCGCAAGGAGCTGCTCCTCGCCCTGCACGACAGATCCGTGGAGCATATCGGCAGCGGCGGCGTCGTGGTCTCCGGCGGTCTCGGGGAATACAGACCGGGGGAGGACACCAATTTCCACAGCGTCTTTGAGCGCGCGGACGAGCTCATGTATGAAGAGAAGAAGCTCCTCAAGGGCCTCGGCGCCGTGACGCGGGACGATGCGGAGGACGCCGCAAAGCCCATTCTCCCCGTGCCGAATGACGAGGATCTTCTGCGCCTCAAGCGCCATGTCCTCATCGTGGAGGATGAGGCCGTCAATCTCATGATGCTGGGCAATATCCTCGGAACCCGGTATGATGTGCTCTACGCCTCCGACGGCGTGGAGGCGCTGGGTCAGCTCAAAGCCCACAAGGATGAGATCGCCCTTGTCATGCTGGACCTCCAGATGCCCCGCATGAGCGGCATGGAGGTTTTGAAGATCATGCGGGAGGAGACAGAGTACCGCGACCTGCCCGTGATCGTGCTGACGGCGGACCAGAGCTCGGAGGTGGAGTGCCTCAAGTTGGGCGCCATGGACTTTATTCCCAAGCCCTACCCGAGTCCCGAGATCGTCCTTGCCCGCGCAAACCGCTGCATAGAGCTGTCCGAAAAGCGCAACATCATCCAGTCTACCGAGCGCGACAGCCTCACAAAGCTCTTTAACCTTGACTACTTCCTGCGCTATGTCCGCATGTTCGACAGACACTATACGGACATGCCCATGGATGCCATCGTCATCGACATCAACCGCTTCCACATGATCAACGAGCGCTACGGCAAGCAGTACGGCGACAGCATTCTCGCCCGCATCGGCGAGCGCATCCGTGTCATCGCGCGCGAGGTCGGCGGCTTCGGCTGCCGCAGGGGGGCGGACACCTTCCTGCTCTACTGCCCGCACCAGGAGGACTACGGCAGGCTCCTCGACCGGGCGTCGGAGGGACTTCTGGAGGATGAGCTGGCCTCGAACCGTGTGCGCCTGCGCCTCGGCGTGTACGCAAATGTGGACAAGACCCTCGAGATCGAGCGTCGCTTCGATTACGCCAAGATCGCCTCCAACACCGTGAAGTCCAGCTATCTCAAGGCTGTCGGCATCTATGATATCGAGATGCACAAGGCGGAGCTCTACAAGGCCCGCCTGCTGGAGGATTTCAGACCCTCGCTCAAGGACAGGCGCTTCAAGGTCTTCTTCCAGCCGAAGTATGACATCCGGCCCGACCAGCCCGTCCTCACCAGCGCCGAGGCGCTGGTGCGTTGGGATCACCCCGAGCTCGGCATGATAAACCCCGGCATCTTCATCCCGCTTCTGGAGGACAACGGCCTCATCCTTGAGCTGGACACCTTTGTCTGGCGGGAGACCGCGGCCCAGATCCGGGACTGGAAGAACCGCTTCGGCTTCTCCGTGCCGGTGTCCGTGAACGTCTCGCGCATCGACATGCTGACCCCCAATCTCAAGAGTATCTTCCTGGAGATCCTGGAGGCATACGAACTCAGCCCGGAGGATCTCATGCTGGAGATCACGGAGTCAGCGTACACCGGCGATTCCGAGCAGGTGATCCTGACCGCGCGGGAGCTGCGAGGCGTCGGGATGGGCTTCCGCATCGAGATGGACGACTTCGGCACGGGCTATTCCTCCCTCGGAATGCTGTCTCAGCTCCCGATCGACGCATTAAAGCTGGATATGAGCTTTGTGCGCAGCGCCTTCGGCGAGACCCGCGACATGCGCATGATCGAGCTTATCATCGACATCGCGGATTATCTCCATGTCCCGGTCGTGGCCGAGGGTGTGGAGACCGAGGAGCAGTACCTTGTGCTCAAGGCCATGGGCTGCGATCTCGTACAGGGCTACTACTTCTCCAAGCCCGTCCCGCCGGAGGCCTTCGACCGCTTCCTCATTGAGCGCAGCAAGGTGGACCCGGAGACGCAGAACACCGTCAAGAAAACCGGCATCAGCATCTCCAAGGCCCTCACCAGCGATTTTGAGAGCATTTTCTACGTGGACGTGACGACTGACTACTATCTCGAGTTTTACTCTGGCGCGGACAGCGAGATGGAGATCCGCCCCGGCGGCACGGACTTCAGTCTGGACATCCGGGAGAAGTTCTTCGGCGACATCTGTGAGGAGGATCTCGAGAGCGTGAAGCGGGAGCTCAGCCGTGAGCGGCTTATCCAGTGCGCCGGCCAGGACGAGGGGATCAGCCTTCCGTTCCGCGTGAGGAAAGGCGGGGCGCTGAAAAGGTATATCCTCCAGTCCATCCGCACCCGCAACAGCGACGATCACCATGTCGTCATCGGCATAAGGCCGGAATAAGAACATATTAAAAAGGCGGCTGTGGAAAAAGCCGATATGATTGCGTAGGGGAGGGGCTTGCCCCTCCCGGCAGCATAGGGTAACCATTGAAAAGCGATGTACGGCGAAATCGTAACCTTCTACGAAATCGCCGTACATTTTTGTAATTTTAATATTTTTACGCGCGGGAGGGGCAAGCCCCTCCCCTACGACTGTGAGGTACTTTTTTTCAAGGCAACTGCAAGTCGTTCTCTGCCGCCATTTTGCGCCCTTGTCAATCAGAAGCGCGGGTCGTGCCGGGGCTCCTTGCTGTAGAGGATCACCGTGTCCCCCTGCAGCAGCCGCATGGACCCGTGGGGCACCAGCATGGTTCCGCCCCTTCGCACCATGACGATATAGCTCTGACGGGAGATGTTGAGATCCCGGATCGCGCAGCCTGCCCACTCATGCCCCGGGCCGAGGACGATCTCGCGGAGGTTCACGGGCTGTTCCTTCTTCAAAGCCTCCGCACACAAAACCACGCGGTCGCCGGGCTTGAGCATCACGTCGCCGCGGGGGACCACAAGCTCGCCCCTGCGCTGGACCGCCGCGATCAGGATCCCTCGCGGCAGCATCAGATCCTTGATGAGCCGCCCCGCCCAATAGTCTTTCGCACCGAGTTCCACCGTGACAAAGTGCAGGTCCTGCTCCTGGCTGGAGCCGAGACGCACCAGGCGGGAGTACTGCTCCACAAAGCCGGCGGAAATGATACCGGTGGGGATCGCGACCATCAGCACGCCGAGGAAGGTGATGATGATGCTGACGAACTTGCCGAGCGGCGTAATGGGGTAGATATCGCCGTAGCCCACGGTGAGCAGGGTGGACACGGACCACCAGATCCCGGAGAAGGCATTGCGGAACACCTCCGGCTGCGCCTCATGCTCGAGCGAGTACATGCAGAGACTGGAGGCCAGCATCAGCACCGCGATAATAAACACGGAGGACAGAAGCTGCTGGCGTTTTCCGACAATGACCTCCGTGATGACGTTGAGAGAGTCGTAATAGGCGTTGATGCGAAACAGCCGGAAGATGCGCACGATGCGGAACACCCGGAACACCACCGCGCCCGCCGGGAAGAAAAACGGCAGATAATAGGGGAGAAAGGACAAGAGGTCGATGATGCCCGAAAAGGAGAAAACATACTTCACGACCGCCCGGAGAGGGGGAAGATCGGGGTATAGATCCCGCGCCGTGATGAGCCGCAGCACATAGTCGAGCGCGAAGAAGGCGACCGTCACAGCCTCGATCCCGGAGAAGAGACGCCCGTAGGCCATGCTCAGGGAATCGAAGGTCGCGGCGATGGCCGCCGCAATATTGATGAGGAGCGCGAGCGTGCTGATGATGTCATAGCTCCCGTTGATGGGATCGTCCACCACGCCGACGGACACCATCCGAAAAAGCCGCTGCCGCAGGGAAGCGAGTTTTTGTCTCGTCATAAAATCAACCTTATCCGTTTTTGTCTTATGCCTATCTTATCCGTTTTTCCCGGGAAAAGCAAGGGCATTTGCGCGCCGCTTTCCTGTGCTGCCGGTATCTGTCAAAAATTGTTTACAATTGGGGTGTTGACATAATTTTGAAGCTGTGGTATCATACACATCACTGGAGATGGGCGGCATCCCATCGGTGTGATCGGCACCATAACCCGGATAGCATGACCAATTTACTTGCGGGCCGCCGGCGGCCTCGTTGCCGGACGCTGTACGGGCAGCACATGTCGCGGCTTATGTATAGGAATCGCGGCCCAACAACCGATTGACCCCACCGCACGTCATGTTCCTTCCATGACCTGCGGCGGCGCTCCGGCAATCATATTTGATTTATCATACGGATTGCTATTTTTACTCCTCCCCTTGATGGGGAGGAGCTTTTTTTTCTCCGAAATGCCATCTGCACAATCACAAAGAAAATCAAAAATAATCAAAAACAAGAGGCTGAGCATCTTGCCGTTATACGCCGTCTCTGCTATAATGATTCTAAGGCTTGAAGCATTCTTTCCGATATCAGGGGAAACCCATAGGAAAGAATATACAAATAGTACGAAAAATCTACAAACGGGGAGTGATGCGCCATGTATTTTATCGGAATCGATCTCGGAACCTCTGCCATGAAGCTCCTTCTCACAGATGAGAAGGGCGTGATCCATAACAGCACCGCGAAGGAATATCCCCTTCTTTTCCCGCACCCCGGCTGGTCGGAGCAGGACCCGCGGGAGTGGTGGAACGCCTGCATCGCGGGCCTGCGCGATCTGCTGGCCGGCTTTGACGCCGGCGCCGTCGCCGGTATCGGCATCGGCGGGCAGATGCACGGCCTTGTGACGCTCGACGCGCAGGATAAGGTGATCCGCAATGCCATCCTCTGGAACGACGGGCGCACCGAGAAGGAGACCGCCTGGCTCAACACGGAGATCGGCAAGGAGAAGCTCTCCGCTCTCACGGCGAACATCGCCTTCGCGGGCTTTACCGCGCCGAAGCTCCTCTGGATGCGCGCAAATGAGCCGGAGAACTTCGAGCGCATCGAGAAGATCATGCTGCCGAAGGACTACCTCGCCTACATGCTCACGGGCGTCCACGCCTGCGATTATTCCGACGCGAGCGGGATGCTCCTGCTTGATGTCGCCCGCAAGCGCTGGTCGAAGGAGATGCTGGAGATCTGCGGCGTGAAGGAGAGCCAGATGCCGAAGCTCTTCGAGAGCTTTGAGGTCATCGGCACGCTCAAGCCCGAGGTCGCCTCCGCGCTCGGCCTGCCCGCCTCCGTCAAGGTGGTGGCCGGGGCCGGCGACAACGCGGCCGCCGCCGTTGGCACCGGCGTCGTGGGGGAGGGCGGCTGCAACATCTCCCTCGGCACGAGCGGCACCATTTTCATCTCCTCCAAGAACTTCGGCGTCGACCCGCATAACGCGCTCCACGCCTTTGCCCACGCGGACGGGGGCTTCCATCTCATGGGCTGTATGCTCTCCGCCGCAAGCTGCAATAGCTGGCTGTGCGACAAGATCCTCCACACCTCGGACTATGCCGCCGAGCAGGAGGGGATCACCGACGAGAAGCTCGGCCGGAACCCCGTCTTCTTCCTGCCCTATCTCATGGGGGAGCGCAGCCCCATCAACGACGTGAACGCCCGCGGCACCTTCACCGGCATCACGATGAACACCTCTCGCACCGATCTTGTGCAGAGCGTTCTCGAGGGCGTCGCCTTTGCCATCCGCGACAGCTTCGAGGTCGCAAAGAGCCTCGGCCTCAACATCGAGCGCTCCAAGATCTGCGGCGGCGGGGCCAAATCGCCGCTCTGGCGGAAGATCATGGCAAACGTCCTCGGCATCCCGCTCGAGATGGTGAAGACCGAGCAGGGCCCCGGCTACGGCGCTGCGATGCTCGCCATGGTGGGCTGCGGCGTGTTTGAAAGCGTGCAGGCCGCGGCAGACGCGCTGGTGGAGGTCTCCTCCGTCACGGAGCCGGACGCTGCGCTCACCGCGCGCTATGACGCGCAGTATCGGAAGTATAAAAAAATATATCCGGCGCTGCGGGACGTGTTCCCGGCGCTTCGATAAGTTTATGAAGGAGGAAAGCAAAAATGCAGAACATCCCTGAAGTCAAGCTCGGCATCGTTGCCGTATCCCGCGACTGTTTCCCCATCGGCCTGTCCATCGCGAGACGTGAGGCCATCGTCAAAACCTGCGGCGGCAATATCTATGAGTGCCCCGTCACCGTGGAGAACGAGCGCGACATGCTCAAGGCAGTCGCGGACGTGAAGGCCGCCGGCTGCAACGCGCTGGTCGTCTTCCTCGGCAACTTCGGCCCCGAGACGCCCGAGACCCTGATCGCCAAGAACTTCGACGGCCCCTGCATGTTCGTTGCGGCGGCCGAGGGGGACGGCGACCTCATCAACGGCCGCGGCGACGCCTACTGCGGTATGCTCAACTGTTCCTACAACCTCGGTATGCGCCATCTCAGGGGCTATATCCCGGAGTACCCCGTCGGCACCGCGGCGGACATCGGCAAAATGATCAAGGAGTTCTACCCCATAGCCCGCGCGGTGATCGGCGTGCAGAACCTCAAGATCATCACCTTCGGCCCCCGTCCCCAGGACTTCTTTGCCTGCAACGCGCCCATCAAGGGCCTGTACGAGCTGGGCGTGGAGATCGAGGAGAACTCCGAGCTGGACCTTCTTGTCAGCTACAAGGCCCACGCCGGCGACAAACGCATCCCCGAGGTCTGCGCCGATATGGCCGCCGAGATGGGCGAGGGCCGGTATTTCCCCGACCTGCTCGAGCGCATGGCACAGTTTGAGCTGACGCTGCTCGACTGGGCGGAGCAGCACAAGGGCGCGCGCAAGTACGTCGCCTTTGCCGACAAGTGCTGGCCCGCCTTCCCGGAGCAGTTCGGCTTTGAGCCCTGCTTTGTCAACTCCCGTCTCGCCGCCCGCGGCATCCCCGTGAGCTGCGAGGTCGATATCTACGGCGCCCTCTCCGAGTACATCGGCGCCTGCATCTCCGGCGACGCGGTCACCATCCTCGACATCAACAACTCCGTCCCCGCAAAGATGTGGGCCGAGCAGATCAAGGGCAAGTTCGATTACACCCTGACCGACACCTTCATGGGCTTCCACTGCGGCAACACGCCGAGCTGCAAGATGTGCGCCGATCGCGCCGTCAAGTACCAGCTCATCCAGCACCGCCTGCTCGAGCCCGCGGGCTCCGATCCCGACTTTACGCGCGGCACCCTCGAGGGCGACATCGCCCCGGGTGAGATCACCTTCTTCCGCCTCCAGTGCGATTCCGAGGGCAAGCTCCGCTCCTACATCGCCGAGGGCGAGGTCCTGCCCGTCGCGACCACCAGCTTCGGCGGCATCGGCGTCTTCGCCATCCATGAGATGGGCCGCTTCTATCGCCATGTCCTCATCCAGAAGCGCTTCCCGCACCACGGCGCCGTCGCCTTCGGCCACCACGGCAAGGCCCTCTTTGAGGTGTTCAAGTTCCTCGGCGTGGAGGATATCGGCTACAACCAGCCCAAGTCCCTCCCGTATCCCACGGAGAACCCCTGGGCCTGATTTCGACGAAAAAGGTAACAGGTTGAAGGGCCTGTAGAAAAGCAACGTAGGGGAGGGGCTTGCCCCACCCGGCAGTACCAGATCACAATTAAAAGCAATGTACGGCGAAATCGTAACAAACTACGAAATCGCCGTACTTTTTTATTGTTGATGCTTTTTATCCGCGCGGGAGGGGCAAGCCCCTCCCCTGCGGCATAGGCCGACTTTCCAAGCTGTTCTATTGCTTCTGCCGGCAGGCGGTGCACATGCCGCAGTGCGCGCAGTTGCCGCCGCAGGACGATTTGCCCTGCTTTTTATCCCGGATGAGACTGCGGATGATCCCGAAGACCGCGGCAATCAGCAGCAGCGTCACCGCGATCGTGCCGAGATTTGCGTAAAGCCACATGAGCATGGTACGCGCCCCTCTCTTAAGCCACAGCCGTGAGCTTGTCGGCTTCCTTGTACTTCCGGAAGAAGAGCATGTAAACGATGCAGCAGAGCGCCGCCACAGCAAAGATAAGGCCGATGACGTTCACATGGCCCGTGAAGAGCCCGCCGAACTGGTTGATCATCAGGGACACGAGATAGGCAAAGCCGCACTGATAGCCGATGGCAAACCAGGTCCATTTGGGGTTGTTCATCTCCCGCTTGATGGCGCCGATGGCCGCAAAGCACGGGGCGCAGAGGAGGTTGAACACCAGGAAGGAGTAGCCCGTCACGCCGGTGAAAGCCTGGGACAGGGCCTGCCATGCGGTCTGCTCGCCGCCGCCGTAGAGGATGCCCATGGTGCCGACGATGTTCTCCTTGGCGACAAGCCCCGTGATGGACGCGACAGCCGCCTGCCAGTTGCCCCAGCCGAGGGGCGCGAAGATCCAGGCGATGGCCCCGCCGATTTTCGCGAGGATCGAGAGCTCCAGCTCCTCCTCGCCGAGCATCCGGAAGCCGTCCTCCGTGAAGCCGAAGAAGCTCGTAAACCACACAACGATGGTGGAGAGCAGAATGATGGTGCCGGCCTTCTTGATGAAGGACCAGCCGCGCTCCCACATGGAGCGGAGAACATTGCCGAGCGTCGGCCAGTGGTAGGCGGGCAGCTCCATGACGAAGGGGGCAGGGTTGCCGGCAAACATCCGGGTCTTCTTCAGCATGATGCCGGAGACCACGATCGCCGCCATGCCGATGAAGTAGGCGGAGGTGGACACCCAGGGGGAGCCGCCGAAGATCGCGCCCGCGATCATGCCGATGAAGGGGACCTTGGCCCCGCAGGGGATAAAGGTCGTGGTCATGATGGTCATGCGGCGGTCGCGCTCGTTTTCAATGGTGCGGCTCGCCATGATGCCGGGCACGCCGCAGCCCACGCCGATGAGCATCGGGATGAAGGACTTGCCGGAGAGACCGAACTTGCGGAACACGCGGTCCAGCACGAAGGCGATGCGCGCCATGTAGCCGCAGGCTTCCAGGAAGGCCAGCAGCAGAAACAGCACCAGCATCTGCGGCACAAAGCCCAGCACCGCGCCGACGCCGGCGACGATCCCGTCCAGGATGAGACCCTTGAGCCAGTCCGCCGCGTTGATTTTATCCAAAAGCCTCTCCACCAGGGCCGGGATGCCGGGGACCCAGGTGCCGTAATCCGCGGGATCGGGCTCCTCGCCGATCTCCTCGAGGGTTTTGCGGGCCTCCTCCAGGTCTTCGAGCGTCGCGGTCTCCTCGCTGACCTCCAGGGTCTCCTCGTCCTCCACGGCGTAGGTGAACGTATCCTCCGGCTCCCTGCCGTTTTCCTCCACCCAGACGTCATAGCCGTCCACGATGAGGGAAGCGTCCGCGTAGCGCTCACTGAGCTCTCCGTATCCGCCGTCCATCCCGAAGAGATGGAAGCCGTCGCCGAAGATGTTGTCGTTCGTGAAATCCGTCGCCGGCGCGCCGACAGCCACCATCGCGATCCAGTACACCAGGAACATGACGGCCGCGAAGATGGGCAGCCCCAGGAAGCGGTTGGTCACGATTCTGTCGATCTTGTCGGAGGCTGTGAGACTGCCCGCGTTTTTCTTTTTGTAGCAGGACTTGATGACCTCGGCAATGTAGATGTAGCGCTCGTTTGTGATGATGCTCTCCGCGTCGTCGTCGAGCTCCTTCTCCGCCGCCGCGATGTCGTTTTCAATGTGGGCGAGGGTGTCCGCCGGGATCTGGAGCTGCTCGAGCACCTTGTCGTCGCGCTCGAAGATCTTGATGGCGTACCAGCGCTGCTGCTCCTCGGGCATGTTATGTACAACGGCCTCCTCAATGTGGGCAAGGGCGTGCTCCACAGGGCCGGAGAAGCTGTGCAGCGGGATGGTCTTGCCGCTTTTGGCGGCCTCGATCGCGGCCTCGGCAGCCTCCATCGCACCGTCCCCTTTGAGGGCGGAGATGGGCATGACGCGGCACCCGAGCTGACGGGAGAGCTCCTTCATGTTGATCTCATCGCCGTTTTTTCTTACAATGTCCATCATGTTCACAGCCAGCACCACCGGGATGCCGAGCTCCGTGAGCTGGGTGGTGAGATAGAGGTTTCGCTCCAGGTTCGTGCCGTCGATGATGTTCAGGATGGCGTCGGGGCGCTCGCTGATCAGGTAGTTTCGCGCGACCACCTCCTCCAGCGTGTAGGGGGACAGGGAATAGATGCCCGGCAGGTCCGTGATCGTCACATCGTCGTGCTTCTTGAGCCTGCCTTCCTTTTTCTCCACCGTGACGCCGGGCCAGTTGCCGACGAACTGGTTGGAGCCGGTCAGGGCGTTGAACAGGGTGGTTTTGCCGCTGTTCGGGTTGCCTGCCAGCGCGATACGCAAATTCATAATTCTAACTTCCTTTCTCCATAGGGGTTAGCAAAATCTAACCTTCGGTCCGAAAAAAACTGGGGCCCGCGCCCCGGGGATCAGGGTCACTCCACCTCGATCATTTCCGCGTCCGCCTTGCGGATGGAAAGCTCATAATTTCTCACGGTCACCTCGATCGGGTCGCCGAGCGGCGCGACCTTGCGCACATATACCGGGGTGTGCTTGGTGATCCCCATGTCCATGATGCGGCGCTTGACGGCGCCCTCACCATGGAGCTTCACGACCGTGGCGGTCTCGCCGATTTTTACGTCTCTGAGCGTTTTCATTGTCTCCTCCTGTCAAACCATGATTTTTCTCGCAAGTTCGTTGCTGACCGCGACGCGGCTCTCCTTGACCTTGACGATCAGGTTCCCGCCGAGCGTGCTCACAACGCTGACCTCGCCCCCGACATGGAAGCCGAGATCTTCCAGGTGCTGCCTGACTTCCGGGCTGCCGCCGATCCTGCGGATGATCTGCGGCTGACCCATGTCTGCGTAACTGAGAGGCATCATATCTTTCCTCCAAAAGAATAAGCAAATGCTAACTTGTTCCCAAGAAAAAAGTTAGCTTTTTCTAACTCGCGTACTATTATAGTTAGGTTTGGCTAATTTGTCAAGTGCTTTGTGAAGATGCATTGATTTTTTGAAAGACTTATGGTAAACTGAATATACCACTGAAAAGGGAGTGAAAACTGATGGCCATGCAGGAATCCGGGGAAATGTATCTTGAGACGATTTATATTCTCTCACAGAAATCTGCAAAGGTCCGCGGGATCGATGTCGGCGAATATATGGGCTATTCCAAGCCCTCGGTCAGCCGCGCGATCGGTCTCCTGAAGAAGAACGGGCTTGCCAGGGTCGACGAATTCGGCTCCATCAGGCTGACCGAGGCGGGCGAGGCCAAAGCCAGGAGTATCTATGAGCGGCACACGGTCCTCTCCAGACTCTTCATGAATCTCGGCGTGGATGAGGAGACCGCCACCGAAGACGCCTGCCGGATCGAGCATTATATCAGCGACAAATCCTTCAACGCGATCAAGGCCCACATGCTGAAATACGGCGCGAAGCTGGACGAGGCGGAAGCAGAGAAAGAATAAACTGCCGACTTAATTCGAAAACCCCGACCGATGCAAGACGCATGGGCCGGGGAAATTTTTTGGTATTTTCTTTTTTGCCGGACTGTGTTATACTTGTGGTTAGAAACTGCTAACTACCGGACAAAAGGAGTTGAAGAGATGCTCAAGACAACGCTGAAAATCGACGGGATGATATGCTCCATGTGTGAGGCGCATATCAACGATGTGATCCGCAAAACCGTCCCCGACGCGAAGAAAGTAAGCTCCTCCCACACGAAAGGGGAGGCGAGCTTTTTGACAGAGACCCCGGTGGAGGAGATGCGCCTTCGCCTGGCGATCAACGCCACGGGCTACACCTGCACAGAGATGCGGACGGAGCCAGCCCAAAAGCACGGCCTCTTCGGCTGGAAATAAAGAAAAAACACCTTCCCGGATGCGAAATCGCAGATGGGAAGGTGTTTTATGTCAACCGAACAGACGACCGAGACGGCGGAGCGCCTCGTGTAGGGACGCCTCGTCCGCCGCGAAGGACATGCGCAGGCACCCCTCGCCGCCCTCGCCGAAGGCGGTCCCGGGGACGAGGAGGATGCGCTCCTTTTCCAGAATATACTCCGCAAGCTCCCCGGCGCTCATGCCCCTGTGATCCACGCGGAAGAAGGCGTAGAACGCGCCCTCCGCCCGTGGGCAGGTAATGCCCGGGATGGCGTTCAGACCGTCGCAGATGAGATCGCGCCGCCTCAGATAGCCGAGGCGCATCGCCTCCGTCTCCGCCGCGCAGTCGAAGGCCGCGACGGAGGCGGTCTGGGTGAAGGCGGCCGTGCAGTTGAGACTGTTCTGCTGGAACTTCAGCATCACGCGCGCGAGAGAAGGGGAGCTCGCCGAGTAGCCGATGCGCCAGCCGGTCATGGCGGCGCTCTTGGAGAGACCGTTGAGCGTGATGACCCGGTCGCTTATCTCCGGCAGCGCGCCGAGACTCAGGTGCTCTCTCCCGTCGTAGATGAGCTTTTCATAGATCTCATCCGCGATGAGGAGCAGATCGTGCGCCAGCACAAAGTCCGCGATGTCCCGCACCTCCTCGGCGGACAGCACATGGCCCGTGGGGTTGCAGGGATTGCAGACGATGAGCATTTTGCTCCTTGCCGTGACCTTCGCCTCCAGCATCTTGCGCGTGACGCGAAACCCGTCCTCAAAGCGGAGCGGCACCGGCACATAGCCTGCCCCCGCCATCAGGATGCCGGAGCGGTAGGAGGGGTAGGCGGGCGTGAGCACGAGGCACTCGTCCCCCGGCTCGAGAAAGCACATCATCGCCGCAAAGAGCGCGGGCTTTGCCCCGGGGGTGACGATGATCCCGTCCTCGCTGACGTCGATCCCGTTTTCCTCCCGCAGCTTTCGCACGATACGGCGGCGGAGCGCCGTGGTGCCGGCGGCGCTGGTGTAGTGGGTGTCATTCTGCCGGATCGCCTCGATGGCGGCGGCCTTCACAGGCTCCGGCGTGTCATAGTCCGGCTCCCCCGCGGCGAAGGAGAGAATGTCGATCCCCTCCTCGCGCATCCGTATCCCTTTCGCGTTCAGGGCGACGGTGGGGGACCCGCCGGCCCGCTTCATCCGCTGTGCTTCAAAGTCTCTCATTTTTATTCGATCAGCCCGATCTCCCGGTAGTAGCGGGCGGCCCCGTCATGGAGCGGCACCCCGGCGAGATCCTCGCACGCCTTCTGGGGATCGGCGGCCTTGAGCGCGGCAAAGTTCGCCGTGAGACTGTCCCAGTTTTCCCAGAACACCTTCGTCATCTGATAGGCGGTCTCCTCGTCCACATCGGCGGTGAGGAAGAGCGTGAGCTTCACGGCGGAGGTGGGCACGTCCTCCTCCTGCCCGGCGTAGGTCCCGGCGGGGATGGCGTAGCTTGCGTACCAGGGGTAGTCCGCCTTGAGCGCCTCGACGAGCTCCGCGGGGATGGGCAGCAGGTGCGCGTCGGCGCTTGTGAGGATCTGGGTCACGCCCGCGTTGGGGGCGCCCGCCATGATCCACGCGCCGTCAAGCTGCTTGTTCTGGATGGCGTCGGCAGAGGAGGCGACATCCATATACTCGGTCTTCATGTCGTCCAGCGTGAGCCCGGCCGTGGCGAGATGGTGCGCCGCCTCGTCAATCGTGGTGGAGCCCGCCGCGCCCACGGAGAAGTGCTTCCCGGCAAAGTCGGCGAAGCTCTCGATCCCGCTCGCGTCCGTCACGACCACCTGGTTGGGATTATAGTAGAGCCCCGCGAAGATGCGGATGTCGGGGTTCGCGTCCCCTTCAAAGGCGTCGGTGCCCATCATGGACTGGTAAACGAGATTGGCGTTGGCAATGCCGATCTGGGCCTCGCCGTCCCTGGCCTGGTTGAGATTGTCCACACCGCCGCCGGAGGGGGTGGCCACGGCGCGCATACCGGGGATATTCTCGTTCCAGAGCTTTGCGACCTCCACGCTGATGGCGTAGAAGGTGCCGGCGGTCCCGGCGGTGACGAAGTTGATGTCCGTCGCGGCAGAGGCCGCGGGGGCCGCGGCAATCAGGAGTGCCGCGCACAGGATCAGTGCGAAGATTTTTTTCATGCTTGAGCCTTCCTTTCATAACGGGATCTGTATGGATGCAGCGCCGGAACCCCGGCGGTGTATCGCTATGCATTCCGGCCTTCCAGAAACAGCCGCGCGATCAAAAGCTCAGCCCCGATCAGAAGCAGCGCCGCAAGATCGGTCGTGAGCCCGGGCTTGATGAACAGGACCCCCGCCGCGGCGAGCAGCGCCCGCGTCAGAAGCCGCAGCGCCGTGACATACCCCGAACGCTTCTCTGTCGGAAGACCCGACAGCGCCGACGCGAGCGCCAGCACCCCGACGCAGGCGGTCACAAACGCATAGGCCGTGGCCGCAATACCGACGCCCTCCGTGCTGCCGTAGAGGAGGATGGGGTTATCCAGAAAGAAGAAGGGGACAATGAAGCCCGCGATGCCGAGCCTGATGGCGATGAGACTGGTCTTTGTCATGTCGCTGTCGGCGATGCCGCTTGCCACATAGGAGCTCATGGCCACCGGGGGCGTGATGTTGCTGAGACAGGCGTAAATGAGGCAGAACATGTTCGCCGCCATCTCGGTGGCCCCGACGCCGCGCAGCACCGGCACCGCCACGGCGTACACGATCACATAGGCCGCGACGCCGGGAACGCCCATGCCGAGGATGATGGACATGACCATCACCATGAGCCCCCCGAGGAAGAGCTGCCCCTCGCCGACGACCTTGAGAATGAGATTGCCGAAATTCACGCCGAGGCTTGTCATGTTCACGGAGCCGATGATGACGCCGATGATGACGCAGCTCACCCCCACGCCGATCGCGCCGCGCGTCCCTTCGAGAACGGCGTCCAGGATGACCCGGGGCGTCATGCGCGTCTCCCGGCGCAGCCAGGATACCGGCACCGTGAGAATGATCGCGAGGATCGCGGCGTAGAGCGGGGTATAGCCCGCGAACATCATCCCGAGCAGCAGGCCGAGCGGCAGCAGCAGATGCCCGCGCGCCCTCAGAACCTCCGCCGCCCGCGGGATATTCTCCGGCGCAAGCCCGGAGAGACCCAGGCGCTTTGCCTCCAGATGCACGGACCAGAGGAGCCCGAGGTAATAGAGAAAGGCCGGGATCGCCGCCGCGAGCATCACCTTCGTATAGCTCACGGACATGAACTCCGCCATCACAAAGCCGACGGCCCCCATGATGGGCGGGGTGAACTGCCCGCCGGTGGAGGCCACCGCCTCGACGGCCCCGGCAAATTCCTTTTTATAACCCGTCTTTTTCATGAGCGGGATCGTGATGGTGCCGGTGGTGGCCACGTTTGCGATGGCCGAGCCGTTGATCATCCCCATCAGGGCCGAGGCGATCACCGATACCTTGGCGGGTCCGCCGGGGGACCGGCCCACCAGGGTGAGGGAGATGTCGTTGATGAACTGGGAAAAGCCGCTGTATTTGAGAAACGCGCCAAAGAGTACAAAGATAAAAATATACGTCGCGGACACGCCGCTGCCCGTGCCGAGAATGCCGATCGTGTCCCAGACGAGGGACTTGACGACCCGTTTGAGTGGAAAGGCGGCGGTGCCGAAGCTGCCGGGGACCCAGCGCCCCCAGACGGCGAAGTAGGACAGAAACACCAGCGCGATGACGGCGAGGTTTCCGCTCGTTCGCCGCGCGGCCTCAAAGCAGAGAACGAGGCACACCACCCCCACCCGCACGTCCGTATCGCTGAGACGGCCGGTCCTGGCAAGGGCGTCATAGCGGCGGAGGATGTAGGCAAAGCAGTACACCGCCGCAAGGCAGAGGAGAATATCCCACACCGGCGGCAGCCTGCGCGCTCTGCGTTCTTTTTTATATGTTGGATAGAGCAGAAAGGCGAGGGGGAGCAGGAGCATGATGTGCGCCGTGCGGAGCTTCACCGCGCCGAGCGTGCCGCTCAGATTTGCCCAGAGCTCGAAGAGCGCAAAGCCGACAAGCACGACCGTCAAAACCGCGCCCATCGGCCCCGCGTAAAGGCGCGTCCTGCTGTCGGCTTCCTTTTCCGCCATCAGCTCACTTGCCCGCTGATCGAGCCTTTCCGTTTCAGACGCCACGCCGCGCGCCTCCTCTCTATCCTGCGATTTAAACCGATAATTGATTAAAGTATACAGACCCCGCGCTTTTCTGTCAAGAATAAAAAACGAGAGGCAGGATCGGAAGTCAGACTTTTCCGCCGCCTGTTTTCATGGTAAAATAGAAGCGCCCCCATGCAAAGCATCGGGACGCAAATGACCAAAAGGGGATTCTTGATATGACAGCTTCCATGTCCTGGACATGCGCGCCGGCGCAGTACAGCATAACGCCCGACCGGATCGAGATCACGACCGAGCCCCGCACGGATCTCTGGCAGCGGACCTATTATCATTTCCAAAACGACAACGCCCCCGTTTTGCAGACGGAGACGGAGGAGAAGTTCTTTTCCTTCGTCGTAAAGACCGACTTCACCGGCAGCCACCACCGCTTTGACCAGTGCGGCATCGCCATGTACCTCGATTCCGAAAACTGGCTCAAGGCGTCTGTCGAGTATGAGAACGAGAGCTTTCAGCATCTCGGCTCCGTGGTCACAAATCACGGCTACTCCGACTGGGCCACCACTGAGATCCCGGCGGACGTAAAGACCATGTGGTATCGCTTCAGCCGCCGGGAGGATGATTACCGCATCGAGTGCTCACAGGACGGGCAGCGCTTTACACAGATGCGCGTCTGCCACATGTGGGAGGGCGCGGGAAAGATCCGCTTCGGCGTCTACGCCTGCAGCCCGGAGGACTCGAGCTTCACCGCCGTTTTTACCGATTTCAAAATCACGGCCTGCGCCTGGAAGCCCCACGACGGGCAGCAGCCGGACTGATCACTCAATGTGGATGATCTTCTGCGTGAGATCCAGAGCCTTGACGTTCGGGTTCGGGAAGCGCTCGCGCTTCTCGGTGACCTTGCCCATGTTGATCGCTTCCTTCGGGCAGAACTGCAGGCAGCTCAGACAGCCGATGCAGTCGGTGCCGAAGCGGGGCTTTTTGTCCTGAAGCGTGATATTGCCCCGGGGACAGATCCGCACGCAGGTGCCGCAGCCGATGCAGGCGTCGCTCACGGTAAACTTCTTTGTCCGCTTCGGGTGGAGCTGGGAAAAAGCCCTGCTCTCCAGCGCAAAGAGCTTTTTCTCCGGCGGCTTCTTTGCGCTCTTCTCCATCGCCTTCACCGCGGCCGCAACCTCCATGGCCTTGCGGTCAATGCGGGCCTGGGCCTCCTCCTTGGATGTGGGCGGAAAACACAGCCCGTGCGGCATGAGCCAGATGCAGGTGGAGTGGTTTGAAATCAGGTTCCAGTAGTCGAGCCCCACGATCTCGTCGATCTTGTGCAGACCGCAGCCCATGTAGCCCGCGAACTGCTCCACGGCAAACTTATAGGCCCCCGGCGCGATCTGAATGGCCCTGACATACTCCTCCACGTGGCCGGGCAGACCGCCGCCGTAGCAGGGGAACACAAAGCCCACGCGCTTTGCCTCCGTTGCGTCCGTCTTTTCCGGGAAGGCGCGCATCAGCACGATGTCGGTGTCCCCCAGGCGGGAGGCGATGCTTTTGGCCATGTTCAGGCAGTGGCCCGAACCGGAATAGCAGTAGATGATGTTTTCGCTCATGGCAGATTCCTCCTTCATGCATGTAAGCGTGACCTCTGTAAAAATCACTATAGCGTTGCTCCCAAACCTTGTCAAGGGCCGATCTCTCGCCGGTCGGGAAATGAAAAGTGCGCATTGTAAATTTGCGATCCATATGGTAAAATAAAGAAAACATATCGTTGCTCGTTACCAAAACGCTGCGGCAGGCGATGCCGCCGAAGAGACTGGGAGGTTCCCGCATGTACACGTTTCCCGATGACATGAGAAAAGCCTACGAGAGCAGCCCGCTGTCCTTCGTCTATTACGATGTGGTGGACGGCGCCGCGCAGCCCCTTCTTGCGACAGATGGCTTCTGTAAAAAAACCGGCATGGATCGGGAGCGCGTGCTCGCGTGGCTCTCGGAGGGGATGTATGAGCGTATGCACCCGGACGATGTGGGCGTCGTGGTGAAGATCAGCCGGGAGTTTATGCAGCACGCCGGCCCCTATGACAGCATCTTCCGCTGCCGTATCGGCGGGGAGTATCAGTATATCCACGGCTACGGCCAGTGGCAGACCATGCCGGACGGGAAGGAGCTTCCCGTGATCGGCTATCTGAATGTCACGAAGACGGCGAAGGACATGGTCACCGTCACGGAGAACTATGACCTCTTCCGCAAGGATCTCTTCTATAACGATCCTCTGACCGGGCTTCCGAATCTCAACTACCTGCATGAGTTCGGCAATGAGCGCGTGCGGGTCCTGCGCGTGCTGAACAAAAAGGCGGTCCTGGTCTTCACGGACGTGTATTCCATGCAGTCCTACAACAACCAGTACGGCGTGCAGGAGGGGGATGAGCTTCTGCGCCTGGTGGCGGCGTCCCTCAAGGGGGAATTTCCGGACGGCCTGCTCGTGCGCGGCGCGATCGACCGCTTCATCCTCATCACGGAGTATGAGAGCAAGGAGAAGGTGACCGCGGGCGTTGAGCGCGCAAACCGCCGCATCCGCAAGGAGGCAAAGGGCATCACTTCCGGCATCCGCGCCGGGATCTGCGAGGTGCAGGAGGGCCAGAACGTCACCGAGGCGCTGGACCATGCCCGCCATGCCCTGCGCCGCATCAACAACGACATGACGCGCACCTGGGCCATCTTCTCCCAGGCGGCGGACGATCAGTACTGGAAAGAGCGCTACATCATCGAAAACTTTGAGCGGGCGCTGGAAAACCAGTGGATCAAGGTCTACTACCAGGGCATCACCCGCGTGAGCACCCGGAAGATCGCGGCCTTTGAAGCGCTTGCGCGCTGGGTGGACCCGGTGCGCGGGATCATCTCCCCGGCGGACTTTATCCCGACGCTCCAGCAGTATCACCAGCTCTACCGCCTGGATCTCTACATGATGGAGCAGGTGTGCAGGGAGGTGGTGACCCGCCGTGAAAACGGCCTGCCCATTGTCCCGATCTCAGTGAACTTCTCAAGACAGGACTTTGACCACACGGACATCGTCGCGCGCATGAACGAGCTCTATGAGAAATATGAGCTCGCCCGGTACGTCGGCAAGGATTACTTCATCGTGGAGATCACGGAGCAGGACATCGCCACCGGCGCCGACCGCTTCCGCGAGCAGCTCAGGCGTATCCAGGACAGCGGCTACGGCCTGTGGCTGGACGACTTCGGCAGCGGCTATTCCTCCATCAACATGTTCAGCCAGTTCCGCTTTGACCTCATCAAGTACGATATGGAGCTTCTGCGCCATCTGGAGGATAACGGCGGCGTGAACCGCATCATCCTCCGGGAGCTTGTGTATGTGGCCGAGAGGCTGGGGCTCCACACCCTGATCGAGGGGCTTGAGGATGAAGACCAGCTCACCTTTGTGCGGGATATCGGGTGTGAGCTTGCCCAGGGCTTCTATTACAGCAGACCCGAACCGCTGGAGGAGATCCTCTTCCGCATCCGGGGCGGCCAGCAGGTCAAGCCCTGCGAAACAAGCGACGAGCGGGACCGGTATAAAAAACAGATCGCAGAATAAAGAAACGAGACCGGAGCAGAAACAGAGCTCCGGTCTCGCTTCTTCGTCTATACACGGGCGAAGTTTCGCAGCGTGAGATACGCCTCCACATCCTCCTTCGTGGGGATGTCCTTCTGCGACACGATCCCGACCACGCGCCCGATGAGATACACGGACTGATCCTCCCCAAAGCGCAGCACGTCGTACTTCCGGTTCAGCGAGTGCAGCCCGTCCTTCTCATAGCGCTTGATATAGGTCTCGTTCCCGACGATGAACGCGCCGATCTCCCCGTAGCGCAGGGCGACCCCGCCGGAGAGCTTTTCCACCAGCACCAGGTCCCCGGTGTGATAGTCCGGCTCCATACTGTCGCCGTTGACGCTGAACACATAGTCCGAGCGCTGCACCTCGGGCGAGGCGTAGAGATAGTAGGGCTCGGCATCCTGCTCAAACTCCGTCGGGTCCGCCGCGCCCGCGGCGAGCGAGCGGGAGAAATACAGCAGCTTGCGCACCTCCGGCCGGTCGGCCACGGACTGCACAAACTGCAGGGTCTCCACGGCCCTGTCAACGGCATACTGGCTGCCGAGATTGAGCTTGCGGTAACCCGCTACCAGCGCTTTTTCGCGCGCCGTGAGAGAGTCCGCAGGCGGCGTCTCTCCGTACAGGTCATAGAGCGTGATCTGAAGCGCCCTGCAGATGGCGGGGATCAGGTTCATATCGGGGCGTGTGCGCCCGCACTCCCAGTTGCTGACGGCGTTGCCCGTCACGCCGATCTGCGCGGCGAAGGTCTTCTGCTCAAGCCCCAGCGCCTCCCGGTAGTGCCGGATGCGGGTGCAGATCGCCGCGGGTGCGCATTTCCCCAGGGCCTTTCCCGTGTTCATATCCACGACGATGCCCTCCGGCGACGGTGTCTCTATCTTGCGGCGTGCCATAGATGCGCCTCCTGTCTTTTTGCTGTCCTCAGCATAACACATTAAGAAAAGAATGTAAATAAGGAAAATCACAAAATAATGAACAAGCGGCGCTCAAGTAAACGCCGCGGCTTGACGTTCCCTGAAAACGTGGTATAATTACCCGAGATTGAAGGCAAATCTATTCAGTTCTTACAGATCGGAGGAGATGCTATGACAACACAAAACTATGCCAAAGGCCAGGTCATTTTTCGTGAGGGCGATCCGGGCGACTGCATGTATGAGATCGAGTGCGGCAGCGTCGGGGTCTACCGCGATTACGGCAAAGAGAATGAAAACCTGATCGCCAAGCTCTACGGGACAACGAAGGTCAACGTCTTCGGGGAGATGGGGCTTCTGGACCATGCGCCGCGCTCGGCCACGGTGGTGGCGCTGGAGGATGATACCGTTCTGACAAAGGTATCCGAGTTGGATTTCTACGCATATTTTGAGGAGAATCCGTCCAAGATCCTGGACATCATGCAGCAGATGTGCAACCGCCTGCGCAACACGACGAAGAAATACATCGACGCCTGCCACACGGTATATGACACGGTGGAGACGGAGAAGCGGGGCGAGAAAAAGAGTCTGTCTCTGCTTGAGCGCATCAAGGAGCTCTGTGATTTCTACGGCTACATGGGCTTTTACCCGTACTTCTGAGCGGAGGGAAAAACATGAAACAAATCACATGCAGCAAGGATCAGGTCATCTTCCGGCAGGGGGATTCCGCCGCCACGATGTTTGACATTCAGAGCGGAACGATCGGCATCTTTACCGACTATCAGACCGAGAGGGAAGAGCGGATCGCACAGCTTGACGCGGGCCAGCTCTTCGGCGAGATGGGCGTGATCGAGTTTTATCCGCGCTCTGCCACCGCCGTCGCGCTTGAGGACGGTACGGTCCTCACAGAGCTGGAGGAGGGCGATCTCGCGGAGTACCTGAAGGATAAGCCCGAGAAGCTCCTGCAGGTCATGCGCCAGCTCAGCCACCGCATCCGGGAGACGACGCAGAACTATGTGGACGTCTGCCGCACCGTGAGCGAGCGGGAGAGAGCCGAAAAGGAAAAGGATCTCGAGGCGAAAATCAAGGCCCGCAATCAGATGAACAACTACGCCGCGTTCTACACCATGAACTGGATGCACTGAGAAAACAGGCAATAGGGCGCGAAAAAAGTCGGTATGAACCCGTAGGGGAGGCCCTTGCCCCTCCCGTGCGCAGAAATGTTGTAAAAAATGTACGGCGATTTCGTAAGCTGCTACGATTTTGCCGTACATTGCTTTTTATTCGTTATGTTTTTCTGCCGGGAGGGGCAAGCCCCTCCCCTGCGCCTGTTGGGGACTTTCTTCACCGCGCCTTTTTGCTTTCAAGCCTTCTGAAAGCGCTCCATGATGTTCTCGATGCTGTTGTCGAGCACCTTTAGAACCTTGTCTGTGGTGATCTCCCTCGGAAGAACCATCCCCTGGTCCATCCACTGGGAGATGAGGCCCACGACGATGTTGGAATAGAACTCCACGATAAACTCAAAATCCGCCCGCTCGATGCTGCGGCCCTCCGCCACGATCTCGGAGAAGCTGCGGATGCACGCGCCGAGGCGCCCCTTGATGTAGCGCAGCATGTAGAGCCGGCTGTTGGAGTTGTAGACATTCAGCGCGAAGGCGGCGTTGTCGTAGAGGTATTTGAACCAGAGCGTCACATCATGCTTCCAGTTGTCATAGACGACCTCGCGCGGGAGGTTTGCGTTGGCATCCTCCTCAAACACCCACTCCAGAAGATCATATACGTCGTCAAAATGATAATAGAAGGTCTGCCGGCTGACGCCGCAGGTCTCCACAAGATCATTCACCGTGATGCGGTCGATGGGCTTGATGACCATCATTTTCTTCAGCGCGTCCGCCAGCGCCTTTTTTGTAGAGCTTGCCATGCCGCCCCTCCTTGCCCCGCATCGGAATATTTGAAATTATCTGTATGTTTGCCCTTATAGTATATCACAATGCGCGCAAAAGGGAAGTGGCATTTTTCACAGTTTTTCAATTTTGTAAGAACAGATTACGGATTTGTACAGACTTACCGGAAAAACGCGCTTTTACGCACGCAGAGGCGGTGTATCTCCGGCTTCGATGCGCGCCTTCTCCATCTGGATGATGGCGGCGATGCTCTTTTCAGCCTTCATATACTCGCTTCCCACGGCGGACTCCTCGGCGAAGCTGTCGAAGATGTCCTGCTTCTCGCGCAGAAGCTCCAGGATGCGCTCGTCCACGGTGTTGTCGCAGAGCAGACGGTACACGAGCACGCTTCGGAGCTGACCCATGCGGTAGGCGCGGGAGATGGCCTGGCTCTCGACGGAGGGCTTGATCTGCGGCTCGCAGAAGACGATCATGCTCGCAGCCTGGATGTTGAGCCCTGTGCCGCCCGCCTGGACCTGACAGATCAGCACGGTCCCGTCCTCGGATGCGCCGAAGGCGTCCACGATCTCCTGTCGGCGTTCGGGGGAGACGGAGCCCGTGATCGGCGCGAGCGCGCGCTTGCCGAGCAGCTCCTGCACCGCGCGCAGCGTCTCCCGGAAGTAGGAAAAGACGATGACCTTCCGCCCGTCCTCCTTCGCGTCCCGGCAGAGCTCCAGCAAACGCCTCGCCTTGGAGGATTTTGTGAGATCCCCCACGTCCCAGGAGACCTGCCGCATCGCCATGAAGTTTTCCGCGGCGACCGAGAGCGCGTACTGCTTCCATTCCTCAGGGCCCGGCTCGCACCATTCCTCTTTCTCAATGAGCGCGGGCAGTTCCGTGAGCACATCCTCCCGCGTGCGGCGGAGATACACGGGGGCGAGGCGCTCCCGAAACTGCGGGGCGGAGGAGATGTATTTCATCTCCCTGATCTCGCCGGCAATATCCGCCCGGAGGCAGGAGACGAGAAAGCACATCTCATCCACCCGGTTCTCGAGCGGCGTGCCCGTCATGAAGAGCACGCGCTCCGCCTTTCGCCGCAGGCGCAGCAGGGCCTGGGTGCGGATAGCCGCGGGATTTTTGGCATAGTGCGCCTCGTCCGCGATCAGCATGGCGAAGCGGAAATCCTCCGGCAGCGCAAAGCGGCTGATGGACTCATAGGTCGTGACGGCCGCGCCGCCGTGCTCGCGCCAGTCCATCACCGCCGAGAGCTTGCCGCCGCGGATCACCGTCACGGGCAGCTCGCTGAATTTTTGGATCTCGCGGACCCAGTTGACAAGCACGCTCGCGGGGCAGACCACCATAAAATGCGCCGCGCCCATCGCCCGGAGGGAGACCATCGCGGCGATGGCCTGCACGGTCTTTCCAAGGCCCATCTCATCGCCGAGCAGCACCTTGCCCTGGCGGAGGATATAGCGCGCGCCAAAGTCCTGATAGGGGCGCAAAACCGCGCGCAGGGAGTCGAGATAGAGCGCCTGCATCTCCACCGCGCGCACAAGCTCCTCGGGCAGCCCGCTGTAGCTGTTGTCGATCCGCGCGCCGACGGCGCGGTCGAGCCTGTCGAGCTGGGCGTAGTAGGCCGCGCTGTTTTTCTGAAAGTCCTCCCACACGTGTTCGCTGTCGGAGAGCGCCCTTGCGTCGTAGGCGTCCATCGCGGCGCGCACCCGGTCCCCGTAATCGCCCGTGAGCAGGCCGTAGAGATAGAGCGCGGCGTCCATGGCCTCCTTCTTCTTCTCGGCGGAAGTGAAGATCCAGCGCAGGCCGCCGGCGGCGGGCTTCGCGGCGGTATAGGCGGCGCGGAGGGCGTCGTGGTATTCCGCGTAGATCTCCTGCGCGGCACGCACGGCGCTCTGGGTCTCCATCGCGGCCTTCGCCGTGAGCAGGAGGGAAGTCGCGGCATTACTCCTGTCGTCCAAACTCACGCGCACGCGCAGGCCCGTGCCGGCCTCCTGGCGGATGCGGCCCGCAAGGGTGTAGATGAGCCACGCGGCCTCATCCCCGATGCCCTTGATGTCGTTGATCTGATCCACCGACAGGGCGCAGAGCTGCTCCATGTTCTCGATCCCCGCCGCCCGCAGACTCGCCACCCGGAGACCGAGCCTGTCGCGGTTGATGTTCTCCACATCCATCCCGCGCAAAATCTCGCCGAGCGCCCTGCCTGACAGCTCCTTGAGTGCCTCGGCCGCGGCGTCCTGCTGGCGCTTTTCCTGGGATGCGATCTCGCAGATCGTATCGTCAAACTGCCCGATGAGCGTGAGGATATCCCGGATCTCCCGCCGGTCTCTGTGTATTGCCATATCCTGCACTATTCAACGGCGAGCATCCGTACCTGCTCGACCCCCGCCACATCGCAGAGCCCGGAGACGAAATCCTCCATGCTCCCGTCCACCTCGCTCACATCGAGGGAGATGGTGACGCTGGCCTTGTCGCGGATCGGCAGGCTCTGCGTGATGGTCAGAACACTCGCGTGGGCCTCGGAGATGCGCATGAGCAGCGCGCCCAGAACGCCCTGCTCGTGGTTGAGCATCATGGACAAGACCGCCTTGCGCCCGCCGGAGAGCTCCGTGGGCTCCAGGATGAAATCCTTGTATTTGTAATAGGTGCTGCGGGAGATGCCCACCTCGCGCACGGCCTGGCTCACATCCTTGATCCTGCCGTCCTCCAGCATCCGCCGCGCCTCGATCACCTTTTCGTAATACTCCGGCAGAATACTCTTGTGGATGATAAGGTACTGATCCAACATACACGATCCCTCCTTTGGGAAAGCCCAACGCACATAGATACCTATATCATAACCCGTCCGCGATAAAAAGACAAGTGTCTTTTCGCAAGTCTATACATCCTGCGAAAAAGTGTATAGATTTCTTGAATATTCAGAATTTCGGTTGAAAAGGGGAGCGGCATATGATATAGTGCATGATAGAGGTAAAATAGACCGGCATCGCTGTTTATCGCCTTTATCATACAATCTGAAAGGAGACTTCCAATGGCAAGAGAGATTCTGTTTGACCTTGGCAAAATGATCACAGACCGCCTCCCTTACAAATTTGGCCTCAAGCGTCTGACCGAGACTGACCCCGAGTATATCATCCTCGACCGCGCATGTTCCTCCGACGAGATCGCGGAGGTCATGCTCAAGATGGGCCTTCGCAAGCCCAAGACCACCGCTGAAATCGCAAAGCTCACCGGCAAGTCCGAAGAGCGCATCGAGGAGCTCCTGACCGACGCCGCCAACCACGGCATCGTGGAGTACCACCGCGAGAACCCCCGGCACGAAAAGCAGTGGTATGTCCAGCTCTTCGTCCCCGGCATCGCGGAGATGACCAACATGGTCCTCTGGCAGGTCGAGAAATATCCCGAGCTTGCCGACGCCTTCGACAAGATGACCTTCCTCCCGCTCGAGGGAAAGACCCACCTCATCCCTCCCGGCGGCGACGGGATCGGGATGCACGTCATCCCCGTGGAGAACGCCATCCCCGCCAAGAGCGTTTCCGCCTCCATCGAACATATCTCCCACTGGCTCGATAAGTACGACGGCAAGCTCTCCGTCGGCTACTGCTCCTGCCGCAACGCCCGCCGCCTCTACGGAGAGGGCTCCGGCGAGATCCAGGACGACTGCTGCATCGGTCTCGGCGACTTTGCCGATTACCTCATTGAGACCGGCAAGGGCCGCCCCATCACGAAGGAGGAGGCGCTGCACATCTGCCAGCGCGCCGAGGAGAACGGCTACGTCCACCAGGTCACGAATATCGACGGCCAGGACAAGATCTTCGGCCTCTGCAACTGCGATCTCGGCGTCTGCTTTGCCCTGCGCACCAGCCAGTACTTCAACACCCCGAACCTCTCCGCCTCCGCCTATCGCGCCCATGTGGACAAGGATAACTGCGTCGCCTGCGGCAAGTGCGTGGAGGTGTGCCCCGCCGGCGCCGTGAAGCTCGGCCAGAAGCTCTGCACCAAAAACGGCGAGGTGCAGTATCCCAAGCAGGAGCTGCCCTCCGGTCTCAAGTGGGGCAAGGACAAGTGGAACCCCAACTATGTCTTTGACAACCGCAAAAACTGCCACGAGTCCGGCACCGCCCCCTGCAAGACCGCGTGTCCCGCCCACATCGCCATCCAGGGCTACATCAAGCTCGCCAAGGAAGGGCGCTATCTCGACGCGCTCAAGCTCATCAAGCAGGACAATCCCTTCCCCTCGGTCTGCGGCTACGTCTGCAACCGGAGATGCGAGGACGCCTGCACCCGCGGCGCACTCGACAAGGCCCTCGCCATCGACGAGATCAAGAAGTTCATCGCCGAGCAGGACCTCAAGTCCGACACGCCCTATGTCCCCGATCCCCTCTACCGCCGTCCCATCGACAAGCCCTATGAGGAGAAGGTCGCCATCATCGGCGCCGGCCCCGCGGGCTTGAGCTGCGCCTACTATCTCGCCCGCATGGGCTACCTGAACGTCACGGTCTTCGACCGCAACCCGGCCCCCGGCGGTATGCTCGTCATGGGCATCCCCAGCTACCGTCTCGACCGCAGCGCCCTCCGAGGGGAGATCGCGGTGCTCGAGAAGATGGGCGTCAAGTTCCGCATGAATACCGAGATCGGCAAGGACATCACCATCGAGGACCTGCGCAGGGAGGGCTACAAGGGCTTCTATGTCGCCATCGGCGCGCAGAAGAGCTCGAAGCTCGGCATCCCCGGCGAGGAGCTTCAGGGCGTGTACGGCGGCGTCGACTTCCTGCGTGAGGTGAACCTCGGCGGCAAGCCCGCCATCGGTAAAAAGGTCGCCGTCATCGGCGGCGGCAACGTGGCTATGGATGTCTGCCGCACGGCGGTCCGTCTCGGCGCGGAGACGTATGTCATCTACCGCCGCAGCGAGGCGGAGATGCCCGCGGATAAGGAGGAGATCGCCGAGGCCAAGGCCGAGGGCGTGCAGTTCTGCTTCCTGAACGCCCCTGTGGAGATCCTCGGCGCGGACGGCAGGGTCACCGGCCTCAAGGTCGAGATCATGGAGCTCGGCGCGCCCGACGACAAGGGCAGAAGATCCCCCGTCGGCACCGGCAGATTTGAGACCATCGAGGTCGATTCCGTCCTCTCGGCCGTCGGCCAGGCCATCGACTGGGGCACGCTCGATATCGGCGCGCTCAAGACCGGCAAGAAGGGCAACGCCATCGCCGATCCCGTCACCTACCAGACCGAGCAGAGCGACATCTTTGTCGGCGGCGACGTGTACACCGGCCCCAAGTTCGCCATCGACGCCATCGCCGCCGGGCGCGAGGGCGCGGAATCCCTGCACCGCTTCGTGCAGGAGGGGCAGAGCCTGACCCGCGGCCGCAACCTGCGCGAGTTCTATGAGCTCAACAAGGACGACATCGTCCTCGCGGTCGACAGCTTTGACCGCCCCGCCCGCCAGGAGATCCGGCACGATCCCGCAAAGGCCAGATCCTTCGAGCATGACCGTCTCACCTTCACCGAGGAGCAGGTCAAGGCGGAGGCCAGCCGCTGCCTCGGCTGCGGCGTGAGCGTGGTGGACCAGAACAAGTGCATCGGCTGCGGTCTCTGCACCACACGCTGCATGTTCGACGCCATCCACCTCCAGCGCGATGTGCCCGAGGCTTCCAACATGGTCCGGTGCGAGGATAAGGTCGGCCCGATGCTCAAGCACGCCGCGAAGCAGAGCATCCGCATCATCCGGAAAAAGTAATGCACGAATTAAGCACCATCTATTACGTGATCGAGACCGTGGAAAAGCTCATGGTGGAAAACGACCTCAAGAAGGTCGGCTCCATCACGCTGGAGGTCGGAGAGGTCAGCGGCATCATCCCGAGCTATCTGACGGATTTCTGGCAGTGGGCCCGGGCGAAGACCGACCACTTCCAGGACACGGAGCTCAAGATCGAGGAGCTCAAGGCCGTCACCTACTGCCAGGACTGCAAGCAGACCTATCCCACCATGCAGTACGGCAAGGAGTGCCCCCACTGCCACAGCGGCAACACCTTCCTCGTCACGGGAAACGAATATAACATCAAAGAAATCGAAGCCATGTAGCACAGTCGGGGAGCGGCAATCTTGCCGCTCCCTGTTTTTTGCTCTATTTACCGTAAAAACTGCGAATAATGCTTGAAACACGCGGGAAAATGCGCTATACTTAATCAGTTACGAAAACGCAGAGGGTGAGACTATTATGCCGGAGCAGAAAACAAACGTCATGCGCGTGCTGGACCAGAAGAAGATCGCCTATACCGCCCACAGCTATCCCCACGGGGAGGAGGCCGTGGACGGCGTCACGGTGGCAAAGCTCACGGGCCTTGACCCTGGGCAGGTCTTCAAGACCCTCGTGACCCGGGGTGCGAGCAGGAAAAATTATGTCTTCGTGATCCCGGTCGCGGAGGAGCTGGATCTCAAGAAGGCGGCGAAGGCCGCGGGGGAGAAGTCCATCGCCATGATCCATGTGAGCGAGATCAACGCCCTCACGGGCTACATCCGCGGCGGCTGTTCGCCCATCGGGATGAAAAAGCAGTTTGAAACCTTTTATCACGAAAGCTGCCTTGCGCTCCCCACCATGGCGGTCAGCGCCGGGAAGATCGGCGCCCAGGTGGAGCTTGCGCCGGAATCGCTCATCGGCATCACACGCGGCAAGACCGCAGACTTAATCGTTTAGGAGAATCGTCCATGCTGCAAAACAGCATTTTCATCAAAGGCGCGCGGGAGAACAATCTCAAGAACATCGATGTTGAGATCCCACGCGACAAGCTCGTCGTCGTCACCGGCCTCTCCGGCAGCGGCAAATCCTCTCTCGCCTTCGACACCATCTATGCCGAGGGTCAGCGGCGCTATGTGGAGAGCCTGAGCTCCTACGCCCGCATGTTCCTCGGCCAGATGGACAAGCCCGACGTGGATTATATCGAGGGGCTCTCCCCGGCCATCTCCATCGACCAGAAGACCACCTCCAAAAACCCGCGCTCCACAGTCGGCACGGTGACGGAGATCTATGACTACATGCGCCTTCTCTGGGCGCGTGTCGGCGTGCCGCACTGCCCCAGGTGCGGCAAAGAGATCCGCCAGCAGTCCATCGACCAGATCGTGGACCGCATCATGGCCCTGCCCCAGGGGACGAAGATCCAGCTTCTCTCCCCGGTGATCCGCGGCAAGAAGGGGGAGCATGTCAAGGTCCTGGAGGACGCGAAGAAGTCCGGTTATGTCCGCGCGCGCATCGACGGGAACATCTACGACCTCGCCGAGGAGATCCGCCTTGAGAAGAACAAAAAGCACAATATCGAGATCATCGTGGACCGCCTCGTCATCAAGCCCGAGATCGTCCGCCGCCTGACGGACTCCGCGGAGACGGCGCTGGGGCTCTCCGGCGGCATCCTCTATGTGGACACGGGGGAGAGCGAGCTTCTGAGCTTTTCCCAGAACTACGCCTGCGAGGACTGCGGCATCTCCATCGAGGAGCTCACGCCCCGCCTCTTCTCCTTCAACAATCCCCACGGCGCCTGCCCGACCTGCACCGGTCTCGGGATGCAGCTTCTGGTGGACCCGGACCTCATCATGCCGAACGAGAACCTCTCCATCATGGACGGGGGGATCGTCGCCTCCGGGTGGAACAACATCAAGGGCGATTCCATTTCCAGGATGTATTTTGACGCGCTCTCCAAGCGCTATCACTTTAAGCTCACCGATCCCCTGAAGGACCTCCCCAAGGAGGCGATGGACGCCATCCTCTACGGCACGAAGGGGGAGCCCCTGCAGCTGCGCTATGAGCGAAACGAGGGCTACGGCGTCATCAAGCGGGAGTTTGAGGGCATCGTCAACAATCTCGAGCGCCGCTACCGCGAGACGCAGAGCCCCGCCATGCGCGCCGATATTGAGGAGTGCATGGCGGAGGTGGAGTGCCCGACCTGCCGCGGAAAAAGGCTTAAGAAAACTGCCCTTGCGGTTACGGTCGGCGGCATGGGCATCGCGGACTTTGCCGATCTCTCCGTTGTGAAGGCCCTCGAGTTTCTCGACGGGCTCACGCTCAGCGAAAAGGACAGCATGATCGCGGAGCAGATCCTGAAGGAGATCCGCTCGCGCCTCGGCTTTCTCACAAGCGTCGGCCTCGGCTATCTCACGCTCTCCCGCTCGGCCGCGACACTCTCCGGCGGCGAGACCCAGCGCATCCGCCTCGCGACCCAGATCGGCTCGAGTCTCATGGGCGTCCTCTATATCCTGGACGAGCCCAGCATCGGCCTGCACCAGCGGGACAATGCCAAGCTCCTCAAAACCCTCCAGCAGCTCCGGGATCTCGGCAACACCCTCATCGTCGTGGAGCATGACGAGGATACCATGCGCGCGGCCGATTATGTCATCGACATCGGCCCCGGCGCGGGCGTCAACGGCGGCCGTGTCGTCGCCGCGGGCAGCATTGCGGATCTCTGCGCCTGCCCGGAGTCTGTGACGGGCCAGTATCTGAGCGGGCGGAAATCCGTCCCCGTCCCCGATACAAGGCGGCAGGGGAACGGCCGCAGCCTCCTGATCCGGGGGGCCTCGGAAAACAATCTCAAGAATATCGACGTGAAGATCCCGCTCGGCCAGTTTGTGTGCGTGACGGGCGTCTCCGGCAGCGGCAAATCCTCCCTCATCAACGAGGTTTTGTACAAGACCCTCGCCGCGGTGAAAAACCGCGTGAAGGTGCGCCCCGGCAAGTGCGCGGGGATCGACGGGCTCGAGTATGTGGACAAGGTCATCGCCCTGGATCAGAGCCCCATCGGGCGCACGCCGCGCTCCAATCCCGCGACCTATACCGGCGTCTTCAACGATATCCGCGATCTCTTCGCCTCCACCCAGGACGCGAAGCTGCGCGGCTACGGGCAGGGGCGCTTCTCCTTCAACGTCAAGGGCGGCCGGTGCGAGGCCTGCTCCGGCGACGGGCTTTTGAAGGTGGAGATGCACTTTCTGCCGGACGTGTTCGTGCCGTGCGAGGTCTGCGGCGGCAAGCGCTATAACCGCGAGACGCTCGAGGTCAAGTACAAGGGCAAGAACATTGCGGATGTGCTCGACATGACGGTGGAGGAGGCGTGCGGCTTCTTTGAAAACCAGCAGAAAATCTTAAACAAGATCCAGACCCTCTACGACGTGGGTCTCGGCTATGTAAAGCTCGGCCAGTCCAGCACCACCCTCTCCGGGGGCGAGGCCCAGCGCGTCAAGCTCGCGACCGAGCTCTCCAGGCGCAGCACCGGCTCCACCGTCTATGTCCTTGACGAGCCGACCACGGGTCTCCACATCGCGGATGTGCACAGGCTTATCACGATCCTCAACAAGCTCGTGGACGCGGGCAACACCGTCGTCGTCATCGAGCATAACCTCGATGTCATCAAGGTGGCCGACACGGTCATCGACCTCGGCCCCGAGGGGGGCGACATGGGCGGGAGCCTCGTCTTCGCCGGCACGCCCGAGGACTGCGCCAGGTGCGAGCAGAGCTATACCGGACAATTTCTAAAACCCCTTCTGAACAGGGAGTGAGGGAAGCATGGATCAGGAACTGGATTATCAGGAGCTCACCGGGACGATCGAGACGGTCATCTTTCAAAACGAGGAAAACGGCTACACGGTCCTGAGACTGCGCGCCGACAGCGGCGAGCTTGTCACGGTCGTCGGCTGCTTCCCCTTCGCCGCGCCCGGGGAGTCCGTGATCGCGGGCGGCGCGTGGATGAACCACGCCGTTCACGGCAGGCAGTTCAAGGCGGACGCCTCCCAGCGCTTCCTGCCGAGCACGGCCCCTGCCATCTATCAGTTTCTGGCGGGCGGCGCCATCAAGGGCGTCGGCCCGGCGACAGCCTCGCTCATTGTGGACCGCTTCGGGGACCAGACCCTGGACGTGATTTTGAACCGGGGCGAGGAGCTTGCCTCCGTCCGGGGCATCAGCGCGGCCAAGGCCCGGCAGATCTCCGGGAGCTTTCGCGAGCAGGCGGGGCTTCGGATGCTGATGGAGTTTGTCTGCTCCTTCGGCCTGCGCCCGATCCTCGCCCTGCGCGCGTATAAATACTACGGCGACAAGGCCATGGACGCCCTGCGCGAAAACCCCTATCTCCTCTGCAGCTCCCTCATCGGCGGCACCTTCCGGGAGGCCGATGAAATGGCCCTCGGTCTCGGCATGGGGGGCAGCGACAAAAACCGCGTCGGGGCCGCCATCCTCTTCGAGCTTGCCCACAACAGCGGCAACGGCCACTGCTTCATCCCGCGTGAAAAGCTCGCCGCGGTGACGGCGGAGCTCATCGGCGTGGAGCCGGAGGACGCGGACGCGCGCATTGAGGAGCTGATCGACGAGCGCCAGCTTCGCTATGAGGAGATCGCGGGCGTGCGCGCCTGCTACCTGCCGGAACTCTATGAGGCCGAGACCCACGCGGCGGAGAGCTTTGCCAGAATGAGCCGCCGCCGCTTCTCCGACCGCTTTGACACCGAAAAGCTCCTCAAAAAAATCGAAGTGCAGCAGCGCATCAGCTACGACCCCGACCAGCGCAGCACCCTGGAGCTTGCGCTCAAGAATCAGCTCATGGCCCTCACGGGCGGCCCCGGCACCGGCAAAACCACCTGCATCCGGGCTATTCTCGCGATGTTTGACGAGCTCGGCCTCAAGACCCTGCTCTGCGCCCCGACGGGGCGGGCCGCCAAGCGCATGACGGAGGTGACCGGGCGCGAGGCCGCCACGATCCACCGTCTCCTCGGCGCGAAATTCGATGAGCAGGGAGACCGCGTCGTCTTCACGAAGAACGAGAGCGACAGACTCTCCTGCGACGCCGTGATCCTGGACGAGTGCTCCATGGTGGATATCCTTTTGATGGACGCGCTTTTGAAGGCCCTGCCGCCGGATTCGCGCCTCGTGCTCGTGGGGGACGCCGATCAGCTCCCCTCCGTCGGGCCGGGCAACGTCTTCTCCGCCCTCATCCGCAGCAAGGCCGTGGCGGTGGGCTTCCTGTCCCTCATCTACCGCCAGGGGGAGGGCAGCCGCATCCTCCGCAACGCCCACATGATCCGCGACGGGGAGCATCCGGATTTCTCCGAGAATGCGGGGGACTTCTTCCGTCTCAAGCGGCTCGAGGCCGGCTCCGCCGTCGAGACGATCACGGAGCTTGTCTCGGTGCGCCTGCCGAACAAAATGCACATCCCGCCGGAGGAAATCCAGGTCCTCTCACCCACCCGGAAGGGGGAGACCGGCACCGTGAACCTCAACCGGAAGCTCCAGGAGGCGCTCAACCCCCAGAGCCCGGAAAAGAGGGAGAAGCCCTTCGGCGACGCGATCTTCCGCGAGGGGGACCGCGTCATGCAGATCCGCAACAACTATGATATTCTGTGGAAAAACGAAAACAATACCGAGGCGGGCGCCGGCATCTATAACGGCGACATGGGCGTCCTGCGGAGGATCGACCCCGAGAACGACACCCTGACCGTGGACTTTGACGGCCGCCTCGCAAGCTACGGCTTCGACGCCCTGAACGAGCTGGAGCACGCCTGGGCCGTCACGGTACATAAGGCGCAGGGGAGCGAGTACCGCGCGGTCATCCTCGCCCTCTCCTCCGGCGCCCAGACGCTCATGACAAAGGCCGTCCTCTACACCGCGGTCACGCGGGCAAAGGAGCTTCTCATCCTCGTGGGGGACGATGCGGTCGCCCACCGCATGATCGACAACGTCCGCCAGACCCGGCGCTACACGGCGCTCAGGGTCCGCATCCGGCAGCTCTGCGGCCTATGAAGACGCTGCTCGACCGCTTTCTGCATCTCCTCTACCCGCCGCGCTGCGCCTTCTGCAGGCGGCTTCTGAACAAGCGGGAGGAGGGCCTCTGCCGCTTCTGCGTCGAAAAATACGGGCACGACGGGCAGCGGCGGGAGCTTGAAAATGTGGAGATCTGCGTCGCCGCCTTCCAATATGAGGGGCCGGCGCGCGATTCGATCCTGCGCTACAAGTTCCGCGGCATCACGGCCTACGGGGCCGCCTATGCGCGTTTTCTCGCAAAAGAGCTTGACGAATCGGGGATTTCCTGCGATATTATTACATGGGTTCCTGTGAGTCGCCGCCGGCTCCGGGAGAGAGGCTATGACCAGGCCCGCATCCTTGCCGAGGAGACGGCAGAAACCTTGGGGCTTCCGTGCATGAAGCTCCTCGAGAAGAAGATCCACACGAGGGCCCAGTCCTCCATCCCCAATGCGGAGGAGCGGCGAAAAAACGTGAAGGGCGCCTATGTGTGCCCGTCACCGGCGCTTGTAAAGGGCAGGCGCATCCTTCTGATCGACGACATCGTGACCTCCGGGGCCACGCTCTCGGAGTGCGCCGCCATGCTCAAAAAAGCGGGGGCGGCCGCCGTGTTTGCGGGCGCCGCCGCGTCCAGAAACTGATACTATCCCTTGATAGAAATCTTTAAGTCTTCCCGGCAAAATTTGCGCCATACTGCGTTGAAGCCCTTGACCATATATCTCCATTATGCTCTGATAGTATGAACCCGCGCCTTTCGGAGTTTGAACAATCGGGAGAAAGATCATGAATCTATTTGAGAGAGATATCGCCATCGACCTCGGCACCTCCTCCACGCTGCTGTTTGAGCAGGGGAAGGGCGTCGTCGCGCGCGAGCCGACCGTCGTGGCGGTGGACAAATTCAGCGGCAAGATCCTCAAGATCGGGCAGGACGCGCAGAAGATGCTGGGCCGCACCCCGGCGAACATCGTGGCCATCCACCCGGTCAACGCGGGCGTCATCTCCGACTATGAGATGACGGCCCAGATGCTGCGGGAGCTTGTCAGCCGCATCACGTCCTTCAGCCTCTTTAAGCCCTGCGTGCTGGCCTGCGTGCCGAGCTCCATCACCGGTGTGGAGGAGCGCGCCATGATCAGCGCCGCCATCGAGGCCGGGGCGCGCAAGGTCTATCTCCTGGAGACCGCCGTGGCCACCGCCATGGGCGCGGGCGTCGATATCTCCAAGGCGGACGGGCACATGGTCATCGACATCGGCGGCGGCACCACCGAGGTGGCGGTCGTCTCCGGCGGCGGCGTGGTGGAGTGCCAGTCCATCAAGGTCGCGGGCACGAGCTTTGACGAGGCCATCGTAAAATTCATCCGCCGCAAATATGACCTTCTGATCGGCCTGAGTACGGCGGAGGAGCTCAAGCGCAGCATCGGCTGCGTCATTCAGAGGCCGGACATGAGCGTGGAGGAGATCAAGGGCCGCGACCTCTCCAACGGTCTGCCCAAGACCGTGAAGGTCAGCTCCACGGAGCTTATTGAGGCATTCGTCGAACCCATGAACCGCATCCTCGAGACCATCCACATCGTCCTCGAGAGCACGCCGCCCCAGCTCGTCGGGGATCTCGACAAAAACGGCATCATCATGTCCGGCGGCGGCAGCCTCATCTACGGCATCGACAGGCTCATCGAGCGCAGCACCGGCATCCGCACCCTCGTGGTGGACGACGCCGTCTCCTGCGCGGCCTACGGCGCGGGCAAGATGCTCATGCACCTTGACATGCTCCAGGACGGCATGATGAATTTCTACCGCAAGCGTCAATTGAAGGGCTAATTTCAATTGCGAAACATGGATAATACAAGAGGAGGGAGATCGTGATGCGCTGTCCGCTGAATCGCAAAAAAGAGACGCCGCCGCGCTGCTCCGCGGTCATTGTCGCCGCCGGCAGTTCCCAGCGCATGGGGGCCGACAAGATCCTCATGAAGCTCGGCGCAATGCCGGTTTTAGCAAGGACGGTCCTCGCCTTTGAAAACAACGAATATATCGACGAGATCATCATCGTCACGAAGACCGAGAAGATCGAAGAGATCGCGGGCCTCTGCTATCGAAACGGCCTGCACAAGGTCAAGCAGGTGATCAGCGGGGGAAAAACGCGCATGGAATCCGCCCTTGCCGGGGTGTCCGCCGTGCGCCACGGGGCGGAGCTTATCGCCATCCATGACGGGGCGCGCCCGCTCGTGTCCCAGGACCTCATCACAAGGACGATCCTCGCCGCGCGCGATTATCACGCCGCCGTCCCCGCCGTCGCGAGCACCGATACGCTCAAGACCGTGGACGAAAAGGGCTTCATCGCCGGGACCGTGGACCGCGCGAGCACCGTCCGGGTGCAGACGCCGCAGGTTTTCAACGCCGACCTCATCAAGGGCGCCCTCACGAGGGCGGTCACCGAAGGGCTCAGTCTCACAGACGACTGCTCGGCCATGGACATGATGGGCGTCAGGACCTTCGTTGTCGAGGGCGAGCGGGAAAACATCAAGATCACGACGCCGGAGGATCTGGTCTATGCCAGGGCGATCGTGGAGAGCAGGGGGGATTACAATGCGAATCGGACATGGGTATGACGTACACCGCCTGGTGGAGGGCAGAAAGCTCATCCTCGGCGGGGTCGAGATCCCCTATGAAAAGGGGCTTCTTGGCCACTCGGACGCGGACGTTCTCACGCACGCCCTGATGGACGCCCTGCTCGGGGCCGCGGCCCTCGGGGATATCGGCAAGCTCTTCCCGGACAGCGACGAACGCTACAGGGGCGCCGACAGCGTGGCGCTTCTTCGCATCGTGACCCGGCGTATCCGGGAGGCCGGATACCGCATCGGCAACGTGGACTGCACCGTGATCGCCCAGCGGCCGAAGCTCGCCGCCCATATCCCGGCCATGCGGGAAAAACTCGCCGCCGCCATGGACATTCCTTCAGACTGCGTCAGCGTCAAGGCGACGACGGAGGAGGGCCTCGGCTTCTCGGGCGAGGGGCTCGGCATTGCGGCGCACGCCGTCGCGCTGATCGACTGACAAAAACCGAATCTCCTGCATAGGATGTGACAGCCCTGAATCTACGGCCTGCTCCCACGGGGGCGGGCCGCGTTTTGCTTTTGGAGGATGGTTTCGTTTATGAAATATCTCATACTGTGCAAATCCCTGACCAATGCGCAGCGCGCGTCGCTCCTGCTGGAGCGGCGCGGCCTGAGCGCATCGGTGGTGAAGGCCCCGCAGCACCTGCGGGAAAACGGCTGCGGCTACGCGCTCAGCCTCTACCGAAGGCTTGACGAGGCAGTGTCCCTCTTGCAGAATAACAGTCTCCTCACCGGCAAAATCTACCGCCGCCTGGAGGACGGGAGCTATCAGGAGGTGGAGGCCGGTGATCTATCTCGATAACGCGGCGACGACGCTCCTCAAGCCCGCCGCGGTGGGGCGGGAGATGCTGCGCGCCATGCAGACCTGCGCAAGCCCCGGCCGGGGCGGACACCGCGCGGCGATGCGGGCATCCGAACTCGTGTTCCGCTGCCGGGCGACGGCGGCGGAGCTCTTTCACGTCCCGGAGCCGGAAAACGTCGTCTTCACCATGAACGCGACGCACGCCTTGAATATCGCGATCGCATCCCTCGTAAAACCGGGGATGCGGGTCCTCATCTCGGGCTGGGAGCACAACGCCGTCACGCGCCCGCTGAAAAAGGCCGGGGCGGAGCTCCTCGTCGCCCGCGCGCCGCTCTTCGATCAGGCGGCCTGCCTCAAAGCCTTTCGGGAGCGGATCGGGGAGGCGGAGGCGGTCGTGTGTACCATGGCCTCCAACGTCTTCGGCTTCATCCTGCCGATCTCCGATATTGCCGCGCTCTGCGAAAAAGAAAACGTCCCCCTCATCGTGGACGCGTCCCAGGCGGCGGGGGCGCTGGACGTGGATTTTGAAAGCCTCCGCGCCGCCTTTCTCGCCATGCCCGGGCACAAGGGGCTCTTCGGCCCCCAGGGGACGGGGCTGCTCCTCTGCCGGGAGCCGGGAGAGGCGCTGCTCGCGGGCGGCTCCGGCTCCGACAGCCTCCTGCAGGAGATGCCGGCCTATCTCCCCGACCGGCACGAGGCCGGGACCCACAACGTCCCCGGCATCGCGGGGCTTTTGGCGGGGATGGAATATGTGCGCGAAAAAACGCCCGCCGCGATCCTGCGGGAGGAGCGCGCCCTTTTGCGGGAGGCGGTCGCAAATCTTGCGGACACGGAGGCGGTCGAGCTCTTTTCCGGCCCGGAGGCGGCGCAGGGCGGCGTCCTGTCCTTTCGCATCCGGGGCCGGGATTCTGACGAGGCCGCGCGGGAGCTCTCCGAGCGGGGCATCTGTCTTCGCAGCGGCCTGCACTGCGCGCCCCTTGCCCACGAGAGCGCGGGCACCCTGGACACCGGGACCCTCCGCGCGAGCTTTTCCCCCTTTGTAACAGACGAGGAGACCCGGAAATTCTGCGCCGCCGTGCGAGAATTGTCCCGCGCGCCGCGCTAAAAAGCATTGCCTTTTCGCGCAGCTTGCGGTATAATATATTGATAAGAATAAAATAGATGCACTCTGCTTACAGACAAGAGGAGAACACATGGACACGATTACCAACGCGCTCGGCCGCGCAGGCAATTACCTGGCGACGATCGGGATCGCCGACTTTATTGACATCATCATCGTCGCCTTTCTCATCTACAGGATCATCGGCTTTGTCCGCAAGTCGAGCTTTATGAATCTCGCCAAGGGCCTGATCCTGGTTCTGCTCGCGCTGTGGGCGTCGGAGTTTTTCGGGCTCATCATGATCAACTACCTCCTGCGCAAGGCGGTGGAACTCGGCATGATCGCCCTTGTGATTCTCTTCCAGCCGGAGCTTCGCCGCCTGCTGGAGCGGATGGGCAGCACGCTCAACACCAACATCGGCGGCTCCGGCACCAACATGTCCCGCGCCATCAGCGAGGTGGCCATGGCCTGCGGGGATATGGCGGCGGCCAAAACCGGCGCCCTGCTGGTTTTCGAGCGCAATGTCTCCCTCTCGCCGATCATCGCCACCGGCTCCGTCATCAACGCCGATGTGAACGCGGAGCTCATTAAAAACCTGTTCTTCAAAAACTCCCCGCTGCACGACGGGGCGGTCGTCATCCGGGACGGGCGCATCGAGGCTGCCGCCTGCATCCTCCCGCTGTCGAAAAACCAGCACCTCAGCATGGATCTCGGCACGCGGCACAGGGCGGGGCTCGGCATGGCGGAGGAGACGGACGCTGTGGTCGTCATCGTCTCGGAGGAGCGGGGGGACATCTCCCTTGCGGTAAACGCGAGACTCAAGCGCCACCTCTCCACGGGGCAGCTCGCCTCGGAGCTCTCCAAGGAGCTGATCCATGAGGAGACGAAGGACAAGAAGACCGGCCTCTGGGAAGGCATCCTGCGCTTCTTCCGCCCGATCGCCGAGAACAGTGAGGATGAGAATGAAAACAAATCTGAATAAACTGTATAACAGCAAAGCCTTCTGGGCCATTATCTCCCTGGTTATCTCCATGATTCTCTGGATCTATGTCGCAAGCGTGGAGACGGAGGAGTTCAAGCAGACCTTCCGCGGCGTGCATGTCCAGCTCGTGGGGGAGACGCTTTTGAGAAACACCAAAAACCTTGCCATCACGGACATGGACACCAGCACCGTCACGGTGGAGGTCGTGGGGCCCCGCCGCATCGTGGGCAGCCTCGATTCCGACAAGATCTACGCCCAGATCGACGTGTCCAAGCTCTCCCGCGCGGCCTACACCTCCCAGCAGTACACGGTGAGCTTCCCGGACGGTACGGACACCAGCAACCTCACCGTCACACGCAAGACGCCCGAGACCATCAACTTCATGGTTTCCGCCCAGACGACGAAGTCCGTCCAGGTGCGCGGCAGCTTTGACGGCTCGATCGCCGAGGGCTTCACCGCCGAGACGCCGATCTTCGAGCCCGCGGTCATCACGCTCTCCGGGCCGGAGGCGTACCTGCGCAATGTGGAATACGCCTGGGTGAGCTTCGGCAAGGAGAATGTGGACAGCACCTATGAGGTGGAGACGGGCTATACCCTCATGACGGCGGACAACACCCCCGCCTCCACAGCCGGCATCACCTTCTCGCCGGACGTGGTCACCGCGACGCTCCCGATCCAGACCCTCAAGGAAATCAGCCTCGGCGTCAATCTCATCGAGGGCGGCGGCGCGAGCGCGGAGAACACCAAGGTCACCATCGAGCCGGAGACGATCACCCTCGCGGGGGACTCCAAGATCCTCGCCGGCATCAACAAGATCATGCTCTCGACCATTGATCTCACGGACTTCACCACCTCCTTCAGCGACAGGTTCACCATCCCCATCGACAACGAGCTTCGCAACATCACAGGCGCGACCGAGGCGAAGGTGACGGTGGAGATCGTGGGGCTTGAGACAAAGAACTTCCGCGTGACGAATCTCTCCTGCGTCAACGTGACGGAGGGCTTCCACGCCGATATCCTGACGGAGAGTCTCTTCGTCACGCTGCGCGGCAATCCCGAAAGTCTCGCCGCGCTCAAGAACGAGAACATCCGCGCCGTCGCGGATCTCACGGATATGAATGAGTCCACCGGCATCTACATGCCGAAGGTGAAGATCTATGTGGACGGCTACACCGATGTGGGCGCCATCAAGGTCAACGGCCAGGACTACACCATCTCTATTGAGATCGAGCGGGCTGCCGAGCGCGAGCCGGAGAGAGAGCAGGTGACCGAATGACCCGGGACGCTGTCGTCTTCAAATGCCTCGACGCGGACATGGCCGAGGTGGTCGTGACGCGCACAACGGCCTGCGGCTCAAACTGCGGCAACTGTGAGGCGTGCGTCTTCCAGAACGAGCTCAAGACCGTGGCCCGCAACCTCATCGGCGCCCGCCCCGGACAGAGGGTCCGCATTGAAAGCAGGTCCTCCGCGGTCTACGGGGCGATCCTGCTCGTGTATATCGTGCCGATCCTGCTTGCGGTACTGGCCTGCTTCGCTTCCTACGCCGCGGGCGCCGCGGAGGGGATCTGCGTCCTGTGCACCTTTCTCGGCTTCCTGCTGGGGGCTGTGATCACGGTGCTCTCCCAGCGGCGCAGAAAAGCCAGGGATTCCATCACCTTTGACATCATAGAATTTCAATAACGATTTATTCTCTGTCATTCTGAGGAACTTCGTTCCGAAGAATCCCGTCGACTTTACGCTTTTTCCGGGAGATCCTTCACTTGCGTTCAGGATGACACGCCTTGACTGAACAGTTACGAATTTCAATAAAATTTGGAGGCAGTATGATCAAAAGCATGACCGGCTACGGCAGCGCCAAGGGCACTGTCGAGGGGCTTCAGATCACCGTGGAGCTCAAGAGCGTGAATAACCGCTATCTGGACGCGTCTGTGCGTCTGCCGCGCAGCTTCCTCTTTGCGGAGGATACGGTGAAATCCGCGGTCCAGCGCCATATCACGCGGGGCAAGGTGGACGTGTTCGTGAGCGTCGATTCCACAGAGACGGGGGACATGACCGTCAAGGTGAACGAGGCGCTTCTGCGCGGCTACCTGGAGGCCCTGCGCCACATCGCGGCGGAGTACGGCCTTCAGGACGACGCGACCGCCCTCTCCCTCAGCCGCTTCCCGGACGTTCTCACGGTGGAGAAAAAGGATCTGGACGCCGACGCCATCGCCGCCGGCATCGAGACGATCGCGGAAAAGGCGCTCGAGGATTTTGACGCCATGCGCATCCGCGAGGGGGCCAAGCTCCGGGAGGACGTGCTCGCAAGGCTTGAAACCATCGAAGCGCTCGTCGAAACCGTTGAGCGCGAGAGCCCCAAAACCGTCGCGGAGTACCGCGCCCGGCTCGAGGCGAAGATGGCGGAGGTCCTCGGCACCGCCGGCATCGACGAAAACCGCATCCTCGCGGAGGCCGCGATCTTTGCCGACCACATCGCCGTGGATGAGGAGACCGTGAGACTGCGCAGCCACATGAGCCAGCTCAAAACCATGATCGACGGCAGCTCCCCCACGGGCCGGAAGATCGACTTTCTCATCCAGGAATTCAACCGCGAGGCGAACACCATCGGCTCCAAGTGCCAGAATTCCGATATCGCCCACCTCGTCGTGGATCTGAAAAGCGAGATCGAAAAGATCCGCGAGCAGATCCAGAATATCGAGTGAGCCGCCTATGAAGCTCATCGGCATCGGCTTCGGCAATCTTGTCTCGGCCGAAAGGATCGTCGCCATCGTGAGTCCCGAATCCGCGCCCATCAAGCGCATGATCCAGGACGCGCGGGAGCGGGGGCTGCTCATCGACGCGTCCTTCGGCAGAAGCACAAAGTCTGTCCTCACCATGGACAGCGGAAACGTGATCCTCTCCGCGCTCCCGCCCGAGACTGTCGCGGCGCGCTGCGCGGACAATAAAGAAAAAGGCGGAACATCAGATGAATAAAAAAGGCAAGCTCTTTGTGATCTCCGGTCCCTCCGGCGCGGGGAAGAGCACCGTGGTTTCGCGGGCTATCGAAGGACGGGAGGATATCTGCTTCTCCACGTCCGTGACGACGCGCGCGCCCAGACCCGGCGAGGTGGACGGGAGAGAGTATTTCTTCATCAGCTTTGAGCGCTTCCGGGAGATGGTCGAGCATGACGAGCTTCTGGAGCACGCCGAATATGTGGCCAACCGCTACGGCACGCCGCGCTCCTATGTGAATCAGCGCCTGGAGGATGGGCTGAACGTCCTTCTGGATATCGAGGTCCAGGGCGCCCGCCAGGTCCGCAAAAAGATGCCGGAGGCCGTCCTCATCTTCATCGCGCCCCCCTCGCTCGAGGAGCTGGAGCGCCGCCTGAGAGGGCGCGGGACCGACACCGAGGCCGCCATTGAGGGCCGCCTGATCCGTGCCCGGCAGGAGTTTCAGGAGGCCGACTTCTACGACTACCTCATCGTCAACGACGATGTGGACCGCGCCGCGGCAAAGCTCAGCTCCATCATCGAGGCCGAGCACTGCCGCTTTGAGGACTGGGCCGTGTGGCTCAAGTCCAACTGATACTATCCCTTGATAGAAATCTTTAAGTCTTCCCGGCAAAATTTGCGCCATACTGCGTTGAAGCCCTTGACCATATATCTCCATTATGCTCTGTCGGGAATCCAATAAAGCTTCTTATCAAGGAATAGTATGAGATGAATTGACACAAGGTTAAAAGATCAAGCTTTGTCATTCTGAGGAACTCTGTTCCGAAGAATCCCGTCGTTTTTGCATTTTCCGGGAGATCCTTCACTGCGTTCAGGATGACATGACGCACAAGGTTAAAAATTGCGCGCCGCGGCTTTCAGCGGCAGATTGGAGAATTGTTATGATGCTTTATCCCCCCGTTGCCGAACTCGTCGATAAGATCGGCAGCCGTTACCAGCTTGTAAACCTCGTCGCAAGACGCGCGAGGGCCCTCTCCATGGAGGCTGAGGAAAAGCAGCTCCCCCTCGAGCGAAAAGCGGTCTCCACCGCCATCGAAGAGGTCTATACCGGCAAGCTCAGCATCGACAAATGATCGCAAGCGAAACAGGGGTTTCGCAATGTCTGCTTCATGCGCTGTTGCGGAAGGGAGGGAGTGACCGTGCCCGGGACGGTGGCAAGGATCGCGGTCTCCGCCGCGACCTACTGGCTCGATAAGCCCTATGATTATCTAGTCCCGCCCGAGATGGCGGACAGGGCCCTCCCCGGGATGCGGGTGCATGTCCCGTTTTCCAGGGGCAACCGCCGCACGGAGGGCGTGATCCTCGCCCTCATTGAGGAGAGCCGCTATGACAAGCAGCTCAAGCCCATCCTGGCCCTCCTGGATGAGGAGCCGATCCTGACCCCGGAGCAGTTGAAGCTCGCCTATTTTATGCGGGAGCGCTTTTTCTGCACCGTCTATGACGCCATCCGCGCCATGCTCCCCGTGGGTCTCTGGTTTGACGAGGAGGGGAGACGCCGCGCAAAGGACAGCAGCATCGAGATGGCCCGCCTCGCCATCGCGCCGGAGGAGGCTGAGATCCTGCGGGACGCAAAGCGGATGCGCTCGCCCGGCCAGGCCGCCATTCTGGAGCAGCTTTGCGCCTTTGAGTGCATCCCGAGCCATGATCTGCTCCTGCACACCGGCACGAAGCGCCCCACGCTCAAGGCCCTCCAGAAGGCCGGCGCGGTGGAGCTCTATCAGAAGGAAGCCTACCGCCGCCCCCAGATCCATGTGGGGGAGACTGAGCCGCTTCCGACGCTCTCGCCGGAGCAGGAGCGGGTCTTCGAGGGGATCGAAGCCCTCACGCAGACGGACAGGGCCGGCGCGGCCCTTCTCTTCGGGGTGACCGGCAGCGGGAAAACCAGCGTCTATATCCATCTCATCGCTGGAGCGCTCAAGCGCGGCCGCGCCGTCATCCTCCTCGTGCCGGAAATCGCCCTTACCCCGCAGATGATCCAGACCTTTTCCTCCCACTTCGGGGATGAGGTGGCCGTTTTGCACAGCAGCCTCTCCGTGGGGGAGCGCTATGACGAGTGGAAGCGCGTGAAAAACGGGAAGGCGCGCGTCGTTATCGGCACGCGCAGCGCCGTCTTCGCGCCGACGCCCGCCCTCGGCCTCATCATCATCGACGAGGAGCAGGAGGAGACCTATAAATCCGAAAACATCCCCCGCTATCACGCGCGCGACGTGGCAAAATACCGCTGCACGCAGGCGGGCTGCCTGCTCCTGCTCGGCTCCGCCACGCCAGACATCGTCAGTATGCACAGCGCGGAGACGGGGAAGTACGCCTTCTTCGAGCTGAAAAACCGCTATAACGCGCAGGATCTGCCCGCGGTCGAGATCGTCGACATGAAGCGGGAGCTCCGCCGCGGCAACAGCGGCAGCATCAGCGGCGTCCTGCAGCGGGAGATTCAGAAGAACATCGACCGCGGCGAGCAGAGCATCCTCTTCATCAACCGCCGCGGCGCCAACCGCTTCATAAGCTGCGGCGAGTGCGGCTATGTCTACAAGTGCCCGCGCTGCAGCGTATCCCTGACCTACCACAGCACAAACCGCCGCCTTCTCTGCCACTACTGCGGCTACTCCCAGCGCCCGGACGAGAGCTGCCCGGACTGCGGGGGCGCGCTTCGCTATATCGGCGTCGGCACCCAGGCGGTGGAGACGGAGCTGCAGGAGCTCTTTCCGGGCACCCGGGTTCTGCGCATGGACGCGGACTCCGTCGCCCCCGCGGGCTCGCACGAAAAGCTCCTGGACGAGTTTCGGCGCGAAAACATCCCGATCCTCGTCGGCACGCAGATGGTCACGAAGGGGCTGAATTTTGAAAACGTCACCCTCGTGGGCGTCATCTCCGCGGACCAGAGCCTCTATGCCGGCAGCTACCGGGCGGGGGAGCGCAGCTTCTCCCTCATGACCCAGGTGGTCGGCCGGAGCGGGCGCGGCCAAAAGCCCGGGCGCGCCGTGATCCAGACCTTTACGCCCGAGAACGAGATCATCGTTCAGGCGGCGGGCCAGGACTATCCCGCCTTCTACCGCTCGGAGCTGGAGCTTCGCAGGCTCCAGCACACCCCGCCCTTTTCCGTGCTCCTCTCCGTCACGGTCTCCGGCATGAATGAGGAGCATGTTTACCGCGCCTGCCGCATGATCCGACAGCGGCTGGACGATCTTGCGCTCCCCGGCCCGGAGACTGAGATCCTGGGCCCCGCCCCGCTTGCGGTGGTGAAGGTCAACAACCGCTACCGCTACCGGGTGATGATCCACGGCGGGGAGAACACGGGCCTTCGCGCTTACGTCGCCGGCGTTGTGATGGAGTTTTGCCGGGACAAGCGCTTTTCAGACCTCTCGATTTACGCGGACAATGATCCCAACGACTGAAACAGATTGGAGATAAACATGGCACGCAGAAACATTCTCACCAAGGAGGACCCGGCGCTGTATAAAAAGTGCCGCCCCGTGACGGAGTTCAATCCGAGACTCCACCAGCTTCTGGACGATATGAAGGAGACCCTCTCCCAGGAAAACGGCGTCGGTCTCGCAGCGCCCCAGGTGGGCGTCCTGCGCCGCGTCGTGATCGTGCTCGAGACCAATGTGCCCGAGGGCGAGGAGGAGTACATGATCGAGCTTGTGAACCCCGAGATCATCGAGTCCTCCGGGGAGCAGTTCGGGGCCGAGGGCTGCCTTTCCGTCCCGGAGGAGTACGGCCTGGTGAGACGGCCGATGCACGTCAAAGTCCGCGCCCAGGACCGCAACGGCGAAAGCTTCGAGGTCGAGGGCGAGGGCCTCACGGCGCGCTGCTTCTGCCATGAGATCGACCATCTCGAGGGCATCATCTTTACCTCCAAGTGTGAGCGGATGCTGACAAAGGAAGAGCTGGAATCCGGCGATTTTGAAGAAGAGTGAGGGCGGTGTGCCGATGCGCGTCGTGTTTATGGGCACGCCGGATTTCGCGGCGGCCTCGCTGAAAAAGCTGATCGAGGAAAAATTTGACATTGCGGGCGTCTTCACCCAGCCGGACAAGCCCAAGGGCCGCGGCATGGAGATGAGCTTTTCGCCGGTGAAGGAGCTCGCCCTCAAAAACGCTCTCCCGGTCTACCAGCCGGAGAAGATGCGGGACGGGGCCGCGCTCGAGATCCTGCGGCAGCTCCGCCCCGATATCCTGGTCGTGGTGGCCTACGGGCGCATCCTGCCGGATGAGATCCTGGCCCTCCCAAAGTACGGCGCGGTGAACGTCCACGGCTCGCTCCTCCCGCGGTACCGGGGCGCGGCCCCCATCCAGTGGGCGGTTTTGAACGGGGACAAGACCACCGGCGTCACCACCATGTACCTCGCCCACGATATGGACGCGGGGGACATCATCTATAGCGAGGAGACCGCGATCGGTGAGTTTGAGACCGCCGGCGAGCTCTTCGACCGCCTCATGCTCATGGGGGCGGAGCTTTTGGTAAAAACCCTGCGGGCCATAGACGCCGGCACCGCGCCGCGCACCCCGCAGGATCACACAAAGGCCACCTATGTCAAAATGCTGGATAAATCCATCTGCCCCATAGACTGGAACAGAACCCCGCGCGAGATCGTCAAGCACATATACGGCCTGCAGCCCTGGCCCGTCGCGACCGCAGAGCTCGAGGCCGGGAAGACCGTGCGCGTCTTTGCCGCCGCCTATTCCGATACCCGCACGGACTATGCCCCGGGCACTGTCGTGAACGCCGGAAAAACCGGGATCGAAGTGGCCTGCGCCGGGGGGGAGACGGTATTGATCACCGAGCTTCAGGCCCCGGGCAAAAAGCGTATGCGCGCGGAGGATTTTCTGCGCGGCAACAGACTCACGCTCCCATGGGAAAAGAAGTGAACGCCCGCTCGGCGGCGCTCGAGGCGCTCACGCGCTGCCGGCGCGACGGGGCCTGGTCGGGGGATGCGCTCGACGGCATCTTAAAGCGCGGCGGGCTGGATCGGCGCGACGCGGCGCTCGCCTCCAGGCTCTGCCTAGGCGTGCTGCAAAACGACAGGCTCTGCGATTTTTACATTGACAGCTACTGCCATACAAAGCTCGAACCCCCGGTGCGGGACATTCTGCGCCTCGGGGTCTATCAGCTTTTGTTTCTCGACCGCGTCCCCGCGCGCGCCGCGGTGGGGGAGACGGTGGAGCTCTGCGCCGCCAAGGGGCTCCGGCGCGCCTCCGGCCTTGTGAACGCCGTCCTACGCCGCGTCGCGGAGAACAGGGACGCCCTGCCGGAGATCCCGGGCGAGGGGAGCGCTGAATACCTCTCCATCCGCTGGAGCCACCCCGAATGGCTCTGCGACTATCTGATCGAAAAGAAAGGCTATGCCTTCGCGGAAGCCTTTTTGAAAGAGAACAACGATCCCCCGAAGCTCTGTCTCCAGGTCAACACCCTGAAAGGGAGCACGGAGGACTATACCCGCGCACTCTCAGAGGCGGGGATCCCGTACCGCGCGCTGACACCGGACGGCTGCGTGGAGCTCGAGGGGGGCCTTGCCTCCGGGCTGCCCGGATATGCGGAGGGGCTCTTCTACATCCAGGACAGGGCCGCCCGCCTGACCGTGGAGATCGCGGCGCCCGAGAGCGGGATGCGTGTCCTCGACGCCTGCGCCTGCCCCGGCGGGAAGAGCTTTGCCGCCGCCATCCGCATGGAAAACCGGGGCGGCATCCTCTCCTGCGACATCCACGCGAAGAAGCTCCGCATCCTCGCGGAGGGGGCGGCCCGTCTCGGCCTTGCGTGCATCGAGACAAGGGCCATGGACGCGCGGGAATTTGACCCGGCCCTCAGAGAGGGCTTTGACCTCGTGATCGCGGACGCGCCCTGCTCGGGCTTCGGCGTGATCGCCAAAAAGCCGGAGATCCGGCATAAGGATCGGGAGAGCCTGCAAAGCCTTCCCGAGATCCAGGGCGCGATCCTGGATAATCTCTCCCGCTATGTAAAACCCGGCGGTAAGCTTCTCTACTCCACCTGCACGATCTTTGAGGAGGAGAATGAGGGCGTCGCGCGCGCCTTCCTGCAAAAACACGCTGACTACCGCGCGGAGGATTTCTCCCTCTGCGGCATCGAGAGCCGGGACGGCATGTACACGTTCTGGCCCCATATAGACGGAACGGACGGCTTCTTTGCCGCCAAATTCAGAAGGATCGGCTGAACGGACCATGGAAGAGAACGTGAAAAAAGATATCCTGTCCCTCCTGCCGGAGGAGCTGGAGGCGGAGCTTGCCCTGATGGGGGAGCCGAAGTTTCGCGCCGCCCAGATTTTCCAGTGGCTTGGCCGCGGCGTGCGGAGCTTCGAGGGCATGAGCAATCTCTCGAAGGACCTGCGCGCAAAATTAAACGACGTTTTCTTCCTCTATGAGCCGAAGGTCCTGAGCAAACAGGTCTCCGCCATCGACGGGACCATCAAATACCTCTGGGAGCTCTCGGACGGCAACGCGGTCGAGACCGTGGTCATGAGCTATCAGCACGGCAACACCGTCTGCGTCTCCTCCCAGGTCGGGTGCAGGCAGGGCTGCGCCTTCTGCGCGTCCACCATCGGGGGCCTCGTGCGGAACCTGCGCGCCTCGGAGATTCTGGATGAGGTGCTCTTTTCCGAGCGCGACTCCGGCAAGAAGATCTCCAACATCGTGCTCATGGGCATCGGGGAGCCGCTGGATAACTTTGACAATGTCATGCGCTTTCTGGAGCTTGTCAATCACCCCAAGGGCATGAACATCGGGATGCGGCATATCTCCCTGTCCACCTGCGGGCTCATCGAGCGCTTTGATGAGCTTGCGGCCAGAAATCTCCAGCTCACGCTCTCGGTCTCCCTCCACGCACCGGACGATGAGACCCGCTCCCGCATCATGCCCGCAAACCGCGGCAGGGGCGTTGAAAACCTGATTGCCGCCTGCAAAGACTACTATGAGAAGACCGGGCGGCGCATCTCCTTTGAGTACGCCATGATCGACGGCGTGAACGACACGCCGGAGCACGCGCGCCTTTTGGCAAAGCACGCGCGGGCGGTTTCGGCGCATGTGAACCTCATCCCCCTGAACCATGTGGAGGAGCGGCAGTTTCAGCCCTCCACGCCGGCGCATCTCAAGCGCTTTATCAAGCTCCTCGAGGACAGCGGCGTGAACGTCACGGTCCGCCGCAGGCTCGGCAGCGATGTGGACGCCTCCTGCGGCCAGCTCAGGCGGAAGATCGAAAAAAGCAGAAAGGAAGGACAGGGACCTGCATGAAGAGCTTCGGCCTTACCGACAAGGGCGCCATCCGCAAGGACAACCAGGACTGCTTCATCCTGGAAAAGTGTGACGCCAAAAACTGCCTCATCGCCGCGCTCTGCGACGGGATGGGCGGCGCGAAGGCCGGCGGCATCGCAAGCCAGCTCTCCAACAAGGCCTTTGTCTCCTACATTTATCTGAAGCTGAGCTCGCGCCTTGCGCGGAATGTCGATTATCAAAAAATCCTGGAGGACGCCTGTGCCGAGGCAAACGGCGTCTCCTATGAATACTCCCACTTCGGCGATGAATTTGACGGCATGGGCACCACCATCGTGGGCGGCGTGATTAAAAACAACGGGAATGGGCATATTATCAACGTGGGCGACAGCCGTGCCTACCTCATCTCCCGCCGCGCCTCCGCCATCCGGCAGATCACGCGCGACCACTCTCTCGTGGAGGAGCTGATGGAGGCCGGCGCCATCACGGCCGAGCAGGCGCGCAGCCACCCGCAGAAGAACGTCATTACCCGGGCCCTCGGCTCTGACGCGCGGGTGGAGTGCGACTATTTCACCTTCACGCTCCAGCCCGGCGATCTGCTGCTTTTGTGCTCAGACGGGCTTTCCAACATCGTCTCGGATCTGGAGATGCTGGAGTGCGCCAAGGAATACCGTGAGCCGGAGACCCTCTGCCGCGCGCTCATGAGCAAGGCCCTCAACCGCGGGGCACGGGACAATGTGACGATCGTGGCCGTCATGCGCTGAGGGGCAAGCTCCCGGATCGGAGAACTGTATGGACAACAAGGATAAGTATATAGGCATGGTCTTCGACGATCGCTATGAGATCCAGAGTCTCATCGGCGAGGGGGGGATGTCCGTCGTCTACAGGGCGCGGGATCTGCGCCTCAACCGCAGCGTCGCCGTCAAGATCATGCGCGATGAGATGGCCGCGGATGAGGATTTCCGCCGCAGCTTCTGCGCCGAGGCGCACGCCGTCGCCATGCTTTCCAATCCGAATATTGTGGCCGTCTATGACGTGAGCCACAGCGATGATATTGAATACATAGTCATGGAGCTTGTAGACGGTATCACCCTGCGGCAGTATATGGACCGGCGCGGAAAGCTCCAGTGGCGGGAGGTGCTGCACTTCACGCGGCAGATCGCCCGCGCGCTCTCCCACGCCCATGAGCGGGGCATCATCCACCGGGACATCAAGCCTCAGAACATCATGATGCTGCGCGACGGCACCGTGAAGGTGGAGGATTTCGGCATCGCGGCCCTCGAGAACGAGGCTTATGAAAATGACGGCCAGGCCATCGGCTCCATCCACTATATCGCGCCGGAGCAGGCGCGGGGGGAGCTGCCGGACGCAAGGAGCGACCTCTACTCCCTTGGCATCGTCATGTATGAGATGCTGACTGCCCAGAAGCCCTATGAGGGGGACACGATCGCCGAGATCGCCGTCAAGCACATGAACGCCGTCGCGACAGCGCCGCACGAGCTTGCCGAGAACGTCCCGCCGGAGCTTGAGCGCATCACCATGAAGGCCATGTGCGCCGATATCGAACAGCGCTACCAGAGCGCGGAGGAGCTGCTGGAGGATCTGGAGCATTTCTCCCGGGAGCAGCTCAAGCCCGCGGAGCCCGAGGAAAAGCCCCTGGAGAACCCCGCCGTCATGCCCATCCGCTCCGTCAGCGAGATGAGCAGGGAGCGCTTCCTTCTCCGCCACCGCAGGGCGCGGCGCGTCACCTTCCTGCTGGGGAGCTTCGGGGCCCTGGGGCTCTGCGTTGTGATGTTCGTCTTCATGTGGAACTTCTGGCTCCGGGACGTCTTCGCCCCGGCGGAGCGCACGAGCCTTCCGAATTTCGTCGGCAGCGACTACCAGAAGGTCCTCGACAATGCGGAGCTTGCCTCCCTCTACAGCTTCGATATCGTCTATGTCATCAATACCGACACCGAGAGCGGAACGGTCCTCTCCCAGAACCCGGACCCCGGGCGCAGCATGATGATCACGCCGGACGGGATCAAGGTGGTCCTCTCGGTCAGCACGGGCAAGGTCTTCAACGCCGTGCCGGATGTCATCAATCTCGACTACCGCGAGGCGAAGACCCGCCTGCAGAAGGCGGGCTTCATCGTCGATATCGAAAACGCCACCTCCGACAGCGTCACGAAGGACTATGTCATGAGCACAAGCCCCATGGCCGGGGAGCAGATGAGCTCCGGCTCGACCGTGTATGTGGTCGTGAGCACCGGCCCGCAGACGAGCTATATCCGGATGCCGAACGTCATCGGCCTTTCCGAGGAGGCCGCCATCACAAGACTTGAGAGCGCCGGCCTGAGCTACGGCGGCTCCGACCGCGTCTACAGCGACGTGGACCCCGGCACCGTCATCGGTCAGAGCGCCGACGCCTTTACGGAAATCGAGGAGCACGCGAAGATCTATCTCAAGATCTCTCTGGGGCCTCAGGAATAGGAGCCTTCCGGCACATGGTTGAAGGAATCATTGTCAAAGCGCTCAGCGGCTTTTACTATGTCGCCGCCGAGGGGAAAATCATCGACTGCAAGGCCCGCGGCCGCTTCCGCCTGGACGGGAGCTCCCCGCTCGTGGGGGACCGCGTCAAGTGCAGTCTCGACGCCCAGGGCAAGGGCCGCATCGACGTGGTGGAGGAGCGCAAAAACTTCTTCATCCGCCCGGCGGTCGCGAACATCGATACCCTCGTCTTCATCGCGGCCAATGTCAATCCCGTCACGGACCCCTTCCTTGTGGACCGCTTCTCCGTCATCGCGGCGGAGGCGGGGTGTGAGCTCGTGGTCTGCGTCAACAAGACGGATCTCGACCCCGGGGATGCGCTCTATGAGATCTTCACAAAGGCGGGCTTTCCCGTCGTGCGCACGAGCGCCGAAACCGGCGCCGGGGTGGGGGAGCTGCTCTCCCGTCTGCGCGGCAAGGTCTCGGCCTTCAGCGGAAACTCCGGCGTGGGCAAGTCCAGTATCTTAAACGCGCTGCTCCCCGAGGCGCATATCAAAACCGCGGAGGTGAGCGACAAGCTCGGCCGCGGCAAACATACCACCCGGCATGTGGAGCTCTACCGCCTTCCCGGGGATACATACATCGCGGACACCCCGGGCTTTGCCTCGCTCGATGTCACCATGACAAACGTGATCTTAAAGGAGCAGCTCCAGTACGATTTCCCGGAATTTGCCCCCTGTCTCGGGCGCTGCCGCTTTCCCGACTGCGCCCATCTCAAGGAGCCCGGCTGCGCCGTCACCGCCGCGGTCGAGGCGGGGGAGATCGGGCAGACCCGCTACCGCTCCTATGTGCGGCTCTACGAGCTCAGCGCCCAGCACAAGTTCTGGGAGTATAAGTAAAACTGCATATCAAAACCGCCTCCCGCATATGCTGTGATGAGTTCACGGCGCGGGGGGCGATTTTTATGCGCAGAGGACGGCGCTGCCTGTGGGGGATAGCCGCGGTGATCGCGGGGCTGGTCATTTTTCTCGCCCTGGTCCTGCCCGCGAAGTTCTGGTGGTTCGCGTTGGCGGCGGGGCTGATCGGATTCGGGCTGTGGGTCATGCGCTGCTGCTGATCGAATTTGGAAAGGAGAGGGCGATGAAGGTATTTATATTCCGGCTGCCCCGGTTTCTGGCAAAAATCCTGCTCAGGCTCCGGGTATAATAGGCTCGCGTGCCGTATATGCTGTACAGGGCGGGGAGCATGGCCGCCCCGCGGGATCTCCATCTGCCGCTTATGGAGATCATGAAAACGGTCAAGATTCGAGCGGCAGAATGGAGCTTTGCATGGAAATCAGCTTTGAAAGCAGGGAGACCTCGGTTTACAGGGAGTACAGCCGCGAATCCAGGCGCGTCCAGGAGAGCGTGGAGTGCGTCGTCCCGGACACGGACGCGGACATGGAGAAGATCGCCTCCGTGCAGAGCGCGGTCTTCCTCAAGAGCAAGGATCTGAGCGCGCGGGGCGTCCTCGTCACGGGGGAGCTCTCTGCCAGCGTCCTCTATATCCGGGACGGTCAGACGGGCCTCTCCTTCCTCCGGGTCAAAAAGCCCTTCTCCCTGGAGTTTGAAACCGACTGCCCGGAGTCTGAGACCCTCGCGCAGGTGAGTCTTCTGCTCCAGGGCTGCGATGTGCGCGCGGTGAATCCCCGCAAGATCGCGGTGTCCTTCGAGCTGGAGGGGGTGCTGCGCTGTTACCGGGCGGAGCGCCTGTGCGTGGAGGCATCCCTCCCGGAGGGGGCGCCGTGCCTGCATGTGAAAACGGAGGCGTATACGCTCACGCTGCCGAACGCGGTGTGTGAAAAGAGCGTCGCAATCAACGAACAGTTCATCTTCCCGCCCGAGAGCGCGCCCGAGCGGCTGGTGTCCGAAAAGGCGGAGATCCGCGTCACCGACAGCCAGCTCATCGGCAGCAAGATCATCGTGAAGGGCAGCGCCGTGATCGCGGTCACAGCCCTCACGGAGACGGGGGAGCTGCTCTCCTGCACGTTCTCCGCGCCCTTTTCCCAGATCGTGGATGTCGGGGTCGACAGCATGAAGACCTGCACCGTAAAGCCGGAGATCACCGGCGCCTACCTGAACCTCATCGACACCATCAAGGGCGAAAAAGCCCTGGATGCGGAAGTGCACGCCGTCCTCCAGCTTCTGTGCTGCGACGAAACGGCGCTCACCTGCATCACGGATGTCTACAGCAATCTCTGCCCGGCGGAGCTGCAGCGCAGGACGGAGAGTTTTGAGCTTGCATCGGCCCCCGAGACGAGGTCCCTCCGCACTGAGGAGCGCGTCAGCCTCATGGAGACCTGCGCGGAGCTTCTGCAGACATTTGCCTCGCCGATCCGCCTCACGGCGCAGGGGGGCAGGCTCACAGCCGCTGTGAACCTCGATTTTCTCTACCGCACCGGGGACGGCCGGCTCTCCGCCGCGAGACGGACCATCGCCCTGGAGGAGGACGCCGGGAGCGACGCCCTGCGCATCGTGGGGGCGGGGCAAGTCGCGCTCAGCGTGAAGGCGGACGGGGAAAATGTGGACTGCGCGGTTGAGCTTGCGCTGGAGTGCGAAAGTCTCGACATCACGGTTCTCAATTTCGTGGGCGGCGTGATCCTGGATGAGGAGAAAGCCTATGTCCAGGAGAGCCTCCCGACCCTGACGCTTGTCAGGCGGGGCGGGGAGAGCCTCTGGTCCCTCGCCAAGAAATACCACTCGAGCGAGGAGAAGATCCTGGAGCTCAACGAGGAGGCCGAGACCACCACCCGTATGCTTCTGATCCCCAAATGCATATAAAAAAACCGGCGCTCCGAAAGGAGCGCCGGCTGCTGTATCTGTATCAGAGGCTTCAGGGCTGTTCTTCGACGATGACGATTCTGCCCTGACCGGTGAGGCTCTCGTACTCAGGGCCGATCACGCCGCCGAGATTCTCGGTGATGTAGTCGATCAGGACCTGGTTGTCGAGCTTCACGCGCTCCTGGAGCAGGGGCGCGCCGGCAAACATGGTGAAGCCGTCGCCGGCGTCGAGGAGCATGTAGTCGTGGCTTGCGAGGGTGTAGGTCTTCTCAGGGTCGATGGGCTCCCCGCCGATGAGGACGTTCTTCACGCGCCGCTCGCCCTCGATGCCGACGAACATGCCGTGGTCGTCGCCCACGCAGGGGCTTTCGATGTAGCTGTGGATCTCATAGCTCAGGCCGGATACCTGCAGGAAGCCGCCGGTCTCGCCGGGCACGAAGCGGGAGCCCCACTCGAGCGCGTCGAGGATCTGCTGGCCGGTCACCTCGATGACGCACATGGCGTTGCCGAAGGGGTGGACGCTGAGGATGTTGTTGCGGGTGATGTCGCCCGCGTTGATGCTCACGCGCACGCCGCCGCCGTTGACGAAGGCAACGTCAGCGCCGGACTGGAAGCGGTAGGCGTCGGCGCAGAGATCGCCGAGGTTGGTCTCGGCCCTGCGGACCATGCGGATGGGCTTGCCGTTTGCGTCGACGGCCTCGGGATCATAGATGGTGAGATCGACCATCGAGCTTGCCACGACCTCCTGCAGCTTCTCGTTGAGGGTGTCGGTCGCGGCGGAGACGGCCTTGGACATGTCGTTCTCAATGCCGAGGAGCTTGGGGGCGGCGTCCTTGTTGCCCCAGGTGTAGAGACCGGTGCTGATGGCGCCGTCGGCGGCGATTCTGCACCAGCCGATGCAGGCGAGCTTCGTGCCGCAGGCGGAGCGGAGGACATCCTCGCCGTTCTTGTTCTTCATGACGATCTGGTCGGTGTCATGGCTGTGGCCGTCGAGCAGGACGTCGATGCCGCTGGTGTTGGAGAGCACATCGCCGTAGGTCCAGGGGTGGACCTCCTCCTCGTTGCCGAGGTGGGCCATCACGACCACGTTGTCGGCGCCCTCGGCGCGGGCGGCGTCAACGGCGCTCTGCAGGGCGTTGTAAACGGCCTCGCCGGTCTCGTCCTGGAGGAAGCCGTAGACATACTCGCCGTTTTCATCCTGGAAGTACTTGGGGGTGGAGGTGGTGAGCGTGCAGGGAGTGGTCACGCCGACGAAGGCGATCTTCCTGCCGCCGAGCTCGCGGATCACGTAGGGCTCGAAAACGAGCTCGCCCTTGTAGTTGAAGTTGCAGCTGATGTAGGGGAAGTCGGCCTTCTCGGCGAGGGAGAGGAAGTTCTCCATGCCGTAGTCGAATTCGTGGTTGCCGGGGATGGCCACGCTGTAGCCCATCTGGTTCATGAGGTCAACCAGCGCCTCGCCCTTGGTCATGGTGCCGATCGGCTCGCCCTGGATGTTGTCGCCGTCGTCAACGAGGATGACGTCGTTGCCCTGGGCGATGAGATAGTCGCGCACCTGCTGCAGGCCGGCATAGCCGAAGCCCTGGTCGATGCCGCAGTGTACGTCGCTTGTGAAGAGGATCACCACGTCCTTCTCGCCCTCGGCGAACGCGCCGCAGCAGACAGAGCTCAGCAGCAGGACCGCGATCAGGAGCGTGCAGAGAAGACTTTTCCGTACAGTTTTCATAGGATTCTCCCTTCCATAAAAGTATTGTGTGCTGTGCATTTCACACTGTCAACAGCATACCACAGAAGTGCCCGGAATACCAGAGCTATTTATCCCGGAACTGGAAAAAACCTTGCACCATGCCATGTGATTTGGTACACTGATATAAAGTAAAAAGAAAGGACCGTGATCGTTATGCATGTCCTGGAAAATGCCTGTCTCAAAGTGAGCGTCGCCGACAAGGGGGCCGAGCTCTGCTCTGTCCTGGATAAAGAGAATGGGGCCGAGCGCCTCTGGTGGGCGGACCCCGCGATCTGGAACCGGCACGCGCCGATCCTCTTCCCCTTCGTGGGAAAGGTGACAGAGGGAAAATACCGCGTCGGGGGGCGGGAGTACCCCATGAAGACCCAGCACGGCTTTGCCCGCGACATGGACTTTGCCTGCCTGGAGGAGACGCCCTGCTCCGTCACGCAGCGCCTTGACGCCACACGGGAGACCCGCGCCATCTACCCCTTTGACTTCGGCCTCCGCATTACCCACAGCCTGGACGCGGGCGATCCGCGCCGCCTTCACATCACCTGGACCGTGGAGAACAACGGGGCGGGGGAGATGTTCTATGCCATCGGCGGGCACCCCGGCTTTCTGATGCCGAAGGGCGCGCGGAAGGAGGACTGCTTCGTCTTCTTCCCGGGGCACGGCACGCTCAGCTACTTCAGCGCGGACCCCGCGGGCTTTGCTCTCCCCAAAGCGACGCACGAGCTCCGGCTTGAGGACGGCTTCACCCCGTATCTTGCGGACATGCCCGATACCTGGATCTTTGAAAACCGGGGCATCGACGCGGTCGGCATCGCGGGGCCGGACCGCAGGCCCTATGTGACGCTAAACTGCCCCGGCTTTCCGATGCTCGCGGTCTGGGCAAATCCCCGGGGGCCCTACATCTGCCTTGAGCCCTGGTTCGGCCGGACGGACGACGCGGGCTTTGCCGGCACCCTCGCGGAGAAGCCCGGCATGGAAAGGCTGGGCCCCGGAGCGGAGCGCACCATCGCCTATTCCATCGACTTTCACGCCTGAGCTGCGGGCAGCGCGTGCGCTTGACGCGGCGCAGAGCCCCGTGATAGAATCAGGCGTCAAAAAGCGAGCGAAAGGACTGGTCTGCGTGATCGGTACATTGGTAAACGTGGGCGCCATCGTCCTCGGCAGTCTCCTCGGCGGGACCTTCCGGAAGGTGATGAGCGAGAAGTTGAGCGCCGCCCTCATGAACGCGATGGGTCTTGCGGCCTTCGGTCTCGGCCTCAACGCCGTGGTGCAGAACATGCCGAAGAGCAAATACCCCGTGCTCTTTATCGTGAGTCTCGCCCTGGGCTGCCTCGCGGGGACGCTTTTGGATCTCGACCGCCGCGTGACGGCGCTGACCTCCCGCCGCGACAAAAGCGGCAATCTCGGCCAGGGGATCATCACGGGCTGCCTCATCTTCTGCGTGGGCACGCTCTCCATCCTCGGCCCGGTGCAGAGCGCGCTCTACGGCGACCACACCTATCTCTTCACAAACGCCTCCCTGGACCTTGTGACCTCCATGGTCCTCGGGGCGACCTACGGGGTCGGCATGGCCCTCGCCGCCGTGGTGCTGCTTCTCTGGCAGGGGAGCATTTATCTGCTCACGCTGCTCCTCGGCGGCTTTATCAGCGAGGTCATGATGACGGAGATCTCCATTGTGGGCGGCTTTCTGATTGCCATGTCGGGCCTTTCCATCATGAAGCTCAAAAACTTCCAGACGCTCAATTATCTCCCGGCCCTCCTCGTCCCGATCCTCTGGTGCGCGTTCTTCGGATAGGGGGGAGCCATGCAGCAGTCCATACTCGATAAGCTCTCCGCCGTCACGGGGGAGGAGCGGGAGATCCTCAGCGGCAGGATGGACATAGACCGCAGCCTCTACATGGACGGCAGCCGCGACGTCATCAGCGGGGAGAAGCTGCTCGAAAAGGGAAAGCTCCTCGCCATCCGGCCCCACACCCGCTTTGTCGCCTTTCCCGAGCATACCCACGACTATGTGGAGATGGTCTACATGTGTACGGGTCAGACGCGCCACACCGTAAACGGGACCCCCGTCCTCCTGCAAAGGGGGGAGCTTTTGATGCTCGGCCAGAACGCGCGCCAGTCGATCGAGGCGGCGGGGGAGGGGGATCTCGCGGTGAACTTCATCGTGCGCCCGGCCTTCTTCTCCGGCACGCTCCCCTTCCTCGGGGAGGAGGAGACGCCCCTGCGCCGCTTTCTCGTGAGCTGCCTGACCGGGGAGAACGAGACGGGGTATCTGCTCTTTCACGTGGCGGACATCCTCCCGATCCAGAATCTCATCGAAAATCTCCTCTACACCCTCCTGGAGAACGCCCCCAACAAGCGCGGCATTCTGCAGATGACCATGGGCCTTCTCTTCGCCCAGCTTGTAAACCACACCCAGGTCCTTCAGTTTGGGACGCAGGAACAGAACGCCGTCGTCTCCGTCCTGCGCTATCTCGAGGAGCACTACCGGGACGGAAGTCTCACGGACATCGCGGGGCGGCTCCACTATGAGCTGCCGTCTCTCTCCCGCCTGATCCGGCAGAAGACCGGCAGGACCTACACAGAGCTCCTGCAGGAAAAACGGCTCAGCCAGGCGGCCTGGCTTCTGCGCAACACCGACCGCAAGGTGGACGAGATCGCAAACGCCGTCGGCTATGAGAACATCAGCTATTTTCACAGGCTCTTTTCGGCCCGCTTCGGCCTCTCCCCGAGAAGATACCGCGTGACGAAGCCATGAAGGCCCCTCCATCCCTGCGCGGGAAAAAGACCTGCTCCGCCGGCTTTTTTCGCAGCCCCGGTTTTTTAGTGGAAAAGCCCGCGGGGACGGTGTATAATAGAGCCAAATCAAAAGAAAGCGGGCGATAGCATTGAAAATCGCATTCATCGGCACCGGCAATATGGGTGGGGCCCTGGCACGGGCCGCGTCGAGAGAGCGGGAAAACCGCCTCTATCTCGTGAACCGCCACCCCGAGAAGGCGGAAATGCTCTGCCGGGAGATCGGGGGAGAGGTCACGGACTGCGCCGCCGCCGTGCGGGAGGCGGAGCTCATTTTCCTCGGCGTCAAGCCCCATGTCCTGCCGGAGCTCTGCGCCGCGCTGCGCCCGATGCTGGAGGAGAAGGACACGCCCTTTGCGCTCGTGTCCATGGCGGCGGGCGTCCCGATCGCGCGCCTCCGGGAGCTCCTCGGCGAGCGGCCCATCATCCGCATTATGCCGAACACCCCCGTCGCGGTGGGGGAGGGCATGATCCTCTACACCGGGGACGCCCCGGCGCACATGGACGCCTTCCTGCACGCCATGCGCCACGCCGGGCGCTTTCTCCCGGTGGAGGAGCGGCTTATGGACGCGGGGATGGCGGTCTCCGGTTGCGGGCCCGCGTTTGTGGACCTCTTTGTCGAAGCGCTCGCGGACGCCGGGGTCGCCTCGGGCCTTGCGCGAAAGGACGCCCTGACGCTCGCCGCGCAGATGGTCCTGGGCTCTGCAAAACTCATCCTCGAGACCGGCAAACACCCCGGGGAGCTCAAGGACGCGGTCTGCTCCCCCGGCGGCACCACCATCCAGGGCGTGCGCAAGCTGGAGGAAAAGGGCTTTCGCTCCGCAGTCATCGAGGCCGTCATCGCCGCGCGCGACGCATAAGACCCACAGAACAAGGAGGCGGCATTTTGAGAATCGTAGTGAAGGTGGGCACATCCACCCTGACGCACCCCACGGGCCACATGGACATCCGGCATGTGGAGACCCTCTGCAAGGTACTGAGCGATATTAAAAACGCGGGGCATGAAATCGTCCTCGTCTCCTCCGGCGCCATCGGCATGGGCGTCGGCAAGCTCAACCTGCGGCAGCGCCCGACCGACATGGCGACCAAGCAGGCCGCCGCCGCGGTCGGCCAGTGCGAGCTCATGTATGTCTATGACAGGCTCTTCGGCACCTATAACCACACCATCGCCCAGATCCTGCTCACGGGGGAGGACCTGCGCGATCCGGAGCGGCACCGCAATTTCTCCAACACGGTCAGCCGCCTGCTCGAGCTCGGCATCCTCCCGGTCATCAACGAGAACGACACCGTCTCCACCGTGGAGATCGCCGTGGGGGATAACGACACGCTCGGCGCGCTCGTCGCGGTGAGCGTCGGGGCCGACGTGCTGATGATCCTCTCGGATATCGAGGGGCTCTATACCGCTGACCCGCGCCGCGAGAAGACGGCGACGCTCATCTCCGAGGTGCGGGAGATCACCCCCCAAATGCGCGAGAGCGCAGGCGGCGGCGGGACGGCTCTCTCCACCGGCGGCATGGCGACGAAGCTCACCGCCGCCAAAATCTGCATGGACGCCGGCACCGACATGTTCATCTTAAACGGCGCAAAGCCGCTTCTCATTTACGAGGCCCTCGAAGGAAAGCCCGTCGGCACAAAATTTATCGGGAGGTGCGATACACCGTGAAAACGACCCATGAAATCCTGCTTGAGACAAAGCGCGCCCTGCCGCTTCTCACAGCGTCGCGGGAGCGGAAAAACGCGGCCCTGCTCGCCATCGCGGACAGACTTACCGCGGAGCGGGAGGAGATCCTGCGCGCGAACCGCCTGGACGTGGAGGGGGCGCGCGACCGCTACGGCGAGGTGATGATGGACCGCCTCACCCTGACGCCTGAGCGCATCGAGGCCATGGCCCGGGGCGTGCGCGAGGTGGCCGCCCTCCCGGACCCGGAGGGGCGCGTGCTGCGCCGCGTGGTGCGGCCGAACGGCCTTGTCATCGAGAAGACCTCCGTCCCCCTCGGCGTCGTCGCCATTATCTATGAGAGCCGCCCGAACGTCACCTCGGACGCCGCGGTGCTCGCCCTCAAATCCGGCAACGCCGTGATCCTGCGCGGCGGGCGCGAGGCTTACCGCTCCAACGCCGCCATCGTCGCCGCCATCCGCCGCGGACTTGAGGACGCGGGGCTCCCGGCCGCCCTCGTGGGCTTTATCGAGGATACCTCCCACGCGAGCGCGGACGAACTGATGCAGGCCGTGGGCTATGTGGATCTGCTCATCCCCCGGGGCGGCGCGGGCCTCATCCGCCGCTGCACCGAAAACGCCAAGGTCCCCTGCATCCAGACCGGCACCGGCATCTGCCACATCTTTGTGGATGCCACGGCAGATCAGGACAAGGCCCTCGGCATCATCGAGAACGCGAAGGCGAGCCGCCCCTCCGTCTGCAACGCGGAGGAGGTCCTGCTTGTCCACCGGGATATCGCCGCGCAATTTCTCCCAAAACTCCACAGCCGCCTCACGACGGAGCGGCTTGCGCGGGGCCTTGTCCCCGTGGAGCTCCGCCTGGACCCCGCCGCGGCTTCGATCATCCCCGGCAAGAGCGCGGGGGAGCGGGACTTCGACACGGAGTTTCTGGACTACATCCTCGCCGTCGCGGTGGTGGACGATGTGGACGCCGCCATCCGGCACATCGCGCAGCACTCCACCGGCCACAGCGAGGCGATCCTCACCGAATCGGACGAGAGCGCCGAGAAGTTCACAAGACTGGTGGACGCCTCCAGCGTCTATGTCAACGCCTCCACCCGCTTCACGGACGGCGGGGAGTTCGGGCTTGGCTGCGAGATGGGCATCTCCACCCAGAAGCTCCACGCCCGCGGCCCCATGGGTCTCGAGGAGCTCAACAGCTACAAATACATCATCCGCGGCAACGGCCAGACGCGGTGATAAGAATCTTCCGTGCGGTATATTCTGCACGGAAGATTTTTCTTGACAAGCGGCACAAGAGTTATTATAATATAAAAGCTGTCCAGAGTGGCAGCGCTTTGATCGGGGTGTAGCGCAGATGGTAGCGCGCTTGGTTCGGGACCAAGAGGCCCGGGGTTCAAATCCCCGCACTCCGACCAACTTTAGAGCTTTGAAACGCGAGTTTCAAAGCTCTTTTCTTCACTTTTCGGTATTTTTAAGGCTATATTGACTTTTTCAATTTTGAACAAGGTAAACAAAAAAGGTAAACATTTAAAAAAAAACAACCCCGGCCTTCCGCGCCGGGGCTGTTCTCCTATCGCTCGATCTCAAAGGCTGGGCCAGCCTCCGAAACAGACTTTGTGTCTTTATTATACAGTTTTATATCAAAAAGTCAACAAAATATTTGTATATACACGAATAGCAAAAAGCCCTATGATTCTTAAATCATGGGGCTTTTTCTTTTCTAACTGGAGGAATACGAAGGAAAAAGGATAAAATCATGGCACTAAAAGCAAAGAACGGTGGCGTTATCATATTAACACATATTCAGCATATTGTCAACATATACTGCATAATTTACGCATACGATAATGTATTTCCTCCTATACCTTGACCATCCTAAAGCCCTCCACGGAAAGCCGGTCGCTGCGCGGCGACAGGCCGGATGCAGCGGCTACGGCGTAATAGCGTTTGGACAGGGCGTTGATGCTCTTTTGACAGGCGCGGCGGGCGTCCATATCGTTCCCGTTGATCCGGGCGGCGTTGGCCGCGTCCTTTTCGCGCCGTACTTTTGTTTCAAGCTGCCGCATAAGCTGGCGGGCCTGATACATGGTGTAATGCTTGCCGTCGATCTCACAGCCCGTGGCGTTGGCTTCCTTCCACTGTTTGAGCTGTGCATCGGTGTATGTGCGGATGGAATGTTTGCTATCAAAGCCCATAGCTATGTGCATACAGTTCCATTCCCCGATAGGCCGGGGAAAACCTTCATAGTGCTTGCCGTCAATATCATAAAAGTCTTGTCCGGCCTGCATTTTCTCAAACTCTGATTTCAGGAACACGCGGCCCTGCACCGGTTCATGATCTGGGGCGCTGTTGGCGTGGGCGGAAATCTCCACGGCGTCAAAGCCCAGCGCCTCCCCCATAGCCAGGGAAGCGTTTTGATTGATCTGCTTTACTCCGTCGATGATGTTCTGGCGTACAGCGGAATCAAGACGCCGGTGATAACCGCTCTCATACTGGACTTGCAGCCCGTTTCTTCCCAGCTCCTGGATGATCGCGCGCTTTGCCTCCGTGTAGCTCTCATGTCCGGCGCTTACGGCAAGGATCGCCCGGTCAACAGCCTGCCGGTAGGGTGCTGATATGGCCGTCGTGTTGGAGTAGTTTATCATAGCCGTCGCCGTTTGAGTGCTGACATTCCGGGCCAGCATTGTCAAGCGGTCATTTTGCGCGCCGGTGAGCGGGGTTTTACTGATTGCAGCCCGAAAACGCGGGTCGGTGTATGTATCAGTCAAAGCGGCTTGATAGATCATGTTTATATCCCGGATGTTCATATTTGTGGCGTCGGACAGGGCGCGGTTGATCTCCGCAATGTCCAGCCCCATATCCGTCATAATTATGATCCGGTTTATGCTTGTGGCGTTAAGCTGGCCGATTTTGGCAAGCTGCGCGGCAATCTTTTTGATGGTCAGTTGATTTACCTCGGCCAGCCGGTCGGTTATGAGTTTGATTGCCGCCTCCAGCTCCCGCTGCGTCATTCATAGCGCCCCCCTTAGTCGTCGAGAACAGGGGGCGGGTCTCCAACGGTATTAGTGCTCGGCACTTGGGGTAATATAGCACTCATGCTTGCACTCTGTTCATCGACCTTTTCCCGAACGATAGCCGCAAGCGCTTTTTCTGCCTGATCCCGCGTCTCACCGAAATACCACATGCGAAATTCGGCTTTGCCCATCATGCCGACATTAAGTAAGGCCAGACGGTCGTTAAGCTCCTGCTCGGTATCGGTAATAATGCTGTCGTCCCAGGTGAATGATACGTCATATTCCCCCGCGGGTGCAAGACCATACATGCTGGCGTATAAATCCATAACCCGGATAACGTCACGCAAACACCGTTCCAGCGCTGCCTGATTGTCTGCCACCGTCGCATAAGACCGCTGGCGAACAATGGTAAGCTCTGTTGCCGTGCGCGCTTCTGTGTTCGGGTCAGCAATCGTGCCGCGGGCAAGGCCGCACTGATCCTCGATTCTCATATAGAGCTGATTCAGCCCGTTTATGAGATTCGCGTCACGGATCGCGGGAGAATAGACGTTATACAGATCGTGGTCACGCTGTTCAATATCGACGGCACGAAATAGACGTTGATTGAGTTCAGGCATTTTCCACGCGCCGCCCTCGGTCTTTCTCGGGCGTAATGCGGTGGGGTCAACGTCAATAGCCAGCTCCGATCCTTCAAATTCCCACAAGAGGCGGGAATACTGCCGGTCGGCCTGTTCAATCGTATCTTTCGCCTTTGCAAAGCACGATGCGCCCATAGGACTATCCGGGTCAATGTTGTTCGCCGCTGCCACCTTGAACCAGCCGAACATTTGCCCGCCTGTATTCTTTACAATGGCGTCCGGTGCCAGGTCTGCCCATTGCGGCACGTCCGTCAACGGAATAGGAACACCAATGCTGTCCTTTACCGTAGATTTGAACGCCCGCTGGGTGATCCTGACACTATCGTCGTTCAGAACCGTGTGCCGTTCCAGGCGATTGTAAATGGTCTTGCCCTCGATAATCATATCCCGAAAGATAACGTCCGACATATTGCCGTCGTCGTCGAATGCCACCGGGTAAAGGCTCCAGTCCATCGTAAAATCGAAAAACAGGTGCCCGTCCTTGGTGTAGGGTTTGATCGTCATTCCGCCGGCTGCGCATCCCTGCTCCAGCTTATGTCTCAGGGCGGGCAGCATCTTTTCAAATTCCGCTTTCAGGTATTCCGCGCGCTTGTTTGTATCCCCGTTCTTGCCCGTGATATTCCATTTCAGTTCAAGCAGGATTTGCCGGGCAAGCTCAGAAGAAATAAAGGCGGGCAAATTAAGGGATTTTACGCTATCCCCCAGCCAGGGGGCCCGATTGGTATAGAGCTTATACCAATTGTCAAGGGCATTCGCCATTTCCGGCGAAAGCGGGGTATCTACCGATTCAACGGCCTCTATGCTCTGATAGGGCAGCATTTTATTCCATAACCTCCTTATCCATTGGAGCAGTCTTGTAAACATTTACTTCTTACCGCCTTTCGGCTTTGTCTTGCTGCCGGTGGTAGTCTTGCCCTTTCCGGCGCTGCGCTTCTTATCCGCTGCATTACAATAGGCGTCATTGATCCGCGCCTCCGCCTCCTGCTCAGTCATGCGGACACCCTTATATGTGACATAAATCTCTTTCATTGAATGATCCTCCCTTAATATTTGATATATTTCCGGCTGACGACAAGCGCATCAGCGGTCACAGCAAAACGATACCCGCCGCCGATGTCAATAGCGTTAAATCCCAGCTTTATGGCCGCTTGCGCCTCGCCCATATTGGGGCTGAATGTTCTACCGCTGCCGCCTCGCCCGGCATGGCTAAGCGCGCCGCGCAGTTTTGGGGACATTTTCGCCATTTCCTTTTGAAGATCGGAACGGGTGATAACTTTCGCGGTCGGACTCAGCGCCATTTTCGTTATGACGCCACTGCCGTATGTTTTCGCGGTTCGGAGATCTGGAGTATAATAATACCCGTCGCCGTATCTGCCGTTTCCGACATGGTTGTATTTCTGATTTAAGAAGCGGTCAGCGGACGCTTGCCCGCTCCAGCCCCTGTATACTACCTCCTGCCCGCTGTTGCGTATGTAGGCGTTAAAATCGGCCTCTGAAAGCACTGTAGGCCCACCCTTCACCCCCAGGCGCAAAAGCAGCTTGTTCAAAGGTATATTGTGATAGGCATACCCGTCGTCATACTGCGGGTCATTCAGATCAACCTTTGATTCAGTACCGGCCAGAAAGTTTGCGGTTTTATCGTCCTCCTGCCCCTGATACTTTATCAGCGCCGGATTTCCGTTATTGTCATATCCGGCCTTTTTCTGCCAGTCGGGGCCGCTCTGGGCCTCGTTGTTTTTGATGGTTTGCAACATGCCGCTGACAGTCTTTGACATTTGATTCAGGCCGCTGGCGGCTCCACGTCCACCCATTATTAAACCCCCTTTGTCATAGCGTGTTTTCAGATTGCGGGCGATTCTCAGCACGGGCGTTATATTTTTCAAGATACCTGTGACATGTCATTTTTACAGTGTCCTCAGAGTTATACCCGCCCATGTTATAAGCCACCCGGCACCAAGATTTTTGATTCACAAACCTTGCCTTGAAAATGCTTTTTATGTACTGATCTTCTATACCCTCTATAAACGCTGTTAGGGTTTTCAGCTCATGCCTGCACCTTTCGCGGCAATCTATGAGAACATTCCGGTATTCTTCAATTGCTTCGTCAAATTCGCTTTTCATCTGAATCGGGATTGCCTTTTTATCGTTTTCCGCGTTTCTGTCCAAATCGGATATGAGTTTATCGAATCTCTTGATTTCGTTTGCCAAATACGGAATGTTTCTTAATTCCTCGACGGTCACAAGGAATGCCCCCCTTTTGCCGTTTTATGCGGGGCTGGTAAAAGAGACGGGGGAAACCCCGTGGGAAATATCCCCCGCCTCTCAGATTTGATTACGCCACCCCAAATCCGCGTGACTCGCCACGCATTGCAAAAGCAAGGGCCGCGGCCAGCTCGTCCTTATCAAGTTTTTCGCTATGCTCCATAAGATCAATGATCCGGCGCAACAGAGAAACCATGTCGTACATTCTTTCGTCAATGCCGCTGGCCAGATTATTAAGGTCAGCGCCGGTTGCTTTAGGCGCGGGTGCGATCCTTGTAGCAAGCGGGACGACGCTGCCCGTTGAAATAGCGGGAGCGACCATATTTCCCATGCCGGACAGCGTTTTATTGATCTCTGAAAAGATTCCGGCAATCTTTGAAAGATGGCTGGAAACATTGGTCAGGTTGGACACAAGACCGTTGCTTTCGGCACCGATCCTGAAAGCAGCATCGTTCGCGTTTACTTCCTTTGTCACGTCCTTTGACATGCCAGAAACGGAAGAAAGAACATTGCGTTTGTACTTGTCAACACCTTCCGCAAGACCAAGGTCAAGGTATCTGCCGATTTCAGCCATTACCGTAGACGGGGAGTGAATACCGAAAAAGTTGTTGAAGCCGCCGATAACACGTGATCCGAGGCCAGATACAGCATTTTTAAGGCCGTTCCAACCTTTGGAAATACCGTTTGCAAGTCCACCCACAAGGTTTCCCGCCATGCTCTTTGCGGCGTTCCATGCGTTGCTCACCCCGCTTTGCGCCTTACTCAGAAGCTGAGAAAGGCCACTTTCAACATAGCTGAAAACGCTGGACAAACCGTTTTGTACGCCGCTCCACATGTTTGACATGCCACTCAAAATAGTTCTCCATGCGTTCTGGGAGGCGGTGTTGACGCCGCTCCAGATTCCTTGAAATGCCTGTTTGACCGTATTTCCGGCTTGCTGAACGACGCGAGGAATCTCCTGCAAGGGTTTTGTAATCGTGCTTTTAATATCAGTCCAGGCCCGCTGTGCGTCGTTTTTAATATTCGTCCAGTTAGTAGACAAGCTCTGTTTGGCATTTTTCAGGACGTTGTCAATCGGGGTTTTAACTTTCTCGAACTCTGTCTTGATCGTCGTGGAGATATTGCGCCAGGTTGTCTGCGCGATTTGTTTCACGTTCTCCCACGATTTTTTCAAATTCGTTTCGACAGTTTGCGCGGCGGTCTTGATCGAAGAACCAACCTCAGAGAATTTTGAAGTGACTGCATCTTTTACTTCTGTCCACTTTCGCTGGGCACTCTCAGACAGGTTTTTCCACGCGGAAACAACAGAATCACGGATTTCAGTAGCTTTTTTCGATGCACTTTCTTTCACCGCTGCCAGCTTTTCCGTTGTGGCGGTCTTGATCTTGTCCCACGTCTGGCCGATCCAGTCCGCCAACTGTGTAGCCGCTGCTTTGATCTTGTCCCAATTCGCAATGATGAGGGCAACGGCTGCAATGACGGCCATGATGATTAACCCGGTCGGGCTGAAAATCACGCTGGCAATGGGGGCAAGGGCAGCACCCAGGCCGGAGACAAAGGTTGTCGCCGCGGGGATGATCCCGCCCAGGGCGGTAGCAATGCCCGAGGCAAAGGTAGTGATTGCCGGGAGCGCCGCGGGAAATGCCTGGCCTATTGCGTTTACCCATGTTGCCACAGTACCGGCTATTGCTGCCGCGTCAAAAAGGCCCTTCACGGCAAGAATACCGGCACCTATCGCCATTATCACCTTACCGCTTCCCGTGTCGAACAGGCCCGCTATAACGCCGCTGGCGACCTCCCAGATGATTGCTGCAACGTCCCCGAGGATTTTCCCCCAGGGGATGTTCCCGAGAAAATCACCGATAGCCCGGCCAACTGCTACCCAGTCTGTCTTTTTGACAGTTTCCAGCAGAGTGTCAAGGATAGACAAAACGAAACTGCCGATTGACTTTGCCGCGTCCGCCCAATCAACACCTTTTACGGCGTTATTGATCCCGGTTGCAATGAGCGTGGATATTTCATCCGATCTCTCCTGAAATACCTTTGCCGCGCTTTTGAGCGCGTACATAAGCCCATCAAACCCGGCTGCGATTGTTTCACCGAGTTTCGGGAAATTGATTTCAGCAATGGCGTTGGTGATAAATTCGCCCACGCTTGTACCGATGCTTTTCCAGATCCCCGGTGTCGTGACAATGCCATGGATGGTATCAATCAGGGCGTTCCACTTGTTCGCAAAGGCCCTCCCGAGTTCTGCCCAATCGACGGTATCAAACCAGCTTCTGATAGCTTGACCGAGGCTTTTTCCGAATGCCTCAAAATCGAAAGTGTCAAAGAAGGTGTTGATAATATCGACAATGGCATTCAGGCCGTCCGCGATAGTTTTACCCAGCAGCTTCCAATCAACACCGGCGACAAGGCCGTTTAAGATTTCGGCAAAGTTTTTGGCCCACTCTACGCCTTTAGGCCGAAAGACATTGTTGATCCAATCATCAATGTTTTTCAGGACTTTGTTGAATCCCTCGCCCAGCAGCTTGCCAAATCCGAAGAAATCCCCCTCGTCCCACAGCTTTTTCAGTTCGTAGAACAGATCGCTCAGTTTCTCAGGAAGTATAGAGCTTATCGGGACTTCCTCGAACATATCTGCCGCGTCCTGTACCGCCTGCGGGTCTAAATTCCCATAGGGGTTATAGCCGGGGCTGCTCGGATCGTAGTTGCTGCCCGGATAGTTGCTCGGATCGTAGGCACCGGCAAGGCTCCCGGCCAGATCGTCAAGGGCGTTTTTGCTGGCGTCCACGTCGTCGGCGCTGCGCTTGTTCAGTTCATCAAAGCCGTGCATTTGCCGGTTAAGGTCTTTTACGGCGTCTGTGGCGTCTTCTGCGCTGCCGGTGTAATCATCTGTACGGTTTGCGGCCTGCCTTGTGCTATCGCCCGTTTTCGCGGCCTGACTCGACACGCTGCTCAGACTGTCGCCGTATGTGCTTGCCTGATTCGCGGCCCCGGCTACAGACTCCCGGTATGAATCGGTCTGCTTTTTCGCAACAATCATCGTATTCTTGCCGGTGAGAATGCCGAAAAAGGCGCTCACATAGGTGATAGCTTTTGAAATGCCGTTGATGATCTTTGTGACAATGGGTTCAATCCGTTCAATCAGTCCACCAAAAGCAGCGGACAGATTCGCGGACAGGCGCGCGGAAGCGTTCGTCATATTCGACATAGCCCGGTTGAAGGAATCGGAATACACAGCCAGGTATTTCAATCCATCCTTTGCAGAATTGATGATCCCGGAAATAAATGTGCTCTTGATCCTTGTAAGCAGCATGTTTTTCAGGCTGAAAATGGACTTTACAAGGGCGTTTGTCTGGTTCGTGGCACCTCTGGAATGGGAAGCAAGGTTTTTCAGGCCGGTAACGACGCTGGAGATACCTTTTGCCATTGCCCGGAAAGATACCTTTGCCAGATTCGCCCCAAGTTTCAGCGCGTGGGCCGCTGCCGTTTTTATGGCGCTCTTTAACTGATCCCACATATTGATCGTGCTGGATTTCGGAGGCGGAATCTCCACTTTCCCGGAATCTGCCGCCGCTGCCGCTTCTGCTTTCACACTCGCAAGGCGCGTGTATTCGGCTTCCAGATCTGACAGGATTTTAAGCTGGTCAGCATACTTTCCATTCAGCTTGTCAAGCTCGATCTGTTCGATTTCAAGCACTCGCGCGGCCTGATCGTCCGTTGTGGTGTGCGTCAGCACTTCATCGGTAGAGGCTTTGATTTCGGCTACCTGTTTGAAGTATTCCGCCAGCTTCGCCTTTTGAGCGTCGATTTGCTTCTGGATTTTCCCGAGGGCACTGTTTGAAGCGTTCGACGCCTTGCCAGCCAGATCATTTATAGCGCCCAGGAGCTTGTCGGAACCTTTTTCAAAACCGTCGTTGTCAAGCTCAGTGTCAATTACTATCGAACCGTCGTTCCTATCAGCCATCTTTTCCCCCTCCTTTCTCTACAATTACTTGCATAGATGTTCCCCCTTTGGTATAATATTCATAGGGTCTAACCAGCCTATTTCTAAGGGGGCATAGGGGGGCGGACTATTCCGCCCCTTTTATATTTACGGACTATGACTTTTTCCGGGGCAGCACCGCAATGAGAAATACCAGCAGCACCGGATAGCATATAATCCAGTACCAGCCGTATAAATATGCAAGCAGAGCCGGAATAAACATAGTGCCGATTACAACAATCGAAAAGGCGATAACGATAACCGCCACGATTGCCGATTGCAGGCGTTCGGTGTTTCTTTCGTTCATGGCTTTCACTTCACTTTCTGCGCCCCTGCTTCATTGTGCGCGGGGCAATGTACAGCTCTTTTGTGAGCCGGGACACGATCTTTGTAATTGTGTGGCATACATGCGCCGCCCAGGGCGAATCTCCCACCATTGCAAAAGGCCGGTGATTCTTAAAGGCGTCCGCTGCCGTCATAGTGCCGCAAACATAGTTGACGGCTTCAAGCATCTCCTGCTCTGCCTTATGCAGCGCGGCAGCGTCTTCGCCCTCTGCCGTTCCGTCCGGCTTGATAAGCAGCGGTCTGACTGTCTCGGTGAGCTTTATCACAGTGTCAGCAAAGCCAGACGCGCGCTGTGCAATTCCAAGATCAAAAGGGACGTAGTGCAGCACGCCGCCGCCCTTGCCGCTGGGGTCGGGGATGGAAATACTTGTGATATTCTTTTCATGCAGTTCCACGAAAGCACCTCCCACGCTTCGCCGGTGCTTACTTCATACCAGATACCGACATGAGCGCCATGTCGAAAGACAAGCCGGTGGAAATGCCCGCGGCCTCCCGCATCGTGCGCGTCTCGCCCCACACTTCACTATCCGGGCGGCTAAAATCATCCGTCTGCTGGGCGTTGTACATACGGAAGCACTCGACTTCCGAAGCACGATCCACACCGCCGCTTTCGGTGGTATCGACACCGGCAAGGCGCATTCCCTTTTCAAAGAGCTTGCTGACTGTATTTTTCAGGTGTTCCTGGCGCGCGCCCACGCCGTTTTCAGGCACGACAAGTGCCGCCTGCTCCCTGCCCAGGCGCTGCCGGATCATGGAAATTGCCAAAGGATCACCAGAAAACTCTGCAAACAGGGTTTTCAGGTCTGCGCGGCTTGCTTTCATTGCCTCGGCACCGTCAGCACCATTGCCCAGGCCCTCGGCAAGACGCAGCTTCGTTTCAAGGCGGGACAGATACGCGGAATCAAGGGAACGGGTCTGCGCGGTCTTCTGTTCCTCCGCGTCGATTTCTGCGATCTTCTGCGCGATTGCATCAAGGCCGCGGGCCTTTGCAGCGTCCGCTTTCCCGCGGGCCTCAGACGACAGTCTCCGGCGCTGCTCTGCGATCTGTGAGTCATTCAGATCAAACGTGCGCACAAGGCGCGCCAGCTCCGCGTCGGCGTTGTCTGCTGCTGCCTGTGCTTCACGGATGCACTCATCAAGTGTGGTTCTCAAATTCATGTTTTTTTCCTCCTGTTGGTGAAATAAAAAAGCGCGGGAACATACCAGCCGTTAAGCTGATATATTCCCGCGCCCTTTTTGAGCTTCCAGCGGTTTTGCCGCTGTGGTACTTCGTTTTTATATTTAATTACGAATTTTATTATATCATAGATTTAGAATTTAAACAAGCATTTTCCGGTCAAAAAGTTCCGGTTCTTTCCTGTTTTTCAACTTTTGGAGAAGCAAAAAAGTATTGAACAGGGCGCTTGTTTTCAGTAGGCCGCGGGGTTTTCAATCCGGTTATCAAAAAGGACTGTGCAATAATGCGCCGCGCGGCCTCGACCTCTTGCGGGCTGTCGCCGGTAATCTTGATATGGAGCATCTTGCCGGGCCTCCCTCTTTAGCCCTGCATTCTTTCGACGATCTCCGCGCCGCTCAGTTCAAAGATTCTGCGCCAGATGTTCCAGTCTTCGGAACGCAAACGCTGAATCTCAGAAAGTATGCGCTCAAATTCCGTCGAAAACGGGTCAGTCTGTTCGGAAAGACGCGCCAGCGCATTGATGCGCAGGGTGTTTTCAAAATACTTGTCTTCAAGCTCACGTCTGGACATGCGATTTCACCTCCTTTCAGTTCAAAAGTCTAATATCAGTGCCATGTGCTGCCGGACGGTTCTCGGTCTGATCCTCCGCCCCTGCCGGTTCCCGGACAATGACATTCACATCCGGCAAATCCCGCTGGGCGTGGGCGTTATCCCTACACCATCCGTAGCAGCAAGCCAGAATAAACGCCGCTCCCCGGAACCCGTCACGATCATAAAGCCGCTCTTCGTTATATTCCTCAATGCGCAACCTGGCATATTGCACAACCTCGGCAAAGTCCGGGCCACGGTCAAGCTGCCGGGTAAAGGTCAACCGGCTCTCATAACCCAGGTAGTATGAAAGGCCGGATATAGTCGGCGGATTACTCTCTGTTTCAAAGTATTTATCAACTGCCTCTTTCAAGGCCGCTGCCGTTTTATAAATGGGCGGTCTGCCCTTTTTTGACATATCTTTTGCACCTCCGAAAAATGGGGTAAATCCCGCGCGCGGGCGCGTGTATAGAGATACTTTTCTTATTTGTCGCTCTTGTGTGCACCTTGTGCATGTTTTTCTATAAACCCCTATATTATTTTCTATAGGGGTTTATAGAATTGTCTGCACATCCTGCACACTTTTAATTTTCCGTGCCCGCTGGGAGCATTCGCAAGCCTAAAACCATCCATGTCGGATTTTGTGAAATGCTCTTGTCTGTCGGTCTTTTCCTTTTGAACAGGATTTGCCTTTCCTCCAGCAGTTCCCGGAATTTCGGGATAGATACGGACAAAAGGCCGGACGCGCAACACCAGTTTACAAATTCGGTATGAAGTACCAGTAAAGGCACCTCATAGCCCGCGCCCTGTTCAGTCTTTTCCTCCATGAATTGTAATAGTTTGTCCTGCTTGCGCCTATATTCTTCTGTTGCCTGCACCACGGCGGGCGGCATTGAAAAGCCCTCAGAACGTAGCAGGCGCAGCCCATCCAGCGCCCAATTCAAGACGGCAGAAAGAGTTTCTTTCTTTTGCAGCGTGTCCTTTAAGTACGGATCGCGCCGATCTTGCCCAAAGTGAACATTAAAAGGGATCATCTTCACGCGCTCAGATTCAAAAACGGTCATATCATCCACGCGGGGCCGGTGATTCGTATTGAAAAACAGCTTGAATTGTGGCATATATTCAAAGCTGCTTTCATACAGCCGCCGGGCCTTTATCGTGTCCCGCCCGGTCAATGACTTCACAAGGGCGGCGTTTAACTCCATTCCCCTGGGCGGTTCTGATACCGTCACAAGGCGCGCCCCGGCCAGCCTTGCCAGATCCTCAGTCGGCGCGTTATCGTTCGCCCTGTCTTTCTTTGTGAAGGTTTCCGGGTTTGCTGTCGCTGCATAGTCGCCCAGCATAGCGGCCAGTGTTTCAAGCAGGGTGCTTTTGCCGTTTCTGCTTGTCGCCCCATGCAGGATAAATAAACATTCCTGCCGGGTGTCGCCGGTCAGAGCATAGCCAGCGGCCTTTTGGATATATCGCGCGGTTTCCTTGTCGCCTGCCGTTATTTCGTCGATAAAGCGCGCCCAGCGGTCTGACGTTGCCGCCGGATCATAAGACACGGCAGCCATACGGGAAAGCATGTCGGCGGCGCTATGCGGGCGAAGCGTGAAGGTTTCCAGATCAAGGGTGCCGTTCTGCACATTCAGGGCAAGCGGCAGCCGGTCAAACTGTTCCGATTTTACCGGGCGGACGCTGCTGGCGTCCTTTAGGATCGTTTCGCGCTGCCGTAGCTGCTGCCATTTTGCCGCCCATTTCAGGAAGTCGGCGCGCCGGTCATCGGCCACGTCGCGCAGCGCGTAGACGGTCAGAACGTCCGCAAGCTGTTTCAAGCGTTCCTTTACGGCGTTTTCCCCGTCGGCGTCCCAGCGCCTGCCGTCAAAGAAAAGCCATTTCTTGCGGTCTGCTGCATACTGCACACAGTCCCCGCAAGCGTCCATAAACAGACGGGCGGCTCCTGCGTCATTCCATCCATAGCGCTTATTGGTCGCCGGATCGAGAGCGCGCAGCTTCTCCAACAGATCCATGTTTATCGGAAGGTCATGCGTGTAGGGGGCGGCGGTCTGCTGCCACTTCTCCCGGCGCAAGGCCGGGAAAACCTCGCGCTGCAATTCCTCATCCGTCAAAGGCGGATCGCAGCGCAGCGCGTTTTCCTGCTGTATAGCTGCTTCTGCCGCTTCCGGTGAAAGGCCCTTGCCGATCAAAGAACCGGCCAGCGCCACAAGCGCGGACGTGCGCTGCCCTTCCGGGATTGTTTCGGGGACGGTGTACGGCGCTTTCTGCCGGTCAAATCCTTCCGGGACGGGGGAAAGAAACGTGTAAACGCTGCTGTCGGCGTCGGCCAGCGGGAACAATACCGGCGGTTTTTCCCATGTGTACGCCTTGCCATTGAAAACCGACGGCGGCGCAGCCACAAGGCCCCCGGCCCCGCGCACGTCCACGCCATTATAAAGGCCGGTCTTTGTAGGCCCCTGCCCCCGGTAATACTCATGGACGCCCCCGCGCGGGGTTTTTGCGGTCATGGTATCGGGTAAAATATGCGTTCTGCGCCATTCTTTCCGGATCGTCAAGCCCTCTTTGCCGTTGGCCGCGTCAAAGTCCAGCACCAGCAGGCCGCTTTTGCCGCAATCAATCCCGATATTGAAAGCCGGGTTTTGCGTCCACCAGTCGCGGATCGTGGCCGGGTCTGTCGTGCTGCTGTCCTGCCATCCCTTAAAGGCTGGGCGCTTTTCTCCAGGTAACAGTGGAAAAACGTATAGTCCCAGCGCGGCATAGTTCAAGGCGGACTGTAGCAGCGCATTTTCTTTTTCTTTCATCGTGGCTTATCACCTCGGAATGCTGACACGTGCGGTACTCCGTTCAGTCAGAGATGTAAGCAGTTCGTCAATATTTACCCAAAATCTTGTTCCGGAATAGAATCCGGGCACTTCACCGCGCTTTACCATTGCCCGCAATGTCCCCTCGCGTAAAGGGCAGCGGGGGTCTGCTGCTGCCTGTCGAATAGTGAGAAAGTCAGACATGTGTAAACCTCCAATCTAAAGATTGAAAAAAGCGCAAAAAATAACAAGCGACAAAAAACACTACTTTCCCTTGTCGTTTGTCGTTTGTCGTTTGTCGTTTGCCGTTTTTCGGTTTTCGCATATCGCTTGTCAAGGGGCTTTTTTCATGGCCTTATAGTATCATTGATACTATACTTTGTCAACTATTTTTTACGATAACCAATGTTTTTTGACTCAAAAGTCAAAAAGTTTTGACTTTTAGGACGTTTTAGACATGTTATGCACATAACTTTTGTGCAAGCTGCCAATTGAAAGTTATGTGCATAACTGTTATATTATACTCACGAAATCCAATCAGGCACAAACCCAAAAAACAAATACAACAATATGGAGGTACTACAATGGAAATTCGTATCAATGAAATGGGTATCGAGGCTGCATCCGATGTTCTTGTGAATCTGGCTGCTATCATGGAGTGCAGCGCAGAGCGGGGCGATGTTCCCACTGAGATGTATGCCAGCGCGTTTGAGGTAATAGGTGCCCTGGCTACGGCAATCAAGCAGCAGGCCACCAGCGCAGCATAAGACGGCGCAAAAAGGCCCTGGGGAAAGACAGCTTTCTCCAGGGCCTTTTCTTTTGTCCGTCTGTTATGCACATAAAGGAACAGTCCCGGCCACCCTTGCCGGGACTGTTCCTTTATTGTTCTGATTCCCGCGAAATTTTTTCCTTGATGGCCAGCTTTATATAGCCGTTCACGGATAGACCGGCCTCCGCTGCCGCGGTTTTCAAATCGTCATATTCTGAAAGCGTCACATTGAGCGGGATGCGTTTCAGCTTTTCTTTTGCGTATTGGTACAAGTATTCCTTGCGCTTTTCAGTCATAGCCACAATGCACACCTCCTATTAATCCAATTATACCATATCAGAAGTGATATGTACATATCATTTTTATCTTATCAAACGCTCTATCCCCTCAACCGCCCGCCGCTGGGCTTCCTCGGTGACACCCGCATAAAAAGACAGTGTTGTACTGGCGTCCTTATGTCCAAGAAGCTCCTGAACTTGTTTCAGATCGGCCCCGCTCTCCAGTGCAAGTGTTGCCGCTGTGTGCCTTAGATCGTGTGGGGACACATCAGGAAGATTGTGCCGCGCTATGAATTTCCGCATGAAACGTGTAGGCTCCGTCGGGTAGATCGGCTTTTGAGGATCAGACTGTCGGCTGAATATAAACGCGGTGGGGGCAAAAGTGATCCCCATGAGCGCCTCCCGCTCCCGTTTCAGATTCATCAACATTTCATACACGTGTGAAGAGAGTGGGACAGTTCTTTCCTCGCCGGTTTTAGTGTCTCCTATGCGTATCTTTTCCGGGGAGGTCTTATCTATCGTGACATTACGCACAATGTGCAGAGTGAGCTTTTCTGCGTCAATATCACACCATTGCAGGCCGATACACTCACCACGCCGCAAACCGCATGTAATCAGGACGTTTGTAAAGCAGCGCCAGAAAAGCGGTTCATCTTCCAAGCATTGCATAAACGCTTTTGCATCGGCGGCTTCGAGGAAATCAACTTTTTTTGAATTGCGGCGCGGCTTTTCCTTTTGGCTCAAATCTTGACAAGGATCGGATTGAATGTAGTGGAAACGGCGCGCATATTCAAGAATGTTTCTGAGCGTACTAAAGTGATGCTGGATCGTTGTTGCGGAATATGGCTTGCCTTGCTTTGTTGTGGCCTCCGTGTTGAGGAACTTGATATATCGCTTAACCGCTTCGGCGTCGATCTGATTAAGCCGCTTTTTCGGCCCAAAATAAGAAAGTATGTCGTCCTTCATATAGCCGAAAAAAGAAATGCTGCTGGGGGTATGCTTTCCATCAAGAACGTGATCTTTCCACCAGTGATCTTCTATGAATGTTGCCAAGGTGATCTTGTCCTTACCCTCTTTGGCATGTGACCGGGCATAATCCGCTTTCTGTTCTTGTTCCCAGGCGTCCGCCTGTCGTGCAACTTCCTTTCGTTCTTTGGCGGGTGTTAAGCCCTCCGGCCTTTTTATCGTACATGTGCGCCAGATCTGCTTATACATTTCATCCCGGCCCACACAGACCATAAATTTATATCCTGTGATCTGTCCGGCCTTGTTCTTCTTTTCCAGAATCGTTGCCATATCAAGCCCTCCTTGCGGTATTTTCGGGTAAACAAAAAGGTAAACAGAGGTGAGGGGTAAACAAAAAGGTAAACAAAGTTAAACGAATTTTGTTCACATCACAGTACAATAATACACGATATTTCCGCAAGTTTCAATACATTTTTATGATAAATAACAATTTTTAACGATTGTTCTTTAATTCGGGACCAAGAGGCCCGGGGTTCAAATCCCCGCACTCCGACCAGATAATCGTCGATTTCTAAAAAGAATCGGCGATTTTTTATTCCTTGTAACTATTCAGTCTGTGTCATTCTGAGGAACTTTGTTCCGAAGAATCCCGTCGTTTTTCGCGTTATTCTACGAGATCCTTCACTTGCGTTCAGGATGACACGCTTGGACTGAATCGTTACTATTCCTTTTGAAGCGGTTTATGCAATTATCCGGAGAGTTCTGACAAAAGTTCCAACACATTCGCGCCCCGCCCGCGCCCGGGCCGCCGCGCAAAAACCCCCGGCCCCGCATTGACAGGGGGCGGCGGGCTATGCTATACTGTATTCTGACACAGCGTCAGATTTTGCATTCAAGCCCATTATACGAAGGAGGAAACACGATGAAACCTGCGAAGAAACTCGGCTTCGGCCTCATGCGCCTTCCGCTGCTCGATCCGAACGACGACGCGAGCGTAGACGTCGAACAGGTCAAGCGGATGGTGGACCTTTTCATGAGCCGGGGCTTTACCTATTTTGACACCGCCATCATGTATAACGGCTTTGCCAGCCAGCGCGTTGCGAAGGAGGCCCTCGTGGACCGCTACCCCCGCGAGAGTTTCACCCTCGCCACAAAGCTGCACAGCGCCTTCTTCAACTCTCTCGAGGATCGCGACAGGGTCTTCAACGAGCAGCTTGAACAGACCGGCGCGGGCTACTTCGACTTCTACCTCCTGCACGGCATTGAAGCCGGCAGCTACCCGAAGTATGAGAAGTATGACTGCTTCAACTGGCTTCTGGAGAAGAAGGCCCGGGGGCTTGTGAAGCACGCGGGCTTCTCTTTCCACGACACGCCCGAGCTTCTCGATGAGATCCTGACCAGGCACCCGGAGATGGAGTTCGTGCAGATCCAGCTCAACTATCTCGACTGGGAGAGCGAGTGGGTCCAGTCCCGCGCGGTGTACGAGACCGCGGTGAAACACGGCAAGCCCGTCGTCGTGATGGAACCTGTCAAGGGCGGCACGCTCGCAAAAGTCCCCGCCGCGGCGGAGGCGCTCATGAAGGCGGCGGAGCCGGCGCTCTCCATCCCGTCCTGGGCTATCCGCTTTGCCGCCACGCAGGAGAACGTGATGGTCGTCCTCTCCGGCATGAGCACCCTTGAGCAGATGCAGGACAACGTGAGCTATATGGAAAACTTCAAACCCCTTACCGAGGCGGAGATCGCCCTCACGCACAAGACCGCCGACATGATCAACGGCCAGATCGCCGTCCCCTGCACCGGCTGCTCCTACTGCACGGACGGCTGCCCCATGCAGATCCCCATCCCGAAGTACTTCTCGCTCTATAACGAGGACATGCGCGAGGATCTGGAGGAGAAGGGCTGGACCATCAATTTCACAAATTACGAAAACCTGACCCAGAGCTTCGGCAGGGCCGGCGACTGCATCGCCTGCGGCCAGTGCGAGGGGGTATGTCCCCAGCACCTGCCCATCATCGCGCTCATGAAAAAGGTCTCCGCCCACTTCGACCACTGAGACGGGGGAGAGAGAATGGCTTCCCCTTGAGGGGAAGAGACGGATATCCCGCCCGTCGTAGGGGCCGATGCCCTCATCGGCCCGAAGCCTGCGATTCGGCACAGGCGTACCGTGATGGATAAAAGTCACCCTGTCACCGTAGGGGATGTTATCAACGAAAACTTCATGTCATTCTGAGGAGCGAAGCGACGAAGAATCCCGTAGACAACCGGGGGATCCTTCGCTTGCGCGAACATTAGAGATTCTTTGCGGCTTGCTTAGAAGCTCTATGCCCTTCAGGAGGATGACATGTGAAGTTTACGGTGTTATAAGCTAGTAGGGGAGGGGCTTGCCCCTCCCGCGCGGCGGCCAAATCCAACACGCGAACAATGTACGGCGATTTCGTAATCATGCTGCGATTTCGCCGTACTTTGTTTTTTGATTGTTACAGTGTGCCGCCGGGCGGTCGGGGACGCCCGCCCCTACGGAATGGTCGGACGTTCTGCCCTTGATACGCACGATTCCGATGCCGTGACGTTTCGGGTCGATCTGGGGATCGACCCCTACGGAGACAGGCAAGGGCACGACCCGGTACAATCGTCCCACAATGCAAAAATGTCGCCGCCCGCAAGCCCGCGTGTCAAAAAAACCGGGGGGCTTTTTACAGAATCCAACAAAATCCGCTTGTCATGGCAGGTCGCTTATGATACAATAGCGGAGTACTGTGAGGTGTTATGTAAATAACCTGACCAAAAATACGCTATGCGAAGGTGTCATTGTGAATAATCAGAATTCGATCGAAAAGGACAGCGGCGGGGAAGTCTCCCTCAAAAAGAAGAAAAAGCTGCGCCGGCGTCTCAAGGCCCGCCGCTTCTGGGACAGGCTGGCCGGCTTCATCATCGTGACGGTGCTGGTCGTCGGCTGCGGCCTGCTGGGGCTTGAGTATGTCATCCTCAAGGGGCCGTCGCCCGCGCTGCGGGATCTGTTCATCAGCACGATGGATGAGACGCGGCGCTTCCGCTTCGTGCCGCAGATCTTCATGACCGCGGAGGAGCTCGACGCGGTGCGCACCCGGAAAAAGATGGAGACCGATATCGCCACGAACAAGGACCTCATCGTCATCGCCGCAAACCAGACCGAGCCTGTGGAGCAGAAGCCCGAGGAGGAACTCGGCCCCAGGCCCGACGCCTACGGCCTCGTGGATGAGGACGGGGACGGCATCATCTTTACCGAAGTCAAGGGCAACGGCTATCTCGGCTACATGACGGTGATCCTGGACCCGAAGCGCGTCTTTGTCGGGATGCCGGACAGCTACGGCGGCGTCGGCCTCACGCTCGAGCAGCTTGTGCAGAAATATGACGCCATCGGCGGCATCAACGCCGGCGGCTTCAAGGACGACGGCGGCGGCGGTCTCGGCGGTATGCCTGAGGGTCTCACCATCATTGACGGCGTCTGCTACAACCAGAACGCCGGCGTGACGGAGGGCTTCGCCGGACTTGACACGGACGGATTTCTGCATGTCGGCTTCTATACATACGACGACTGCGTGGCCAATAACATCGTCCACGCCGTCTCCTTCGGCCCGATCCTCATCTCGAACGGCGTCCCCACCGATCCCGAATATCTCACGAGCAGCGTAAACCCCCGCACCGCCATCGCCCAGCGCGCGGACGGCGCGATCATCATGCTCGTCATCGACGGACGCCAGGTCCATTCCATCGGCGCGACCTATCAGGACATGGTGGACCTGCTGCTCAGCTACGGGGCCATCAACGCCTGCAACATGGACGGCGGCTCCTCCACGGTCATGTACTATGAGGGGCGCTATGTCAACAGCTGCTCCGCCGAGGGCGGCAACCCCCGTCCGCTCCCCAACGCATTTTTGTTTAAGTAAGATTGGAAACATACGCTTATGGCGAAGAAAAAAAGGCGCTTAGCTAAGCTCCTCTATTCGGCTTTCCTGCTTGCGTGGTGCCTGCTTCTGGGCTATGGCGCGCGCTACTGTCTCGACAGGGTCTGGGTATACGCGGAGGAGTATGAGCTCTCCCGGCCCACCCATACCATGGACGAGTATGTCGCGGCGCTCAGCCAAAACCTCTGGGATGAGGGCATCGCGGACACGGTCAAGGCCATGCCGCACGAGGTCCAGTCCGATGAAGAGGTGGCCGAGCATGTGCGGAACATGCTCTCCGGCGGGGTGAGCTATCTGCGAAAGGGCGGCGGGGGAGAGGGCCGCGCGGTCTATGCCCTGCGCTGCAACGGCAACGAGTTCGGCACCGTCACCCTCGCGGAGGAGGACAACTACGAGAGCCGGATCGACACCGCGGCCTTCCCCTGGCGTCTTCTGCCGTGGAGCATCCGGCCCTGGCGCGTCGAGAGCGAGACCTTTGACTTCAACGGCCTCTACAGCTCCGTGAGCGTCGCGGTGCCCCGCAATTACAGCGTTATGCTCAACGGCGTGAAGCTCTCGCCAGACTACATCGTGGAGGACGGCATCCCCTATGACGTGCTGCGGGACTACTATGTCCGCTATGACGGCCTGCCGAAGAAGCAGCGCTATCAGTTCGACAACGTGATCGGCACCATCGAGCCCGTGATCCTCGACGAGAACGGGGAGGTCTTCCCCCTCGACCCGACCAAGAGCGACGCCCAGTTCATCAAGCCCGTCACACCCGAGAAGCTGGAGCGCCTCAGCAAGTTCACCGCGGGCTTTATCGACCGCTATCTGCGCTACACCTCCGGCGCGGTGGACCCGACCTACGGCTACCAGCGCCTCCAGCCCTATCTCCTGCACGGCTCCGATCTGGACGTGCGGATGGAGAAGGCGAAGGACGGCCTGAGCTGGGCCCACACCGACTCCGTCACGATCGACTCCGCGCAGTTAAACGGGGCGCTCGCGCTGGGGGACAATTTCTATATCTGCGATATCACCTCCGTCGCGAGGACCTTTGAAGCCTCCAAGGGCGAGACGGAGAGCGTCAGCAATATGCGCGTCATCGTGCGCGAGAAAAACGACGATTACCGCGCCCTGATCCTGGAATTTTACTGATAAGCAAGATAAGACTGCTGCCGCCGGGCAGGAGAAAGAAAGAGAGATGGCCGCCATGAACAGACGGAAAAAGGGCCTGCTTGGAAAATTTGCCTATACGCTGATCCTCATCTCGTACGGAGCGCTGATCGCCTTCGTGGGCGTCACATGGCTTTCACGGGTGAGCGACTACGCCGAGCAGTATGAGCTTTCAAGACCTGCCAAGGCGGTGGACGCCTATCTTGAGACGGTCAACCGCGACCAGTGGAACGACGGGATCGCGCGGGCCGTCGCCGCCATGCCCCATGAGATGCAGAGCGACGAGGAGATCCGCGCCTTCGTGCAGGACAAGCTCAAGGCCGGCGTCACCGCCGTGCGCAAGAGCGGCGTGAACGAGCAGCAGGGCATGAGCTACAGCCTGCGCTGCAGCGGGCGTGAGATCGGCGACATGACGATCGTGGAGGATACGGGCTACCGCGGCAAGGTGGATCAGAGCCAGATGCCCTGGCCGCTCGTGAAAAAGTTCCTCCCCGGCATCCTCGAGTGGGGCATCACCCCCTGGAAGCTGAGCGAGGATCACTATGACTTCACGAATCTCTATAACTCCGTGGAGGTCACCGTGCCCGCGAGCTACAGCGTGAGCATCAACGGCGTCGATCTCGATGAGAGCTATATCATCGAGGACGGCATACACTATGATATCTATGAGCCGTACTATGACCTCCTGCCCGAGCTTCCCACCAAGGTCACCTACCGCTACGACAACGCCATCGGCGCGGTGACCACGGAGATCCGGGACGAGGCGGGCAATCCCGTCCAGATCGACGAGAACGCCGGCGACTACCAGTTTATCACCCCCCCGGACCCCGCGACACGGGAGCGACTCATGGCGCTGATGGAGCCCTTTACGCGCAATTACCTCATCTTCCGCTCCGGCGCGGGGGACAGTATGACGGCGCTGAACAATCTCAAGCCCTATATCGTCCCCGGCTCCGACATCGACAAGCGCGCCCAGGCGGCGCTGGACGGGCTGGGCTGGGCCCACACAAGCTCCGTCCAGATCACGGACTACAGCTTCCAGTACGCGCTGCCGCTCACGGACGGGCTCTATGACTGCCATGTGAACGCGGTGGCCGACACCTATACCTACGGCAAGGGCGAGGTTACGGACAGCATCGACCTGAGCGTCATCGTGTTTGACGACGGGTACTCGGCGCTGGCCCTCGTTGTAAACTGACGGGGCGCAGAGGGGATTTCGCATGAGCAATGATTTGGACTGCCGGCAGTGCATGGGCATCGTGCTGCCGTCCCTGGACCCGGACACCAAATTTGAAAAGGTGGTCGAGGGGCTCATACAGGCAGGCTTTCAGCACATCATCATCGTGGACGACGGGAGCAAAGCCGAGAACCGGCACTTCTTTGACGAGGCGGCGCGGCATTCGGAATGCACGGTGCTGACTCACGAGAGAAACCGGGGCAAGGGCCGCGCGCTCAAGACGGCCTTCGCCTGCGCGCGGGATAAGTTCCCGGCGCTTCGCGGCGTCATCACCATCGATGGCGACGGCCAGCACCTCACGGAGGATATCATCGCCTGCGGGCAGAAAATGCTCGCGCACGGGGATTCCGTGGTGCTCGGCTGCCGGAACTTTGATCTCCCTGGCATCCCGCCGCGCTCCGTCGCGGGGAACAAGACCACCTCCCGCTTCTTCCGCGTCCTCTTCGGCATCCGCCTCTCCGACACGCAGACCGGCCTGCGCGCCATCCCGGCGCAGTATCTTGAGACCTTCTGCGAGATCGAGGGGGAGCGCTTTGAGTACGAGACCAACATGCTCCTCTATATGAAGCGCCTCGCGATCCCGTTTCTGGAGCAGCCCATCGCCACGGTCTATGACCCGGACGATTACAGCTCCCACTATAACGCGGTGAGGGACTCCCTGCGCATCACGAAGGTCATGCTCCGCTTTCTTGTGACGGGCTCCGGCTTTCGCTACACCGTGAGCGCGCTGCTCTCCTGGGTGCTGGATAACGGCCTGTATCTTCTGGGCCGCGGCCTGCTCGCCGGGCATCTCGGGCTTGCGGCGGCCTCGGCCGTCTCCCAGACCGGGGCGCGCGTCCTCTCCTCGCTCTTCAATTTCAACATGAATAACTTCTATGTCTTCCAGAATAAGGAGGGGTACTGGCGGGCCTGCGCTAAGTATTACTGCCTCTGCGTGCCGCAGACGCTCATCTCCCTCGTGGTGCTGACCGGCCTTGTGGACGCCCTCCAGCTCGCATCCCCCGTCCTCGCCTCCCTCGTGAAAATCGCGGTGGACACCGCGCTCTTTGTCATCAGCTACTTCATCCAGAAAAAATGGGTGTTTAAAAAGAAATGACCCCGGGCGGGACGAGACAAGCCTTGAGAGAAAAACAGATTCCAACGCCGTAGGGGAGGGGCTTGCCCCTCCCGTGCGGGAAAATCATCCAACATGTAAAAATGTACGGCGATTTCGTATCATGCTACGATTTCGCCGTACATTGCTTTATTTTGGTATCTTCTGCAGCCGGGAGGGGCAAGCCCCTCCCCTACGGAGCGGACGGGGCGCCGTTGATAGCTGTCATTCTGAGGAGCTCCGCGACGAAGAATCCCGTGGTTTACCGGGAGATCCTTCGCTGACGCTCAGGATGACAGCGAGGGGGCTGCGGCGGGCGGCTATCAGCCGCCCGAGATGTCAACATATCGAAAACGTGCGTGTTACGGTACAATTTCCGTCCCCACCGTAGGGGTCGATGCCCACATCGACCCGGCACTGAAAGGTAATACAAATGGATTGCCCCGGCGAATTCGTACCATGTCGGTTCACGCATTCGCCCGGGCGCGGGGCAAAACGCTGAACCCGCCGCGCGGCGCTCAGAACACGATCTGGTCGCGGCCGTTCTGTTTGCCGTGGTAGAGCTTGCGGTCCGCGCTCTCGATGAGCTCCTTGAGCGGGGAGCGGTAGTCGTTCTCCTCGATGCCGACGGTGAGCGTGATGCGGAAGGGATGCCCCTCATACTCGAGCTCCATCTTCCGCACCACGAGCATGAGATCGTTCATGATGAGGCTCGCGTCGTCGATATTCACGTCGGGGAAGAAGAAGCAAAACTCCTCGCCGCCCCAGCGACCCACGGAGTACTGGCCCTGCGAAAACTCCAGAAACAGGCTCGAGAGCTTTTGCAGCGTATAGTCGCCGCAGTTGTGGCCGTAGGTGTCGTTGACGTTTTTGAAAAAGTCGATGTCCGCGATGGCGACGCAGTAGAGCGCCTCGGGATTCTTGCGGACGAAGCGGGACATGATGTCGATCAGCCCCCGGCGGTTGACGAGCTTTGTAAGCGGGTCCGTCTCCGCCTGGACCTGGAGCTGCTCATTGTGCAGGAGAAGCAGGCGCTCCGTCTCCTGGAGGTTGCTGCTGTAGACGATGCAGCAGCCGGCAAGGATCAGGAACATGGACGCGCTGTTCACGGCCTGGAGCAGGAACGCATAGAGCCCCTGCACCGGCACACGCGGCGCGTGGGTGTTTGAATAATTGAAGAGCATGAGGCGCATCGCGAGGATCAGCAGAAAGTAGCTCAGCTTCGTGAGGGGTGGCTCATACAGGCAGAAGAACACCAGCACGATCAGCACGATCAGAAGGTGCTGCCCGCCGAGATCCCACCCGAAGGTGAGCACATACCAGCTGCACCAGGCGGAGATCAAAAGCGCGCACAGCAGCAGATTGAGCCGCACGGAGAGCTTGGGGGAAAAATAATATTTGAGCAGCAGCACCGCGAGAAACACCGCGGGCGGCCAGCAGAACTTTCCCATCGCCGCCGAGAGCGCAAAGCAGGACACAATGAAATAAATCGCGAGCATCCAGTCGTTGAGTTTGACGGACTGCTGGTAATAGAAGGGCGTCTCTCCGCCGCTTTTCGGGACCTTCTGCCGGAAGAAATCCAAAAACACGTTCATCTTTCTCACCGTATAGAGAAGGGCATAAACCCCAAAGTTGTAGTATGGCGTCCACTCTATAATACAGAAAATTTGAGGATATGACAATAGGAAAATGCAAAAAAACCGCAAAAAAAGAAGGGGGCTGTGAAAAGGCCCCGGCAATCGTAGGGGAGGGGCTTGCCCCTCCCGCGCGGTAAAAGAAATCTATATGCAAAAAATGTACGGCGATTTCGTATCATGCTACGATTTCGCCGTACATTGTCTTCAATGGATGCCTGGTGCTGCCGGGACCTCCCTTACGGGTTCGTACCGGCTTTTTTCACAGATCCCTCGGACTGCGTATAAATCTGTGTTCGGAAATCAGAGCTGGGGACCCGCGGCGACGAGAGCCTTGCCGGCCTCGTTGGACTCGTACTTGACGAAGTTCTTGATGAAGCGGGCGGCCAGATCCTTGGCCTTGGCGTCCCACTCGGCGGGATCGGCATAGGTGTCGCGGGGATCGAGGATGCCGGTGTCAACGCCCTTGAGCTCGGTGGGAACCTCAAAGTTGAAGTAGGGGATGGTCTTGGTGGGGGCGCCCTTGATGTCGCCGTTGAGGATGGCGTCGATGATGCCGCGGGTGTCCTTGATGGAGATGCGCTTGCCGGTGCCGTTCCAGCCGGTGTTCACGAGATAAGCCTTCGCGCCGCTCTTCTCCATCTTCTTGACGAGCTCTTCCGCGTACTTGGTGGGGTGCAGCTCGAGGAAAGCCTGGCCGAAGCAGGCGGAGAAGGTGGGGGTGGGCTCGGTGATGCCGCGCTCGGTGCCGGCGAGCTTCGCGGTGAAGCCGGACAGGAAGTAGTACTTGGTCTGCTCCGGGGTCAGGATGCTGACGGGAGGCAGCACGCCGAAGGCGTCGGCGGAGAGGAAGATGACGTTCTGGGCATCCGGGCCGGAGGAGACGGGGTGGACGTTCTTGACGATCTTCTCGATGTGCTCGATGGGGTAGGAGACGCGGGTGTTCTCGGTGACGGACTTGTCGGCAAAGTCGATCTTGCCGTTTGCATCGACGGTGACGTTCTCAAGCAGAGCGTCGCGCTTGATGGCGTTGTAGATGTCGGGCTCGGAGTCCTTGTCGAGATTGATGACCTTGGCGTAGCAGCCGCCCTCAAAGTTGAAGACGCCGTTGTCGTCCCAGCCGTGCTCGTCGTCGCCGATGAGAAGGCGCTTCGGGTCGGTGGAGAGGGTGGTCTTGCCGGTGCCGGAGAGGCCGAAGAAGATGGCGGTGTTCTCGCCGTTCATGTCGGTGTTGGCGGAGCAGTGCAT
>CADBCV010000003.1 GCA_902793285.1 Oscillospiraceae bacterium
GCAGTCATAATTACAATTCTTCCAAATCCAACAATGAGAAAGATACGCGCGTTTAAAAGAAGAGAAAAGTGCAACGCGATTATTGTGTCGAATTTGCTTCGCAAGGAGGCCGACAGAAAGCAGATAGCGGCGACTGTACCAAACGACCATACGACTTAGATGCTCACGCTGACCTTCATGCCTGACAACATCGGCGGAGTATTCTCTGATCTTGTCAAGCACATCGGCGATCTGCTCATCGCTGGGCAGGGAGACGCCTGTATCACAGGGATAGGATGTATTGAAAACGAGACAGCCTAATGAGCCGGGGAGCCGGTACAGAGTGAAGACATCCCTATGCTTTTGCAGGAATCTCCATACCTTGGTCTTTTCCCAGCGCCAGCGCTGTCCCAGGTTTTCCAGAGTCAAAAAAACTCCGGTTTTGCCGTACTGGCAAACCGGAGCAAAAAATGAAAACGCATTGTGCGGATCCATCGATACGGTGTGGCACCAGAGATCCAGCCATGCGTCAGCTTCATTGAATATATAATTTTGAGCTACAAGTCTTTCCGTAATGGATCGGGGGACACAAAGAAAGCCATAGCCGGGTGTTGCATACACAGCGCCGGAATCACAGGGAGCGCCGCAGTAATCCTGCTCATAATCTGTGATGCGATATGTCAGTAGCTTCGTTTTAGTGTCCAGCTCAAAGTTGAGATACTCAAGGTCTGAGAGCTGCCGGAGAATATCGAGAGCCTGTTCACGCTTTTTCACTCCGAGAATGCTCTTCAGACCGACGATGCCGCCGGCCCAGGTCCCCGGCTCAACAGGATTCCGATGACCGCAATAGGAGGCAATGCCTTTCCGGAAGGCGGCGCGAGCAGCAAGATGAGCCCAATGGCTGAGGATACCCTTACAAGCGGGAACCACTGAGCGTGGTAGCTTGGTCCACAAAAACCTTTCGAGACAAGACATGTTAACCTCCTTTTTATGGTTTTGTTTAGCTGTATACTCATGAATAAACAAAAAAGAAAGCAGACAATTATGAGACAAATTGTCCGCTTTCTCTGTCATGCAAAAAGGCGCTTTTCTTTTAATAATGCGTAAGCTCTGCGTAAGCTATTTCCAAATCGTTCTAAAAAATACAAATAAATTTATAAATGTGCGAAAAGCGCTGACTTAATAGCCTAAAAAGTTAGCGTTTAATACATTCCGCCCATGGCGTCGGGAGCTGCGGGCATGGGGGGATTCTTTTCCGGGATGTCGGCCACGAGGCTCTCGGTGGTGAGGACCATGGAGGCGACGGAGGCGGCGTTCTCGAGCGCGCTGCGGCAGACCTTGGTCGGGTCCACGATGCCGAGTGCCAGCATGTCGCCATACTGATCGCCGGCGGCGTCGTAGCCGTAGTTGGTATCGCTGCTGCCGTAGACGTTATTGAGGATCACGGCGCCCTCCATGCCGGCGTTGGCCGCGATCTGCATGATGGGGGCGCGCAGGGCCTTCGCGACGAGCGCGGCGCCGGTCTTCTCGTCGCCCTCAAGCGTGGCGGTGAGCTTGTCGGCAGCCTTCGCAGCCACGACGTAGGCGGTGCCGCCGCCGGGGACGATGCCCTCTGCAACTGCGGCGCGGGTGGCGTTCAGGGCGTCCTCGATGCGCAGCTTCTTCTCCTTCATCTCGGTCTCGGTTGCGGCGCCGACCTTGATGACGGCAACACCGCCGGAGAGCTTTGCAAGGCGCTCCTGGAGCTTCTCGCGGTCGTAGTCGGAGGTGGTGGTGTCGATCTGGCGCTCGATCTGCTGGACGCGGGCGCGGATCTCGGAAGCGTCGCCTGCGCCGTCGACGATGACGGTGTTCTCCTTCGTGACCTTGACCTGGTGCGCCTGGCCGAGCATGTTGATGTCGGCGTCCTTGAGCTCCATGCCCACGTCGGAGGAGATGACCTGACCGCCGGTGAGGATTGCGATATCCTGGAGCATTTCCTTGCGCCTGTCGCCGAAGCCGGGGGCCTTGACGCAGATGCAGGTGAAGGTGCCGCGCAGCTTGTTGAGAACGATGGTGGCAAGGGCCTCGCCCTCGACATCCTCGGCCACGATCAGCAGCTTCCGGCCGGCCTTGACGATCTGCTCAAGCAGGGGCAGAATGTCCTGAATATTGGAGATCTTCTTGTCGGTGATGAGGATGAGCGCGTCGTCGATGACGGCTTCCATCTTGTCGGTATCGGTGACCATGTAGGGGGAGAGATAGCCGCGGTCAAACTGCATACCCTCGACCACTTCGCTGTAGGTCTCGGCGGTCTTGCTCTCCTCAAGTGTGATGACACCGTTCTGGCTGACCTTCTCCATGGCCTCGGAAATGAGCGCGCCGATGTGCTCATCGCCGGAGGAGATGGTGCCGACGCGGGCGATGTCCTTGGAGCCGGACACGGGCTGGGAGATGCCCTTCATCGCGCCGACGGCGGCCTCGGCGGCCTTCTGGATGCCCTTCTTCATGACCATGGGGTTTGCGCCCGCGGCGAGATTTTTGAGCCCCTCGCCGATCATGGCCTGGGCGAGGACGGTGGCGGTGGTGGTGCCGTCGCCCGCGACGTCGTTGGTCTTGGTGGAGACTTCCTTGATGAGCTGCGCGCCCATATTCTCAAAAGCGTCCTCAAGCTCGATCTCCTTGGCGATGGTGACGCCGTCATTGGTGATCAGGGGAGAGCCGAACTTCTTGTCGAGGACCACGTTGCGCCCCTTGGGGCCGAGGGTGATCTTGACCGTATCGGCGAGCTGGTTCACGCCGCGCTCGATTGCTTTTCTTGCTTCTTCGCCGTAAATAATCTGCTTAGCCATAATATCTTAACCTCCGAAAAAATTTTACTCGATCACAGCCAGGATATCGGACTGGCGGACGATGGTGTACTCCTCATCCTCGAGCTTGACCTTGCTGCCGCTGTACTTGCCGACGAGAACGCTCTGGCCGGGGGTGACAATCATCTTGACCTCGTTGCCGTCTACCATGCCGCCGGGGCCGACCTCGACGACCTCGTACACCTCAGGCTTCTCCTGCGCGGAGGAGGTGAGGAAGATGCCGGAAGCGGTGCGCTCTTCGGCCTTGTTCTGCTTCAGTACAACTCTGTCTGCCAAGGGTTTGAGTTTCATTGCTTATATACCTCCAATTGTTTTATTACAAAAATCAACATCGTTAGCACTCAAACACCCTGAGTGCTAACGATGCATACTATACCACACTTTTCTAAATTTGCAAGAGGTTGTTGGGAAAAAAGAGCGGGAACTTTTTGAATTTTTTGTGACCGGGGCAGGCGCGAGGGGGGGAGGCGGCGACAAATTATTTAAAGTACATGTAGAGGTCGCACTTGATCATGCCGTTGTAGAGCTTGCGCTTTTTGTCGGCGGGCCTGCCGAAGCAGCGCTCAAACTCCGTGTGGGAGGAGAGCAGATAGAGCTGCCAGTTCGGGCAGGCGGAGAGGGCCTTGCCGAAGCCGCGGTAGAGCGTTTCCGCCACCTGCTTTTCCAGGATGCGCTCGCCGTAGGGGGGATTTGTGACGATGACGCCGCGCGCGGTCTCCCGGTCAAAGCGCATGGCGTCCGCGACCTCAAAGCGCACCGTGTCCGAAACGCCCGCGCGCTCTGCATTCTCCCTTGCGATGGCGACGGCCTTCGGGTCGATGTCGGAGCCGAGGATGCGGTACTCCCCGTGGTACTCGCGGGCTCGGGCACGCTCACGCTCATCCTCCCAGACGCTCTGGGGGATGCTCTGCCAGGACTGCGCCGTGAAGCCGCGGTCAAGGCCCGGGGCGCGGTTTTTCGCGATCAGCGCCGCCTCGATGGGGATGGTGCCGCTGCCGCAGAAGGGGTCGCAGAAATCGTCCCGCCCCCGGTAGCGCGAGAGCGTGACCATCGCGGCGGCCATGGTCTCCTTGAGGGGGGCCGCGTTGTGTGCCGGGCGGTAGCCGCGCTTGTGGAGCCCGTCGCCGGACGTGTCGATGCAGAGGGAGACCCTGTCCTTCATGATGGAAAACTGGATCTGATAGAGGGCACCGCTCTCCTGAAACCAGTCGATATGGTACACGGACTTGAGCCGCTCAACCACGGCCTTTTTGATGATCTTCTGGCAGTCGGACACGGAGAAGAGCTGGGAGTTGAGGCTGTAGCCCTTGACGGGAAAGGCGCCGTCTTTGGGGATGATGCGCTCCCAGGGGAGGGCCTTCGTGCCCTCGAAGAGCTCGTCAAAGCTCCTGGCCTCAAAGGTCCCGAGCTCGATCAGCACCCGCTCCCCGATGCGCAGGCAGATGTTGGCGCGGGCCAGCTCTGCGTCAGAGCCGGTAAAGTACACGCGCCCGTTTTCGGAGGCGACGCCCGGAATCTCGAGCCGTCTGAGCTCGTCCGCGATCGGACCTTCCAGCCCCAGCAGGCAGGGCACACACATTTTATATTCCATAGCAGCTCCTGTATCATATTCGTGTTGAAATCGTGTTGATTTTACCACAGCCGGGGATTTGTTTCAATAAGAAAGTAGGAAAGGCAAGACGCCTGACCACAGCGTAGGCGGATATTATCCGCCCGAAAACCTCGCGCGGCGAGGTTCACATCCCCGAATCTGGACAAGGCGCGGGAGCTTGCTGTCACGAAGCGCTCCGCCTCCGGCCCGCCCCCGCAAGAAAAACTTTACTTTTTTCCTTCCAGCGGATATAATATAGCGTCAAGAATTATGTGAGGAAGTTTCATATGCCGGATTACAAAAAAGAAATCGAAAGACGCAGGACCTTTGCCATCATCTCGCACCCTGACGCGGGCAAGACCACGCTGACCGAAAAGCTGCTCCTCTACGGCGGGGCGATCCAGCTCGCGGGCTCTGTCAAGGGCAAGGCTACCGCGCGGCACGCCGTCTCGGACTGGATGGAACTGGAGAAGCAGCGCGGCATCTCCATCACCTCCTCCGTCATGCAGTTTGAGTATGAGGGCTACTGCATCAACATCCTCGACACCCCGGGCCACCAGGATTTCTCCGAGGATACCTACCGCACCCTGATGGCGGCGGACTCCGCCGTCATGGTCATCGACGCCGCCAAGGGCATCGAGCCGCAGACGAGAAAGCTCTTCAAGATCTGCGCCATGCGCCACATCCCCATCTTCACCTTCATCAACAAGCTGGACCGGGAGGCGAGGAGCCCCTACGATCTCATGGAGGAGCTGGAGACGGAGTTCGGCATCGGGACCTATCCCATGAACTGGCCCATCGGCTGCGGGCAGGATTTCAAAGGCGTCTACGACAGAGAGCGGCGGGAGATCCTCGCCTTCAACGAGTTTCACCGCGGCCAGAATAAGATCCGCGCCATCGCGTGCAGGCTGGAGGAGACCGAGAAGCTGGACGAGCTCATCGGCCCGAAGCTCCGAAACCAGCTTGCCGATGATATCGAGCTTCTGGACGGCGCGGGCTATGAATTCGATATCGACGAGGTGCGCAAGGGGAGACTCAGCCCCGTGTTCTTCGGCTCGGCCCTCAATAACTTCGGCGTGGAGCCGTTTCTCGAGAGCTTTTTGAAGATGACCATGCCGCCCCTGCCGCGCATTTCCGGGGACGATATCGTGGACCCCATGGATGCGCGCTTTACAGCCTTCGTCTTCAAGATCCAGGCCAACATGAACAAGGCCCACCGGGACCGCATCGCCTTCATGCGCATTTGCTCGGGCCGCTTTGAGCGGGATAGGGAATATTACCATGTCCAGGCGGGCAAGGCCCTGCGCCTTGCCCAGCCGCAGCAGCTCATGGCCCAGGACCGCGCCATCATCGACGAAGCCTACGCCGGGGACATCATCGGCGTCTTTGACCCCGGCATCTTCTCCATCGGGGACACCATCTGCGAGAAGGGCATGGACGTCTGCTTTGAGGGCATCCCCACCTTCGCGCCCGAGCATTTCGCGGGCGTGGAGCGTATCGACACCATGAAGCGCAAGCAGTTTGAAAAGGGCATCATGCAGATCGCGCAGGAGGGCGCCATCCAGATCTTTCACGAGCCGTATACCGGCGTGGAGGAGGTCATTGTCGGCGTCGTCGGTGTTTTGCAGTTCGAGGTGCTGGAGTACCGACTGCGCACGGAGTACGGGGTGGAGATCCGCCGCCGCTCCATGCCCTATGAGCTGGTGCGCTGGGTGGAGAACGAGGATATCCGCATCCAGGACCTGAATCTCACGAGCGACACCAAATGGGTGCAGGACTTCAAGGGCAACAACCTCCTGCTCTTCACGTCCGACTGGTGCGTCAACTGGGCCCTGCAGAAAAACGAGGGCCTGCGTTTGCGGGAATTCAATCGAGATTAAAGGGAGTGCAGACATGGCGGACGGGATCAAGATCGAAATTTTCAAGCAGAAAAACGCCGACGAGCTGACGCGGGATTTTGCAAACCCTGAGTCAAAGCTCGAGACCGGCAGCGCCGCCGCCATGACTGCGGCGCTCGCGGCGTCGCTTTTGGAGCGCGCGGCAGGCCTCACGCAGAAGGGGCAGCCGGAGCACGAGCGTGTCACATACATCGCCCGCAATGCTGAGATCCTGCGCGGCTACATGGTCCACCTCATCGACGAGGATGTGAAGTGCCGCGCACCCCTGCGCCGCGCGATGAAGGAGGGCGGCGAGCGCGAGATCGAGGCAGCCCGCCAGCCCGCCGCCGCCATCGCGGCCGAGGTCATCAACATGATGGGCCAGGCGCTCGAGCTCATGAAGGAGCTCTGCGCCCTCTGCCCGAAGGACGCCCTGCACTATCTCGGCGAGGCGGCGGAGCTTGCCATGGCCGCCGTCCGCAGCGCACGGCTCTACATCGTGGATCTGTCCGACAAGTGCTCGGACGACACCTACCGCTTCGTCGTCCGCCGCGAGAACGAGATCACACTCAACGCCTGCAAAGAATGTGCAGACGAGATCCTCGCCGCGGTCGAGGCGGTTATATAAAAACAAAAGGGGGCGCGCGCCATGGAGGAAAAGATCGCAAAGCTGAGAGACTGGATCGCCGGGAGCGACAACATCGTCTTCTTCGGCGGGGCCGGCGTCAGCACCGAGAGCGGGATCCCAGACTTTCGCAGCGTGGACGGCCTGTACAACCAGAAGTGGAAATACCCGCCCGAGACGATTTTGAGCCACACGTTTTTTGAGCGTTTTCCCGAGGAATACTACCGCTTCCACCGGGAAAAGCTGGTGATCGACGGGGTAAAGCCGAACCGCTGCCACCTACGCCTTGCGGAGCTGGAGCGGGAGGGGAAGCTCAGGGCCGTCATCACCCAGAACATCGACGGGCTGCACCAGGACGCGGGAAGCGAAAACGTCCTGGAACTGCACGGCAGCATCCGGCGCGCCTACTGCTCCCGCTGCCGGAGGAGCTTTGACGCCGATCTCATGAACCACGGCGCGGGCGTTCCGCGCTGTTCCTGCGGCGGCGTGATCCGCCCGGACATCGTCCTCTATGAGGAGCCGCTCGATAACGACGTCATGATGCGCGCCATCCAGTATATCCGCAATGCGGATGTGCTCATCGTGGGCGGCACCTCGCTCAAGGTCTATCCTGCGGCGGGGCTCATCAACTATTACCGGGGGGATAAGCTCGTGCTCATCACGCGCAGCAGCACCCCCGCCGAAGCGGATCTCACCATCCACGGCAGGATCGGCGAGGTCTTCGCACAAGTATAACTTAAAGGAAAGAGTACAACATGGGGAAGGGAAAGCTCATCGTTCTCGAAGGGATCGACGGCAGCGGCAAATCCGCGCAGTACCGCCGTCTCTGCGCCCGAATGGAACAGGACAAAATTGCGTATAATCACATCGTATTTCCCCGCTATGATAAGGACAGCAGCGCGCTCATCCGCCTCTATCTCGGCGGCGCCTTCGGCCACAGGCCGGAGGATGTGAACGCCTATACCGCCTCCGCCTTTTACGCCGTGGACCGCTTCGCCTCCTATCGGGACGACTGGGGCGCGGCCTATGAAAACGGCGGGCTCATCCTCTCCGACCGCTACACCACCTCCAACGCCGTCCACCAGGGCAGCAAGCTGCCGGACGACGAGCTGCCGGACTTCTTCCGCTGGCTTGCGGATCTGGAGTACAACAAGATGGGCCTTCCGGAGCCGGATCTTGTGATCTATCTCGACGTGGATCTTGAGACCTCCCGACGCCGTATGCGCCGGAGAGAGGAGAAAAACCACACCGCGGCCGACATCCACGAGCAGGCGGAGGACTATCTCGCCCGCTGCCTCCACACGGCGGACATGGCCTGCGAGCATTACGGCTGGACACGCGTGCCCTGGCTCAAGGACGGGGCCGAGCGCGACGTGGACGAGAAGAACGCGGAGCTCTACCGGATTCTCCGTGAAACGATCGGCGCTTGACCGATCCTTTCAAATTCGTTTTTCCCGCAGCTCTGCCGCGGGAAAAACACCATAAGCCGAGCAGAGCGAGGCCTCACGCCGACCAAGCGCGGCGTCTCACGCAAGGCGCGCGCGATAAGCGCGAGTATTGCATCAATTGAAAATTTATTTTCAATTGACAAAAAAGAGCCCCCGTTCGGGGGCCCTTGCAGGTTTAGTTGCAGCCGCAGCCGCAGTTGTTGTTGCAGCCGCAGTCGTTGTTACAGCCGCAGCCGCAGTTGCCGTAGCCGCCGCCGAAGAGAATGATGATGAGGATGATGAGCCAGAGGGTGTTATTGTTGTTACAAGAATTGCAGAACATGGTTGCATCCTTTCTCCGCACAAAAGCTGTCGCCGGCCCGTGACGCCGTGCGGGGGCTGGGCGGGCCTTCCTCATGAGGGAAGCGCTCACTTCCGGCGCTCATGCCATCCTATGACGCGCATCCCCGATGCGTCACAGCGATCCCGCGGATTTCTTCATCCGCGCACGATAAGGAGCAGAACATGCCCGACGAACTCGAAAAAATCAATCAGATCTTCCGCATCCATGACGAACAGGCCCATTCCCCCAAAAAGCAGGGGGAGGACGACGCGCCCAAATCTACGGGCGGCGCGAAGAAGACCCCGCTCCAGGCCATGGACGAGCTGCTCATCGACGCCTCCGGCAAGGAGACGCGCAACTATACCGGCGATGAAGAGTCCGAGCGCGACTACCGCCCCGTCCGCCAGAGCCATGAATACCGCTCCGGCTGTCTCGGCGGGCTCATGTATTTCACTTTCATCGTCTGCGTCAGCATCGTGCTGGCCTGCCTTGCCTGGATGGCGGCGAGCGATATGCTGGCCCTCAACAAGGAGAGCTTCACCGCCGTCGTCACCCTGCCGAGCAGCATCTTCGAGTCCGAGACCGTGGACAAAATCGACGAAAACGGCAAAAAGATCGGCACGAAGCGCGTCACCCACGCGGATATGGACTATGTGGCGGACATCCTGAAGGACGCGGGCCTCATCCAGTACAAGTGGCTCTTCACGCTCTTCTGCAAGGTCTCCACCGCAGACCAGAAGGTGAGCCCCGGCGAGTATGAGCTGCGCTCCTCCTTCGACTACCGCGCCCTGATCCAGAACATGCGCGCGGGCTCCGCCTCCACGGTCACCGTCGTCGTGACCATTCCGGAGGGCTTCAAGCTGCACCAGCTCTTCATGCGCCTGGAGGAAAACGGCGTCTGCAACTATAACGACCTCATGGAGGACGCGGAGAATACGGAGTATAACTACGACTTCCTCGAGCTCTCGGAGGGGGAGGGCGCCTACCGGCTGGAGGGCTTCCTCTTCCCGGACACCTATGAGTTCTATGTCGGGATGCAGGGGGCGAGCGCCATCAACAAGATGCTCGATAACTTCAACCATCGCATCACCGACGAGATGGTCGCGCGCGCCGAGGAGATCGGCATGAGCATCTACGATGTGCTGAAGGTCGCCTCCCTCATCGAGAAGGAGGCCGGCAGCGACGAGGAGCGCGGTCTCATCGCCTCCGTCATCTATAACCGCCTCAACGCGGGCATCGTCCTCGGCATCGACGCCTCCGTCCTCTACCCCTACAACGACCATGAGGGCGCGCCCACCGCCGCCATGCTCGAGAAGGACGATCCCTACAATACCCGCATCCGCAGCGGCCTGCCGCCCACGCCCATCTGCAACCCGGGCCTCGCCTCCATCTACGCGGCTCTCTATCCCGAGAACACCAACTATTTCTACTATGCCCTCGACACCGACGCGGGCGTCCACAGATTCTTTACAAACGATACGGAGTTTAATAACTTTGTTGCTTCACAAAATTATTCGTAACGATTTTGAGCTGCTCGCCCCCGCCGGGGACTGGGAGCGGCTGGAAATGGCGCTCCGCTACGGGGCGGACGCCGTGTATCTCGCGGGGAAGGAATTCGGCCTTCGCGCCGCCGCCGGGAACTTCGACCGGGAGGAGCTGCGGCGGGCCGTCGCGCTTGCGCATGAGCTGGGCCGGAAGGTCTATGTGACCTGCAACACCCTCCCGCGGGAGGAGGAGCTGCAGCGCCTGCCGGACTATCTCGCCTTTTTGAACGAGGCGGGGCCGGACGCCCTCATCATCGCGGACCTCGGCGTGCTCGCCCTGGCAAAGCGCTTTGCGCCGGATGTCAAGCTCCATGTGAGCACGCAGCTCGGCGTTGTGAACAGCGCGACGGCGAACGTGCTTTACGCCATGGGTGCGGACACCGTCGTGCTCGCGCGGGAGCTGCCGCTGGATGAGATCCGCAGCATCCGCGCGAACACACCGCCGGAGCTGAGGCTGGAGGCGTTTGTGCACGGGGCGATGTGCGTGTCCTTCTCGGGCCGCTGCCTCCTGTCAAACTACATGACCGGGCGCGACGGCAACCGGGGCGAGTGTGCCCAGCCCTGCCGCTGGAAGTACAGCCTCATGGAGGAGAAGCGCCCCGGGCAGTACTTTGACGTCGTGGAGGACGGCGGCACTTATATCTTAAACTCCAACGATCTCCGCATGATCGAGCATCTCCAGGATCTCGCGGAGGCCGGGGTCTCGAGCTTCAAGATCGAGGGGCGCATGAAATCCGCCTACTACGCCGCCGTTGTGACAAACGCCTACCGCCACGCGCTCGACGCCGTAGCCGCCGGCGACCCCGTGCCTGATGTCTGGGTGCGGGAGACCGACATGGTGAGCCACAGACCCTACTGCACGGGCTTCTATCTCGGCGGCGAGCCGGGGCAGAATTACCCGGGTACTTATGAGACGGGCGCGGACATCGTGGCCGTGGTGGAGTCCTGCGATGAGGAGGGGAACGCCGTCGTCACCCAGCGCAACAAGTTCTTTGCCGGGGACGAGCTGGAGCTTCTCACCCCGACGGGGGAGCCCATCCGCTTCACCGTCACGGAGATGACGGACGCGGAAGGGGAGCGGCTCGAAGATGCCCGCCACCCGATGATGGAGCTGCGCATGAAGCTGCCGAAGGCCGCGCCCAGACTCTCGATTTTGAGAAAACGGAGAAATGCATAAGCTATGAAAAGAACGCTGGTTGCCTGTCTGCTGGCTGTGATTATTCTTCTGCCGGGCTGCGGCGTCAAATCCGAGAGCGGGGTCACAATCGATTACGGCAGCTCCGCACTCTATACGAAGGAAGACATGGACGCGGCGATTTCTCTCATAAAGAAGGAATTCGATACCTGGAAGGGCTGTGAGCTGCACAGCATCCGCTATGCCTCGGATGAGCAGTGCAATGCCGAAAACCTTGCGTGGATGAACGACCTGGAAGCGGCAAATGACGCGATGGAACAGTTTACAGAGGTCATCTGCTTTGTGAGCGATTTTCATTCTCCTAAAAAGAATGCCGGGATGACGGCGTGGAACGAGGACACGGAATACACGGACTGGCAGTGGTGGCTTGCCCGCGCAGACCGCGGGGAATGGAAGCTCATGACCTGGGGGTATTGACCGAATCAGAAAACGATGATCGCCCCTTGACAATTTTTATATTTCTGATACAATGCAACACGATATTGCAATTGGCTTTGACGGAAAGAGTCGGTACAGGATTCCGCAGAGAGGGGCCGTATGCTGAAAGGCCCTGTGTCCGAACCCGACAGCCACTCCCGAGCCTCCCCGGGATGACCGGGGCGTCTGCCCGCGATAAGGGCGCTTGAGATGCAGCGAACGCTGTAATCAGGGTGGTACCGCGAATCAGACCTTCGCCCCTGTACTGGGGCGGAGGTTTTTTCTTTACCGGTGAGGAAACTCTTCCGTAGGGGCCGATGCCCTCATCGGCCCGCAAACCCGCGACCCGGCACACGCGTACTACGATGCGAAAACGTTCCCGCCTGTCCTTATACTATTCCTTGATAGAAATCTTTAAGTCTTCCCGGCAAAATTTGCGCCATACTGCGTTGAAGCCCTTGACCATATATCTCCATTATGCTCTGCGGGCTTCGCCTTCACGCGGGGAAAACGACGTTTTTCTCCGCGCCCAGGCGAAACCATGAACCGGCATTGTACCGCCGGGCGGTCGAGGACGCCCGCCCCTACGGTGCGGACGGTTGTTTTCCTTTAATCCATACGTTTCCGATGCGGTAACATTGCGGGTCGATCAGGGGATCGACCCCTACGAAACGGCCGTTTTGACGGCTTGTCGATTCATGTCGATACGCACAATTTATTTTGTTAACACATTTTTGGAGGATATATACATGGAAAAATTCGGCGTAAACCAGCTACGGGAGATGTTTCTGAGCTTTTTTGAGACCAAAGGGCACCTCCGTCTGCCGAGCTTCTCGCTCATCCCGCAGAACGACGCGAGCCTTCTCATCATCAACTCCGGCATGGCGCCCATGAAGCCCTACTTCAAAGGCGAGCAGGAGCCGCCCCGCCGCCGCGTCTGCACCTGCCAGAAGTGCATCCGCACCGGCGACATCGAGAACATCGGAAAGACCGCCCGCCACGGCACCTATTTTGAGATGCTGGGCAACTTCTCCTTCGGCGATTACTTCAAGAAGGAGGCCATCGCCTGGTGCTGGGAGTTTCTGACCTCCCCCGACTGGGTCGGCATCGACCCCGACAGGCTCTATCCCTCCATCTACGTGGACGACGACGAGGCTTTTGAGATCTGGAACAAGGACATCGGCATCCCGGCCGAGCGGATCTTCCGCTTCGGCAAGGAGGACAACTTCTGGGAGCACGGCGCGGGACCCTGCGGCCCCTGCTCCGAGGTCTACTATGACCGCGGCCCGGAGTACGGCTGCGGCAAGCCCGACTGCACCGTCGGCTGCGACTGCGACCGCTACATGGAGGTCTGGAACAACGTCTTCTCCCAGTTCGACAACGACGGCAACAACAACTATACCGAGCTCAAGCAGAAGAACATCGACACCGGCATGGGCCTTGAGCGCCTCGCCGTCGTGTGCCAGGGGGTCGACTCCCTCTTCGATGTGGACACCGTCATGAACATCACCCATAAGGTGAGCGAGCTGACCGGCGCTTTCTACGGCCAGAGCCATAAGAAGGACGTGTCGCTGCGCGTCATTACGGACCACATCCGCTCCGCCACCTTCATGATCTGCGACGGGATACTCCCCTCGAACGAGGGGCGCGGCTACGTCCTGCGCAGACTTCTCCGCCGCGCCGCGCGCCACGGCAAGCTCCTCGGCGTGAACGAGCCCTTCCTCTACAAGGTCATCGACACCGTCATCCACGAAAACGAGTGCCAGTATCCAGAGCTGCGCGAGAAGCAGGCGTATATCACCCGCGTCGTCAAGACCGAGGAGGAGAACTTCGCCCGCACCATCGACGCCGGCATGAAGATCTTCGGCGAGCTTCTCGAGGCCCACAAGGCAAAGGGGGAGACTGTCTTCTCCGGCGCGGACGCCTTCAAGCTCTATGACACCTACGGCTTCCCCATCGACCTCACCATCGAGATGTGCGAGGACGAGGGCATGAGCGTGGACGAGGAAGGCTTCAAAGCCTATATGGAGGAGCAGCGCGTGCGCGCGAGAAAGGCGCGCGAGGCGCTGGGCGATCTCGGCTGGGCCGGCATCGAGTTCGGCAAGGAGATCCCCGACACCAGATTCGTCGGCTACGATCAGAAGGAGACAGAGGCCAGGGTCCTCGCCCTCGTCTCCGAGGATGAGCTGCAGCAGGAGCTCGGCGCTGGGGCCGAGGGAATTCTTGTCCTGGATCAAACTGTCCTCTACGCCGAGATGGGCGGCCAGGTCGCGGACCACGGCAAGATCGTCGCGGGCGAGAGCGTCTTCGAGGTCAACAACGTCCAGAAGAACAAGGGCGGCAAGATCATGCACTACGGCGTCGTGAAGTCCGGCAGCTTTAAGCTCGGCGACACGGTGACGGCGAGCTACTGCCCCGAGCGCCGCGAGGCCATCGGCCGCGCCCACAGCGCAACCCACCTTCTCCACAAGGCCCTGCGCGAGGTCCTGGGCGACCATGTGCACCAGGCCGGCTCTCTCGTGGAGCCCGATTTCCTCCGTTTTGACTTTACCCACTTCTCCGCCGTGACGCCCGAACAGCTCAAAGAGGTCGAGCAGATCGTGAACAGCTCCATCCTCAGAGGCTACGGGATCGACGTGAAGGAGATGCCCATTGACGAGGCGAAAAAGACCGGCGCGACCGCCCTCTTCGGCGAGAAGTACGGCGATGTCGTGCGCGTCGTGAACATGGGCGGCTGGAGCGTGGAGCTCTGCGGCGGCACGCATCTTGACAACACCGCGAAGGCCGGCGCCTTCCACATCCTGTCCGAGGGCTCCGTCGCCTCCGGCGTGCGCCGCATCGAGGCGAGCACCGGCCTTGAGACCATGAAGATCCTGAACCGCGATCTCGAGGAGCTCACGACGCTCGCCGCCATGTTCAAGACAAGCCCCGCGGACCTGCCCCAGAAGCTCGAGCAGCAGGCAAACGAGCTGCGCGAGGCCAAGCGCCTCATCGAGCAGTACAAGGCCAAGGAATCCGCCGGCGGCGCGGATGAGATGCTCCGAGGCGGCAAGGACGTGAAGGGCCTGCGGGTCGTGACCTGCGCGAAGGAAAACTGCGACGCCAACACCCTCCGTCAGCTCGGCGACGTGCTGCGCGACAAGTGCAGCAATGTGGTTGCGGTCGTGGCCTCCGTGAACGGGGACAAGATCACCTTCCAGTGCGTCTGCGGCAAGGACGCCGTTCAGAAGGGCGTCAAGGCAGGCGACATCATCCGCAGCATCACCGCCATCGCCGGCGGCAAGGGCGGCGGCAAGCCGGATTCCGCCATGGGCGGCGGCAACGACGTGACAAAGCTCCAGGACGCGCTCGCGGCCGTGGAGAGCTTCGTGAACGAAAAGCTCTAAGGAGGAGAGAACATGGATAACTGCCTTTTCTGCAAAATCATCGCCGGAGAGATCCCGAGCACCAAGGTCTATGAGGACGAGGACGTCTTTGCCTTCCGGGACATCAACCCCCAGGCCCCGGTCCACATCCTTGTCGTGCCGAAGGCCCACATCCCCTGCGCCGACGCGCTGGATGAAACGAACTCCCGCGCTGTCGCCAAATGCTTTGAGGCCATCGCCAAAATCGCGAAGGCCGAGGGGCTCCAGGACGGCTACCGCGTCATCAACAACTGCGGCGCGGACGGCGGCCAGACCGTCATGCACCTGCACTTCCACCTCCTCGGCGGCGTCAAGCTCGGCGAGAAGATGATTTGACAGATTAAATCACACGGCGGGGCCGGCAGCGCTGCCGGTCCCGCTTTCATAAGGGGTCGGTCACGCATGAGAAAGCTCGCCACGGCGGCGCTGGCTTTTTCCGCCGCTGTATTCCTTGCAAACTTCATCCTGCCATCCGGGCGGCTTGTCGGACTCGCGGCTCTGTCCGTGCTGCTCGGGACCGCCCTGGCTCTGCTACGCAGAAGGTGGCTGCGCCCGGCGGCGCTCGCGCTGGTGTTCTTTGCCCTCGGCCTTCTGGAATACGCGGCCTTCTGCCATCTCACGCTCGACAGGGCGCGCAGCTTTGCCGGCGAGACGCGGGAGGTCACGGGCGTCGTGCTCAAGTATCCGGACAATTATGCGGGCTACTGCCGCCTTCGCGTGCGGACCGATGCGCCGGATCTGCCGCACTTCAAGGCCATCGTCTACGACAACAAAAAGGTCTTCGCGGAAGCCGAACCCGGGCAGCACATCCGCTTCACGGCAAAGATCAGCGCGGCGGACACCCTTTTCGGAAAACCCTACGATAACTATCTCATAAACGGCTATTACTGGAAAATGAGCATCAAGGGCGATGAAGCCCTTGAAAGGTTATCCTTCACCCCGCAGAGCATCCCCGTCCGCCTCCACCGCCTTCTGTGTGCGCGGGTCGATGAGGTCTTCCCGGCGGAGAGCAGGGCCTTCCTCAAGGCGCTGATGCTCGGCGACAAGCAGGAGTTTTATGAGGATGACGCCCTCTATGTCACGCTCAGCCGCGCGGGGCTCATGCATGTGGCGGCGGTGTCGGGCCTGCACATCGCGTTTCTTGTGGGGCTTCTGCTGCTCCTCTTTGGAAACGGCAGGCGCGGCGCGCTCTCGAGCATTGTCCTGATCTGGTGCTTTGTGCTGGTTTCGGGCTCAAGCAAGTCCGCCCTGCGCGCGGCCTTCATGCAGACGCTGCTGCTCCTCGCCCCGATCCTGCGGCGGGAGAACGACCCCGTCACCTCGCTCTCGGCGGTGCTCGCGCTCATCCTCGCGGCCTGTCCCCTTGCCGCCGGGAGCGTGAGTCTCCAGCTCAGCTTCGCGGCCATGGCGGGCATCCTCTGCTTTGCCGAGCGGATACGGAGCTGGCTCCTGAAGCCTCTGCCGAAGAAGCTGCGTCACGGAGCGGCCGCCTATGTCCCGGACGTGATCGCAAGCTCCCTGAGCGTCATGGTCTTCACCGTGCCGCTCACAGCGCTGCACTTTTCCTATGTGCCGCTGCTCGCGGTGTTTGCAAACCTCCTCTGCCTCTGGGCGGTGAGCTTTTGCTTCTGCCTCGCGTGGGCGGCGTGTCTCGTGTCTTTTGTGCCGCTGCTTGGAACTATGCTTGTCTGGGGCTGTACGTTCCTTGTGCGCTATATCCTTTTCTGCGCGCACCTGATCGCGGCCCATCCCTATGCCGTTTTGTATACGCAGACGAAGGGGGCGCTCGTCTGGCTGGCCGTGAGCTATGCGCTGCTGCTTTTGGCTCTTCTTGTCAAGGGCAGGCTTGCGCTGCGCGTCCTCCTGCCGGGCTGTGCCGCCCTTGCGCTCCTTGCCGCGCTCATCACGCATACCGAGAGCGGCTATCGGGAGCGGGACTGGTTCAGCGTCCTCGACGTGGGACAGGGCCAGTGCATCGCGGTCCTGGCGGGGGAGGACACCGTCGTCATCGACTGCGGCAACACCGCAAACCTGGACGACGCGGGCAGCATCGCGGGGGAGTATCTGCTCTCGCGCGGGAGAAGGCGGATCGGGCTTCTGATCCTCACGCACCTGCACGAGGACCACGCCGACGGCGTTGTACGCCTCATGGAGACGGTGCCCGTGGAGCGCGTGATCCTGCCCGCGCAGGGAGAAGATCACACGGAGCTCTTTGACAAAATTCTCGCCTGCTGCACACGGCACGGGACGGAGCTTCTTGAGACCGGACAGGACGCGGAGGAAACCTGCGGCAGGATCGCGCTCAGGCTCTATGATGTGCCGCCCGCGGGGAAAAACGACGTACACAGCCTGATGGTGAGAGCCACTATCGGGGATACGGACCTTCTCGTGACGGGGGACGCCACCCAGAAGCAGGAGCGCGCCGTCCTGGACCGGGCGGACTTCACCGGGACGGAGCTTTTGATCGCGGGGCACCACGGCTCGAAAAACGCAGCGTCCGAGGAGCTGCTGGAGGAGGCGGGCGGCTCGCTTGCCATCGTGAGCGTCGGCTACAACAATTACGGACACCCGGCCCCGGAGACCCTCTCACGCCTTGCCGCTTACGGCTACAGCGTGCGGAGAACGGACGGGGAGGGCACTGTCGAGATCCCATTGGAGCGTTGCCATGGCTAAAAAAAACGTCAAGGAAGAACAGTTCAATTACGCCGCCGAGCTCCGCATTCTCAAGGAGCGAGGCCCGGAGCGGCTCTATTTCCTCTGGGGGCCGGAGGACTATCTGCGCGAGCAGTATCTTGCGCAGCTCAAGAAAAAATGCCTCCCGGAGGGGGAGGACAGCTTCAGCTTCAAACGCATGGACGGGCCGGGCCTGGATCTGCCCCGCCTGCGGGAGGCGCTGGACGCCATGCCCTTTCTGACGGAGCGGACCTTTATCGAGCTGCGGGACATCGATTTAAACAGGCTCCCGGACGCGGAGGAGTTTATAAAGCTCATCTCCGACATCCCCGACTACTGCACGGTGGCCTTTGTCCAGAGCGCCCAGTTTGAGCCGGACGGTCGCCTGCGCGCAGTCAAGGCGCTTCGCAGCGAGGGGCGGGAGCTCAAGATCACCCAGCAGTCCCAGGGAATGCTCACGGACTGGATCGTGCGCCGGTTCGCGGCGGCGGGGAAGGGGATTGAGCTTGCGGCCGCCCAGCGCCTCGTTTTCATCAGCGGCAGTCTCATGAGCAGGCTCATCCCGGAGATCGAGAAGATCGCAGCCTATGCCAAAGGCGAAAAGGTCACCGCCGCCGATGTCGAGGCTGTGGCGGACCATCTCCCGGAGGCGGATGTGTTTGAGATGACGGAGCTCATCGCCCAGAAAAAAACAAACTCCGCCCTCTCTGTCCTTGCAGAGCTCCTGGCGGATAAGAATAACGAGCCCATTATGATCATCGCGGTGCTCGGAAAGCAGATGCGCCAGCTCTATGCTGCGCGCCTTGCGCTGGAAAAGGGGCTCGGCACAAAATATGTGATGGAGGTTTTTGCCATCCGCTACGATTTTATCGCCGCAAAGCTCCTCACGGCGGCAAAGGGCTTCACGCTGTCCCAGCTTCGCTTTGCGGTGGAGCTGTGCGCCGATACGGACTACCGCATGAAAAGCAGCGGCGCGGACGCGCGGGAATTATTGAAGGAGGCCGTGCTTCGCATCGCGGCGGGGGAGAGCCATGCAGCGGATTAAAGAGGTCATCGTGGTCGAGGGGCGCTACGACAAAAACACCCTCAGCCAGGCGGTGGACGCCGTCATCCTGGAGACCTCGGGCTTCGGCATCTTCAACGACGGGGCAAAGCGCGCCCTGCTCAAAACCCTTGCCGAGACGCGGGGCCTCATCGTGCTCACGGACTCGGACGCCGCGGGCTTTTTGATCCGCAACCACATCCGCGGCTGTGTCGATCCGCGCCTTCTCAAGCACGCCTATATCCCCGACATCCCCGGCAAGGAGAAGCGCAAGTCCGCCCCCTCGAAGGAGGGAAAGCTCGGCGTGGAGGGGATGCGGCCCGAGATCCTGCTGGAGGCCCTCCGGCGCGCGGGCGCGACCTTTGACGAGGAACCGGAGGAGGAGCGGGATGCCCCCATCACCAAGGCCGACCTCTATGCCCGCGGTCTCAGCGGGAGAGAGGGGAGCCGGGAAAAACGCCTTGCGCTTTTAAAAAAGCTGAACCTGCCGGAGCGCATGAGCGCCGACGCCATGCTGGACGTGCTCAACGCCCTCATGAGCCGGGAGGAATTTTATCGCCTCGACCTGTAGGCATCCTCGATAAAGACCGAGAACAGGACCCCGATCAGAAGCAGGGCCTCCCCGATCTCATAGAGGCTCATGGCCGTCATGTACTGGGTGTAGCCCTCCGCCATGCTGCCGCCGGACGCGAGCAGCAGGAAAAACGCACAGAGCAGCACAAAGGCCGTGAGCTTGACAGAGCAGATGAATATGTACCACGCCGCGGGACACATCCCGAGCATACAGCGGACCGTCTTTTTGAGCTTCATGCGATCACCCCGCTTCCATTGTAGCGGGGCTTTGCTTTTTTTCAAGGCACAGTTTTTGGCAATTAGCACAGAAAAACCGTGAACAATTTGTGAAAAATCTATTGTAATGCGCGCTTTATTATGCTATACTGACAAAGTGTTTCGGAAATCATCATGTGTTTCCGGGACAAAAAAGAAGCACCCCGGACCGCCGCAGAGCAGGACCCCGCCGATCCCCGTCGCCTTCGGATGGGCAGGCGGCCTTCCCGATCCGCCCGGGAACAGGATCTTCTAAAATTGAAGGAGGATAACATGAAAAAGCTGATTGCGCTTCTGCTTGTGCTCACCATGGTGTTTGCACTGGCCGCATGCGGCAAGAAAACCGAACCCGCCCCTGTTGCAGAATCCAAGCCCCATATCGGCATCATCACCGGCTCCGTCTCCCAGTCTGAGGACGACCGCCGCGGCGCCGAGGCTTTCCAGGCCAAGTATGGCGAGGATATGGTCAAGCTGGCCATCTACCCCGACAACTTCACCGAAGAGCTTGAGACCACCATCCAGACCATCGTCAACATGTCCGACGATCCGGCCATGAAGGCCATCATCGTCAACCAGGCCGTCCCCGGCACGACCGAGGCTTTCCGTCAGATCAAAGAGAAGCGCCCCGACATTCTCTGCATCGCCGGCGAGTCCCATGAGGATCTGCCCGAGATCGGCTCCGCTGCCGACCTCGTCGTCAACAACGACTTCGTCGCCCGCGGCTACCTGATGATCCGCACCGCTCATGAGCTCGGCTGCGACACCTTTGTGCACATCTCCTTCCCGCGCCACATGTCCTACGAGACCATGAGCCGCCGCGTGGCCATCATGAAGGCCGCGTGCGAGGAGTTCGGCATGAAGTTCGTGCTTGAGACCGCCCCCGACCCCACGACCGATGTCGGCGTTGCCGGCGCCCAGGCCTATATCCTGGAGCATGTCCCCCAGTGGGTCGAGCAGTACGGTGAGCACGCCGCTTACTTCTGCACCAACGACGCCCATACCGAGCCTCTGCTCAAGCAGCTCCTCGCCTACGGCGGCTGCTTCGTCGAGGCTGACCTGCCCTCTCCCACCATGGGCTACCCCGGCGCCCTGGGCATCGACCTGACCGCTGAGGCCGGCGACGAGAAGGCCATCGTTGACAAGGGCGGCGAGGGCCGCTTCGGCACCTGGGCCTACTCCTACGGCTACACCGTGTCCGCCGGCCTTGCCCAGCACGCGCTGAACGTCATCAACGGCGAGAGCAAGCTGCTGGAGATCGACGACATCTCCAAGGCTTACGCGCAGTTCTCCCCCGGCGCCGAGTGGAACGGCTCCAACTACACCAACGCGGAGACCGGCGTCAAGGCCGAGAACACCTTCCTGATCTACCAGGATACCTATATCATGGGCAACCCCGGCCACTACATGGGCTCTACTTCTGTTGAGGTCCCCGAGAAGTACTTCACCGTCAAGTAAGCGCAGAGGAAAAAATCATTGGCAAACGCAAAGGGAGGGAGTCCGCTCCCTCCCTTTGTTTCACTGTGAAAGCTCCGCTTCCACAGTTAGGGCAACACCGCACAATACGCCTGCGGCATCTTCCGGTAAATTTGTGCCCTGATTTCGTCACTTTTTCTTGAGGTACACAAAGTACATCTGCAAAACGATATTGCCTTAGATTTAATGCAAGCGCGTGATTCTCGCCCCTGACGGGGCAAGCGAATCACATGCACAGAAATCCCCATGCGCGTGAGCTTTCATGCGTCGTGATGCGATTTGCGGCGCATGGGGATTTCATCAGCCAACTGCGAAAACCGCTCACGCGGGCCTCGTTCTGTCCGGGCGTGAGCTGTGTTCGCAATTGACTTCATGTTTTTTAGGTGGGTAACAGATATGGCAGATAGAAACACCCCGCTTCTTGAGATGCGGAACATCAAAAAGGACTTCTTCGGAAACCAGGTCCTCTCAGACATCAACCTGACGCTCTCCGAGGGGGAAGTGCTGGGCCTCTGCGGTGAAAACGGCGCGGGCAAGTCCACCCTCATGAAGATCCTCTTCGGCATGGACGTCATCCGCGAGACCGGCGGCTACGAGGGGGACGTGCTCCTGAACGGCGAGAAGGTGCAGTTCAGCACCCCCTTTGACGCTCTCGCGGCCGGCATCGGCATGGTGCACCAGGAATTCTCCCTGATCCCGGGCTTCACCGCGACGGAGAACATCCTCTTAAACCGGGAGCCGAAAAAAAGAAACATCATTTCCGAGATTTTCGGCGACAGACTCGACACGCTCGACTACAACGAGATGACCGGCCGGGCGGAGCGCGCCATCGGCAAGATGGGCTTTTCCATCGACAAGGACATGGTCATCAGCGAGATGCCCGTCGGCCACAAACAGTTTACCGAGATCGCGCGTGAGCTCAGCAAGGACAGTCTCAAGCTCCTGATCCTGGACGAGCCGACCGCCGTCCTCACCGAGAAGGAGGCCGAGGCGCTGCTGGACTCGATCCGCGCCATGTCCAAGCAGGGGATCGCGGTCATCTTCATCACGCACCGCCTGCATGAGATCCTGTCCGTGTGCGACAAGGTCGTGGTCATGCGCGACGGCTTCGTCGTCTCGGATGTGCCGGCGGCGGAGACCACCGTCAATGAGATCTCCAAAAAGATGGTCGGCAGAAGCGTGGAGACCGCAGCCAAGGCCGATATCCGGGATATGAGCGGGGCAAGGACCGTCATGTCCATCCGGAGACTCTGGGTGGATATGCCGGGCGAAACCGTGCGCGATGTCTCCCTCGATATCAAAGAAGGGGAGATCCTCGGCATCGGCGGTCTCGCTGGCCAGGGCAAGCTCGGCATCCCAAACGGCATCATGGGCCTCTATGAGGCGGGCGGCACGGTCGAGTTTGACGGAAAGCAGATCCCCCTCAACAGCCCCCGCAGGTGCCTGGACGCCTCCCTCGCCTTCGTGTCGGAGGACCGGCGCGGCGTGGGTCTCCTGCTGGACGAGACGCTGGAGTGGAACGTGGCGTTTCCCGCCATGCAGGTGCAGGATAAGTTCTTGAAATCGTATCTCGGCGGCCTAATCAAATGGCGCGACGAGAAGGCGATCCGCGACGTGACGGAGCGCTACATAGACGAGCTTCAAATCAAGTGCACCGGCTCCAAGCAGAAGGCGAAGGAGCTCTCCGGCGGCAACCAGCAAAAGGTCTGCCTTGCCAAGGCATTCGCGCTCGAGCCGAAGTTTCTCTTCGTGTCGGAGCCGACCCGCGGCATCGACGTGGGCGCCAAGGCCCTCGTGCTGGAGGCGCTGCGGCGCTTCAACCGCGACAGCGGCGTCACCGTGGTCATGATCTCCTCCGAGCTTGAGGAGCTCAGATCCATCTGCGACCGCATCGCCATCGTCTCGGGCGGCAGGATCGCCGGGATTCTCCCCGCGTCCGACCCGTCGGAGGACTTCGGAATGCTGATGGTCAGCATGGTAAAGTGAGGAGGGCAGCATGAACGAAACCTTAGATAAAACCAACCTGACGCTGGGGGACCGGCTGCGCGGCTTTGTGGACGCCTTCGGCCTGCCGAGACTTATCATCGCGGCCTTCCTGCTGATGCTCTATATCGCCGCGCCCTTTGTCGGGGCGGGCTTCTGGATGCAGATCAGCAACACCATCAACCGCTTTAGCTGGAACGCCATCATGGTGCTCGCCATGGTGCCGATGATCCACTCCGGCTGCGGGCTGAACTTCGGCCTGCCGCTCGGCATCATCTCCGGCCTCCTGGGGGCGACGCTCTCCATCGAGCTCGGCTTCACCGGACCCATGAGCTTTCTCATGGCGATCCTCATCGCGACGCCCTTCTCTGTAGTCCTCGGCATGGGCTACGGCTGGCTTCTCAACAAGATCAAGGGCGGCGAGATGATGATCGCGACCTATGTGGGCTTCTCGTCCGTGTCCTTCATGTGCATGATGTGGCTGCTGCTCCCGTACCACAGCCCCACGATGGTCTGGGGCTATGCGGGCAAGGGCCTTCGCACCACCATCTCGCTCGAGGGGTTTTATGACAAGGTCCTCGCGGGCTTTCTGCAGATCAACATCGGCACCCTCTCCATCCCGACCGGCACGCTCCTCTTCTTCGCGCTGTTGGCCTTCGGCATGTGGGCCTTCCTCCACACCAAGACCGGCACGGCCATGACCGCTGTGGGCTCAAACCCCACCTTTGCCAAGGCCGCCGGCGTGAATGTGGACAAAATGCGTATGCTCTCCGTCGTCCTCTCCACCTGGCTTGCCGCCATCGGCATCCTCGTGTATGAGCAGGGCTTCGGTTTTATCCAGCTCTATATGGCGCCGTTTTACATGGCACTGCCCGCCGTGTCCGCCATCCTCATCGGCGGGGCGAGCGTCAACAAGGCGTCCATCGCGAACGTCATCATCGGCACCTTCCTCTTCCAGGGCATCGTCACCATGACGCCGACGGTCATGAACAACATGATCCACATGGATATGAGCGAGGTCATCCGCGTGGTCGCCTCGCAGGGCATGATCCTCTACGCACTCACAAGAAAAACGGAGGCGACAAAATGAAAAAAGAAAACAAGCTCCTGTCCTTCCTCCGTGACAACACCGTGCCCATCATGTTCGTCGTGATCTGCGCGGTCTGCATCCCCATCTCCGGCTTCTCGGCGAGCTATCTGATGAATGAGATCGTCACCCGCATGGGGCGCAACATCTTCCTGATCCTCGCCCTGCTCATCCCCATCATGTCTGGCATGGGCCTGAACTTCGGCATGACGCTCGGCGCCATGGCGGGGGAGATCGCGCTCATTTTCGTGTCCGACTGGCAGATCTGGGGCATCCCGGGCGTCGTGCTTGCCATGATCCTGTCGATCCCGATCTCCGTTCTGCTCGGCGCCTTCTGCGGCAAGATCCTCAACATGGCCAAGGGGCGCGAGATGATCACAAGCTACATCATCAGCTTCTTCATGAACGGCATCTATCAGCTCATCGTCCTCTACATGATGGGCTCCATCATCCCCATCAAGCACTTCTCCGTGAAGCTGCCGCGCGGCTACGGCATCCGCAACACCGTCTCGCTTCTGAACATGCGCCAGTGCCTCGATAACCTGCTGGCCGTGCGCGTGGCGGGCGTGAAGATCCCGGTGCTGACCTTTCTCATCATCGCGCTCCTCTGCCTTTTCATCGTGTGGTTTCGGAAAACCAAGCTCGGCCAGGACATGCGCGCCGTGGGTCAGGATATGAACGTCGCCCGTGACGCCGGCATCAATGTCGAGCGCACCCGTATCATCTCCATCGTCATGTCCACGGTGCTCGCGGGCTTCGGCATGGTCATCTACCTGCAGAACATGGGCAACATCGCGACCTACAGCTCCCACTCCCAGATCGGCATGTTCTGCATCGCGGCCCTGCTCGTCGGCGGGGCGAGTGTGGACAAGGCGTCCATCGGCAACGTCTTCCTCGGCGTGATCCTCTTCCACACCATGTTCATCGTGGCCCCCAAGGCCGGCGCCCAGATCACCGGCGACTCCATGATCGGCGAGTATTTCCGCGTCTTCGTCTCCTATGCTGTCATCACGCTCGCCCTCATCATGTATGAGACCAAAAAGCGCAAGCGCAAGAGCCTTGTCGCCCAGCAGCTCCAGCAGGAGCAGGAGGAGGCGTCCGGGACATGAAGAACACAAGACGGCTTCTCTTCCGTACCGCTGCGGTGCTGCTCCTCGTCGCGATCGCGGCCTGCATGATGGTCGTCGGCCGCGGCCACACGGTCTATATCGACAATAAGACTCTCGAGTATGAGGGGGCAAGCTATCCCGCCCCCTACCGCGCCACGGTCTATGTGAAGGGCGAAAGGCTCTCCACCCTCGCGGCGCGGGAGCGCGGCATGTCCACGGTGATCGGCCAGCGCTTTTCGATGACCCTGGAGCTGATCGAGGAAAAGGGCCAGGACCCGAAGACTGTGGAGATCAGCCTCAAGCTGCCCTACAGCATGGACGGCGTCATCCTCAACATCCCGGGCTACCTCGCGGGGCTGCCGCAGGAGGCATGGATGAGCGAATTCGTCTCCACGCCTTCCGAGGCGGAGATGCAGGAGGAGGCGCCCGGCGCTGAGGAGGACATCCTCGCCGGCGCGGAGTTCTAAAAATATCTTCATCCCATGCCGAGGCATGGGATGATTTTTCAGGAGGAGAATATGGCAAAATTAGCGGGCCTGGAGCCCAAAAAGGTATTTGCATTTTTTGAAATGCTCTGCTCGGTGCCGCACGGCTCCGGCAACACGAAGCAGATCAGCGACCTCTGCGTCAGGTTTGCCGAGGAGCGCGGCCTGCGCTATAAGCAGGACGAGTACAACAACGTCATCATCTGGAAGGATGCGACCCCCGGCTATGAAAAGGCCGAGCCCCTTATCTTCCAGGGCCACATCGACATGGTCTGCGCCTTCGAGCCGGACTGCGGCATCGACATGAAGACCGACGGCATCAAGCTCGTCGTGGACGGGGACTGGGTCAGGGCGTATAAAACCAGTCTCGGCGCGGACAACGGCATCGGCGTCGCCATCGCCATGGCGCTCCTGGATGACGACACGCTCCGCCACCCCCGGCTCGAGGCGCTCTTCACCACCGACGAGGAGACCGGCATGAACGGCGCGCTCGGCGCGGACCTCTCTGTTCTCAAGGGGCGAAACCTCATCAACCTCGACTCCGAGGAGGAGGGCTATCTCACCGTGAGCTGCGCGGGCGGCGTGCGTTGTGACTGCGTCTTCCCGGCGGACTGGGAGGATGCCCCCCGCGAGATGCGCTTTTATGAGGTCGTGATCGAAGGGCTCAAGGGCGGCCACTCCGGCGCGGAGATCGACAAGGGCCGCGCGAGCGCCACCCAGCTCATGGGCCGCTTCCTCTACAGGGCCGAGCGCGAGACCGGCCTTCGCATCGCGAAGATGCAGGGCGGCACCTTCACCAATGTCATCCCGCTCTATTGCAGATCCGTCGTCGCCGTGCCCGCGGAGAAGACGGCGGCGTTTGAAGCCCTCTGCGCGTCGGACGAGGCCATGTTCCAAAGCGAATACGCCACCGCGGACCCTGGCCTTCGGATGCACACGGCCTCCGTTATGGAGGCGGGAAAGGTCTTCTCGGATGCGCGCACGAAGAATCTCCTCAACATGATGCTCCTCGCCCCCTATGGTGTGCAGGCCATGAGCATGGACATCCCCGGCCTTGTGCAGACCTCCCTGAATCTCGGCGTCATCGAGACGAGTGAGGAGGGGATCGCCCTGCGCTTCAGTCTCCGCTCCTCGCTCCAGAGCCAGAAGGACATGCTCGCCGAGCGGCTCACCGCCCTGTGCGGGGTGTTTGGGGCCTCGTACGCTGCCCACGACCCCTATCCCGCCTGGGCCTTCCGAAAGGAATCCCGCCTGCGGGACGCCATGTCCAGAGCCTGTGCGGAGGTCCTGGGCAAGGAACCCGGCATCACCGCCACCCACGGCGGGCTCGAGTGCGGGCTCTTTATGGAAAAGCGCCCGGACTTTGACTGCGTCTCCCTCGGCCCCGAGCTGCACGAGGTCCACTCCGTGCGCGAGCGTCTCAGCATCTCCTCCACCGCGAGGCTCTACAGCATCATGCGCAGCTTCGTCGAAAACTGGAAATAATTGCAGGCGCGCTGTAAAAAGATGGTATGAACCCGTAGGGGAGGGGCTTGCCCCTCCCGCGCGCAGAAATGTTTCAACTTTTCAAAAATATCGCGATTTCGTAAAATGTTACGACTTCGCCCAATGTCATTTCGTTCGTGTCATTCTGAGGAGCATAGCGACGAAGAATCCCGTCCCGATTGCAACCAAGCACGGGATGCTTCGCTTGCGCGAACATTAGAGCTTCTTAGCGGTTTGCCGCTTAGAAGCTCTATGCTCTTTAGGAGGATGACATTCTTTTTCTTCATGACATTGCGATTTCGCCGTACATTTCTTTTAAATAGCAGCCTGGTGTTGCCGGGAGGGGCAAGCCCCTCCCCTATGGAAAGGTAGGACGTTTTGCATTTTTATTCCTTCACAGCCCCTGTCATATTCCGCTCCCATCCCCGCTATAGATAGAAGGAATGGGGGGATCGGAATGCGAAGACGCATGACGCTGAGTCTCGCGGCGGTGTTCGCGGCGCTGTGCCTTTATTACCGCGAGGGGGCCTTACTCCTGCCGGCGGTGCTGCTCCCCGTCGCGGCGCACGAGCTCGCGCATCTTCTTGCGCTGCACCTCTTGGGGCTTCGGATCGAAACGCTCACGCTGGAGCCGCGCGGCCTCTGCGTACGCTACCGGGACGGCGGCAGGGGAGAGCTCCTCGCCGCTCTCGCGGGGCCCCTCGGCGGCTTGGTCTACGCCCTTGTGTTCTGGAATGCCCGCACCCCCTGGCTCCGCGACAGCGCGGGGCTGAGCCTTCTGCTCACGGCCTTCAATCTCCTCCCCGTAACACCCCTCGACGGCGGGCGCGTGTTCTCACGGCTCTGCGCGCGGACCCTCGGGGAGGAGCGCGGCGGCAGGCTCGCCGGGGCGGTGAGCGCGGTCTTTCTCGCGCTGCTGCTCATTGCGGGGGTCGCCCTCGCCCTCCGGAAAAAGACGACGCCGCCCCTCGCCGCGGCGCTCTGGCTGCTCCTTTCCCGCGAGGATGAGGAAACACTTGTAAAACGCGGGGAAATCAGATAGAATGTCTGCAATCTCATGACAGGAGATCATTATGGACAAAAGACTGGAACGCATCCTGCCCCGTGTGCAGAAGCCCGCGCGCTACACCGGGGGCGAGTATAATCAGATCATCAAGGACAAACAGAAGGTGGACCTGCGCGTCGCGTTCTGCTTTCCCGATACCTATGAGATCGGCATGTCAAATCTCGGCATGAGCATCCTCTACCACACGATGAACAGCCTCCCTTACGTCTGGTGTGAGCGCGTGTTCGCCCCCTGGGGGGATATGTACGAGGAGATGAAGAAGGCGGAGCTCCCCCTCTACGCCCTCGAGAGCGGGGACAGCCTCGATCAGTTTGACGTGCTGGCCTTCTCCATCGGCTACGAGATGGCCTATACCACCGTGCTCGACATGATCGACCAGGCGGGCCTGCCGCTCCGGAGCGCGGAGCGGACGGCGCTTCTGCCCCTTGTCTTCGCGGGCGGCTCGGCCGCTGTGAACGCGGAGCCCATGGCGGATTTCCTCGACCTCTTCGTCATCGGCGAGGGGGAGGAGATGAATAACGATCTCCTGGCCCTTCTGCACACGGCGAAGACCGAGGGCTGGGACAAGCCGGAATTTCTCCGCAGGGCCGCGCAGATCGGCGGGGTCTATGTCCCGTCGCTCTATGACATCGCCTATCACCCGGACGGGACCGTTGCCTCCATCACCCCGAGGGACGGCGCGCCGGAGCGCGTCACAAAGCGCATCGTCGTCGATCTCGACAGCGCCCCCTATCCCGTAAACCCCGTCGTCCCCTCGACCGAGGTGGTGCACGACAGAGTCAATCTGGAGCTCTTCCGCGGCTGCGTGCGCGGCTGCCGCTTCTGCCAGGCGGGGTATATCTACCGCCCCATCCGCGCGAAAAAGCCCGAGACCCTGGTGAAGCAGGGGATCGAAGCCCTGAAAAACACCGGGCATGAGGATGTGACGCTCCTCTCCCTCTCCACAAGCGACTACAGACCCCTGCCCGCGCTCTGCGACGGGCTTCTCGATTACTGCGAGAGCCGCAGCATCGGCCTCTCGCTCCCGTCTCTGCGGGCGGACAACTTCTCCATGGAGATCATGGAAAAGCTCCAGAAGGTCCGCAAGAGCGGCCTGACCTTCGCCGTCGAGGGCGGGAGCCAGCGCCTGCGCGACGCGATCAACAAAAACGTCACGGAGGGGGATCTCCTCCACACCTGCGCCATCGCCTTTGCCGGCGGGTGGAATTCGGTCAAGCTCTACTACATGCTGGGCCTTCCCACCGAGACGGATGAGGATATCGTCGGCATCGCGGACATGGCGGGGCGCATCCTGCACTGCTGGCGGGAGAACGCGAAGAACAAAAACCGCGGCGTCAAGATCACGGTCTCCACCTCCTGCTTCATCCCGAAGCCGCACAGCCCCTTCCAGTGGGAGCCGCAGATCACGCGTGAGGAGTACCTGCGCCGCGTCAATCTCCTGCGCGCAAGCATCAACTCCCGGAGCGTGGTCTATAACTGGCACGACGCCGACACAAGCGTGGTGGAGGCGGTGCTCTCCCGGGGCGACCGGCGGCTTGGCCCGGTCCTGGAGGAGGTCTGGAAAAACGGCGGCAGGCTCGAGGCGTGGAGCGATTATTTCCGCTTTGACCGCTGGATGAACGCCCTCGATAAGTTCGGCCTCACGGCTGCTTTCTACGCCGAGCGCGAGCGCAGCGTGGAGGAGGTCCTGCCCTGGGACATGATCGACGTGGGCGTCCGCAAGGCGCATCTTGTGAAGGAGCGCGAACGATGCTACAGCTCCACACTCTCGCCGGACTGCCGGCACCAGTGCTCTGCCTGCGGAGCGCTCAGACTCATGGAGGGGGGAAAGTGCGATGGATAAGCTGCGGCTGCGTTTTGAAAAGACCGGACGCGCGGTCTGGATCTCGCATCTCGACCTCATGCACACCATGCAGCGCGCCTTCTCCCGCGCGGGCTACGCGCTCAAATACTCCGAGGGCTTCAATCCTCATCCCCAGATCTCCATCGCCCTGCCGCTCTCGGTGGGAGTCGGGAGCTATTGCGAGCTCATGGACTTTCGCCTCAACGGAGACACGGCGCTCGCGGCGCTCCCCGCAAGGCTCACGGCTGTCATGCCCGAGGGGATTCGCGTCACGGACTGCTATGAGCAGGTGAACAAGTTCGCCCTGCTCAAATATCTCGAGATCCGGGGCAGCTTTGAATATGACGAGAGACCCGCCGGGGAGATGGCGGAGGAGCTGACGCGCTTTTTCGCGCAGCCCGAGATCGTCATCGAGAAGAAGACCAAGCGCGGCCTGGGGCAGAGCGATATCAAACCCGCCATCCGCGAGATCGCTTTTGAAGCGGGGGAGGGGGAGGTGCTGCTGCACGCCGTAATCTCGGCCCAGGAGCCGACATTGAACCCGGCCCTGCTGCCGGATGCCCTGCGCCAGCTCAAGCCCGCGCTCGCGCCGGATTTCGCGAAGTTTACCCGCATTGAAAATTATCTTGAAAACATGCAGGTATTTCGATAAAAGTTCTTGCATTGTGCCGGAAAGTGTGCTATTATACCATAGCTTGTGCGGCGTATCCGCACGGCGCGAATAAGGCGGTCCGCTGTCAAGGCAAGGCCCTCTGGCATGAACGTCTATAAAAGGAAGGATCATACAAATGGATCTGGTCAAAATTCTCTCCGAGCAGTACACCAAGAAGGAACTGCCCGAAATGAACGTGGGCGACACCGTCCGTGTTCTCGTCCGTGTCAAGGAAGGCAACCGTGAGCGCACCCAGGCTTTCGAGGGCACCATCATTGCCAAGAAGCATGGCGGCATTAACGAGACCATCACTGTCCGCCGCATCTCCTACGGTGTCGGTTGCGAGAAGGTCTTCCCCGTGCACTCTCCCTCCATCGTCTCTGTCACCACCGTCCGCAAGGGCAAGGTCCGCAGAGCGAAGCTGTACTACCTGCGCGACCGCGTGGGCAAGGCGGCCAAGATCAAGGAGCGCCTGTAATTTACACAAGCATGAAGGCATCTTCCCGCGGGAAGGTGTCTTTTGCTTTACAAGATCATGAAAAACTGGTAATATATTTAAACTGGTAATATATTTGAAACGGAAAGGGGGAGGGCCTGTGAAAAAAATCCGCATTATCGCCCTGCATCTCGCCTTCGGCGGGATCGAAAAGGCGATCTGCAGCATGGCAAACCTCTTTGCCGAGCGCTATGAGGTCGAGATCCTGAGCGTCTATCACATGCCGGATTCCCCCGCCTTTCCCCTGGATGATCGGGTGAAGGTTCGGTGGCTCCTGGACGATATCCCGAATCGGGAGGAGTGGAAGGCCGCGCTCCGGGGGCACGATCTCCCCGGCATCGCGCGCGAGGGCTTTCGCGCCGCGCGTATCCTGCGGGACAAAAAGCGCGCTGTTGTAAAGACCATCGAGGGGGCGGAGGATGGCGTCGTGATCACCACGCGGCCGGAGGACAACGTGCTCCTCTCCCGCCATGGCAGGCCCGGTGCGCTGAAAATCGCCCAGCTCCACCGCGACCACGCCTTTGAAAAGGAGCTTGTCCGAAGCATCCGAAAGGACTACGGCGGCGTGGACATCTTCGCCCTTCTGACCCCGGGCCTCCGGGATGAGGCGCGGGAGATGCTGCGCGGGAACAATACGCATACAGAGTGCGTCTATATGCCGAACTTTCTGGAGCATTTTCCCGAGAATACAGACAAATACCCCCGGGAGAAGACGGTGCTTGCCGTCGGGCGACTGCACGAGGTCAAGCGCTTTGATCTGCTGATCCGCCTTTTCTGTACGCTCCGCCCGCGCTTTCCCGACTGGATGCTCCGCATCGTGGGCGAGGGGGAGGAGCGGGAGACGCTCGAGAACACGATCCGGGAACTGGGAGCGGAAGATTATGTAAACCTCACCGGCAAAAAGGACGCCGCCGGGGTGGAGGAGGAGATGCTGCGCGCCTCCGTCTTCGCCATGACCTCCCGGTCAGAGGGCTTTCCCTTCGTCCTGCTGGAGGCCCAGAGCTGCGCCCTGCCGATTGTGGCGTTCGACGTGCGCGTCGGCCCGGGCTTTGTGGTGCAGGACGGGGTAAACGGATATCTCGCGCCGGAGGGGGACAGGGCGCAATTTTGTGAGATGCTTACAGCGCTCATGGGCGACGAGATCCTGCGCCGGCGCATGTCCGACGCCGCCATACGCCGCGCCGCCGCCTTCTCAAGGGAGAAGGTCGGCGAGATGTGGTACTCACTGATTGGAGACTGAACACATGAAGAAAACCGGCTCGATAAAGGAGCTTTTTCAAAAATACTGGCTTGCGCTGCTCATCGCGGCGCAGCCGGTACTTGACGCGCTGGCCTACTGGACCCGGAGCCCGGACGGCACCGCGGCGGGGCTTCTGCGCCTTGCGATCATGGTGATCCTGCCCCTGCATCTGCTCTTTACCCTGAAGGAGAAAAAGCGCTTTCTCCTCTCCATGGCGGCCATCGGCCTTGTGGGGGCGCTGCATGTTCTCAACTGCTTTCGCGTGGGGGTCATTGATCTGCGCTTTGATCTTGTGTATCTTGCGCGCACCGTGCAGATGCCGGTGCTTGCGATCTGCCTCGGGTATTACCTCCGGGATGAGGCGCACAAGGACGCCGCCATGCTGGGGCTCAAGTGCGCCGCCTTTGTATACTTTGCCGCGCTCCTCCTCGCCATCGTGACCGGCACCGCCACCGACACCTACGGCCCCGGTCTCGGCGTCAGCGGCTGGGTCATCGGGGAGAACCGCTGCGCAAACAGCGTCATCGCCGTGACGCTCGCCCTCGTGCTGCTCTACTTCTCGGTGGAGACGGAGAATAAAATCGCAAATCTCATTGTTCCGCCGCTTGTCGCTTTCGCCCTCATCTTGAACGGCACCAAGGCGTGCTATTACTCCCTGTTCGCGGCCTTCGTGGGCTTTGCGGCCTATCTTGTGATCGACAGGCTGATCCACGGCGGAAAGCTCCGCACGCGCGTGATCGCTGTGCTTCTGCTCACGGCCGTGGTCTCCGCCGCGGTCTATCCCATTACGCCCCGGTATAAGATCGAGCTTACCAAGCAGGCAAGCTCTGCCCGCCAGCAGGACGAGCTCGAGCGCATCATGCGCGAGATGGGCTATGATCTCAATACCATGACGCTGGAGGAAAAGCTCGCAGACCCGGTGATCGTCCAGGTCTTCGGCGATTATTACTATGATCTCATCTGGGCCATCATCCCGGACATGTTCGCCCGCTTTGATTACCCCGAGATCTGCGCCAAGTATCGGTTCAACACCAACGCCGCCCAGCTCATCGACGTGCGCCGCATGAAGACGACCTACGCCTCTCTCGTCTGGGACGAGAAGGACAGTCTGACGCACATCCTCGGCTATGAGCCGTCTGACATGTGGTACGGGGCGAAGACGGACCTTGAGAACGACTGGCCCGCCATGTATTACTATTACGGCTATCTCGGCTTCGGGATGTACATGCTCTTCCTGCTCCGGGTCGTGTGGCTCATCCTGCGGCGCGTTGTGCGGGACTTCAAGGGGACCGTGACGCTTGAAAACTTCTTCCTCCTGCTGCTTTTCTTCCTGCATGTGGGGCTTGCGCAGTTCTCCGGGTCGGTGATCCGCCGCCCGAACGTGTCGATCTACATGTCGCTCGTGATCGCCCTCATCTCGTATAAGACGCTGAGAGCGCCGCTTTCAAAGGAGAGGGATGCATGAAGCTCAGCATTATCATCCCGGTCTACAACGTGGAAAACTATCTCGCGGCCTGTGTTGATTCCCTCCTTGCCCAGACCATGCGGGATCTGGAGATCCTCCTCGTGGACGACGGGTCGACCGACTCCTCGGGCGCCATTGCCGACGCATACGCCGCGAAAAACCCCGGCATGATCCGCTGCCTGCATGTGGAAAACGGCGGCCAGGGGAGAGCGCGCAACCTCGCCCTCCCGCTTGCGCGGGGGGAGTTCCTGGGCTTTGTGGACAGCGACGACTGGGTCAGGCCCGACATGTATGAAAAGCTCTGCGCCCGCGCGGAGGAGACCGGGGCCGATATCGTGGCCTGCGACTTTCTGGAGCGCTATGACGACGGGCGTGAAAAGACGGTCCCCGCCGCCTTTCAGGATCACCCCCTGAGCTTTGCCGGTTCCTGCTGCAACAAGATTTTTCGCGCGTCTCTCGTGAAGGACCTGCGCTTTCCCGAGGGGCTCTGGTATGAGGATTTCTATTTCTCCGCCATGCTCCTCATCCGCGCAAATCGCACGGAGTACCTGCCGGAGCCGCTCTACATCTACCGCCGGGGCCAGCCCTCCACCATGCACAACAACAACGCGCGAAAAAATCTCGATATGCTGCGCATCATGGACATGCTCGAGCCGGCGTTTGACGCGCGCTCCCGCCGCGGGGATTTTGAGTTCCTGCTCATAAACCACGTCCTGCTCGACACGATCAGCAGGCTTGCAAATCAGGACGATCCCGCCCGCCGCGAGGTCATCGTCCGCTTTCGCGCCTATGTCCGGGAGAAGATCCCGAAGCTCCCGCGCTGCGAAAGCTACCGGGCCGAGACGCGCAACCGCCGCATCATCATGGCCCTGAATTACTGCGGCCTTGAAAACCTCGGTCAGGCCATCCTGCGGGTGAAGAACAGATTGAGCCGCTAAAGGGCAGTTCTAAAAACGCCTGCCCGGCGCTGCGCCGGATCTTTTGCCCCAGCTTTTCGTGCAAAAAACTTGAAAGCCACAAAGGATTCCTGCGTTTTTTGCCCTTCGCTGCCCTAAAGCAAGCGGCTGGGATAAAAGTTAATTGACATCAAAGGGGGCGGCGCCCTCGTCGCCCCGGCATAGAAAAGCTAAAAAAGCATGGACCCCGGCGAATACGTACCATGATACGCTTTCGCCGGGGACTGTTTGATTGATCTGGGCCTGTACAGCGCGGGGCGTCGAGGACGCCGCCCCCTACGGTTTTTCGGCTCTTTCTTCCCTGTGTCCCTTTTTTCACTGAAATCGGTTCGCTTTGTTCTTTCTCACGTCGTTGAAGCGCATGATGAGGTGGACGCTGCGGCGCATCCGGTGCATCAGAAGCCAGTTCAATAGCCGGTACTTCGGCGGGAGCGTGCGAAGATACGGCTCCCGCTGCCAGTCCGGATAGCGGGTCACAAACCATTGCAGGAGCTTCTCCTGCACCTCGCTTCCGGGGTCGACGGCGTTCACGCGCACAGAGCTTGTGAGAAAAGCGTTGTGGTGCGCGAGGGCAAAAAGCTGTTTCTCATAGCGCGCATAGAGGCCCTGATCCCTGTACCAGTCCAGCAAATCCTCCACGGCGTCGAGGATCTCCAGATTGCGCGCGGTGTTTACGCTGTTCGTGATGGACCCGGGGCGCACCAGATACCTGTACCAGGCCCGGGGCAGATAGCGGACCGATCCCGCGAGGGGATAGAGCTTCGGCACGGTGCGCAGATCCTCAAACCACACGCGCCCGGGAAAACGGATGCCGCTCTTTAAAAAGAGGCTCCTTCTGATGAGCTTGTTGCAGGCAGAGGGGGGCTGCGTCAGGAGGTCGGGATAGTCGGCGAGCGAGAACACGCCGTCTCTGCCGCTGCCGCGGATGTCGCCGATGACCTCGCCCGCGGGGTTTACCTCCAGAAGATCGAAGACCCCGATGTCAAAGCTGCCGTCAATTGCGTCCAGGATTTCGCCCAGCGCGCCCTTTTCCAAGCTGTCGTCGCTGTCGAGGAAGAGGAGATAGTCGCCCTTCGCCCTCTCGATCCCCACGTTGCGCGCCGCGCCCAGTCCGCCGTTTTCCGTCGTGATGACGCGGACGAGATCGGGCCGCTTTTTTTCATAGCCTGCCGCAATTTGACCGGAATTGTCGGTCGATCCGTCGTTCACAAGGATGACCTCATAATCCCCGCCGGACGCCTCCAGCACGGAATCCACACAGGCCGGGAGATAGGCCGCCGTATTGTAGACCGGGATCACGATACTGAGCTTCAAACAAACCACCTCGTTTTCGCCCTGTATGATAGCACAGCTTTGCACTGCCTGGCAAGATACCGGCAGAAAAACAGTTGCCGCGGGGGAAGAATTGTTGTATAATACTTAGGCTTGTTTGAAATCCAAAGGAGTGAAGTTTACTATGGCTAAAGAGAAGAAAAAACAGACAGCCGGGGAGACGCCGGACCCCTACGCCGCAAGCAAGGAGCTGTACGACTGGATCTACTGCCTCCTGTATGCGACGATCCTGTGTGTGCTCCTGTTCTCGTTTGCCGTTCATGCGATCGACGTGGTGGGCTCCTCCATGGTGCCGACGCTGCATAACGGCGATAAGATGCTGGTCTCGGGCCTCTTTTACAAGCCGAAGGCCGGAGACGTGGTCGTATTCAAAAAGGATGAGTACGACGCCAACCGCTCTCTCGTCAAGCGCGTCATCGCGGTGGAGGGGCAGGAGATCAACATTGACTTTACAAACGGTATCGTCTATATCGACGGCGAGGCCATCTCCGAGCCCTATATCAACGACCTGACCTATAACAAGCTCGACTTCATCGGGCCCAAGACCGTGCCGGAGGGCTGCGTCTTCGTCATGGGCGACAACCGCAACGCCTCCATCGACAGCCGCAAGAATCAGATCGGTATGCTCGACACCCGCATGATCCTCGGCAGGGCGTACTATGTGATCTACCCCCTGTCCGCCATCCGTGCCATCCGATGACAGACGGCATGGAGAAAATGAACATCCAGTGGTTCCCCGGCCATATGACCAGGGCCCAGCGGATGATCGAAGAAAACCTCAAGCTCGTGGACGCGGTGTGCGAGATCCTGGACGCCCGCATCCCGTCCTCCAGCCGCAATCCCGACATTGACCGTCTCGCCGCGGGGAAGCCGCGCCTTGTGATCTTAAACCGCTGCGACCTTGCGGACCCGGAGGCGACAAAGCGCTGGCGGAGTTTCTTTCAGCGGCAGGGCATCGCCATCCTGGAGACGGACGCGAAGTCCGGCAGAGGCGTCGCGGGCTTTGTCCCCGCCGTGCGGGAGCTTTTAAAAGACAAGCTCGCCGACTACGCCGCGAAGGGGCAGGGTGGACGCGTGCTGCGCGTGATGATCCTCGGCATCCCGAATGTGGGCAAATCCACCTTCATCAACAAGGTTGCGGGCCGCAAGGCCGCCATCGCGGGCGACAAGCCCGGCGTGACCCGGGGCAGACAGTGGATCAGCATCGACGCCGGCCTCGACCTTCTCGACACCCCCGGCATCCTCTGGCCCAAGTTTGAAAGCCAGGAGGTGGGGGAGATGCTTGCCCTCACGAACGCCATCAAGGCGGACGTGCTGGATAAGGAGACGCTGGGGGCAAACTTCATGCTCCGCCTGCGGGACCATTACCCCGACGCCCTGCGGGAGCGGTATAAGATCGAGCCGGACCCCGCGCTGAACGGCTTTGAGCTTCTGGAGCAGGCTGCGAAAAAGCGCGGCTTTCTCGTCTCCCGCGGGGAGTATGACATTGAGCGCATGGCCAACACCCTCCTCAAGGAATACCACGAGGGGAAGCTGGGCCGCCTGACACTGGAGATGCCGGATGACAGAGCTTTGGACGCTGGAAAATGAGATCTATGGCGAGGGCTATACCCTCCTCGCCGGTGTGGATGAGGCCGGCAGGGGACCGCTTGCGGGCCCGGTGTGCGCCGCGGCGGTGATCCTCCCGCAAGGCCTTGTGATCGAAGGGCTTGACGACTCCAAGAAGCTCACGGAGAAAAAACGTGAGGCGCTCTTTGACCCGATCTGTGACCAGGCCGTGAGCTATGGCATCGCCTTTGCGAGCGTGGAGGAGATCGAAGCGCTCAACATCCTGAACGCCACCTTTCTCGCCATGAACCGCGCCCTGGAGAAGCTGGACCCCGCGCCGGCGCTCGCCCTCATTGACGGCAACCGCAGCACGGGCATCCATTTCCCGAACCGCTGCATCGTCAAGGGAGACGCGAAGTGCGCCGATATCGCCGCGGCCTCGGTCCTCGCGAAGGTCACCCGTGACCGCTATATGCTCCAAATGGCGGAGCAGTATCCGGCGTACCATTTTGAACAGCACAAGGGCTACGGCACAAAGCTCCACTATGAGGCCCTGCGCGCATTTGGCCCCTCGCCCATCCACAGGATGAGCTTTCTCAAAAAACTGTACGGATGAACGGACAGAAGGAGCGCGGGACCTGGGGCGAAGATCGCGCCGCCCTCTATCTCCGTCTGCACGGCTACCGTATCCTGGAGCGGAACTTCCGCTGCCGCCAGGGGGAGATCGACATCATCGCCCGCCGGGGCGACACAGTCTGTTTTGTGGAGGTCAAGCTCAGAAAGGACGCGGAGCACGGCGAGGCGCGGGAATTTGTCACGGCCTCCAAACAGCGCCGCATTGTACAGACGGCGGAGCTCTGGCTCTTAAAGACCGGGTGTGAGCTCCAGCCCCGCTTTGACGTTATTGAGATCTACGCGCCCTGCGGCACCCGGACCCTCCGGCCCGAGATCCATCATCTGGAGAATGCCTTTGGAGACTACTGGTGATATGTACCCCCTCTGCGGGGGAAAAATAATCAGCAGGTCCCGCGCGGGCAGAAGGTGGAGCAGTAGGTCTCGCCCTTGGAGCTTGCGTTCTCGTTCTGGACGCTGATGCGTTCGGCGCTGCAGCGGCAGTCTACGGTGTTGTACTTGCAGGCGATCACGTCGCAGCCGACGCCGGGATTGGCGCTGCGGTTTTTCTTGTCACTCATCTGAGTACCTCCCTTTGTTGAGATTCATGGACAGTATTTGCGTGTTTTCGCTTTTTTATACGGAGGAAGTATGGCTTTATACACCATCGGGGATCTGCATCTGTCGCTCGCCAAGGAAAAGCCGATGGACATTTTCGGGGACCGCTGGCAGAATCACACGGAAAAGCTGCGCGCGGCTTTCCAGAACCTGCGGGACGATGATCTCACCGTGCTGTGCGGCGATCTGAGCTGGGGCATGAACCTGGAGGAGACGGCCCCGGATTTTCATTTTGTGGACGGGCTCCCCGGCAAAAAGGTCCTGCTCAAGGGAAACCACGACTACTGGTGGACCACCGCCGCGAAGACGAAGAAATTCTTTGCCGAGCAGGGCATCACCACCATCGACATCCTGCACAACAACGCCTTTTTCTTCGGCGACTGGGCTATCTGCGGCACCCGCGGCTGGTTTTACGAGGAGGAGCGCGGCGGTGAGCATGACGCGAAGATCATGCGGCGGGAGATCATGCGCCTCGAGACCTCGCTTAAAGCGGCGGGGGAGCATAAAAAGCTCGTCTTCCTCCACTACCCGCCCATCTACGCAAACTACCGCTGCGAGGAGATCCTGGCCCTTCTGAAGGAGCATGAGGTCTCCCTCTGCTGCTACGGTCATATCCACGGCAAGGGCTGCGCCTGGGCCTTCAACGGCTGGCATGAGGGGACGGAATTTAAGCTCGTCTCGGCCGATGCTGTCAATTTTACCCCGGTTCGCCTCCTTTTTTAAGAATTAGTCATTGATTTAAAAGAAAATATCTGCTATCATAGCCAAGTGCGTGCAGACACATATAGAGGAGGAAATCAACAATGATTTTGAAGAATGTCGAAAGAAAAGAAAAGAATACCGCTGCAATTGTGGTGGAGTCGGACGCGGCCGAGTTTGAGAAGGCCGTCAACACCGCCTACCTCAAGAACAGATCTTCCATAAGCATTCCCGGCTTCCGCAAGGGCAAGGCCCCCCGCGCCGTGATCGAGGGCATGTACGGGCCCGAGGTGTTCTATCAGGACGCCATGGACGAGCTCGCCCCCGAGGCGTATGAGTTCGGCGTCAAGGAATCCGGCCTGAAGCTCGTGGGCACCCCCGCCATCTCCGATGTCAACATCACGGATGAGCGCACCGTCGCCTATACCTTCTCCGTGTCTGTCTATCCCGAGGTTACGCTCGGCCAGTACAAGGGCCTTGAGGCCGTGAAGCCCGCCGTCGAGGTCAGCGACGCCGACGTGGAGGCGGAGCTCAACGCCACCCGCAAGCGCAACGCCCGTATGCTCGATATCGATGACCGCGAGGCGCGGATGGGCGACACCGCAAACATCGACTTTGACGGCTACCTCAACGGGGAGCGCTTCGACGGCGGCAAGGCCGAGGGCTACGCGCTCGAGCTCGGCTCCAACAGCTTTGTCCCCGGCTTTGAGGAGCAGGTCGCCGGCATGAAGATCGGCGAGGAGAAGGACATCAACATCACCTTCCCCGAGGAGTACACCCCCGAGCTTGCCGGCAAGGACGTTGTGTTCAAGGTCAAGCTCAACAGCCTCACGACCCCCGAGCTGCCCGAGCTCGACGACGAGTTTGCCAAGGACGTGTCCGAGTATGACACGCTCGAGGAGTACAAAAACAGCATCCGCGAAAATCTCCTGAAGGTCCGCCAGGAGCGCGCGGACAGCGAGTTTAAAAATGAGATCCTGCGTCAGGCCGCCGAGAACATCACCGCCGACATCCCCGATGTCATGGTCGAGGACAAGGTGGAGGATACGCTCCGCAGCTACGCAAGCCAGTTCGGGCTCAGAGACCGCAATACCTCTCTCGAGGAGATCCGCCAGATGCTCGGCGTGAACGACGAGATGATGGAGTCGAGCGTGCGTCCCGGTGCGCTCGCCCAGGTCAAGAGCGACCTTCTGCTCGACGCCGTGATGGAGGCCGAGGAGCTTGCCGACACGGACGAGGGCTTTGAAGCCTATATCGCGCGCGTGGCCGAGGAGGTAAACGCCACGGCGGAGCAGCTCCGGCAGTACTTCGGCGAGGAGTTTATGCGCCATGAGTTCCGCAAGGAGCTCGCCACGAACCTCATCGTGGACAGCGCCGTCGAAAAGGCAGCCGAGGCGGAATAATTTTCCTCGGATGCGGATATGCTCTTTTTTGAAACCCAAGTCTTGACAAGGAGCGTTTTCAAATGAGTTTGGTACCCTATGTAGTTGAACAGACGAGCCGCGGGGAGCGCAGCTATGACATCTTCTCGCGCCTTTTGAATGACCGGATCGTCATGCTCTCCGAGGAGGTCAACGACGTGACGGCAAGCCTGATCGTCGCCCAGCTTCTCTATCTTGAAGCCCAGGACCCCGACAAGGACATCCAGTTTTACATCAACAGCCCCGGCGGCAGCGTCTCGGCGGGTCTCGCGATCTATGACACGATGCAGTACATCAAGCCCGACGTTTCGACCATCTGCATCGGCATGGCGGCCTCGATGGGCGCGTTCCTGCTCTCCTCCGGCGCAAAGGGCAAGCGCATCGCCCTTCCAAACGCGGAGATCATGATCCACCAGCCCTCCGGCGGAAGCCAGGGTCAGGCCACCGATATCCAGATCCAGGCGCAGCACATCCTGAAGATCAAGTCAAAGCTGAACGCCATCCTCGCCCAGAATACCGGCAAGGACGTTTCGCAGATCGCCGCCGACTGTGAGCGCGATTACTTCATGTCCGCGGACGAGGCAAAGGAATACGGCCTGATCGACAAGGTTATCTTCAAGCGTTGATATCTGCGAAAGGGGGGACCGGAAAGCGATCCCTCCTTTCTTTCATAAGGAGTTAGTATGGCAAAAAATGAAGACAGACGCAGCATCCGCTGCTCCTTCTGCGGAAAACCCCAGTCCCTGGTGGAGCATCTGATTGCCGGCAACAACTGCTATATCTGCGATGACTGTGTCCGCATGTGCGCAAGCATCATCGGCGAGGAGGACGAGGATGCCGCCCCCATGGTCATGGGGGACGACGGTCTCCCCCTCGAGCTCAGCCGCCTGCCCAAGCCTATGCAGATCAAGGAGCGGCTGGATCAGTATGTGATCGGCCAGGAGAAGGCCAAGATCGTTCTGTCCGTCGCGGTCTACAACCACTATAAGCGCATCCTCCACGCGGCGAAAAACGACGTGGAGCTGCAAAAAAGCAATATCCTCCTCATCGGCCCCACGGGCAGCGGCAAGACGCTCTTCGCCCAGACCATGGCGAAGATGCTCGACGTGCCCTTCGCCATTGCCGACGCCACCACCCTGACCGAGGCCGGCTATGTGGGCGAGGATGTGGAGAACGTGATCCTCAAGCTCCTGCAGGCGGCAGACTTCGATGTGGAGCGCGCCGAGAAGGGCATCATCTACATTGATGAGATCGACAAGATCGCCCGCAAGAGCGAGAACACCTCCATCACCCGCGATGTGTCGGGCGAGGGGGTGCAGCAGGCGATGCTCAAGCTCCTGGAGGGCACCATCGCAAACGTCCCGCCGAACGGGGGCAGAAAGCACCCGCAGCAGGAGTTTATCCATGTGGACACCACAAACATCCTCTTCATCTGCGGCGGCGCCTTCGACGGGCTTGACAAGATCATCGAGAAGCGCACCGACAAGAAGACCATGGGCTTCGGCGCGGAGATCACAAGCCGCGCAGAGCGCGACGTGGGCAGCATCATGGCCCAGGTGCAGCAGCATGACCTTCTGCAGTTCGGCATCATTCCGGAGCTCATCGGCAGGCTCCCCGTGGTCGCGACGCTCGAAAGTCTCAAGCGGGACGATCTTGTGCGCATCCTGACAGAGCCGAAGAACGCCATGACCCGCCAGTATCAGGCTCTCATGTCCTACGACGGGGTGGAGCTCGAATATGAGCCCGAGGCGCTGGAGGCCATCGCCGACAAGGCGGTGGAGATGAAGATCGGCGCCCGCGGCCTCAGAAGCGTGGTCGAAGGGGTCATGACCGACATCATGTACCGCATCCCTTCCGACAAGACGGTCAAAAAGGTCGTCGTGACCGCAAAGTGCGTCCGGGAGGGGACCACGCCGGAAATCATCCACGAAGAGAAATAGCCCATCTGCTCTCGAAAGGAGAGAACCATGGCAGAATTGAACCATGAATACATCCGGATGCCGCTGCTCGCCCTGCGCGGCCTGCACGTCTTCCCCGGGATGCTCCTCACCTTCGATGTGGAGCGGCCCGCCTCCATCGCGGCGCTCAATAACGCCGTGCGTATGGATCAGCTCATCTTCCTGTCCGCGCAGAAGGATCTCGGCGCCGACATGCCGAAGGCGGAGGAGATCTATTCCGTCGGCACGGTCTGCCGCGTCCGCCAGCAGCTCCGTCAGCCCCGCGGCAATATCTGCCGTGTGATGGTGGAGGGGCTGTATCGCGCAAAGGCGGACAGCATGAACTGTGACCCCAAGGGCTACACCGCCTATGTGGAGCCTCTGGAGGATAAGCCGGAGCGCGTCAGCTCCGAGAGACAGGAGGCGCTTCTCAGAAGCTGCATTTCCCAGTTTGAGGAGTATATCCAGTATAACAGCGACATGATCGGCGAGCAGATCATCAATCTCCTGGCAAACCCGGACCCCGCCTATGTCTCGAATTATCTGGCCCAGAACGTGAGACTCAGCATTGAGGACCGGCAGACCCTCCTGGAGGAGCGCTATCCAACGCGCCGCCTCGCGCTCTTGAACCGGCTTCTGACGCGGGAGCTCAACATCCTCGGCATTGAGAAGGAGCTCTCCGACGAGACGCAGGAGGCCATGAACCGCAACCAGCGGGACTACTATCTGCGCGAGGAGATGAAGATCATCCAAGCCGAGCTCGGCGAGGATGACGATATCGAGCTCTACCGCGAGAAGATAGGCGCGCTCAAGGTGACGGAGGAGGTGCGCGAGAAGCTCCTGAAGGAGCTCGGCCGTCTCTCCAAGCAGCCCTTCGGCTCCTCGGAGGCCGCCGTGCTGCGCAACTATCTCGACACCTGCCTGGAGATCCCCTGGGGCGTCACCACAAAGGAGACCATCCAGATCGCAAAGGCAAGAAAGAAGCTGGATGACGACCACTTCGGCCTCGAGAAGGTGAAGGAGCGCATCCTGGAATATCTCGCCGTCAAGCAGTTGAGTCCCGACATCAGGGGCGGGCTTCTCTGCCTTGTCGGGCCTCCGGGTACCGGCAAGACCAGCATCGCCCAGTCCATCGCCTCCGCCACGAACCGCAAGCTCGTGCGCATCTCCCTCGGCGGTGTGCATGACGAGGCGGAGATCCGCGGCCACCGCCGTACATACATCGGCTCCATGCCGGGCAGGATCATCAGCGGCGTCATCCAGGCGGGCTCCTGCAACCCCCTCATGGTGCTCGACGAGATCGACAAGCTCGGGTCCGACTACCGAGGCGACCCCGCGGCCGCCCTGCTCGAGGCCCTGGACACGGAGCAGAACGGCAGCTTCCGCGATAACTTCCTCGAGCTTCCCTTCGACCTCTCCGGCGTGTTCTTCATCACCACGGCGAACACCACCTCCACCATTCCCCGCGCGCTTCTCGACCGCATGGAGGTCATTGAGCTCTCGAGCTATACGGATGAAGAGAAGGTGGAGATCGCAAAGCGCCACCTCATCCCCAAGCAGCGCAAAAAGCACGGCCTCAAGCCCGCCCAGCTCAAGATCCAGGATGACGCCATCCGGGAGATCATCCGCTCTTATACGCGGGAATCCGGCGTCCGGAATCTCGAGCGCGAGATCGCCGGCGTCTGCCGCAAGGCGGCGAGCGGCGTGGCGGAGGAGAAGTACAAGAGCCTCAATCTCCGCGCCCCCGGGGTGGCGGAGCTCCTGGGGCCCGCGCGCTTCAAGCCCGAAACCCTGCACCCCAGGGACGAGATCGGCCTTGTGCGCGGCCTCGCCTGGACGAGCGTGGGGGGCGAGGTTTTGGATGTGGAGGTCGCCGTCGTGGGCGGGAACGGAAAGCTGGAGCTCACCGGAAACCTCGGCGATGTGATGAAGGAGTCTGCAAAGGCCGCTATCACCTACATCCGCAGCCGCAGCGCCCTGCTCGGCATTGACCCCGACTTCTATAAGAACCGGGATATCCACATCCACTTCCCCGAGGGCGCCGTGCCGAAGGACGGCCCCTCCGCCGGCATCACCATGACGATCGCGCTCATCTCCGCGCTGACCGGCACGCCTGTCCGCCGCGATGTCGCCATGACCGGCGAGATCACCCTGCGCGGCCGCGTGCTGCCCATCGGGGGTCTCAGGGAGAAGACCATGGCTGCCCTCCGCGCCGGGGTCAAGACCGTCATCATCCCCGTGGACAACGTGTCCGATCTCGAGGAGATCGACCAGACGGTGCGCGCAAGGCTCCAATTCGTAAGCGCCGAGAATGTCGACGATATCCTGGATGTGGCCCTCGCGCGAAAGACGAGCGAGACAGCGGCTGCCGCGCCCCTCCCCGTGCCGGGGCAGGAGCTTCTCGCCGTGAGACAGTGATATGAAAGCATTGAATGTCAACAAGGCGGAGTTTGTCAAATCCGCCGCCGCCCCCGCGCAGTTTATCAACAGCAGCCTCCCGGCGGTCGCCTTTGCCGGGAAATCGAACGTGGGCAAGTCCTCGGTCATCAACCGCCTCCTCAACCGCAAGAACTTTGCGCGCGTGGGCGCGGCCCCGGGGAAGACCATCCATGTGAACTATTTTCTCATTGACGGCAGACTCTATCTCATCGACCTGCCGGGCTACGGCTACGCCAAGGTCTCGCAGGCCGAGCGCGAGCGCTGGGGAAGGCTCATGGAGGATTTCTTCGCGGCAGGACTCTTCACCCTCGGCGTCATGATCGTGGACGCGCGGCACAAGCCCACGGCGGACGATGTGACCATGGCCGCGTGGTTTAAGAGCGCGGGCTGCCGTCTCGTGGTGGTGGCAAACAAGCTCGACAAGCTCAAAAAAAGCGAGATCGAGCCGAACCTCTCCCTCATCCGGGAGACGCTGGACCTGCCGGCGGATGTGCTGCTCATCCCGTTTTCCGCCGAAAAGGGCCAGGGCAGGGAAGCCCTCCTCGCCGAAATCAACAATTTGTTATGACAGGATGCGGTTCGGGAACTCTTTTTCCCGTGCCGCACTTGTATTTTATTGCAGAGTTTGGTAAAATAACGATATCTTGGGGGTGAATACGATCAGCGACTGGGAGATCATCAAAAACGGCTTTGATTTCAGCTACCTGCTGGAGCTTGTGAGCGCTGTGATTCCGTCTTTGATCTGCATCACGCTCCACGAGCTGAGCCACGGCCTAGTTGCATACGCCCTCGGGGACGATACCGCGAAGCGCGCGGGGCGGCTCACGCTAAACCCGCTCCGGCATCTGGACCCCATCGGCCTGCTCATGATGCTGACGGTCCACTTCGGCTATGCAAAGCCCGTTCCGGTGAACATGTACCGCTTCAAAAACCCAAAGCGCGGCATGGCGCTCACAGCGCTTGCGGGGCCCGGGAGCAATGTGGTCATCACGGTCGTGTTCCTCTTCCTCTACGGGGCGCTCTATCGCCCGCTGGAGGGGAGCGCGGTCGGGCGTTCTGTGCTTGAGCTTCTGCTGCTCACCGCCAATATCAGCATGGGCTATGCGGTTTTCAATATGCTGCCCGTGCCGCCGCTCGACGGGTCCAAGGTGCTCTTTTCCCTTCTGGACGAGGGTAGCTATCGCCAGCTCATGCGCTATGAGCGCTACGGCGGCATTCTCCTCATGGCGCTGGTCTGGTCAGGCGTTCTCGGCAGACCGCTCTCCCTTGCGATCCGCTGGCTCTTCACACAGCTTCTTCCCGTCACCCAATGGGGATGGGATTTCGTCAATATGATCTTTTATCGATAAGTGGTTTACCATGGAAAATCCCAATTTCTTTCTGGAGGGCGTCGTCCGCGATAAGGACGAGATGCAGGATTTTGAGGGACCCCTGAGCCTGATCCTGCAGCTTCTCTCCAAAAATAAAATCGAGATCCGCGACCTTAGCATCGCCGAGATCCTGGACCAGTATCTCGCCTGGCTTGACGAGATGCAGAGCATGGACCTCGAGATCGCAAGCGAGTTTGTGCAGATGGCCGCGCATCTTTTGTATATCAAGACCCGCACCCTCCTCGCCGGGGAGGAAGAGGTGTCTGAGCTTGAGGTGCTCATGAGCTCGCTCGAGCAGCTCAAGGCGCGCGATGTGTTCGCCTCCGTGCAGAAGGTGGTGCCCGCACTGAAAAAAGCCTCGGAGCTCGGCCTGCTCTACGGCGTCAAAGCGCCGGAGCCTCTGCCCAGGGCGTCTAGGGAGTACGAGTATCACCATGAGCCCGTGGATCTCCTGCGGGCCATGTACCGCATCTATACCCGCGGGGGAAAGGCGGCCGCCCCGGATATGACGCTCAGCGTCCCGCGAAGGATCGTCTACAGCGTCCGGGACAAGAGCCTTCAGATCCTCTCCCGCCTCCGCAGCGGGACGGTGAGCCTCATGGAGCTCTATCGTGAGTGCGCCTCCCGGTCGGAGATCGTGGCGACCTTCGTGTCGGTCCTCGAGCTCTGCAGCATCGGCAGTATCCATATCGAGCCGGAGGAGGAGAGCTACACCCTCCGCTTCGTCGGCGGCGATGTGGATGAAATTATGGAAAAGATAGTGGAATGAGTATGGATGGATTGATTCCGGCCCTGGAGGCTGTGCTCTTTGCCGCGGGGGAGAGTGTGCCGCTCGCGCGCCTGTCGCTTGTTCTCAGCGTGGATGAGGAGCTTCTCGCCGATACGGTGGACGAGCTCGCCGCGCGCTATATCGCGGAGGGGCGCGGCCTGCGCATCCTTCGGCTTGACGATAAGGTGCAGATGTGCTCCGCGCCCGAGTATGCCGGGGTGATCAGCACCTGCCTTGAGCAGCGCAAGCCCCCCATGCTCTCCCAGCCCGCGCTGGAGACGCTTGCTGTCGTGGCCTATTTCCAGCCCGTGACCCGCGCCTACATCGAGCAGGTGCGCGGCGTGGACAGCTCCTACACCGTGAGCGTGCTCTTGGACCGCGGCCTCATCGAGGAGTGCGGTCGACTGGAAGCGCCGGGGCGCCCTGCCGTCTTTCGCACGACGGACGCGTTTTTGCGCACCATGGGCGTGAGCCGCCTGTCGGAGCTGCCGGTCCTGCCGGAGGTAAGCAGCGGCGAAGGGCTTGAAAAGCTACAGAGCGCGATCGACAAGCTCACAGGAAAGCCGCAGTCTGAACAGATCGGCATCGGCGATGTCGCGGATGCCGCAGGTGAGGGGGGGTCAGCTTGACCAAGTGGATAGCCCTCGGCGCGCTTGCCGCCCTGGTGCTGCTGTTTATCTTCCTGCCCGTTGTGGCCTGGATTCTTGTGGGCCTTGTGGTTTTGATCCTCGCGGTGGTGCTGCTTGTCCCCGTCGGCGCGGATGTCGCCTATATCGGCGGGGAGCTCCGCCTTGCCGCGCGGGTGGACGGTTTCGCGCTCCAGCTCCTCCCCAGAAAGCCGCCGGACCCGAACAAAAAGCCCCGCGAGAAAAAGCCAAAAAAGGAAAAAGAAAAAAAGGAACAGCCCGAGAAGCCAGAGCAAGAGCCCAAGCCCAAAAAGAAGCTGAATCTCAATTTCACCAAGGAAGAGATTTTTGAGCTTGTCAAAAAGGCCCTCAACGGGCTTGGAAAGTTCGGGAAGGTCACGGTCCGCAAATTCATGCTCCACTATGTCGCGGCGGGGGAGGACCCCTATAACACCGCCATGACCTTCAACTATGTGAACGCGGCGCTCAGCTCCCTCGCCCCCGTGTGCGCGCGGAAATTCCATGTGACAGGCGGCGTGGATGTGTGGACGGACGTGGATTTTGCGGCCGATAAAACGCGCATCGACGCCGAGGCAAGCGTCACGATCCGCCTTCTGCAAGTGGTGCGCATGGCCCTCGCCGTGGGCTTCGGCGCGCTCGGCGTTTTGATCAAAAACAAGCTCCGCCTGCGCAGAGAAGCGCGCCTTGCCAAAAAGAACGGCCCCCTTACAGAGCAGGACACAACAGACACCATCGATATCGAAATACAGGCTGAGGAAAGGAATGACATGCATGGATAAGAATCCGATCGGCGAACTGATGCAGAACACAATGGAGAATGTGAAGAACATTCTCAAGGTCGACACGGTTGTGGGAGATCCTATCTACACGCCGGACGGGATCACACTCGTGCCCATCTCCAAGATCAGCGTAGGCTTCGGCGGAGGCGGCGTCGAGTTTGGCGACAAAAAAGGCGGCGATGTGCGGCCCTACGGCGGCGGCAACGCCACCGGCGTCAAGATCGACCCCATCGGCTTTCTCGTCATCAAGGACGGGACTGTCCGCATGGTGAACGTCACCCCGCCCGCGAACAACACCGTCGACCGCGTGATCGAGCTTGTCCCGCAGGTGCTGGACCGGGTCGATGCGTTTATCGACAAGCAAAAGAAGAAATAATCGAAGTCTGGAAGAACCATAATAAGCACTGCCCAGAATCTTTGCAGGGTGGTGCTTATTATTCGCTCAAGAGTTTCCGCCGCGCTCCTCGCGGCATGTTTCCTCACTTTTTCACGCCCGGCCTTCGCGCAGTCCCCCGCGGACACAGAGGCCGGGGCAGCCATCCTCCTGTGTGAGGACGGCACGGTTTTATACGAGAAGAACGCGGACAAGCGCTCCCTCATCGCGAGCACGACAAAGCTCATGACGGCCCTTGTCTGCCTGGAGCATACCGGCCTTGACGAGACCGTGATCCCGAAGGCGCGGCACTGCGCGGTCGAGGGGTCCTCCATGTACCTCAAGGCGGGGGAGAGCTATACCGTGCGGGAGCTGCTGCTGGGTCTGCTGCTCTCCTCCGGGAACGACGCGGCCCTCGCCCTCGCGGAGTACACCGCGGGGAGCGAGAGCGCGTTCGTTGCGCTCATGAACCGGAAGGCCGAGGCGCTGGGGCTTTCCAACACCCATTTTGAAAATCCCCACGGGCTGGACGCCGCCGCGCACTATGGCAGCGCCCGGGATCTTGCGAGCCTCATGCTCTGCTGTATGGAAAACCCGGCCTTTCGCGACCTGAACAGTCAACGCTCGGCCGAGGTGAAGGGGCTCACGCTCTTAAACCACAACAAGCTCCTCTCCTCCTGTCCCGGCTGCGTCGGCGGGAAGACGGGCTATACCCGGGCGGCGGGCCGCTGTCTCGTCACCTGCTGCGAGCGGGAGGGGCTTCGATGCGTGTGTGTGACGCTCTCCGACCCGGACGACTGGAACGATCACCGGGCGCTCTACGATTGGGCCTACGGGAGTTTTGCCCTCCGCGATCTCGGCCGGGAGCGGAGCTTTGAGATCCCGGTCGTCTCCGGCAGCAGGCTCACCGTCCGGGCAGCGCCCGGGGAGAACGCCCGCGTGGTGCTCCCAAAGGGAGAAGAGACGCCCTGTGACCTGGAGCTGCCGCAGTTTGTCTTCGCGCCGGTAGAGGCGGGGGAGTACGCCGGGAAGCTCACCGTGAAGAGAGCGGACGGAAAACCCGTTACCTTCCCTCTTCGTTATACAACGGGGGCGGCGCTCGCCGATCCCTGCCTCAATCCTGATGAACCAGAGGTCTTGAACCCATGACCGAGAGAATCCAAAAACTGATCTCCTCTGCGGGCCTCATGTCGAGGCGCGCTGCGGAGGAGGCGATCTGCGCCGGCCGCGTCCTCGTAAACGGGGAGCGCGCCGCGCTCGGCGATAAAGCGGACCCGGCGACGGACAGGATCACCGTCGACGGGCGCGCGCTTGTCGGAAACACTGAAAAGCACTATTTCATGCTCAACAAGCCCCGGGGCTATGTGACGACGCTGCACGACGAGAAGGGCCGCAAAAATGTGACCGAGCTTGTCAAAATCCCGGGTGTGCGCGTCTACCCCGTCGGGCGGCTCGACATGTATTCGGAGGGGCTGCTGCTCCTCACGGACGACGGGGACTTTGCAAACCGCGTCATGCACCCGCGCCATGAAGTGGAAAAGGTCTATCACACCTGGGTCACGGGGCCGGAGATCGAGAAGAGCGTCCGCATCCTGCGCCGCCCGATGGACATCGACGGCTGCACCGTCTGCGCGAAGGGGGTCGACCTTGTGCAGGACTTTCCGGGCGGCGCGCTCCTCTCCGTCACGATCGGGGAGGGCAGGAACCGCGAGGTGCGAAAAATGTGCGCCCTGGCCGGGCTCAAGGTGACGCGGCTTCTGCGCGTGGAGGAGGGCGGCGTCAAGCTCGGCGATCTCAAGAGCGGGCGCTTCCGCCCCCTCACCGGGGAAGAGATCAGCCGACTTCTCGGAGAAGAGGAGGCGTGATACATATGCAGTTTCAAGACACCGATCTTGTCGTGATCGGCGGCGGGCCCGCGGGCATGATGTGCGCGTATCAGGCGGCGTCGCGCGGGCTCTCGGTCGTGCTTCTGGAGCCGAACGAAAAGCTCGGCCGGAAGCTCCGCATCACAGGCAAGGGCCGCTGCAACCTCACAAACAACTGCGACGTGAAAACCATGATGGCAAACATTCCCGGGGACGGGCGCTTTCTCTACAGCGCACTCAGCCGCTTTGCGCCCGCGGACACCATGGCCTTTTTCGAGGAGAACGGTCTGCCCCTTAAAACAGAGCGCGGCAATCGCGTCTTCCCGCAGTCTGATAACGCAAACGACGTGGCGGGCCTCATGGCGAGACTCTGCCGCCGCGCGGGGGTAAAGACCGTGCAGACCGCGGCCAAGCAGATCATCGCGGAAAACGGCGCCGTCGCGGGCGTTGTGACGGGGGAGGGCTACATCCCCTGCCGCGCCGCCGCGGTCTGTACAGGGGGGCTTTCCTATCCGCTCACCGGCTCAACCGGGGACGGGCTCCGCTTTGCCGAACAGCTCGGGCACACAATTATCCCGTGCAGGCCCTCGCTCGTCCCGTTGGAGAGCGGGGACGCGGCCTGCGCCGAGATGCAGGGCTTCACGCTCAAGAACGTGACCCTCTCCGCCTATGAGGACGGAAAGCTCCTCTACCGGGAGCTCGGGGAGATGCTCTTTACCCACTTCGGCGTCTCGGGCCCGTTGGTCCTGTCTGCCAGCGCCCACATGCGCAGGATGGGCAGCGCCGATTATAAGCTCCTTATCGACCTCAAGCCGGGACTCGATGAAAAAAAGCTCGACACCCGCATCCTGCGGGATTTTACGAAGTACGCAAACCGCGAATATAAAAACGCCCTGGGGGATCTTCTGGGCCGCTCCATGATCCCGGTGGTCCTGCGCCTCTCCGAGATCCCGGAGGACAAGCCCGTGCACGAGATCACAAAGGAGGAGCGGCGGCGTCTTGTCGCGCTTCTCAAGGCGTTTCCCGTCTCGGTCTCGGGCTTTCGGCCTATGGATGAGGCCATCGTCACGGCGGGCGGCGTCTCCACCAAGGAGGTAAACCCCCGCACCATGGAATCCAAGCTCGTGCAGGGACTCTATTTTGCGGGCGAGGTGCTGGATCTCGACGCCTACACGGGCGGCTTTAATCTGCAGATCGCCTGGGCCACCGGCTTTGTCGCCGGAAATTCTATATAAAGAGGTATGATTATGAACGGACACTATGCCATTGCCATCGACGGCCCGAGCGGCGCGGGGAAGAGCTCCATGGCGAGGCGCCTCGCCGCCGCCTTCTCCTTTCTCTATGTGGACACCGGGGCCATTTACCGCACCCTGGGTCTTGCCTGCCATCGCGCCGGGGTAGACCGGAAAAACGTGCCGGAGGTCATGGCCCTCCTGGAAACCCTCGACATCGCCATCCGTTATAACGAGCAGGGCGAGCAGCGCATGTACTTGGACGGGGAGGATGTTTCCCGGGAAATCCGCGAGCCCGAGATCTCCCTCTGCGCCTCCGACGTGTCTGCCCTCCCGGAGGTGCGCCGCTTCCTTCTGGACATGCAGCGCCGCTTTGCAAGGGAGAACAACGTCGTCATGGACGGGCGCGACATCGGGACCGTCGTCCTGCCGGAGGCGGAGCTCAAAATCTTCCTCACCGCAAGTCCCGAGGCGAGGGCCAGACGAAGACTCGCGGAGCTTCTCGCAAAGGGGACGGAGGTCAGTTTCGAGGAGGTCCTGCGGGACATCAACTACCGGGACGAGCAGGACATTCACCGCGCCGCCGCGCCCCTGCGCCGGGCGGAGGATGCTGTGGAGCTGGACTCCAGCGAGCTTGACGTCGAGGGGACCTTCGCTCTCCTGTGTGAGATCGTAATTAGAAGACTCGCCCTCGCGCCGGAGGGGACAGCGTGAAAAAGCTGATCGTTGCCAAGAGCGCGGGCTTCTGCTTCGGGGTAAGGCGCTCTGTGGATATGGCGGAAAAGCTCCTGGATGAAGGGCCCTGCGCAAGTCTCGGGGAGCTTATCCATAACGAGGATGTGATCCGCACCCTCAAGGAAAAGGGGATGCGCGTGATCGCAGACCCAAAGGAGCTTCACGCGGGGGAGCGGGTCCTCATCCGTGCCCACGGCGTCGCGCCCGGGGTTTATGACGCCCTGCGTGAAACCGGGGCTGAAATCTTCGACGCCACCTGCCCGAAAGTGCGCGCCATTCATGAGATCGTCGCAAACGCCCGGGACGAGGGGCGCTTCACCATCGTCATCGGGATGAAAAACCACCCGGAGGTGCTCGCCATCTGCGGCTGGTGCGGGGAACATGAAGTCTTTGAAAATGCGGCAGAATTGGAAAAATGGCTCGAAAATGCGCCCTCTCCTTGGGAAAAACCTATAACTGTGGTGGTACAGACCACGCAGACACACAGTAATTTTACCGAATGTTGTGATTTAATAAAAAAAAGATGTACAAATCTAAAAATATCTGATACAATATGTCTTGCTACGTCCACGCGGCAAGAAGAAGCATCGAGAATTGCTTCGGAGTGTGACGCAATGGTCGTCATCGGCGGAAAGCACAGCGCGAACAGTGTCCATCTGACGGAGATCTGCCGGATGCGCTGCTCCAACGTTCAGTTCATCGAGAGGACAGACGAACTCGACATGGACAGGCTCGAGGCCGCAGACACGGTTGGCCTCACTGCCGGTGCATCGACCCCGGCGTGGATAATTAAGGAGGTAAGAAACAAAATGAGCGACGAGATCAAAGTTGAAGAATCCGCAGTGGAGAAGGAAATGTCCTTCGATGAAATGCTGGAGGAGACTCTAAAAACTATATATAACGGAGATAAGGTAACGGGCCTTGTGGTCGCCATTACCGGCACCGAGATCAGTGTTGACCTCGGCACCAAGTATTCCGGCTTTATCCCCACTTCCGAGTTTACCGATGACGGCATCAAGGTTGAGGACGCTGTCAAGGTCGGCGATACGATCGAGGCTGTTGTTGTCCGCGTCAACGATGTGGAAGGCACCGTGATGCTCTCCAAGAAGCGCCTTGACGCCGCCAAGATGTGGAACGATATCGAAGAGGCCGTCGAGAGCGGCGCCGTGCTCGAGGGTGTCGTCACCGAAGAGAACAAGGGCGGCGTTGTCGTCAATGTCAAGGGCGTGCGCGTGTTCGTCCCCGCCTCCCAGACCGATCTGCCCCGCGAGGCTGAGCTCTCGCAGCTGCTCAAGAAGACCGTCCGCCTCAAGATCACCGAGGTCAACAAGGCCCGCAAGCGCGTTGTCGGCTCCATCCGCCGCGTCGCTCAGGCCGAGCGCCGCGAGCGCATCGAGACCATCTGGAACGAGATCGAGGTCGGCAAGAAGTATAAGGGCGTTGTCAAGTCCCTCACGAGCTACGGCGCTTTTGTTGACATCGGCGGCATCGACGGCATGGTCCATGTCTCCGAGTTGAGCTGGGGCCGCATCCATCAGCCGTCTGAGGTCGTCTCCGTCGGCGATGAGATCGAGGTCTATGTCATCTCCTTCGACAAGGAGAAGCGCAAGATCTCCCTCGGCTACAAGGACCCCGACGGCAACCCCTGGACCCAGTTCACGAGCCGCTACCAGGTCGGCGATGTGGCGAACGTCAAGATCGTCAAGCTCATGCCTTTCGGCGCCTTTGCCGAAGTCCTGCCCGGCGTTGACGGCCTGATCCACATCTCCCAGATCGCGAACCGCCGCATCGGCAAGCCCGAGGATGTGCTTACAGTCGGCGATGAGGTCGAGGCCAAGATCACCGCGATCGACGAGGAGAAGCACAAGATCTCCCTCTCCATCCGCGCCATGTCCGAGCCTGCTCCCGTGAGTGCCGAGGAGCCCGCGGAGTACGCTGAGGAAGAGCCCGCCGCCGAGGAGGACGCCCTCGTTTACGAGGTCTCCGCTGACGGTGTCGCCTCCGGCATCGCCCCCGAGGTCGAGGAGTAATTCAAGAAAACAAAAGGAGCTGTCCCAGGCCGGGACAGCTCCTTTTTTGATGAATGTCGTAGGGGCCGACGCCCTCGGCGGCCCGGCAGCGAGAAGGCAGAAATATGAATTGCCCCCGGCGAATTCGTAGCAAAGTATGTTTTTGCCGGGGGTTGTTTGCATTATTTAAGGCTGTACCGCGCGGGCCGCCGAGGGCGTCGGCCCCTACAGTGTGAATGGGCTTTTTTCACAGCCCCTGAGATTAATATCAGCAGACCTTCTCTTTGATCCAGTTGAGGATATCCTGATAGACCTGCTCCTTGTTCGTCTCGTTGAGCATCTCGTGCCGCCCGCCGGGGTAGAGGCGGATCGTCACATCCCGGAGCCCCGCCTTGCAGAAGGCTTTGTAGGCCCTGGTGACGCCCTTGCCGTTTTCGCCCACGGGGTCGGCGTCGCCGGACATGAAGTAGACGGGCTTTTCCTTGTTCATGGCGTCGATGTTCTTCTGGTCGGTGATGAACTTGATGCCGCCCATCATGTCGCGGAAGAGGCCGTTTGTCGCGATGAAGCCGCAGAGGGGATCGGCGGCGTAGGCGTCAGGCACGGCAGGATCGCGGCTGAGCCAGTCGTAGATCGTGCGGGGATTTTCATAGCCCTTGTTGTAGGAGCCGAAGGCAATGTTGTTGAGCGTCGTGCCGACAGCGCGCGCGCCCTCTTTTTTCACAAAAAAGCTCGCCGCGGCATAGCCGCCGAGGACCATGGCCCGCGCCTGGTGGCCGGTGCCGCTGATGATGGCGGCGTCGTATTTGTCGGGGTGCCGGATAAGATAGGTGCGGGTCAGAAAGCTCCCCATGCTGTGGCCGAAGAAGATGTAGGGGATGTCCTTGTACTGCGTACGCATGAGATCGTGCAGCTTGTCCATGTCGGCCACCACATGGTCCCAGCCGTCCTTCTCGGCAAAGAAGCCCTGCTCGGCGGGGTTCGCGATGCTTTTGCCGTGGCCCAGGTGGTCATTGCCGACGGCGAGATAGCCGTTTTCCGCGAGAAAGGCCATGAAGGGGCGGTAGCGCTCGATATGCTCGGCAATGCCGTGGGCGATCTGGACGATGGCCTTCGGCTCACCCTCGGGCAGGCACTGCAGGGCGTGGATGGTGTTTTTCCCGGTGCTGGATGCAAAGCTGAAATCTTCAAATCTTGGCATGAAAAAACCTCCGTTTCAGAAAAGGCCGCACCGATCCGGTGCGGCCTTTGTGTTGTGAATATCAGCCGACGATGGCCTTGGTGTCTCTCGCGATGACAAGCTCCTCGTTCGTGGGGATGACGAAGACCTTGACCTTGGAGTCGGGGGTGGAGATCATGATGTCCTCGCCGCGCTTGGCGTTGGCCTCAGGGTCGATCTTGACGCCGAGATAGCCGAAGTAGGAGGCGATGGCGGCGCGGGTTTCGCCGTCGTTCTCGCCGACGCCGGCGGTGAAGATGATGGCGTCCACGCCGTTCATGGCGGCGACGTAGGAGCCGGCGACCTTGGCCACCCAGTAGCTGAACATCTCAAGGGCGAGCTTCGCGCGCTCGTTCCCCTCACCGGCCGCGGCGGATAGATCGCGGAAGTCGGAGGAGACGCCGGACACGCCGAGCACGCCGGACTTCTTGTTGAGGATATTGAGCATCTCGTCGATGGAGAAGCCGTACTTGTTCATCAGAAACTGAATGACGCCCGCGTCGAGATCGCCGCAGCGGGTGCCCATGGGAAGGCCCACCAGAGGCGTGAAGCCCATGGAGGTGTCCACGCACTTGCCGCCGTCGATCGCGGCGAGGGAGGAGCCGTTGCCCATGTGGCAGGAGACCAGCTTGAGCTCTTCGATGGGCTTGCCCATGAGCTCCGCGCAGCGGCCGGAGACATAGCGGTGGGAGGTGCCGTGAAAACCGTAGCGGCGGATGCCGTCGTTCTTGTAGTACTCATAGGGCACGGCGTACATGAAAGCCTTGCCGGGCATGGTCTGGTGGAAGGCGGTGTCGAACACGGCGACCATGGGCACATCGCCCATCACGTCGCGGCAGGCTTTGATGCCGGTGATGTTGGCGGGGTTATGGAGCGGCGCAAAGGGGATGCACTCCTCGATCGCGGCCATGACAGAATCGTCAATGCGCACGGAGCTTGCAAACTTCTCGCCGCCGTGGACCACGCGATGGCCGACCGCGTCGATCTCCTTCATGGAGCTGACGACGCCGTATTCCGCGCTCGTGAGCTTCTCAATGACCGCGGCAATGGCCTCGGAGTGGGTGGGCATGGGGACATCCTCGTTGAAGACGGGCTTGCCGCCAACGAGGGGGCTGTGCTTGAGATGACCGTCGATGCCGATCCTCTCGCAGAGACCCTTGGCCAGGACCTGTTCAGTCTCCATGTCGATGAGCTGGTACTTGAGCGAGGAGCTGCCGGCGTTGATAACCAAAATTTTCATGTTGTGATTCCTTCCTATTGAATATTCTTTGAATGTCTACTAAAATAAGCTCATTTCTATTCTAATACAAAGTTGGGAAAAAGCAAGGATTTTTTAAGGGGGTCCAGCGCTGTGCTGACTGCGGGCATCGTCTGCGAATACAATCCCTTCCATAACGGCCATCTCTATCAGATGGAGAAGACCCGCGCCCTTCTCGGAGAGGACACGGCCCTTGTCTGCGTCATGTCCGGCGACTTTGTCCAGCGGGGGGAGGCCGCGGCGTTCGATAAATTCGCCCGCAGTGATGCCGCCGTCCGCTGCGGGGCGGATCTTGTCCTCGAGCTGCCGCTGCCCTGGTGCCTCAGCTCCGCGGAGGGCTTTGCCCGCGGCGCCGTCGGGCTGCTGGGTGCCCTCGGCGTCACCGCTCTCAGCTTCGGCAGCGAGACGGGAGAGCTCAAAGCCCTCGAAGCACTCGCCGTCCTGCTGGCGGACCCCGCCTTTACGGAGCGCGTCAAGGCCCGCCTCGCAAGCGAGCCGAATCTCTCCTTCGCCGCCGCCCGGGAACAGGAGGCGGCGCGTGTCTGCGGGGATGAAGCGAAGATTCTCGAGCAGCCGAACGACATCCTCGCTGTCGAATACCTGAAAGCGATGCGCACCCTGGGCCTCTCCATGCGCCCCCTTGCGATCAAAAGGGAGGGGAGCGGCCACGATCAGCCTGCCGCGCAGGGTGCCCTGCGCTCCGCCTCTGAGATCCGGCGGCTTCTGCGGGAGGGCCGGGACGTCACCGGCGATATCCCGGCGGCAGCGCTTGCGGTCTATCGGAGAGAAACAGCGCAGGGGAGGGCCATCCTCGACACGGACAGGCTCGAAACCGCCATGCTCTCAAGACTGCGACAGCTTCGCGAGGAGGACTGCATGGATCTTCCGGACGCCGCCGACGGGCTCGGCCGACGCCTGTACCGCGCGATCCGGACGGAGAGCAGCCTGGATGCGATCTGTCTTGCGGCAAAGAGCAAGCGGCATCCTCTCGCCCGCATCCGCCGCATGGCGCTCTGCGCCTGTCTCGGCGTCAGGGAGGGGATGGCGGCGGGCCTGCCCCCCTATGCGCGCCCCCTCGCCATGAACGGGCGGGGAAGAGCGCTCCTGCGTGAGATCAGCGGCACCGCCTCCGTCCCCATCCTCACAAAGCCCGCCGCTGTGCACAACCTGGGCGGCGCGGCGGAGAAGATCTTCATACTTTGCTCCTCGGCCCACGACTTCTATGCCCTTGGCTGTGGACAATCTGCCGGGATCAGGCCGGAGGAAGACTGGCGGAAAAGCCCCGTGATTGTCTAAAATGCCGAAAGAAAGGGGAGCCTCTTTCAAATTTTTTCAAAAATCCACAATTGCAATTTAGCGTGTCAGAGTACATAATAAACACATAAAATCAAGGACACCTGTCCTTGAAATACGGACGCGATACAGGAGGAAAAAACTATGAAAAAGTTTGTAGCTCTGGCTCTGGTCCTGGTTATGGCCTTTGCCCTCTGTTCTGTCAGCGCTTATGCCGATAACCCCGTCGTCAAGATCGGCGTGTTCGAGCCCCAGTCCGGTGACAATGGCGCCGGCGGCAAGCAGGAAATCCTCGGTATGCAGTATGCCAATTACCTGACCCCCACCGTCGACATTGGCGGCACCACCTATGATGTGGAGCTTGTCTACGCTGACAACGCCTCCTCCAACGACAAGGCGCCCACTGCGGCCCAGACCCTGATCTCCAGCGGCGTGTCCCTGGTCCTCGGCTCCTACGGCTCCGGCGTCTCCATCGCCGCAAGCGACACCTTTGATGCTGCCGGCATGCCTGCCATCGGCGTCACCTGCACCAATCCTCAGGTAACGCTCGGCTGTGATGTCTACTTCCGCATCTGCTTCACCGACCCCTTCCAGGGCCCCATCCTTGCCGCTTACGCCAAGAATAACCTTGGCGCTGCCAAGGCCTATTGCCTGGCCAAGCAGGGCGACGACTACTCCGGCGGTCTGTGCAACTACTTTATGGAAGCCTTCGGCAAGGACAACTGTGTCTATGAGCAGTTCCCGGAAGGCACCTCCGACTACTCCACCTACATCACCAATGCCCAGAGCCAGGGCTGCGATGTGTTCTTCGCCCCTGTCTCCACCGAGGCTGCCGCCCAGATCATTGCCAAGGCTGACACGCAGGGTCTCGGTATGCCCATGCTGGCCGGCGACACCTGGGACTCCAACGTGATTACTGATGCTGCCAAGGGCAAAAATGTCCAGGTTTGTGTTTCCACCTTCTACCAGGAAGGCGCAGATGCAGAATTCGATAAGGGCATCAAGGAGTGGATCAACAGCGATTCCACTGCCATGGCCAACAACGGCGGCAACGATATGGTCGCTGCTGTGACCGTCATGGGCTATGACGCATACTATTTTGCTCTTGAAGCGCTCAAGGCTGCCGGTTCCACCGACCCCGCAGATGTGCTTGAGGCTCTGCCCGGCGTCACCTTCAACGGCGTTGGCGGCTTTATCGAATTTGACGAGAACGGTGACGCAAAGCGCGATGTCGCGGTTATCAAGGAGTGCAACACTGAGACCGGCGAGTGGAGCTTCCTTGACCTGGCTCACATCAGCTGAGAAAACCGATACGCTGTGGATGTGAGTCCCGGCTACGGGTGATGCATTCAAAAATGATTCGCTGGCGGGGGTCACAGCTCCCGCCAGCACTTGCATGTATATGAAAATGTGGGTAACCGGTATACAGACTGTTAAACTACACACGCCATACTCCACACTCATTAATCCTGGACGCATATTGAAAACTCCTTACAGGAAGGAAATCCGCTTATGGATGTTTTGAAAACGACCCTCCCTTATATCATCTCCGGTATCTCGGTGGGCGGGCAATACGCGCTGATCGCCATCGGCTACACCATGGTGTACGGCATCCTGCGCCTGATTAACTTTGCGCACGGCGATGTGTTCATGGTGGCGGGTCTTATGATGGTGTACCTCTCGGCCTCTCTGCCGCTGTATCTCTCGATCCCGCTGATGATCCTCCTCACTGTGCTGCTGGGCTTCACAATCGAGCGCGTGGCCTACAAGCCGCTGCGCACCGCGCCGCGCATGTCCGTCATGATCTCCGCTATCGGGGTGAGCTATCTGCTGCAGAATCTCGCCCTCTACATCACGGGCGGCCTCAATAAGAACTACCCCCAGATCCCCTGGATCTCGGACCGCATCAGTGTGCTCGGCATGGAGACCTCCCGCGTCACGGTCATCACGCCCTTTCTGACCATCATCCTCGTCGCCGCGCTCGTGCAGCTCATCAACCACACCAAGATCGGCATGGCCATGCGCGCCGTCTCCCGCGATTTCGAGACCTCCCAGCTCATGGGCATCCAGATCAACCGCGTCATCTCCGCGACCTTCATCATCGGCACCTTCCTCGCGGCGGTGGGCTCCATCCTCTTCTTCACAAACTATCCCGGCGTGGTCCCGACCTCCGGCGCCATGCCCGGCCTCAAGGCTTTCGTGGCCGCGGTCTTCGGCGGCATCGGCTCGATTCCCGGCGCGGTGATCGGCGCGTTCATCATCGGCATCGCCGAGAGCGTCATCAAGGGTCTCGACACGATCCTGATCGTCAACGGCGCCATCGGGGAGCAGATCGGCCTTGCCACCTTCTCCGACGCCTTCACCTTCGTGCTGCTCATCATCATTCTGGTCTTTAAACCCACCGGCCTCTTCGGCGAGAAGAGCACGGACAAGGTCTGAGAGGGGGATGGACATGACCGAAACAAGAAACAAAAAGAGCGCGTGGATCGCGTTCCTTGCGGTGCTGGCCTTCCTCGCCCTCATCTTCGGCCTCGACCAGTGGATCAAGCCCACGGACAAGCTCGGTATGCTGCTGATCGTTTTGCAGAAGGGCTCTGTCTACGCCCTTGCCGCGGTGTCCATGAACCTCTTAAACGGCTATACGGGGCTTTTCTCCCTGGGGCACGCGGGCTTTATGCTCCTGGGGGCTTATACATACGCAATCTTCACCATACCCGACAAGTCCCGCGACGCGGTGTACCAGTACTTTGACGCCGCGATCCGCTTCTCCATCCCCGAAAAGCTCTCCGAGCATATGGGCGGCTTCGGCACGGCCCTCGGCATCTTCCTCGCCCTCGTGCTCGCGGGCCTTGTGGCGGCCTTTCTCGCGTGGCTCATCGGGCTGCCGGTTTTGAGACTCAAGTCCGACTATCTTGCCATCGCGACGCTCGGCTTTGCGGAGATCATCCGCGCCCTCTTCCAGTGGAGCAAGCTCGGCCCCGTCACAAACGGCTCGAACCTTCTGAAAAACTTCGCCCGCGCGAGTAAATTTAAAATCACCATCGGCGCGACGAAGCTGAGTCTTTCGACCTTTGTCCCGGTCCTGATCGCGACGGTCTGCATCCTGCTCATCGTCCTCATCGTAAACTCCACCTACGGCCGCGCCTTCAAGGCCATCCGGGACGATGAGATCGCGGCGGAGGCCATGGGCATCAACCTCGCAAAGCACAAGATGATCGCCTTCGTGACAAGCTCCTTCTTCGCCGGCATCGCGGGCGCGACGCTTGCGATGGTCCTGTCCATCGCCCAGGCAAACAACTTCAAATCCGCCATGACCTATGAGATCCTGCTCATGGTCGTACTGGGCGGCATCGGGTCCATCACGGGCTCCGTCATTGGCTCGCTCCTCTTCGTCGCGGCGTCCGAATGGTGGCTGCGCGGGCTGGACTCCGGCAAGTTCCTCGGCATCGAGGCGCCGACTGTCTTCCGCAACGGCTTCCGCCTTGTGGTCTTCTCCGTCATCATCATGATCGTGGTCCTCTTCTTCCGCAAGGGCATCATGGGGGAGAAGGAGCTGCCTGATCTCTTCCGGCGGAAGAAAAAGGAGCCTGCAAAGGAGGCGCAGTCATGAGTGAACGCAAGACAATGCTGCGGGTGGAGGACGTCACCATGCAGTTCGGCGGCGTCGTGGCTGTCAACAACCTCTCCATGGAGGTCCGGGAGGGGGAGATCGTCGCCATCATCGGGCCGAACGGCGCGGGCAAAACCACGGCCTTCAACGTCATCACCGGCGTGTATGCCCCCACAAACGGTCGCGTCAGCTTTGACGGGAGCTGCGTCGTGGAGAACTACCCGCACGGCAAAATGAAGAAAAGCTATCTCGGTGAGAACGCCGGTGTCTATAAGGAGATCAAGGAGCCGACGCCCGACGAGCTTACCAAGCTCGGCATGGCGCGCACCTTTCAGAACATCCGTCTCTGGAAGAGCATGACGGTGTTTGACAACATCCTGGTTGCCAAGCACTTAAAGCGCCACAGCAATCTCTTCTCCGCCGCCTTCCGCGCAAACCGCGCCGAGGAGCAGCGCCAGCGCAGAGAGGCCATGGAGCTTCTGGAGATCGTGGGTCTCAGCGATGTGAAGGACGAGCTTGCGACCTCCCTCCCTTACGGCAAGCAGCGCCGCCTCGAGATCGCGCGGGCCCTTGCGACCGAGCCGAAGCTCCTCCTGCTGGATGAACCGGCAGCCGGCATGAACCCGCAGGAGACGCAGGAGCTCACACAGTTTATCGGCGAGATCCGCCGCGACTTCGGCGTGACGATCCTGCTTATCGAGCACCACATGGATCTCGTCATGGATATCTCCGACCGCATCTATGTCCTGGACTTCGGCCGCCTGATCGCACAGGGCACGCCGGCGGAGATCCAGAAGAACGAAAAGGTGATCGACGCTTATCTGGGGGTGGTAGACGATGCTGAAAATTGAAAACCTGCATGTCTCCTACGGCGGCATCCACGCCCTGCGCGGCATCAGTCTCGAGGTGCCGGACGGCAAGATCGTGACGCTCATCGGCGCAAACGGCGCGGGGAAATCCACGACGCTGCGCGCCATCTCGGGCCTTATCAAGGCGGACAGCGGCTCCATCACCTACGACGGGCAGGAGCTTCTGGGCCAGCCGATCTACAAGATCCTCGAAAAGGGCATCGCCCAGGTGCCGGAGGGAAGGCGCGTGTTCACGAACCTCACCGTGCGCGAGAACCTCAAGGTGGGCGCGTATCTGCGCAAGGACAAGGCGGAGATCGAAAAGGATCTCAACTGGGTGTATGAGCTCTTCCCCAGACTCAAGGAACGCGACTGGCAGCTTGCCGGCACCCTCTCCGGCGGCGAGCAGCAGATGCTGGCCGTGGGCCGAGCCCTCATGAGCCGCCCGAAGCTCATGATGATGGACGAGCCGTCCCTGGGTCTTGCCCCCCTCGTGGTAAAGGGTATCTTCGACATCATCCGCGCCATCAACGACCAGGGGGTCACGGTCCTGCTCATTGAGCAAAACGCCAACATGGCCCTCAAGATCGCGGACTACGCCTATGTCCTGGAGACGGGCCTCATCACCCTCTCCGGCACGGGCAAGGAGCTGCTCGTGAACGAGGAGGTCAAAAGGGCCTACCTCGGAAGCTGAAACGTTTGCAAACAGGAGCCGCACCGCGGCTCCTTTTTTCCGTGTTTACTTTCTATCCTTCCCGTGGTATAATATCCCATCGTTTTGGGGGATGCGCCATGTTTGATAAACTCCGTTCGCTTGAAAAGAAATATGAGCTTCTCTGTGCCCGCATGGAGGAGCCCGCGACCTATTCAGACCCCGCCGCCTACGCAAAGTACGAGCGCGAGGCGCGGGAGCTGGAGCCGCTCATCACCGCCTGGCGGCGCTACAACCGTGCCTGCGCCGCGATGGAGGAGGCGCTCATCCTCCAGTCCGACCCCGAGATGAAGGAGCTTGCGCAGGAGGAGTTTGCCGCCGCCAGGGAAGAGCGCGAGCGCCTGGAGCAGGAGATCCGTGTTCTGCTTCTGCCGAAGGACCCGAACGATCAGAAAAACGTCATCATGGAGATCCGCGGCGGCGTCGGCGGGGAAGAGGGGATGCTCTTCGCCTCGGACCTCTTCCGCATGTACTCCATGTACGCCGAATCCAAGGGCTGGAAGATCGACGTCGCGAACGTGAGCGAGACGGAGCTCGGCGGCATCAAGGAGATCAGCTTCGTCGTAGAAGGGGAAGGGGCCTGGTCACGGCTCAAGTTTGAAGCCGGCGGCCACAGGGTCCAGCGCGTCCCGGTCACGGAGTCCGGCGGGCGCATCCACACCTCCGCCGCCACCGTCGCCGTCCTGCCCGAGGTGGAGGAGATCGACTTCCGCTTAGACCCCAACGACCTCAAGATCGACACCTACCGCTCCTCCGGCGCGGGCGGCCAGCACGTCAACAAGACCGAGAGCGCCATCCGCATCACGCACCTGCCCACGGGCGTCGTGGTGGAGTGTCAGGATGAGCGCAGCCAGTATAAAAACAAGGACCGCGCCATGCAGATCCTGCGCGCCAAGCTCTATGAGGCGGAGCGCGCGAAGCAGCACGCCGCCATCGCGAGTGAGCGGCGCAGCCAGATCGGCTCCGGCGACCGGAGCGAGCGCGTGCGCACCTATAACTTTCCCCAGAACCGCGTGACGGACCACCGGCTCTCGGGCGATGCGAAAAACTTCAATCTCCAGCCCATTTTGAACGGGGATCTGGACGGCCTGATCGACAGCCTTGTGACCGCGGACCAGGCGGCGCTTTTGCAGGCGCAGACGGAGGCGTGAATGGAGACACTTCTGCTTACCGAGAATATGGAAAAAGCCGCGGAGCGCATCCGACAGGGCGGCCTTGTCGCCGTGCCGACGGAGACGGTCTATGGCCTCGCGGGAAACGGCCTTGATGAGAAGGCCGTGGCGGAGATTTATGAGGTCAAGGGCCGCCCGGCCGTCAAGCCCCTCTCGCTCATGGTCCCGGATGAGAGCGCCATGGAGCGGTACTGCGAGGAGGTGCCCGAACAGGCCCATGCGCTCGCAAAACGCTTCTGGCCAGGCCCGCTCACCATCGTGATGAAAGCAAAGAACTTTATTCCCTCCCTCGTCCTCGCGGGCGGGGAGACCGTCGGCCTGCGCTGCCCGGACCATCCGAAGACGCTGGAGCTTCTAAGGCTCTGCGATCTCCCTCTCGCGGCGCCGTCGGCAAACCCATCGGGGGCAGAGAGCCCCAAGACGGCGCAGCAGGTGCTCAACTACTTTGACGGCAAAATCGGCGCCGTCATCGACGGGGGGCCCTGCGGCATCGGTCGGGAATCCACCCTCATCGACTTGAGCCGCCGCCCCTTCCGCATCCTGCGCGAGGGGGCCCTTTCCACGGAGACCATCCGCGCCGCGCTTGCGGAAGAGCTCACGCTCATCGGCATCACCGGCACATCCGGCTCCGGCAAGACCACGGCGCTGAAAGAGCTTGAAGCCCTCGGCGCGCTTGTCTTGGACTGTGACGCTCTGTATCACGAACTCCTGGACACGGACCGGGAGCTGATTGCCGCCCTGGACGACGCCTTTCCCGGCACGGTCGCGGACGGCGTGCTCGACCGGAAGGCGCTCGGGAGCATCGTGTTTGCCTCCCCGGAGAAGCTCGAGACGCTCAACGCCGTGACCCACGCCTTTGTGCGCCGCGCGGTGGAAAAGCGGCTGCGGGACTGGGCCATGCGAGGCGGAACACTCGCCGCTATCGACGCGGTGGAGCTCATCTCTTCCGGCCTCTCCGAGCGCTGCATCGCCACGGTCGGCGTAACGGCGGACCGGGATGTGCGCATCTTACGCATCATGGAAAGGGACCATATCACGCGGGAGGCGGCGGAGGTGCGCATCGATGCCCAGAAGCCAGACAGCTACTACCGGGCGCACTGTACCTATATTTTGTCAAATAATGCTGACAGGGAACGCTTTGCGGCGGACTGCCGTCAGCTTTTTAAGGAGATACTGAACCATGGATGAACTGAGAAAACAGCTTTTTTACGAACAGAAGAACGGCTATGACCTCATCAGCGCGGACGAGCATGTCGCCGCCGAGGAGTACTGCCGGAGCTACATCGACTTTCTGAACGACTCCCGTACGGAGCGCGAGGCCGTCATCAACGCCATCCGCCTTGCCCGGGAGCAGGGCTTCGTGGAGTACCAGCCCGGCATGGCCCTCACCCCCGGCATGAAGGTCTACAGCTGCAACCGCGGCAAGGCCCTGATGCTCGCCGTGATCGGCAAGCGCAGCCTTGCGGACGGCGTTGTCATCGCGGGCGCGCACATCGACTCCCCGCGCCTTGACCTCAAGCAGATCCCCGTCTATGAGACGGACGAGCTCTGCTACTTCCGCACCCACTACTACGGCGGCATCAAGAAGTATCAGTGGGTCACCATCCCCCTGGAGCTGCACGGCGTCGTCGTGCTGAAAAACGGCGAGGTCGTGGACGTCCGCATCGGACGCGAGCCGGGCGAGCCCCGCTTTGTCATCACGGACCTGCTGCCCCACCTCGCCAAGGACCAGATGAAGAAGACCATGTCCGAGGGCATCAGCGGCGAGAGTCTCAACATCATCATCGGCTCCGTGCCGTATGCCGATGAGGGGAAGGACCGCGTGAAGCTCGCGGTGCTGAGCGTGCTGAACGACATGTACGGCATCGCCGAGGAGGACTTCCTCTCGGCCGAGCTCACCGCGGTGCCCGCCTTTGACGCCTGCGAGATCGGCCTTGACCGCAGCATGATCGGCGGCTACGGCCATGACGACAGGGTCTGCGCCTATGCCGAGCTCAAGGCCATCTTCGATGTGAAGGACCCGGTACGCACCTGCGTTTGCATCCTGGCCGACAAGGAGGAGACCGGCTCAGACGGCGTGAGCGGGATGCAGAGCCGCGCCTTCGACACCTTCATGGAGGATCTCTGCGCCGCGCAGAACGTGGACGTGCGGCGCTGCTTTGAAAAGAGCTTCTGCCTCTCCGCCGATGTGACCGCGGCCTTCGATCCCCTCTATCCGGATGTCTCCGAGAAGCGCAGCGAGGCCAAGTTCAACTACGGCATGGGCATCAGCAAGTTCACGGGCGCGCGCGGCAAGTCCGGCACCAGCGACGCCTCCGCCGAGGTTGTGGCCTACCTCCGCCGTCTCTTTGACAAGGCGGGCGTTGTGTGGCAGATGGCGGAGCTCGGCAAGGTGGATCAGGGCGGCGGCGGCACCATCGCCATGTTCATGGCCAACCGCAACATCGACACCATCGACGCCGGCGTCCCCGTCATGAGTATGCACGCCCCCTTTGAGCTTGTCGCCAAGCTCGACTGCTACATGACCTACAAGGGCGTCCTCGCCGCCTACAGCGACGACTGAGGAAAAAATAAACGAATAAACCGTAGGGGCCGATGCCCTCATCGGCCCGCCGTTTTGCGACAATGCGCGTGATTCGGTGGGTCGATCCGGGGCTCGACCCCTGCGGCTTTTTTCTCGTCTGCCCTGCACTGGTTAATCCCCGCGCCTTTCGTCCAGAATAGCCGTGAGGTGATACACTTGGAAGAAGTCAAGGAACTCGGCACGGCGCGGCAGGGGAGCATCCACTGTCTCACGATCATCGGCCAGATCGAGGGGCACCAGATCCTGCCGGACGACGTGAAGACCACCAAGTATGAGCATCTTCTGCCCACCATCGCCGCCATCGAGGAATCGCCCGAGGTGACGGCGCTTTTGATCCTGCTCAACACGGCGGGGGGCGATGTGGAGGCGGGCCTTGCCATCGCGGAGATGATCGCCGGAATGCGAAAGCCCACGGCCTCGCTGGTGCTCGGCGGGGGCCACTCGATCGGCGTCCCGCTCGCGGTCTCGGCCGGGCGGAGCTTTATCGCGCCCTCCGCCTCCATGACGATCCACCCTGTTCGCATCACGGGTGTCGTGATCGGCGCCGCGCAGACCTACGACTATCTCGCCCGTATGCAGGAGCGGATCACCGCCTTTGTGACGGCCCACTCAAAGATCACGGAGCGGCGCTTTACAAGCCTCATGTCCGATACCAGCCAGCTTGCAAACGATGTCGGCAGCATCCTCTCCGGGCAGGAGGCCGTGGCCGAGGGGCTCATCGACAGCATCGGCACCCTGTCGGACGCCCTCGCTTATCTGCACGGCTGCGCGGGAGAACTGCGTTAATCACTTGTTTTTATGGCGAGGCTGTGTTATAATTTAGTTTACGATAACTATGGAGGTCAGGGCAATGTCGATTTGGAACGCCGTGCTGCTGGGCCTGATTCAGGGGATTGCCGAGTTTTTGCCGATCTCCAACTCGGGACATCTCGCCATCGTCAACAATCTCTTCAAGCTCTCCAATATCTCGGAGGGACACGCGCTCTTTCAGACGCTTTTATATCTGGCGTCGCTCTCCGCGGTCTGCATCGTCTATGGGCCGGAGCTTCGCGCCATGGCGTTTGAGCTTTTGTCCTTTGTCGACAGGGGGCCGCTCGCCGGGCAGGAGCGGAGCCATTATCCCGCCGCGCGCTGCTTTTTCATGCTCGTGCTCGCGACGCTGCCGCTCTTTCTTGCCCTGCCCTTCAACAGCCGCGTGGAAACGCTCCAAAACCGCGATATCTTCGTCGGCATCATGCTCATTCTCACGGGCTGCCTTCTCTATGTCTCCGACAGGATGATCCCCGGGAAGAAGAACGAGAAGAGCATGTCGGTCACGGATGCGCTCCTTATCGGCCTCTGCCAGAGTGTTTCGACGATCCCGGGGCTCTCCCGCACGGCTGTGACCATGACAGCCGGCATCGCCGTGGGGCTCAGACGGGATTTTACGGTGAACTTTTCTTTCCTTCTGAGCATCCCCGCCATTTTCGGCGCGGCGATCCTCTCCCTTGGCAGGGCGGCGCGCGACGGGATCGACTGGCACAGCGTCCCCGCCTATCTCATCGGCACGGCTGTCGCCCTCGTCACGAGCGTCGGCGTGATCCATCTCATGCGGTACATAAGCAGAAAGGGCAGGTTCGGCGGCTTTGCGTACTACTGCTGGGTCGTCGGGGTCCTGTCCGTCATCCTGCACCTCATATTCTGATCCCAGAAAGGACACAGCCTCATGGCACAAAAGAAAACCAGCACCAAAAAGACAACAAAACCGAAAAGCGCCCCCGCGAAAAAAAGCGCGAGAGCGCAGAGCATGACGCCGCCGGAGCCGGTGGTGCCCATCCGGCGGGAGCTCGGCGGGGTGTTCTTCCTGTTTCTCACGCTCGTCATCGCCATCAGCTATTTTAAGGATGAGGGGGCCTTCGTCCAGTTCTTCTCCGGCCTTGTCAAGGGCTTTGCCGGCTGGGGCTACTGGATCACGGCGCCCGTCTTTCTGCTTATCTCGTACATCCTGCTCTTCCACCGGGGCAGACCTGTGGCGCTGCGGAGCTTCTGCGCCTTCCTGATCCCGATTTTCGTCGCCGCGATGGTGAGCATTTTCAAATATGAATATGTCTTCGCGCAGAACGATTTTATGGACATGGCGGATCTCCTCTTTGACCAGGGACAAAACCTGGAGAGCGCGGGCGTCTTCGGCGGCCTTCTCGCCATCGGGCTTGAGAGCGCGCTGAGCGTCTGGGGGGCGATCCCGGTGCTCGTCGTGCTGATTCTCGCCTGCGGGATCTACGCCTGCAGCGGCAGCGTCAAGAAGACCGCCGACCGGGTCAAGATCCAGATGCAGGCCCAGTACGATCCCAGCCTGTATGAAAACTCGCTCACGCCTATCTCCGCCGTCACGCAGAATCTCGCGCAGAGCAAGCTGCGCAAAATTGAGCGCGTGGAGCGCGCAGCCTACAGTACTGATATCCCCCTCGGCGAGGACGACGCCATGAGCCTTTTAGGGAAGAACGACATCCCGCTGGAGCAGGATGCGCCGAAGCCCCGCCGCAAACCCAAGATCACCGTGGTGAACGAGAAAAAGACCGCCGATGTCCCGCCCCTCAGCGAGGAGGAGGCGGCCGCCATCGCCGGGATCGACCTCAAGAGCTTTGACGAGGCGAAGGCCCCGGCCCGGGCAAAGAAGGACAAGGCCGTCACGGTCAAGCCCGCCGCAAGGTCCGCAACCGTCTCGGCGGAGATCTCCGATCCCCCGAAGATCCAGCGCCTCAGCCGCGACGAGCTGAGCGCCGAGACCGAGGCCGTCACCGCGGCCATCAACGCGACCGAGGACGCCCCGGACTATGTCTTCCCGCCGGTGGAGCTCCTGCGCAGCGGCACCGCCGCCGCCGGAGACAGCCGGGAGGAGATCCTTGTGAACAAGGAGCGGCTGGAGGGGGCGCTGCACAGCTTCGGCATCGCGGCCGGTATCGTCGGCGTCATCCGCGGCCCCACCGTCACCCGCTATGACATTGAGCTTGAGCAGGGCGTCAAGCTCTCGCGCGTCACGAATCTCGCGGGGGATCTCGCCCTCGCGCTCGGCGTTGTGAACGTGCGCATCGCGCCGATCCCGGAGAAGATCTCCACCGTCGGCATCGAGGTGCCGAACAAGATCGTCAGCACCGTATGCCTCCGGGATATCATCGACACGCCGAAATTCTCCGCCGCGAAATCCAAGCTCAGCTTTGCCCTCGGCAAGGACATCAGCGGCGAGGGGATCATCGGCAACATCGCAAAGCTGCCGCACCTCCTCATTGCGGGCACCACGGGCTCCGGCAAATCGGTGTGCATGAACTCGCTTATCCTCTCCCTTCTCTACAAGGCGCGGCCGGATGAGGTCAAGCTCATCATGATCGACCCGAAGATGGTGGAGCTCGGCATCTATAACGGCATCCCGCACCTCTATGTCCCGGTTGTGACAGACCCCAAGAAGGCGGCCGGCGCCCTGCAGTGGTCCGTGGTGGAGATGCTCAAGCGCTACCGCCTCTTCTCCGAGATTGGCGTGCGCGACTTGGAAAACTACAACCGCCACTGCCTCACCCAGGGTGAGCCGACCATGCCCCAGGTCGTCATCGTCATCGACGAGCTGGCTGACCTTATGATGATCGCCTCCAAGGAGGTGGAGGAGAGCATCTGCCGCGTCGCCCAGATGGGCCGCGCCGCGGGGATGCACCTCGTCATCGCGACGCAGCGCCCCTCGGCGGACGTTATCACCGGCCTCATGAAAGCCAACATCCCCTCCCGCATCGCCTTTGCGGTTTCCTCCACGCTTGAAAGCCGCATCATCCTCGACCAGGGTGGCGCGGAAAAGCTCATCGGCATGGGCGACATGCTCTTCTCTCCCGTCGGTGTGGGCAAGCCCATCCGCATCCAGGGCGCCTATGTCTCGGATGAGGAGAGGGAAGAGATCATCCAGTTTATCAAGGAGAACACCGGCGAGTCCCAGCGCAATACCGAGATCGAGGACTTCATGAACAAGGCCGCCGAGGATAAGAACGGCGGCGACGGCGGCTCCGCCAAGGAGGAGAAGGGCTCCTCCGGCTATGACGAGATGCTGCCCCAGGCGGTGGAGGTCGTGCTGGAGACCAAGTCCTGCTCTGTCTCCATGCTCCAGCGGCGCATCAAGCTCGGCTACTCCCGGGCCGCGCGCATCGTGGACCAGATGGAGGAGCTGGGCGTCGTCGGCCCTTATGAGGGGGCAAAGCCGCGCTCCGTCATTGTGGACCGCGAGGGCTGGGACGCCATCCGCACCCAGTACGGTCTCGGCGGGGACGACATGGCCCTCGCCGCCGAGATGAGCGAGGGGGCATCCCTCGACTATGAAAACGGATAAGAGGAAGAATGATGGATAAGCTGTCTCCCCGGCTCTCCGAGAGAGAGGCAAACCAACTCAATATGCTCGCGCTCGCGCATGTGGGAGATGCTGTCTATGAGCTTCTGGTGCGCTCCATGCTCTGCTGCGAGAAGAACAGCTCCGTCATGCAGCTTCACAGGCGCACCGTGCAGAAAGTCCGGGCGGAGGCCCAGGCCGAGAGCGCCGAAAAGCTCCTGTCCAGCTTAACGGAGGAGGAGCTTGCCGTCTATAAGCGCGGCAGAAACGCCAAGGTAAACTCTGTGCCCCACCACGCGGATATAGCGCAGTACCACGCCGCCACGGGGCTGGAGGCGCTCTTCGGCTGGCTCTACCTCCAGGGGAAGACGGCGCGCATCGGCGAGCTTTTTGCCGCCATCACGGAGGGGTGAGCCATGCCGCTTGACGCCATCTGCCTCTCCGCCCTCGTAAAGGAGCTCCAGGATAAGCTCGAGGGCGCGAAAATCGACAAGATCCAGCAGCCGGAGCGCGACATGGTCCTCTTCTCCCTCCGGGGGAGGGGGGAGAATCTGAAGCTCCTGCTCGCCGCCGGGACCGGGAATGCGCGGGTTCATCTCACAAAAGCCTCCTTTGAAAACCCGGCGGAGCCCCCCATGTTCTGTATGCTCCTCAGAAAATACCTGATCGGGGCCCGCATCCTCGGCGTTTCCCAGCCGGCCTATGAGCGCATCCTGAGGCTGGAGCTTGAGACCCGGGACGAGCTCGGCCTTGCGGGGCACAGGACGCTGGTGGCGGAGCTCATCGGCCGCAGCGCAAACCTCATCCTCGTGGACGCCGACGGGCGCATCTTGGACTGTATGCGCCGCACGGATTTCGGAGGGGACGAGCTGCGGCGTATGCAGCCGGGCATGTTCTACCGCGAACCGCCAAAGCAGGCAAAGCCGGCCCTGCTCGCCTGTGACCGGGAAGAGATCCTGGCCCAGCTCGAGAAGGCGGATAAAGAAGGCCCCATCGAAAAGTGGCTTTTGGACAGCTTTGCGGGCCTCTCCCCGCTTGTCTGCCGGGAGCTTGCTTATCGCTGCCGGGGGGACTGGACGCTCCTGCCCGAGATGCTGGACGCCTTCCGGGAGAGCGTGCGAGCCGGGGAGCTCAGACCCTGCCTCTATTACGACGGAAACAGGCCCCGGGATTTCAGCTTCCTGCGCCTGACCCAATACGGCGACGCCCTGAGATGCGAGGAGGCAGAGAGCTTTTCCGCCCTGCTTGACAGCTTCTATTCCGGCCGCGACAGGCTGGAGCAGCAGAGACGCCGGAGCCATGAGCTTCTGAAAACCGTCCGCACCCTGCGGGACCGCGAGCAGCGAAAGCTCACTGCCCGCTATGCCGAGCTGCAGAAGAGCGAGGATCGCGAGACGATCCGAAAAACGGCGGAGCTCATCACGGCAAATCTCTATCGCATCAAAAAAGGGGACCGCGTCCTCCGCTGTGAGGATTACTATGAGCCGGACTGCCCCGAGATCGAAATCGCGCTTGACCCGCTCAAGACCCCGCAGCAGAACGCCGCCGCGCTCTTTAAGGACTACAACAAGCGCAAGGCCGCAAACGCGCATCTCACAACGCTCATAGAGGCGGGGGAAGCCCGGCTCGACTATCTCAACAGCGTGCTGGAGCTGATAAACGCGGCGGAATCCGAAAAGGATCTCAGCGAGCTCCGGCGTGAGCTTGTGGACACCGGTTATATCAAAGAGTCCCGCGGGAAAAAGCGCGAGAAGGCAAAGCCCCAGGCGCCGCTCCGCTTCCTGTCCTCCGACGGGCGGGAGATTCTCGTCGGGCGCAGCAATCTCCAGAATGACGAGCTGAGCACGAAGCTCGGCCGCCGCACGGATCTCTGGCTGCACACACAGAAGATACACGGCAGCCATGTCCTCATCCGCTGCGCGGGGGAGCAGCCCGGCGAGCGCTGCATCGAGGAGGCCGCGACAATCGCCGCCTACTACTCCCAGGGCCGCGGGGCGGGGAAGATCCCGGTGGACTATACCATGCTCAAAAACGTGCGCAAGCCCTCCGGCTCCCTCCCGGGAAAGGTCATCTATACCGAGTATAAGACCATCCTTGTGGAGAGCGACGAAGAGCTTGTGAAGAGACTCAAAAAATAGGGATCGTGGGAAAAGTTGGACATACATTGTAGGGGGCGGCGTCCCCGACGCCCCGGCATATAAAGCCTGAGAAATGTGTTGGCCCCCGGCGAATTCGTATCATGATACGGGTTCGCCGGGGGCTGCTTTACTTATTTTGGGCTATACCGCGCGGGACGTCGAGGACACCGTCCCCTGCGAGAATCGGTTTGTCTTATGCGGCCTCGTGCCGGCCGGCTTTGTTCTTTTGCAGATCCCAGGCGTACCATTTGCGCGGCAGCTTCGAGGCGATCAGCACGGCGACGCAGCCGGCGAAGATGCCGACGATCATCCCGCCAAGCACATCGCTCGGGAAGTGGACGCAGAGATAGATCCGCGCAAGGCCCATCAAAGCGGCAAAGAGGAGCGTGAGAATCTTCACCCGCGGCTTGCCGAGGATAAACGCCGGGGTCATGCAGGCGAAGGCGGCGGTGGTGTGGCCGGAGGGAAAGCTCTTGTCGCTCTCCACGTCCTGGCCCACGAGCAGCCAAAACTCGTGGAAGATGCTGCTTTCGTCCACATAGGGGCGCGGGCGGGCGATGAAGACCTTGAGGAAGAGGTTCGTGATGGCAAAGCCGATCGTGAGCCCCAAAAGCATCGCCGTGCCGAAGCGGCGCGTCGGGCGGTAAAGGAGCAGCGCGAGCGAGAGCAGGATCAGGAAAATGCCGCCCTTGCCAAGGTACGATACTCCCTCAAAAAACGGGGTGAAAAACCCGCCGGAGACCTCATAGAGAGAGTGAACAGCGGTGGTGATGGATTCATCAAAGCTGGCGAAGGCCTGATTGATCCAGGCGGCGGAAGCGGAAATCTCCATAGACAATACCCCTTGCTTTTCATGTTTGTTTTTTTATTTTATCATACCGGCGCTGAAAAAACCAGCATGAATTGTATAAAGCAGGATAAAAGCGCAGATGCTATAGAAAAAACAAGGGGAATAAACATGAAGAGAGAAAAGAATCTATATCTGACAGCGATCCTCATGCTGTCGCTGGCCGCGGCTTTGCTTTCCGCGCCGCTGCCTGCGGCGGCGGAGGGGACGCGCGGGCTTGAACATCTGGAGCTCACCACGAAGAAAAACACCCCGATCGAGGGCGTCCTCACCGCACAAAAGCAGGAGGGGGATGCCATCGACTATGAGATCACCACAGAGCCTAGAAAGGGCAGCGTGGCGCTTCTGGAGGAGGGCCGCTTTGTATATACCCCGCGCGAAGGAAAAAAAGGGAGGGACTACTTCGGCTACCGGAGCATCGACGCCGCGGGGAACAGGTCCGAAGAGGGGACCGTCCTGATCCGCATTGAAAACAGGGAGCATCCGTCGTGATGCTCCCTGTAGGCTTACTCGATGCGCTTCCCGGTGCGCTGCTGATAATCGTCCAGGGCGGCCTGGATGGCCTCCTCCGCGAGGACGCTGCAGTGCATCTTATAGGCGGGCAGCCCGTCCAGCGCCTCCGCGACCGCCGCGTTTGTGAGCTTTTTCACCTCGCTGAGCGGCTTGCCCTTGATGAGCTCCGTCGCCATGGAGCTGGAGGCGATGGCGCTGCCGCAGCCGAAGGTCTCGAATTTTACATCCTGCACGACATCGTCCTCGATCTTGAGATACATCTTCATGATGTCGCCGCACTTGGCGTTGCCGACCTCGCCGATGCCGTTAGCGTCCTCAATCACGCCGACGTTGCGGGGATTGCGGAAATGATCCATCACTTTTTCGCTGTATAAAGCCATGTTGACTGCCTCCTCATAAAATAAACTGTTTCTTGCCGGCCATGAGATCCCGCCAGATCGGGGAGAAGCCGCGCAGATATTCCACAACCTCACGTACGGAGCGGATGATCTCCTCGACCTCCGCCTCTGTGATGTCCTCCCCGATGCTCAGCCGCAGGGAGCCGTGGGCCACATCATGTACCCTGCCGATGGCGAGCAGCACGTGGCTCGGGTCCAGGGAGCCGGAGGTGCAGGCGCTGCCGGAGGAAGCCTGGATGCCCTTATCGTCGAGAAGGAGCAGCAGGGACTCGCCCTCGATGCCCTCAAAGCAGAAGTTCACGTTGCCGGGAAGCCTGCGCACGGCGTCGCCGTTCAGGGCCGAGTGGGGGATCTGCCCGATGCCTTCGATGAGCCTTGAGCGCATCGCGGTGAGGTGGGCGGCGTTCTGCGCCATGTGGGAATGGGCCTCCGTCAGCGCCGTTGCCATCGCCGCGATGCCGGGCACGTTCTCGGTCCCGGCGCGCTTGCCGCGCTCCTGCGCCCCGCCCTCAATGAGATTCTGGAGCACAACGCCCCGTCTCGCGTAGAGGAAGCCGACGCCCTTCGGCCCGTGGAACTTGTGGGCCGAGGCGGAGAGCAGGTCGATGTTGTCCGCTGCAACATTCACCGGGACGTGCCCGACAGCCTGCACCGCGTCCGTATGGAAGAGGACGCCCTTCGCACGGCAGATGGCCCCGAGCTCCCGGATGGGCTGGACGGTGCCGATCTCATTGTTGGCAAACATGATCGAAACGAGACAGGTATCGTCCCGGATCGCGGCCGCAAGCTCCTCCGGGCGGATGAGGCCGTCCTCGTGCACGTCGAGAAGCGTGATGTCAAAGCCCTCCTTCTCGAGCTTTTTCAGCGTGTGCAGGACGGCGTGGTGTTCAAAGGCGGAGGAGATGATGTGCGTTTTCCCCGTCTTGCGCCCGAGCGCGGCGGCAGAGAGGATCGCCTGGTTGTCCGCCTCACTGCCGCCGGAGGTGAAGAGGATCTCCCGCGGCGCGGCGCCGATCACCCGGGCCACATCCTCCCGCGCCTGCTCCAGGATCTCCTTGGCCCGCTGGCCATGGACGTACAGGCTGGAGGGATTGCCCCAATCATTTTGGGCTGTGTCTATCATGGTTTGAATCGCCGCGGCGCTCATCTTTGTGGTGGCGGCGTTATCAGCATAGATCATGTGGTGTTCTCCTTTCCCGATATGACCGTATTATAAAACTATAAACATGGTAAGTCAATAGGGCAATAAACGTCACGCAGGAGGAGTGTACATCGTTGCAATCCCCGGATGCAGGTGGTATGATAGGAAAAAAGCGCAGCGCTGCCGTTGTACTTCGCAGCAGAGGAGGCTGACAATGAATATTCAGATCTTCGGCAAGTCCAAGTGTTTTGACACCAAGAAGGCCGAGCGCTGGTTTAAAGAGCGCCGGATCAAATATCAGTATATCGACATCCTGAAATACGGCATGAGCAGGGGAGAGCTCTCGAGCGTCAAAAACGCCGTGGGGCTGGACGCGATGGTCGACCCAAAGGATCAGGACTACGCCCTCTTTCAGTATCTCGCCACAACGGAGGCAAAGATGGAAAAGCTCTTTGACGTTCCGGAGATGCTCAAAACGCCCATCGTCCGAAACGGGAAGCAGGCCACCGTCGGTTTCTGCCCGGAGGTTTGGAAAGACTGGCAATAAAAAAGACGCTCTGACGAGCGTCTTTTTTATGCTTCAAAATCAGATCAGGTTCAGGATCAGGGTGAGCAGAACAAAAGCCAGCGCGAACCATTTGGTGGCCTTTGCGAGCTTGGCGTCCAGCGTCTTGGCCTTGCCCTTGGAGAGGAAGGTCTCCGCACCGCCGGAGATGGAGCCGGAGAGACCCGCGCTCTTCCCGCTCTGCATGAGCACGATCACGGTCACAGCGAGACCGGAGAGAACCTGAAGAATGGTGAAGACGATGGTGAGAGCAGACATGTATTTCAATCCTTTCGAATCTATATTACTAAACAGCTTTTAAAGTATAGCATAGCGGGCAAAACATTTCAAGTCTTTTTTTCTTTTTCATCCAATATTTTGCGTGGATCGCCGGGAATCATTCAAAGATATGGCGTCAGCTTCTCCCTCCATGCCTCTGTCAGCCGGTCAAGCGACCAGGCGGCGTTCGCGGGACTGGTAGAGGGGAGGCAGACGGCTTGCCGCTTGACAGAAGGCTCAATATAACGCGCGTACATCTCACACGACTTTCTGCCGTTGCAGAAGATCTGGCGGATCTCCGCCGTGTCCAGAATGGGGCTCAGATCGTTCGGGACGACGTTTTCGATGCTCGCGTCCGCGGAGCCCTCAATGTCGCAGCGGGCGATGGAATCCCAGAGGGCGATCCCGCGGGAGAGGAGCATGTCCCGCTTCTCCGGGATATCCGCCGGTACGGGGCTCCCCAGCACGCTCGCCAGAACCTTCCAGAAGCGGTTTTGCGGGTGCCCGTAGAAAAAGCGCTGCTCCCGCGATTTGACCGAGGGGAAGGAGCCGAGGATCAGAATTCTGGATCTCTCGTCATAAAGCGGCGGAAACGGGTGGATGATGGTTTTCTTCATAGCGCCTCCCGATAGTTTGGTCGGTTTTCTTATTCCGAGACAAGTATACCTGCGTTTTTCCCTCTTTGCAAGCGTGAAAAGTCAGCAAAAGAGGCAGCCACAATTTGCCGTCAGATTGACAAGAACTTCAAAAAGCGGTAAGATTAAGCTGCCGGAGAAAGGGTGCTGTGATCCGGCGGAACGATCAAAACAAGGCGGGAATGAATCATGTATAAAATGGCATGGCGCGGCTGGATAAAGCATCTTGACTTTATCCTGCTGGATCTGCTGTCGCTGCTCATTACCTTAAATATCATGTTCCTTGTGAGTCGGAGGCTTGGCCGCCCCTTTCTGGGCGCCAATCCCCTGGGTTTTGTTACCATGGTCCTTCTCATCGACCTTGTGATCATCCTGGCCTTTGACAGCTTTGATACCGTTGTGACGCGCGGCTATTATGTGGAGTTTATCAGCACCCTGCGGCACGATCTGCTCCTGCTCGCGTTCTCGGTGCTCGCGGTGCTGATCCGCGCGGAGCATCTCGTGTATGCAAAGCTCCTTATCGCCATGGCCTTTGTCATTTACTTCGGCCTCTCCTACGGTACGCGCGTGATCTGGAAGGAGATCCTGCACCATCATTTTCTGTCGCGGGAGACGCAGCGCCCCATCCTCATCGTGACGGACTCATCCCACGCCGGGGAGATCCTGGAGCGGATGAGGACGTTCTCCTTCATCCGCTATAAGGTGATCGGCCTTGTGCTGGTCGACCGGGACGCGAAGGGAGAGGAGCTTGACGGGGTGCCGGTCACGGCAAATCTGAGCGACGCCGCGGAATATCTCTGCCGCGAGTGGGTGGATGAGGTGCTGTTTTTCTGCACCACGCTTGACGCGCGGACGCAGGAGCTGCTTCTGCAGTGCCGGGAGATGGCGCTCACGATCCACGTCTATGTCGCCATCCAGGGCATCGACAGCAGAAAGCAGACCATCGGCAATATCGCGGGGTATGAGGTTCTGACCGCGAATGTGAACCTCATGGACCCGAAGGACGCCTTCTTAAAGCGCAGCTTTGACATCGTGGCCGGTGCGGTTGGGAGCGTCTTTGCGCTCATCCTGCTCGCAATCCTCGGGCCGTTTCTCTATGCGGCCTCGCCCGGGCCCCTGATCTTCTGCCAGGAGCGGATCGGGGAAAACGGGCACAAATTCAAAATGTACAAAATCCGCTCCATGTATCTCGACGCGGAGGAGCGAAAAGCGGCTCTCCGGGCGGAGAGCACCCACGGGGACGGGATGATGTTCAAAATGGACTTCGATCCCCGCGTGATCGGCAACCGCATCCTGCCGGACGGGACAAGGAAAAAGGGCATCGGCGACTTTATCCGTGCGACCAGCCTGGATGAGTTCCCGCAGTTTTTCAATGTCCTCAAGGGGGATATGAGCATTGTCGGCACCCGCCCCCCGACGCCGGACGAGTGGGAGCAATACCAGTTTCACCACCGGGCGCGCATGTCCGTCAAGCCTGGGATGACGGGTCTCTGGCAGATCAGGCCGGATAAGGATTATATGTCCTTTGACGATGTGGTCAAACTCGATACGGAGTACATCTCAAGATGGGGCATCGGTCTCGATCTCCGGATCGTGCTCAAGACCGCGGGAAAAATTCTCCGCGGGATGCTTCCAAAACATAAGAAAGCGGCGGAGGAGAGCAAGGCCGGCGCCGCGCGCTGAAAGGAGAAACGGATGGAAACCATCAAACTCGGCACAATCGGCTCCGGCATGATCGCCCGCGCCATCCTGGAGAGCGCCGCTCTGACCGAGGGGATCGCGCTCGAGGCAGTCTATTCCCGCAGCGAAGAAAAGGGCAAGGCGCTTGCCCGGGAGTTCGGCTGCGAGAAGCGCTATACCGACCTCGACGTCTTTCTCCGCGACGGGGAGATCAACACGGTCTATATCGCCTCCCCGAATCTCCTGCACTATCCCCAGGCGAAGGCGGCGCTCCTCGCGGGGAAAAACGTCATCTGCGAAAAGCCCTTTGTCACGCGCCTTGCCGAGGCCGGAGAGCTCAGAACCCTTGCCGCCGCGCGGGGGCTCTATCTCATCGAGGCCGCGCCGACCGCGTACCTGCCGAACTATGCGATCCTGCGGCGGGAGCTTAAGAAGATAGGCCGGGTCCGCCTTGTCCTCTCCAACTACAGCCAGTACTCCTCCCGCTATGATCTGCTCCTCAAAGGGGAGAAGCCGAATGTCTTCAACCCCGCCTTTGCCGGGGGCGCGCTCATGGACATTAACTTTTATAATATCCTTTTGAACGTGCTCCTCTTCGGAAGCCCGAAAACCGCTTCCTATCACGCGAACCGCTTCGGGGACCTGGCCGACACCTCCGGCGTCGCAATCCTCGATTACGGAGACTTCGTGTCCACGAACGCCGGGGCCAAGGACACCTGGGGCGTAAACTTTTTCCAGATCGAAGGGGAGGAGGGCTTCCTCTACATCGAGGACGGCTCGAACGGTTTGAAGTCTGTCCGCATCGTGACAAGGGAGACGGACGAGACCTACAACGACCAGCCGGACCCAAACCGATGGCACTACGAGGTGCGTGAGCTCACACGCCGCCTTCTCGCGGAGGACAGACCCTTCTTTGAGGCGCGGCTTGACACCACGCTCGAGACCGTCGCGCTCATGGAAAAGCTCCGCCTCACAGCGGGCCTCCGCTTCCCGCGCGATGAAGAATAACAAAAACATCCCTGATCGGGCTTTCGTTTCCGAATGCTCAATCAGGGATAATTCTTTACTTCTTCAGCACATAGGCGTGCCAGAGGAAGCGGGGGATATTGTAGAGATAGCGCTTATACAGGCGCTTCGGTTCCTGGCAGATTCGGTACAGCCATTCGAGATCGTGCGCCTGCATCCATTTCGGCGCGCGCCGGATGTTGCCCGCAAAGTAGTCAAACCCGGCCCCCACGCTGATGAGAAGCCCCTCCAGGATGCCCTGGTGGTCGGCCGTGAAGTAGCAGCCCTTCGGCGCGCCGAGACAGAACCACACAAAGTCCGGGTGCGTGGCGTTGATCTGCCGGACGACCTCGCGGTCCTCCTCCTCCGTCAGGTTCCGGTAGCGGGAGGGGCACATGCCAGCGATCTGCAGGCGCGGGTAGTCCTTCTCCAAACGCGCGCGCATCTGATCCAGGACCTCCTGCCGGTTGCCGTAGAAGTAGTGGCGAAAGCCCCTCTCCTCGGAGACCCTGAAAAGCGCCAGCATAAGATCGGGCCCTGTGATGCGCTGCATGTCGCCGAAGCCGTGCAGCTTCCCAAAGGTGACGAGGGGGCCGCCGTCCGGGATGTTGATGACGCTGCCGTTCATGCAGCGCAGAAAGCGCTCGTCCTGACAGGCCATGACGATCTCATTCGTCGCGCTGACCATGAGATAGTCGCCGGAGAGCTCCCGCACATGCTGAGACAGGAAGGCGACGAGCTCCCGCATACTGCTCACCAGAATATCGCAGCCCGCGATGCGGCAGGTCTTGAGACCCGACACATCCGTCTTTCGTACAACGCCCGGCCGGTAGACCGGGCGTTCTTTTTTGTCCATGTCCTTCCCAGCGCTCATCATAGTCCGCAGAGCTCTTTCATCAGCCCGTACACGTAGTCGACAATGGCGAGCACCTTGTCCGGGTCCTCCTGGTTTCGCATCTCGATGGAGACGCAGCGCGCATAGCCGCCGTCTTTGAGTGCCCGCAGGAAGGCCCGGTGCTCCTCCCGCCGTTCGATCCCGGCAAGCCCGTCCTCGCTGATATGGACATGGTTCACCCAGGGAATGTAGCGCGCGATGTCCGACACATCCTCCCCGTTTGTGAGCATGGTGCCGAAGTCCAGATTCATGCGCAGCCCCTTTGAATCGACCATCCGCACAAAATCATAGACATCCTCGGTGCGGTTCAGAAAATTGGTGCCGTAGGAGACGGGGACGGCCTCAAGCGCGATGGCGGCGCCGTGCTCTGCCGCAAAGTCGCCGATGGTTCGGAAGAAATCGGCCGCGTCGCCGCGGGTTTTCCCCTCGGGAATGATGCGGTTTTTCGGACTGCCGAACACCAGATTCGGACAGCCGACCGCCTCGGCAAAGAGAATGGCCTCCTTTGTGTAGTCGATGAGGGCCGCGGCCTCCTCGGGCGAACCGAAGATCCGCTCACTCCGGCGGTACCAGATCGACTGCATGGAGCAGATCGGCATCCCGGTCTCCCTGAGAAGCTCCTTTGCAAAGGCCGCGGCCTCGGGCAGTCTCTTGTAGGGCGTCTCCGGCAGGATACGGGTCGGGGCAATCTCAAGGGCCTGGCATCCGTGCTCCGGCAGGGCACGCAGTACGCGCCTGTCCTCCTCGGCGGACCAGGCAATATTGGAAATCGCAAAACGCATCGTCAGACTCCTCCAACTTTTTACTCAGTTGCTTGTGAGAATAAATTCCTTCAGATCCGGCAGGACCGTCTTCTTGTCCAGCATATAGGGGATGTCGCTCTGGAAGAGCGCGGCATACTTTGTGCGGATGTCGTAGATCGCAGGGGCCTTACCCAGTTCATTGACGAAGGGCTTGCCCGTGACATACTCGTAGACCTCCCCGGCGGTCGCGGGTTCCGTCACGATGTTGACGAGCTTTAAGCCCGCCGCGCGTATCGTCTGGATGTCGCCCCATAGCCGGGAGAGAGGGTAGAACTGAAACTGGCTGCGGCTGTCTGTAAACTGCAGGGCGGAGAAGCCCACGCGCTCAAAATATGCCTTCAAAGCCAGGCGCTCCTCCTCGGTATCATAGCGGCACTGATAAAAGCCGTTGCCCTGGTTTACATAAAAAGAGATAATAAAGGGATCGATCGCGGTGAGCTCGGCAAACTTTTTCTCCGTCAGCATGAAGGGGATGCGCTTGATGAAATCGTAGACAAAATTTTTCTTGATGCCGACGCCGTAGAGGGCGGGCAGGCGGACGATAGTGGCCTCGGGATACGCCTCGCGCACCCACTGCTCGAGATAGTAGCGGTTGAGCCCGTAGGCGTGCAAGTCCTCGGTGTCCACGGGGGTGTCCTCATTCACGCCGACGGGGACCTTGTACACATCGGAGGTGGAAATCAGAACAAGCTCCCGGGGGTCGATTTTGCGGATGTTGTCAAAGGCCTCCCGGATGCGCGCGAGATCCTTTTCCGGCTCCTTGTTCGCAAGATATTTTTCAGCCCGGAGTCCCGCGTAGACCAGAAGGTCGGGCCGGGTGCCGTATGCGTCCTGAATATTTTTGGAGTTATAGCGCGCGTCAAAATCCGCCTTGCGGTCGATGTTCCCGCCGACAAAGCCGGTATACCCTACAAGTGCTTTCATCCTGTCCTCCTCAGATTTCTGTCTTGATGACCTGATTATTTCTCGAACTTTCAAACGCGAGATCGACGATCTTCATCGCGCGGCGCATCTCATCAAAGCTGACAATGGGCGCTTCCCGTCCCTCGCAGGCGGCGATGAGATTGCGGTGATAGGCGAGCGGGTCGCTCTCGACCGCGGGCAGGGGCAGCTCTTCGATAAACTCCGGCTGCAGGGGGGCCATGGTGCGGCTGGGGCCGATCTGGTGTTTGCCGAAGACGCTCTCAAAGCCGGAGACATTCTCCCGGATGCGGGCCATGCCGCCGTTTGTGCCGGTGAAATCCTCCAGGCGCATGGTGCCGCGGTCGCCGTAGACAAACCAGCGGGGGAGACTCTGCAGGCTGAAGGTGCCCACCTGGATCACGGCGCAGGTCTCGTTGTCGAAGCGGAGCTGGAGCTCAAAGCTGTCGTCCACCGCGGGGGTCAGGATGGAGAGGAGCCTTGCGTACACGCTCACTACCTTGTGTCCCCGAAACATGCACAGCATCTGGTCGATGAGATGGATGCCCCAGTCGTAGAGCATCCCGCCGCCCTTCGCGGGATCGGCGCGCCAGCCGAAGCAGACGCCGCGCTGTCCGTATACGCGGGAGATGACGGTCGTGATCCGCCCGATCTCCCCGGAATCCACCGCCGCCTTGACGGTGAGGTAATCCGTGTCCCAGCGCCGGTTCTGGTGGACGGTGAAGACGCGGCGGTTTTTCTCCGCCGCCGCGATGCAGGCTTCAAGCTCGGCTGAATTCATGGTGACGGGCTTTTCGCACATGACGTGCTTGCCGGCCTCCAGACACGCGACGGCAAGCTCCGCGTGCACCTGGTTCGGCGTGCAGATATACACGAGGGAAAAGCGATCGTCCGCGAGGAAGGCCCCCAGATCGTCATAGGCGGTGAGACCCTCGCGCCTCGCGTCCTCCAGCTTCTGCGAGGGGGTGTTGTATGCCGCCACGACCTCAAGCCCGATCTCCCGGGACTTTTTCAGATGGTAGTGTCCCATGTATCCGAATCCGATGATACCAGCTTTCATAGGCACTGTTGATCCTCCTGATATTTTCTATTTGTATCGCAGGAAATGGCGCGCTCATGCGTCCTCCCGCCAGGGACCGCTGTAGCCGGCGCGGTGATCCCGGCGCGCCCGCTGATAGAGCCGAAAGCGTGCCGCCCGGTCCTCAAAGCGCAGGAGCCGGTATGCCGCCTTAAAGGTCAACATGTTGAAAAACTTGAGCCGGAAGCGCAGCGGCGTATAGGGCTGCCGCCGGAGACAGAGGGCCTCCCGGAGCTGGTAATACTCCCGCGCCATGCGTTTTCCGCGGGCAGACGCCGCACCCTCCGCCTTCACATTGAGGCCAAGACGGTGGCGCAGCACGATCTCCTCCGCCGCGCAGCAGAGATAGCCTGCCGCCCGGATGCGCCAGCAGAGGTCCCAGTCCGCCATATCGAGAAAGCACCGCTCATTCCAGAAGGAGACCTCCTCCAGAATGCGATAGCGCGTCAGCAGGGACGAGGTGATCACACTTTCCACGGCGAAAACCCCGTCGCACAGACGCCGCCGCACGCGCGGGATCTTCAGCTTCCCGGTGTTGGGATTGAAGTACACCGGGCCGAGACAGCCCACGGGATAACCCTTCTGTTCCAGCGCAAGGAAGAGCGCCGTGAGCTTTTCGATGTGTCCTGCGGGCGGGGTGGAGTCCTGGTCGAAGAAGAGGATGAAGTCGTCCGGCCGAAACCGGTCCCGATATCGCCGGAAGACCGTGTTGAACGCGGCGGAGAGGCCCCGGTTTTCGCCGAAGAACAGATACGCCGCGTTCTCTATGGAACAAAACAGATCTTCGCTCGGCGCGGGGCTGTTGTCGCAGAGAAACACCCGATCCGTCTGCTCCGCGATCCGGCGCACATTCTCCGCGCAGGCGGCGTCCGGGTGGTAGAGAGTGATCAGCGCATAAGTCTCAGGCACCTTCTTCACCTCCCGCGTCCTTCGCAAAGAGGGACAATAAATGCTCTGTGATCACAGGATAAGAGAAGCTCGACTCAAAAAGCGCCGTCTGCGCTTTGACCATACCCTCATACAGGGCGGGGTCCCGCTCGAGCCTCTCGATCACCGCGGGAAGCTCCCGCTCAAAATCATCGAGCAGAAAACCGGTCTCACCGTCGCGTATATATTCCGCCATGGCGTCGATGCGCGCCGAGATCACGGGCTTTTCCACGATCATACACTTGAGCGCCACCGTCTGCCCGGAGGCGCCGGTGTTGGATTTGAAGGGGAGCACGCAGGCCCGCGCGCCGTTCAGATAGCCATCAAAGACCTCCGGCGGCGTGTCGAGCAGGACCTCCACATGGGGGTTCGTCGGGTGCTGCGTATAGGCATAGAGATCCGCGTTGTTTTTGGAGCCGATCACAATGAGCCTGCGGTCGATATGCTCCCAGGCCCGGAGCAGGGCTCCGTAATCCCGGTTGGAATACCCGCCGGAAAAATAGTAGTCACCGCACTCCGCCATCTGCCGCGCCCGCTCGAGATCCGTGTCCTTCCAATCCCCGTAAGGCTGGTAGAGGACCGCCTCCCCGGGAAGACCCATGCGCTCCTGATAGAGCGCTCTCTCATAGGCGGAGAAGACCACAAAGCGGAGGTTTTTGGCATAGAGGAGACGGAGGACGCGCCGGAGCTTTTCCTGGCTCTCCGCGCCCCGGATCTGAAAGCCCCACCAGTAGAGCCCTTCGGGGTGCAGAACATGGAGCTTGTTGAGCAGTACGCAGAAAAGCGACATGTAGTTTCCCACAAGGACCAGCTCGTCCGCCTCTCGGACATTGCCGAGGTGCAGGAGGAGCCGCCCGGAGGCTTGGAGTCCCTGCCGGAGCCAGGCGCCTTTGGACTGGATGGGCGTCTCGTCCCGGGGAAGCATGTCCAGGATCTTGAAGCCCGCGTGATCCCGGAGATAACGGCAGGGGATCTCATACGCCTTGCGGACCTCCTGCAAAATGAGCTTAAGCGCCATGCGCCCGCCCCCTCTGCGTCTCCACCAGGGTCACAAACTGTGACGCCGTGCGTGCCCAAGAAAATTCCCGGATCATCTTTTCCGCGCTCTCGCAAAGATCCTGCTCCGCGGGATACGCGCCGAGAATCCAGTCGATGATCTCCTCATCCGTCTCGCAGAGGCGGTGGCCCTTTTTGCCCTTGAGCGTCAGGGAGGGGCCGATTGCCTTTACCGCCGCGACGGAGGTGTGGTAATAGACCGCCTCCATAATGGCCATGCCGAAGATCTCCGTCCGGCTCAGATTCAGATAGTAGTCCGCTATCACGTAGATTTTCCACATATCCGCATACGGCACGCGGTCGAGGATCGTGACCTCATCGCCGATGCCATATTCCGCGATTTTCTCGTCCACCGCGCCGCGAAGCTCCCCCTCGCCGACAATGAGCAGGCGGAACTTCTTCTTCCCGCGCACCGCATGAAAGAGTTTGAGCAGATCAAGCGTGCGCTTGTCGTGGTCGAGGCGGGCCACGTTCAGAAGGATCACATCGTCCGATGCAAAGCCGTACTCTCTTCGGAGGGCGGCGCGGTCAGCGCTTAAAAAGTCCTTTTTCAAAACGGAAGCGTCGATCCCGACGGGGGAGACAGTGATGTTCTCCGCCGGGACGCGCAGGGCCTCCAGCTCCTTTTTCGCGGCGTCTGTCTTGGCGAGCACGGGCATCTTCCTATAGAGCGGCAGGGTGGTGTGGGCAAAGAGAAAATTCATCACATCCCCGCGGAGCGTATTGACATAGAGGCTGTAGGTCGTGCCGACATAGGGGACGAAGACGATCCCGTTTGCCCGGCAGAAGCGCACCACATGGGGCAGAAAGATCTGCTGGTCGGAAAAGCAGAACATGCCGTCAAAGTCCCGGTCGAGAAGGGCTGTGTCCAGATAGCCGTGGGCCCCGAAATAGGGCATGAACATGTAGTGGACGATCAGCCCCTCTTCGAGCCGTACATCCTCCGCCTGGCTTTTGTCGTTCGTGCCCTTGTAGATGACGACCGTGTGGCCCATCCCCGTCAGGGCGCGGGCAAGGCCGATCTCCTGGCTGTTGTAAAAGCCCTTGCGCCCGAAGCGCTTGACCATGGTACACAGGATTGCGAGCTTCATGCTTCCCTCTTTTTCTGCGCGGGGCAAACGCCGCGCAATCTCTTTCTATGTGGGGGTATCCGTTTGCTTTTCCGTTTTTCCTGCGGCGGGGGAGAGCTTGGCCGCATACAGCCGCACCGTCTTTCGCAGGCCCAGCATTTGCAGGCGGTGCGCCGCTTTTTTCAACTTGCCCGCGGCGCGTGTCAGAGCGGTCTCGCCCCGGCGGCGCTTCCCGGCAAAGGGGATGTCCGCGAGTGCGGGGCAGGCCGCCTCTATGATCCGTACCTGGTGGCGCTTTGTAAGGCGCTCCTCCCTCGGAAAGCGGAACAGCAGCGTGAGGAGCAGGCGGGAATTGAGCGGCTGCACCGTCCGTCCGTGTTCGAGAAGGTCGAAGCCCTGCTCGATGGAGGAGAGCCAGCAGCCCGCGCGCTGCTCCCAGTAGAAGCGGTCGCAGAGCGCGATGCCGTCCTCGGGATGGGCGGCGCACCAGGCAAAATAGCGGTCCGCGGCCTCACGCTCGGGGCAGGGGGCCGTGAGCTCCATGCCGGTGTAGAAAGCCTCTGTCGGCCCGTCTCTATCAAACATGCGGGGAAAAAACTCCACGGCGGTCTCCCAGATGGAGCTTCGGAGAAAGAGCGCCTCGCCATAGGGCTCGAGCAGCCTCTGATATTGTCCGTATGCGTAAAACAGCCTGTCCTCATCCCGGACAAGCCCGGCGGTGTGCTCGGTATAAGCCCGCTCGCGCGCCGGGGAGTAAGCATCCCGATCACGTTCTATGCTGATAAGACGCACGCCTGCCCTGTCGCAGAGCTGTTTCGGGAGCTCCAGGTCCCCGATCAGCATATGGTTGTGTTCCAGCGTAAAGGCGTCGAACGGGACCCCGGCCCGGATCGCGAGGGCAAAAAGGGTCCTGGAATCATAACCGCCCGTGAGCGCGAGCAGGAGCTTCTGCCGGGGATAGGCGGCGTGGAGGTTTTGAAGCCCGGTGCAGAAGAACGCGGAAAAGCCCTCAATCAGGGCGTCCTCGTCCCCGTATTCCGGGACATCACGGGCAAAGAGCGGCTTCGATACGCACGCCCCGCTGTGCAAATCATAAGCCTGACTCGGCAGAAGGCGGGAGATCTCCGGATAGTGGGTGCACGGCCCCGGCATCCAGTTGAGCACCTCCCGGCAGGTGTGGACGCGTGGTGCGAGCCCCATCTCCTCTGCCAAAAGCAGACAGTCGCTTGAGATGCCGGCCGCTCCGTAAAATACGGGCAGCAGGCCGGTCGCGTCGGGAAAGACACGCCCGCCGCAGAGCAGCACATATCGGCCGCACCAGGACTCCTCCATGCGAAGGACGCTCTCATAATCGGGGGCGGGGCCCAGCTTTTGGATCTCCTCCTCCGGGGTCCCGCGGTCCGGGCGGACCTGCCAGGCGTCGCCGAGCAGGCAGATCTGCTTTTTGGGGAAGGCCAGCATCGGCAGGCGCTCATGCCAGTTGAGAATCCAATCCCCAGCGAGCCGGAGCTGCCGAAACCCGGGCAGACGCAGGGCCCGGCGCAAAAGTGCAAATTGTCCGCAGTGCTCCATCACTTGACTCCTTTTTTGCGCAGGCGGCCGAGCAAGAGCCTGAGACTGCCTCTGTCAAATACAATAAGCGTGTGCAGGATCATGCCGAGCACTACATAGAAAACAGCGCAGAGGGCGAGGGAGATCCAGCCCGAGGGCGCGCAGAGCTTTGTCAGCGCCCAGAAAAGCCCCGTCATGCAGGCGCAGGAGAGCAGATTGCGAAGAATGCCGGGGTAGAAAACAAATCGCGGCAGCCCCAGCACATGCGCCATGTAGAGCGGGTTTGTGCCAAAATTGATCACCATCATCAAAACCGCCGTCGTCCACACCACCGCATGGACGCCGAGTCCGGTGTGCCGGATCAGAAGCCAGGTTGAGAGCACGTTCAAAATCCCGCCTGCGAGGGTGATGAGACACGGCACCTTCCGCCTGACGGTGAGGGTGTAGATAAAGTAGAGCGGCTGCATCGGGCCGCCGGGGATAAAGGTGATGCAGCTTATAAGCGTCAGCTCATAGATAAGGCGGATGTCCTGCCCGGGAATCCAGAGCCGGTAGAACGCGAGACCAAGCGCGGCAAAGCCCGCAAAGGCGATGTTGCCCGCAAAGCCGGAGATCTTCATTGCGAGCTTAAGCTCGTCCAGAAGTGTCGCGCGGTCATTCTCGGCGTAGCTTTTCAGCAGCATCGGCTGAAAGGCGGGGTTTAAGATCACGAACATGCCGTGGAACATGGTGTGCACGGTCTTTGCGATGGCGAGCTGTCCCATCGCAAGGGGGGTGAGCATGAGGTTGCAGATGATGAGATCGAGGCCGTTGTTGAGGATCTCCCCCAGATTGTTGACGGAGGTCCAGACGCCGTTCAAAACCAGCTTCCCGACCGCCTCCCAAGAGAAATGGGACAGGCGGATGGAGAGCTCCGGCGTCTCCTTTTTGCAGATCAGAAGGTTCCCGATCACAACGACCACGGACGCCAAGATCATCCCCGCGCCGACATAGCTCACCGACACGGGCAGAAACCTGTAGAAGGCGAAGAGAAAAAGCGCCTCCGCAAGATACGAGAGCCCCTTGAAGAGGCCCGTGAGGTCGAGCTTGCTCTTGATGAAGGCGGCGGACTCAAACGCGCAGCCGAGCGTCGTGAGCCAGAAGTTCAAAAACACATAGAAAAACAGGTGCTTGACATCCGCCACAATAGCGGGCGGGATGTTCAGAAAGCGCTCCAGGAGCGAAATTACCGGGATCGACAGCAGCAGAAGCCCCGTCCCCAGGACCATATCCCCCCAGAAAACAGAGGAGAAGAAGGTGTTGGCCCGGTCGATCTCATGCTCGTGATAGGATACCGCAATATAACGCGCGGCGAAGGAGTTGAGCGCTGCCGTAAGGATCGCGGCATACTGGGCAAAATTTTTAGCCAGCGACACAAAGCCGTAGGCTTCCGCGCCGACAGTCCCTGTGATAAACGGCGTGAGGACGAGCTGGATGAGATAATTGATAACAAAGGCGGCGCCGGTCGAAAAGACCGCACGCGCCATCTTGACGTATTTTCCGTCTCTGAGCGCTGTGTTCATGTCCTGAGCGCCTCTTCAAAAGCGTCTCTCAAGATCCGGGCAGCGCGGTCCCAACTGTATTTCTCTTTTGCCATCAGGCGGATGTGTTCCCGGTACCGGTCGTATTCGCCCTCATCCCAGGCGAGCGCCTTCACCATCGCATCCGCGAGTGCCTGCGGGTCGTTCTTCGCAAAGAGCAGGCCGGTTCTCCCGTCGTCGGTCTCCTCCCGGAAGATGGGGTCCTCGCTCACAATGACGGGCTTTTCATAGGTATAGGCCATCAGCAGCGCCCCGCTGCCGTAGAGCTCCTTATAGGGGAAAAGACAGATATCCGTCCCGGCGAAGAGAGCCGGGTGCTCCTCCGGCGGGATGTGGCGCCGCAGAAAGGAGACGCAGTCCTCCACCCCGAGAGAACGGGCCATCTCCTCATAATCCGTGTTGTCGATCTTGGTATACTGGGGCCCCGCGACGGTGACGTGGACCCGCCCTCTCGCCTCCGCCGGGAGAAGGGACAGGGCCTCGAGCATGACGTCGATGCCCTTGTATTTGCGCATCTGGCCGAACATCAGAAACTCCGTCTGCCCGGCGCGGTGTTCTGAGACAGGCAGCGCCGCGCCCCTTGTATAGACGCCGTGGGGGATCACGCAGATTTTCTCCGCCGGCACGTGATATTCTGCGGAAACCTGCTTTTTGCAGGGGGTGTTGTGCACGATCTCGAGATCGCAGAGATCATAGAGCTGCTGGTGCAGGGCGCGGTCCTCGGCGGATGCCTCGTGCGGGAGTATGGTGTGGATGGTGTTGACAAGGATGCCGCAGCGCTTTTTCATGGCGCGGAAGAAGGGGATCTCATACTTCGGGCTTCGCATGTACTGGATGTTCACCACATCGTAATGTCCCCGGCGGATCTCCCGGGCGAGCTGCAAAAGACTCAGCCCGTAGAGAAACGGCGCGGTGAACCTGCTGTGGTACCCCTCGTACACAAGGCCCTTCCAGTGTACGGGCCCGCCGGGGAGGGGGACATGCTTCTTGCAGGCGATGGTCACATCCATATACCGGCTCATGGCGCTGCCGAGCTCCTGGGTATAGGTGTTCTCGGGGTAGAAAAATTCAATCATCAAAACCTTCATCCGCGCAGGACCTTCTTTCTATTATGCACCCTCTGTGAGATTCCCGGCGGCCCTCTCCTTCGGGGGCGGGCTGACAGGCTGATACCGCCGCAGGCGCGAGGGCTTTTGTGCCCCGTAGCGTGAACAGCTTATCCCGGCGCACAAGAATAAAAACAGTGTCTGATAGTTGAAGGGAATATAGGAACGCTCCGTAAAGCCTTTGAGCGTCTGCCACAGGATATAGGAGCTGCAAAATTCGTATTGGATTTCGGTGAGCTGCTCGGGCCGCTGGAAAGACAGCATGAGCATCCCAAAGTAAGCCGCGACCCCGATAAGCCCCACGTCAAGCCAGATCTCCAGGAGAGCGTTGTGCGCGCCGTAGGTCATGGTCGCGCCCCAGGACCCCCTGCGAAAGCCGTTATGAAAGAGCTTGACCGCGAGCGGGTCCTTCCAGAACATGGTAAAGCCGAAGCCCGTGAAGGAGTTGTGCTCCGTCATGACGGTGATGAGCTGCTCCCACATCGGGGTGCGCCCGGTCAGCGTTACATCCTTGCCGAGCGCCTCAAAAAGCGGGGCGAAGAGGGGGATGATCGTCAGCGCGAAGACAAGAAAGCCCACGCTCGCCACAATATATACGACCCCCAGATGCAGGCGGAGCCTGGGATTGTGATGCCTGCGCAGAAAGAGAAGATAGGAAATCGGGATCAGCGCGCAGAAGAGCGCGCCTGTCGCCTTGCACAGGAGCAGAAGAGCCATGTGGACGGCCATGTAGAGAATGAAAAATCTGGGAAAGCGTCTGCGCCTTCCCTTGTAGGCGCCGTGCAGCATCGTCCCGATCATGAGGCCGATGGCAAGCTCGGACGCGCAGGGGTTTTTTGTGGTGTAGAGCCCACAGAAGGTCTTCTCCCCATTCTCGCGTGAGAAGCTCGGCCCCGGCAGGAGCACGAGTCCCACCAGCGTGAAAAACAGCATCGCGAGACAGGCGTAATAGCATATCTCCAAAATATGCTCAACAGTATACTTTTCCACCATCCAGATGGCAAAGAGCGCCGTGACTGTGAAGCGGGTGCAGGCGATGACCTGCTCCTTCGGGTAGCGCGTGATGGACATGGACACCGCGAACCACACCACCAGCATGGTGTAAATGGGCAGATAGCACTTTTTGAATTCAAACAGCTTGATGTCCATCACATCCTCGCCGCTCGAGAGGAGCATCAGCACGATCTGCAGCATAAAGGGGCCGTACTGGAACACCAGGTTCATCCCCCCGGGGAACAGCCGCTCCAGATTTCCCGGAAAGCCGAGACTGCAGAGAACGGTGATAAAGCAGCAGAAATCCCAGAACATATCCATCTGGCTTCGCTTTTGGATAGCCGTCCGGTTGTCCACTGCGTATCACCTCCATAACGCGTGTTCGGCTTGATGCTATTCGATGTCTCTGCTGCGCTGGAATCTGCGGTAGATGAGATAGAACAGATAGCCGAGCAGGGTCCCCAGGGTGTTTGCGATAATGTCGTCAATGTCGCAGTGCCCGAGCCGCAGGATGAGCTGCAGCGACTCAATGAGCGTGGTACACATCATGCCCATGGGCAGAACGAAGAAAACCGTCGAGAGCTTCTCCGGGTAGATCATGGGAAACAGCATCCCCATCGGGACAAAGAGCGCCACGTTCAGCAGCATGTGGTTGATCTCCTCCGGGTTGTGTGTGCGGATCGCCTCCGAGAGCGAGGCAAAGGGGACCATCAGGATGACGGTGCGCTCCCGTGTCTCGCGCGAGAGAAAGGTGATGTAGGTGAGGGCGAACACATACACGAGAAAGACCGCGAGCATCCCCTTGTTGAGCAGCCTGAAATCCCGGATCATCCCATAGAGCGCCATACACAGCGCGATGGACGCGAACAGGAGCAGCAGCGCCATCAAAATGAGCTCGACAGAGCCGAGGGTGCTGAGAACGATGATCAGCGCCCCGGAGAGGACCGCGTAGATGAAAAACAGGACGATCGCAAGGACCGTGATGGCGTTTTTATTGCTGGCCCGCCGCGTCACGATCTGCAGCAGATACAGGTATCCGCAGAGCATCAGAATGACGACGAGGACGGTCTGCATCAGTTGGGGTGTACGCAATGCGCTCACGCTCCTTCCGTTTGCGCCTCCGTCGAGGCAGAGAGCTTGGTTTATTCAGCCGCGGGCGTCGGAGAGGGGATCAGGCGCGCAATGTGGGGGGTCTCCAGATTGCTGCGCGCGGCGGCCTCCTCAAGGATCGTGCCGCCGATCTCAACCGGGTGCGCGCCGAGCACCGTTCCCGCGACCACACCCGCCGCGCCGAGGAAGAGCGCGACAAGGAGGAGAATGAGAAGCACTTTATTGAACTTTTTCATGCTTTTTCCTCCTTAAAACAGTGCTTGCGGCCGAATGCGATCACGCCGCGCACGAAGCCCGGGATCACTTGCAGGAGTATCCTGATGAAAAGCCACAAGAGCGCAAGGCCCGCCGCCAGCACGATGAGGGACATCCCCGCCGCCGTGAGTCTGTCGGCCAGAACGGAATAGGTCTCAAAGGCGGAGAGAAAGCCGTTTACACTCAGCGCAATACCAAGCGTGGACGCCGCCGCCAGGGCGAGGGATACGGCCGCTAAAACGGCGATGCCTGCGGCGGTGAACGGGATGGCAAGCAGGATAAAGAAGGGGAGGACGGCGCGCGCTTTTCGCCGCGTCTTCCCGCCGGGCTCGGTATTCGCTGCCGCAGGCGGAGCGACCGGGGCCTCCGGCGTTTCGCCCGCCGGGAGCGTCGGGGTCGGCGACACATCTGCCGACTCCTCCGCAGGCGCCGTCTCTTCCTGGATCACGATCTGCGACGCCGGGGCGGACTGCGTCTCCGTCCGATCCGCGGTTCTTTCTTCGGGCTGCGGGGGAGGCGTCTCTTCCTCCTGCGGCTGCAGGGCTTCGGGCGCGGGTATCACAGCGTCCGTCTCCGGCGCGGCATCCTCTTCCGCAGTCGGGGCCTGCTCTTCGGCCGGGGTTCCGGCCTCCTCCGCATCCGTGCCGAAATCGCCCGAGATGCCGATCTTGAGGAGCTCCGTCATCACCTGCTGATCGTTGATCCTGCTTTCGGCGGCGGGCGTCTCGATGATATCTTCAAAGGCGTTTCGGACCGGGACCGGTCCTGTGCGCTCCGTGGGGATCTCCTCTTCGACGGGCGCGGCTTTCCCCTTGAACAGCCGGAACTTGCCGGCCTTCTTTTTCTTTTTGCTCTCCTTGCCGGAATCCTCGGCAACCAGAGCCTCGGAATCGGACTTCTCCTCCGGTTTCCGGGCAAAGGAATCCTGCGATTTTTTCTTAGGCGCTTTCCTGTGGCTCTTTTTCTCGTCCTTGCCGATGCCCTTGCTCTTGCTGGTCTGGGCGGCGTTGACGATGCAGCCGAGGACACGCACGCCGGTCTTGTCCAGCTTATCCAGCGAGTTCTGGATTTCAGGGATCGTGGCCATGTCATAGCCCACGACAAAGAGCGCAGTATCGGAGACCTGGTTCAGGCTCAGCGTGCCGGAGACTTCTCCGACAGGGGGCGCGTCGATGACGATGTATTCATACTGCTCCTTGAGCTGATCGAAAAGCTCCACGATCGTGCTGTCGATGGAGATCATGCTGTTGCCGATCAGAGAGGGCATGATATCGAGATAGCCGGTGAGCGTGGTGACGACATCGTCAACGGTGGCCTCGCCGCTGTAGAGGGCGTTGAAGGAGCGGTTATAATCCACGTTCTCGAGGAACATGCTGCCGAGTCGCGGATTGCGCATGTCGAGATCGACCAGCAGCGTCTTATGCTCCATATCCGAAAGCTGAATGGCGAGATTTGCGGCGACTGTGGATTTGCCCTCCTGCGCGGTTGCGGAGGTGACATAGAAGCAGTGGTGCTTCTCCTTGGTGCCGAGACGGCTGCGGAGAATATATGCCGCGGCCGAGAAATTCTGCACGACCTCGCTCGAATCCACATCGTTGACGAGGAAGGAGGTCTTTTTGCGGAAATAATAGTTGTCGCGGGGGATGATGCCGAGCGTCTCCATGCCGAAGACCGTCTCCACATCCTTGACGTTTGTAAGCGTCGGGTGCATCAGAAGCTCCATCACGGCAAAGCCCAGGCCGGACAGGAAGCCCAGCACGGTAAGCGCGACCCAGAGCTTTCCGCCGCTGCCGCCCGCGCCGACCATGACGGCCTCCGGCTCGTTGATGATCATGACGGTGCCGACCTGCAGCGTCTGAGGCAGAAACTCGTTCGTGACCTCGATGATCGCGTTCCAGATGCCGACGCCCTCCTCGGCGTTATACCAGTTGACCTGCATCTCCACGATCTGCGTCGCGTTATATTGCGTGAGCGTGAGATTCCGGCGCAGAAGCGCCGCCGACATGCCGAGCAGGTTCTGCCGGTTGATGACCTCGTTGAGAACATGATCGCTCTGGACGATGTAGTTGACCGCGTCGACCATATCGGGCGGCATCATAAAGTCGTTGTACGACGGGTTCGGATAGCCACCCAGATAGGTCTGGTTGGTCACGGTGCTGATGACAAAGGCGCCGGAGACCTCAAAGCTCTGCAGACCGCTCTGCACATAGGTGACGCCGGACAGAAGCAGGCCGAACATCAGCCCGACCAGCGTCAGCACCACGATGAGCTTCCACCTCTTCTGGATCGAAAACAGAAAATCGCCGATCCGAAGCTGAATTCCACTACTTCGCATGTTCCTTACTCCATGTTACGAGCCCGCTTGAGCCCGCGCTTTTTTCTTTCTTCTTCTCCGAATGAAGGCCGGGATGCCGATCACGGCGGCGAGACCCACCGCAATGGACACGCCGATCACCACATACTGCAGCACATAGGTCGTGTGGATATTGATCTTCTGGATATCGGCCTGGTCGACAACGCGGATGTCATAGTGCTTTTCCGTGTCGCCGTCCTTGATGAGATAATAGCTGCCTTCCTTGAGATCGGTGAACATCTGGGCGTTGCCGGAGCTTGTCCAGGTGCGGATCAGATTATCCTCAGCATCGAAGAGAGCCAGATTCACATTCGGGATCTGCACGCTGCTGAACTCGTCCGTGATACCGAGCGAGACGCGCAGCATCCGGTTTGTGCCCTCGATGAGCGTCTCATTCGATTCCCCGATATAGCCCGCCACATCGACGGAGACCGTATAATCGGCGGGGCTCACAAGATAATCGCCGGACGCCTCGACCTGACGGATGCGGTAGGTCGCGCCCTTCGGGAGCTCGTCAAGCACGAAGCGGCCTCCGGCGTCGGTGCGCACATCCAGGGGCGCAAAGCTCCCGCGGTCCGCCGTGACGCGGAATTGGGCGCTCCCCACGGGTCTTGTGGGATACAGTTCGTCCACGAGCGAGAAACGGATGCGCGTGCGGAGATTTTCCACCGTGTAAAGCGAGGGGAGTACATTGGATTTCTTCTCCACCTCCACGGGGATATCCTCCTGCTGGCCGGCATAGTAATCGGGAATATCGCGCTGGCGTAGGATATATCGGCCGAGATACACAGGCTCACTCTCACCGTAGCCCGCCTCGTCGATCTCGATCTCGGAGGCGACCTGCCCTCTGCGGTAGCGCAGGGTGCCGTCGGAGGTGATGATGTTCTCGTCCGCGATGACATCAAAGCTGCCGCCGGGAACCATGGCCCCGGTTTCCGCGTCCGTCATCTGCACGCGGACAATGTTGCGCGAGGGGTAGACCGGCACCCGCACCACATAGGGGTCGGGCCAGTCATACACGTCGTTTAAGACAAAGTGCTGGTTCTCCGCGGCGTCATATCCCTCCGGCTCCGTGAGCTCATGGAGATAATAGCTGCCGACGGGGAGTTTCTCCGGGAAGTAGAAGGTGCCGGACTCCGTCGTCTCATAGCTGCGGAAGGCGACGCGCTCGGGATAATAGGTATTCAGGATCTGCAGGGCGCCCTTGTCCTCATAGAGCTCGAACATGACCTCGGGCTCCTTGATGGTGCGGTCGGTCTCCGCGTCGACCATCATGACATACACGGCGACCTTCATCCCCTCGTCCGGGGTTTCGCCGGGCCCGTCACCCCCGCCGTTGCCGCCGCCGTCGCCCCCGCCGGAACCGCCGCCGCTGCCGGGATCATCCGGCGTGGGTGTTGGCGTCGGTGTCGGACTCGGCGAAGGGGAAGGGGTCTCCGTCGTCACGGGGACGGGCGTCTGCTGGCGGTCTTCGTCGCCTTCGCCCCCGCCGGCGTCCCAGCCCCATCCGCCGCCGCTGTCGTCGGTCTCCTCCGACTCGTCGGAGGAATCGGTGTCGATGTAGGTGTCGCCGGCATAGGGGTCTTCAAAGGTGTACTCCGGGATATGTACAAGATACAGGCCGAGCAGCAGGATCAGCAGCATGAAGATCAAAAGCAGGGCGCTGAGCATATCGGACGCGGGCTGCCAGAAATTCAGCTCCTCATCCTTGAGCTTCTTTCTCTTCATTTCTTGCTGTCTCCATTCACAAGCTCCTCAAACTGTTCAAGCGAAACGGGCTTGGACAGGAAGAAGCCCTGCCCTTCGGAGCATCCGCACTTGCGCAGCATACCGAGCTGTTCCATATTCTCGACACCCTCGACCGCGAGATCGTGGCCGAGCTTTCGCGCCTGGTCGAACACTGCGCTCAGAGAGCCCTGGTTCTGGCTGCCGGGGAAATGGCGCAGGTCGAGCTTGAGCGTGTCGGCGGCCAGATTCTGCACCGTGCTGAGCGCCATATAGTCGCCGTTGAAGCCGTCCACGATCACGCGGAAGCCCGCCTGACGGAGCGTCTCCTCCGCCTCGATCACGGCGCTGCCGCACTGGAGATAGGCGTTCTCCGCAATCTCGATCTGGAGCGTGCGCGGCGGGATGCGGTATTTTTTCACCATGTTCATGAAAAATTCCGCAATATCCATGGCGAGCACGTCGGTTTTCGTCACGTTGATGGCGATGGGCATGGGGCGCGCGCCCTTGTCGATCCACTGCCGCAGCGTGATGCAGACCTGCTCCCAGATATACTGGTCGAGCTTTGTGATATAGCCGTTGTTTTCAAGGACCGGGATAAACACGGCGGGGGAGACCATGCCGAGCTTCCCGTGCTTCCAGCGCACAAGCGCCTCGCTGCCGATGACCTTGCGGGTGTTGAGATCAAACTTGGGCTGGAGCTGGAAAATAAACTCGCCGTTTTTGAGACCCTCCAGGATCTGCGGCATCAGGATCTGTTCGTTTCCGCCGCCCGCGCCTGCGCTGACACCGCCGCCGCCTGCGACGGAGAAGCCCGCGTTCTTTGGCAGGCGCTCCAGAAGCTCGGTGATCTCTTTAAAGTCCTTCCGCTCACGGTAGCGCATCTGCTCCTCCACGGGCGGGATCACATGCTTGTGGAACTTGTCGCTGAACATGGCCATGTTGCGCAGCATGATATTCCAGGAAATACGGTAGAGAAGGTTAAAGAGCAGGGAGAGGATAACGCCGGAGATGGACGTATAGAACGCGACCTGGATGCCGTTGAGCATCGTCTGCACACTGTTGAGGGCGGCGTTGATGGTGCTGAAGCCGATGCCGCGGATACCGATGATCAGGCCCACAAAGGTGCCCAGGATACCGAGACCTGTCAGCGTGCCGGGTACCTGGTGTACAAGATTCTGCCAGCTTCGCATGGCGAGGACATCGTCATTGATGTAATCGTCCACATCGCTCAGGATCTGGGCGGACTGCTGCTGGAGCTTGATCTTCTCCTTGTAGTCATCCAGAAGCTCGTCCATGGTGCGCTGATGGAAAAACTCTTCCGTCTGCGAAACGCCCGACCATACGGACACCGCCTGCGACTCGAGAATCCGGTCGATGTTGTCGCTTCCGTTCTGGAAGGCCGCGGCATACTGCAGAACCGGGAGAATGCCGAAGACGATGCCGATGACCATCACGATCTCCATTATGACCGTGAACACCGTGGAGATGTCATCCGGGGAGTAGGCGGTCAGAAAAACGCCGCTTATCAGCAGAACCAGGATCAAAATATACGTCAATCTTCGCATTTCGTTTCCTTCTTTATTGTAAGGTATATATTCCCAAAACCGCAAAAAGTCCTATCACATAATATAGCATGGAAGCTGTTGGAATTCAAGTTTGTTTTGTAATTAACCTGCAACGAATAGAACGTAAACGTAACAAAGTTGACATAAAAATGTTGCACGCAAACGGGCATTAGAAGCAGCACCCCTGAACCCCGCGAAGCGGGATCAGAGGTGCTGACGATCGGATTCATTTCTGAGCGGCCGCCCGACGCTCTCTCGGGAGAAGGGACGCCAGCGCAACCAGAGCGGACACGCTGTCGACCGCGCAGGAGACAGGTCGTCACGCCGCTGACGGAGGCGAAGAAGATGTTCGCGCCCGCGATAAGAAAGCACTGGGCCGCCTGATAGAGATAGATTCTCCGGCGGTCTCGGCTCCAGGAGCTTGCAAGGGTGAAGCAGGCCGCGATAAAGGAGACGGCATTGCCGAGAAGCGTATTCATAACACGCGGACAGGGGAACTCACTTCAAAGCCGAATAGAAGGCATAGCCCTTGCGCCCGGTGGACTTTGCACGGTAGAGCGCCTTGTCCGCGCACTCGAAGAGGCTGCTCTCCTCCGTGACCTCGGACCCATGGGCGATGCCGGCGCTGATGGAGATGGGGGGCAGACCGTCCTCGGTATTGGCAAGCTCGTCGTTGATCTGTCGGATTTTCAGACGGATCAGGCGGTTCTGCTGGAGATCGGCGTGGACCATGAACACCACAAACTCATCCCCGCCGACACGGCACACATAGTCGTCGGAGCGGAAGTTGTGCCGGATGGTCTCGGCGATCTTCTGCAAGACCTTGTCGCCGGTCTCGTGGCCGTAGGTATCGTTGATGTCTTTGAAGTGGTCCGCGTCGAAGAGCAGCAGAAAAGTGGACTTCGGATCGATGCCGGAGAGCAGCAGGTCATACCCCGCGCGGTTATAGACCTTGGTGAGCTCGTCGTGGGAAGCCTTGTAGTTCAAGTGCTCGATGCTCTTTTTATACACGGCGTACATCTTGTTGTAGGTTCTTGCAAGATAGCGAAACTCATTCGCGCCGATGACGGGGATGGGGCTGTCGTCCCGGATTTTGTCCACCGCCTGCAGAACGGGATGGATGCCGAGACGCGCCGTCAGCCAGATCATGAACATGATGCCGACGGCCTGGATCACGATGGTGACGCGCACGACGGTGAGCTCTGTCTTCATATCCTGCTCGGACTGCTGCTGGGCCGTGTGCGTGATGCTCTCCAGCTCCGTTACGCTCGAGCGCATGTCGGCGCGGATCTGCTCCTTGAGAAAGTTGTACTCGCGCCCCACCAGTGTTACCTGGGCGAGATGTATCTTGGCGTCCGGCGAGAGGGCGGCGTCCTCCGGCGTGAGCGCCACGTCCCGCAAAAGCTCCGGATAGTCCGTATAGCCTTTGGCCTCGATCACGAGCTTCATGGCGTAGTACTCAATGTCCATGAGGGCAACGGAGCTGTCCATCGCGTCCTGGAGCTTTCTGCGCGCGGATTCATATTCCGGATTCTTGGACAGCAGCTCGATCGCGGCCTCGCGCCGGCGGGTCTCATAGGCCTCCGTAAAATAGTTGTCCAGGTACTCGCGCTCCCCGTCGATGGCGAAAAGCTGCACCTGGTCTGTCAGATAGTCTGAGGCGTCCAGAAGTTGGCGCGTCCCCTCCTGCATTTCGATGAATTCATCCGTGGCGTCGGACAGGCGCTCAAAGGTGGCGGAGGAGTGGAACGTGGCATAGAGCAGAATCGCCGAAACCAGGGCGGCAATCACGATCAGAAAGCTGTGCACGGCCCGGAGTGAAATTCCGTCCGTCTTCATTTTCTCGAGATGCGACATGATCGGTCTTTTCCTCTTTTCAGTATAATCAGCGGGCAGAAAGGCACGGAGCAGGAGCCCTGTGCCGAAAAACGCAAAAAAGGCAAAACTACCCCTACTTTACTGTTACAGTATATACATTCCGATCGAAAAAGGCAATCGTGAAAACTGCTATGTTTTTCCTTTTTTTCCAGTCGTTTTATATCGCATATGCTCAGATGCCCGCATCCCGGGACATGCGCGCCGACCTTATTCCCAGATATGCGAGCGCATATAGGCGTACCAGGCGCGTGTCTCCGCATTGCGGCTGGAGAAATTCAGGAGCCTGTCCACATACCCCTGCTCCCGTGCGATCTCGCGGCTCACGGGATAGACGAGCTCAAAGACAAGGCAGAGGTGGGCGACGCAGAAATCCACAGCCGTGCTTTTACTCCCGCGCGGGACCGCATGGCGCTCCAGAAAGCAGGCCCGGACCGCCTCGCTGACGGCGGAGGTCTCGATCTCCTCGCGCGTCACGTTGAAGATATCCTCCATGGGCGTCACACAGTCCACCCGGAAGATGTCCAGCTTGTCCGCGTCCCGCAGGATATTGCAGTACATCGCCTCCGTTTCGCGCAGGCCGGGGGAGAGCCTGTAGGCGCTGTGGGAACGGATCGCGCACTCCAGAAGCGCCGTGTCGGCTTCTGAGAGCTCCGGGGCAAAGCGCGCCAAAAGCCCCTCCCGGAACAGGAGGTCTGCTCCGAAGGCGGCGTGGTCGACGGAGACGGCGTCGATAAAGGTGTTGTAGCGCCGGATCTGTTCAAAGCGCCCGATGTCGTGCAGCATCCCGCAGAGCCAGGAGAGCTCCGCGTCAGGCGCGCCGACCGTGCGGGCGATCCTCTCGCAGAGCGCCGCGACCGCGTAAGTGTGTTCGATCTTCAAGTGGATCTTGGGGTCCTGCGCGTCATAGGCGGCGACATATTCGTCAAACGCCCGCCGTACTCTCTCTCTGTTGATCATCTGTTTCTCCTTCGCGTTTTTCTTTCAGTATACCCGCTGGGCAGAAAAAGCGCAAGCGCCGTGTTATCACGCGCGCAATCGTTGAAAAAAACTGGAAACGGCGGCAAAAAACACTTGCATTATAAGCCGCTTCGTGGTATTATCTCACAGTAAAGGTTGCTATGCTATTGTCAGAGTGGGTTTTCACCCACTCTTTTTTGTGAGACTTTTCCCAAAATACGAAAACCGTGGTGAAGAATATGAGCAAAATAACAGAGCAGATCGCCGCGCTGGCCCGGCCCGTGGTCGAAGAGGAGGGCTGCACCCTCTGGGATGTGGAGTATGTGCGCGAGGCGGGCACCTGGTATCTGCGCGTCTTTGTAGACAGAGAGGGCGGCCTCTCCATCGACGACTGTGAGCGCATCAGCCGCAGGCTCGATCCCATGCTGGACGAGGCGGACCCCATCCCCGACAGCTATGTCTTTGAGGTCGGCTCCGCCGGCGCGGAGAGGGAGCTGAAGCGCCCCCGGGATTTTGAACAGTTCATGGGGCATGAGGTGGAGGTGCGCCTCTACCAGCCGATGGACGGACAGAAGAGCTTTGTCGGAACCCTGAAGGAATACGACGGCGGCGATGTCACCATCGAGACCGCCGGGAAAGAAATTCGCTTTGACAAGGGCCGCGTCGCCCTTGTCAGGCTTCATGTATCCATATAAAGAAGTTGTAAATTCAGAGGAGAATCTAAAATGAACGCAGACTTTTTTGAAGCCATAGAGGATATTGAGAAAGAAAAGGGCATCCCCCGCTCCTATATGTACGATAAGATCAGGCAGGCCATGCTTGCCGCCTTCCGCCGCGACAATCCCGAGTGCGAGGACAATGTCGAGATCATCCTCGAGGAGGATGCCAAGCGCATTGAGATGAACGTCATCAAGACCGTCGTGGACGAGGTCGAGGACCCGAGCCATGAGATCAATCTCGAGGCCGCGAAGAAGATCAGCAAGCGTGCAAAGGTCGGCGATGAGCTGCACGTCCCCGTGGAGACCAAAAAGTTCGGCCGCATCGCGGCCCAGGCTGCAAAGCAGGTCATCATCCAGGGCATCCGCGAGGCCGAGCGCGGCATCATTTATGAGGAGTTCACCTCCAAGGAGCATGAGATCCTCACCGGCATCGTCTCCCATATCGAGCCGAGAAACGGCAGCGTTTCCATCCGCATCTCCTCCAACAGCGAGTATACCGAGGCCATGCTCGCCCCCAATGAGCGCATCAAGACCGAGCCTCTGCACGAGGGCGACCGCATCAAGGTCTATGTCGTGGAGGTCAGAAACTCCACCCGCGGCCCGCAGGTTTTGATCTCCCGCACGCACCCCGGCCTCGTCAAGCGCCTCTTCGAGCTTGAGGTGCCCGAAATTTACGACGGCACCGTGGAGATCAAGTCCATCGCCCGCGAGGCCGGCAGCCGCACCAAGATGGCCGTCTGGTCCGCGGATCCCGACGTGGACCCCATCGGCTCCTGCGTGGGGCCCAAGGGCGGCCGCGTTGCAAGCATTGTGAATGAGCTTGGCGGCGAGAAGATCGATATCGTCAAATACAGCGAGGTTCCCGAGGAATATATTGCCGCGGCCCTCTCTCCGTCTGAGGTCGTGAGCGTCACCATGATGGAGGACGGCAAAAGCTGCCGGGTTATTGTCCCCGATTCCCAGCTCTCTCTCGCCATCGGCAAGGAAGGGCAGAACGCACGCCTTGCCGCGAAGCTCACCGGATTCAAGATCGACATCAAGCCCGAGTCCGAGGCTTAAATAACAATTCAGTCAAATAGAGCTTGTCGGAATATTCGTTATTGAGGCAGCTTTTCCGTTTTAATAACATCTTGAGCGGAGCTGCGCGGAGCCTCGCGCCGATCAAAAAAGCGGCGTCTCCCGCAAGCCGCTTTGCGATAAGCGCGAGTACCTCGATTGAAAGACCATGTCTTTCAATTAAATGGAAGGGGTGGCAGTCTTGGAAAAGAAAATACCGATGCGGCAATGCCTGGGCTGCCGCGAGATGAAGCCGAAGCGGGAGCTGATCCGCGCGGTCCGCTCCGCCGCCGGGGAGATCAGCCTTGACTTTCGCGGCAAGGCGCCGGGGCGCGGGGCCTATATCTGCCCGAACCCGCAGTGCCTCAAAAAGGCCATCAAGGCGCACGCGCTCGAGCGCGCCTTCTCCGCGCAGATCCCGGATGAGATCTACGCGCGCCTGGAGCAGGAAATGGAGGCGGACGATGGAGGATAAGGCACTGGGACTGCTCGGCATGATGCGCCGGGCGCGCGCCGTTGAGACCGGCACCGACAGCGCCTGCGACGCGGTCAGGGCCGGAAAGGCAAAGCTCCTGATCCTGAGCGCCGACACCGCCGAAAACGCTCTGCGCAAGGCGGAAAACGCCGCGGAAGGCCGCAGGGTGATCCTGCTGCCGGTACATTACGGGCGCGCGGAGCTCGGCGCGGCCCTCGGCATGGGGGAGTGCTCCATGGCGGCCGTGACGGAGCTCGGCTTCGCGGAGAGCTTTGTGAAGCTCTTGGCGGGGACAAATCCGCAGCGCTACGAGGATATTGCGCGGGAGCTCTCCAGGCGGCGCGAGAAAAACGCAAGGCGCAAGAGAGAAAAAGCCGGACGCGCAGACAGCAAGAGGAATGGAATGAGGAGGACTGAAGTATGAGCTTGATTAAGTACAGAATCCACGAGGTGGCAAAGGATTTCAACGTCGCCTCGAAGGTGATCTCTCAGATTCTCACAGATTATATAGCGACGCCGAAAAACCACATGCAGGTTCTGGAGACGCCGGAGCTGGATGTGATCTTTGAGTACATGACCCAGCACAACCAGGCGGCGAGCCTGGAAGATATCTTCAAGACGCCCGCGAAGCCCTCCGCCCCCGCAAAGGCGAAGGCCGAGGCGGAGCCTGCTAAGAGCGAGGCCAAAACAGCCGAGCCCGCGGCGCCGGAGAAGAAGGGCGACGCCAAGGCGGCAGCGTCCGCAAAGGCCGCGCCCCAGCCCCAGCAGCCCGCGCCCCAGCCGGCCGCCCAGAAGCCCAACAAGCCCCACACGCCGCGCCAGGTCGCGGAGAAGCGCGTGGTGGATACCCGCGGCGGCGCCGCTGTCAACATCGAAAAGTACAACGAGAAGTTTGAGGATATGGCGGGCACCAAGGCAAACGCCAACAACATGCGCACCGCCAGCAAGCAGAAGATCGGCAGCAAGGCCAAACAGCGCCCCAACAGCCAGCAGGCATCCTCCGCCAAGCGCCGCCAGGAAGAGCGCGACAAGATGAACCGCCTGCAGCTTGAGATCGCGAAGAAGCAGCCGCTCAAGGTCCAGATCCCGGATGAGATCAGCGTGGGCGATCTCGCCTCCCGCATGAAGAAGACCGCGTCCGAGGTTGTCAAGCAGCTCATGAAGCTCGGTGTCTTCGCCTCCATGTCCGAGATCATCGACTACGACACCGCGGCCCTCGTCGCCATGGAGCTCGGCTGCAAGGTGGAGAAGGAGGTCATCGTCACGGTGGAGGAGCGCCTCATCGACGACTCCGCCGATAAGGAAGAGGATCTCCGGCCCCGCGCCCCCGTCGTTGTGGTCATGGGCCACGTCGACCACGGCAAGACCTCGCTTCTCGACTACATCCGCCATGCCAACGTCGTCTCCGGCGAGGCCGGCGGCATCACCCAGCACATCGGCGCTTATACGGTCGAAATCAACGGCAGCCCCATCACCTTCCTCGACACCCCGGGCCATGAGGCCTTTACCTCCATGCGCGCGAGAGGCGCCATGGTAACCGATATTGCGATCCTCGTGGTCGCTGCGGACGACGGCATCATGCCCCAGACCGTCGAGTCCATCAACCATGCCAAGGCCGCAAATATCCCCGTGGTCGTCGCCATCAACAAGATGGACACCGTCGGCGCAAATCCCGAGCGCATCAAGCAGCAGCTCACCGAGTATGACCTTGTGAGTGAGGAATGGGGCGGCGATACCATCATCTGCCCGATCTCCGCAAAGACCGGCATGGGCATCGACAACCTGCTTGAAAACCTCGTCGTCCTCGCCGAGGTGCAGGAGCTCAAGGCCAATCCCAACCGCGCCGCGCGCGGCGCCGTGATCGAGGCGCGCCTTGACAAGGGCCGCGGCCCGATCATGACCGTCCTCGTGCAAAACGGCACCCTTCGCCTCGGCGACATCATCATCGCGGGCTCCAGCGTGGGCCGCGTGCGCACCATGCTCAACGACAAGGGCCAGCGCGTGACCGAGGCCGGCCCCTCCACGCCGGTGGAGATTTCCGGCATGGACTCCGTCCCCAGTGCGGGCGACACCTTCAACGCCGTCTCCGATGAGCGCATGGCGAGAGAGCTTGCCGAGGAGCGCCGTATCTCCAGCGCGAACAACGCCTTTGCCGGCACCAAGAAGGTGAGCCTGGACGATCTCTTCAGCCAGATCCAGGCGGGCGAGATGAAGACCCTCAACATCATCGTGAAGGCCGACGTTCAGGGCTCTGCCGAGGCGGTCAAGGCTTCCCTCGAAAAGATCTCCAACGACGAAGTCCGCGTCAAGGTCATCCACAGCGCCGTCGGCGCGATCAACGAGTCCGACGTGATGCTCGCCGCTACCTCCGGCGCCATCATCGTGGGCTTCAATGTCCGCCCGGACAACGCGGCGCGCGACTCCGCCGCGAGAAGCAAGGTCGACATGCGCATGTACCGCGTTATCTACGACTGCATCAACGAGATCGAGGCTGCCATGAAGGGTATGCTCGCCCCGAAGTTCAAGGAGTCTGTCATCGGCCATGCCGAGGTGCGCGAAACCTACAAGGTCTCCAAGATCGGCACGGTCTGCGGCTGCTACTGCACAGACGGCAAGATCCAGCGCGGGTGCGAGGTGCGTGTCCTGCGCGACAACATCGTCATCCACGAGGGAGAGCTTGCCTCGCTCCGCCGCTTCAAGGACGATGTCAAGGAGGTCGCAAGCGGCTACGAGTGCGGTATGCAGGTCGAAAAGTTCAACGACATCAAGGTCGGCGACGTGATCGAGTGCTTCGTCATGGAGCAGATCGTCTGAACCTGTCTTTCCATAAAACACTGCGCCTGATGGAGGGCGGCCCGAGTATCGCCCGGCGGCGCAGCGAAGAATAATACAGAACCCCCGGGCGAATCCGTGCCGATTCGCCCGGGGGCTCTTTTGCGCTCAGGCTGGACCGCGCGCTTCAGAAGCCTGTGTCTTCCGGGTTACCTGATCTATGTGCTCGTGTGCGTATACGTCTTAAACGGCGCACGCGGCTTCCGGTCCGGCTTCTGGCAGGGGTTTGTGATCCTGTCCATCATGAATCTGATCGACCGCCTTTTGATCGACGAATATTGGGTTGGCCATACCACGGCCTGGATCATCCCGGGCACGGAGGATCTGCGGCCGTATATCACGGCGCAGGACAAGCGAAAGAAATGGATCATGGGAACGCTTGGCATAGCGTTCCTCGCCGCTGCCCTCTCCGGAGGGATGGCGCTGATCCTGGAATGAGGAGGAGAATACGATGCAATTTGTTGAAATGGGCAATCCATTGGGAAAGACCCTGATGCTGCTGCCGGGCACGGCCTGCGATTATCAGACAAACGCTGAAGGCGATCGACGAATTCATGGAGCTTGATAAGGCCGTTTGCTGATCCGGCCGCCAGACGGAACGGCCGCGATCCCCCGGCGGCGCCATGATCTCGCAGCGGCCCGTTGCCTGCCCGGCAGGCGACGGGCCGCTTTCCTATCCGCCCCGGACAAACTGCACAAAATAAGCGGCAAATTTTTGGCAGGCAAATCTGAAAAAAAGTCGTGTATCTGCGAACGCTCAGACTTGCCGAGGAATGCTGCTCAAGCGTAAAATAGAACAAACTGGGAATTGTTTGTCGAAAATAAAATCAGGAGGACAAAGCATGAAAATCGAATGTATACGTCTGTACGAAGAACGGGAAGATGTCACCCTGACCGCCTATGTTCTACAGGATTCACAGGAGCTCATGGCCGGAAAAAAGCGTCCGGCGATCCTGATCTGCCCCGGCGGCGGGTACTTCAACTGCTCCGACCGGGAGGCCGAGCCCGTCGCCCTGCGATTTGCGGGCCTCGGTTACCACAGCTTCGTCCTGCGCTATTCCACTTACTGCGAGGGCGGCGCCTTCCCCAATCTCTCGAAGCCCATCCCGCCGAAGGAGCGGGACCAGCACCCCGCGCCGATGAACGATATCGGCCTCGCCATGCGCCTGATCTGCGCACATGCGGATGCGTGGCTCGTGGACACGGAGCGCATCGCGGTCTGCGGCTTCTCAGCCGGCGGCCACAACGCCGCCATGTACGCCACCCGCTGGCACGAGGACCCGGCAAATCCGCGCCCCGCTGCGGCGATCCTCGGCTATCCTCTGACGGATTATGTCTTTAAGCACGAATCTGAAATGAAGCAGGACCCCGGCGCCCAGGCATTTTTCCACGCCTCCGATACCGCCTTTCTCGGCACCCCGGACCCGACGGAGGCGCAGCTACTGGACGTCAGCCCCTCGCGCCATGTGACGGAGAACACGCCGCCCACCTTCCTCTGGGCCACGGCGGCGGACGAGCTTGTGCCGGTGCAGCACTCGCTTCTCATGGCGAAGGCGCTCGCGGACGCGAAGGTGCCCTTTGAGATCCACATCTTTGAGGAGGGACCCCACGGTCTCGGCCTTGCAGACCAGGCGAGTGCGCAGGCCCGCAGCCAGTGCTTTGCCGACGCCGCCGGCTGGACGGCGCTTGCGGGCAAGTGGCTCGAGAAGCGCTTCGCCCTGCCGCTGCCGGAGAAGAGCGCCTTTGAAATCATGATGGAAAACGGCGGCTTTCCAACCTGAGAGGGCAGCGCATGAAGACGAACGAGATCAATATCCGCGACCCCTTTGTTCTGCTGCATGAGGGGAAATACTACCTCTACGGCACCCGCAGCGAGACCTGCTGGGGCGCGGCGGACGGCTTTGACTGCTATGTAAGCGACGACCGGGAAAACTGGGAGGGGCCCATTGAGATTTTTCACAGGCCGGCGGGCTTCTGGGCGGACCGCGCCTACTGGGCGCCGGAGTGCGTGGAACGAGACGGCGTTTTCTATCTCATTACGACACTCGGCTCGGCGGATCGGAAGAAGGGAATTTACGTCCTGCGCGCCGCATCTCCGATGGGGCCGTTCGTCCCGTATGGCGGGTGCCTGACCCCGGCGGACTGGTCCTGCATTGACGGCATGGTATATTTTGAGGAGGGGAACCCTTATCTGATCTTCTCCCACTCCTTTGAGGACAGCCCCACAGGCGACATGTGCATGGTGCCGCTTGCGCAAGACCTGTCAGAGGCGGCTGGCGCGGTGACGACACTCTTTTCAGCGGCCGCGGCGCCGTGGGCCAGACCTGTCCCCTTTGCCAAGGCAGAATTCGGGATGGACGGCGACGTCTATTTTACCGACGGCCCCTGCGTCATGAAGCTGCCAGACCGGAAACTTGTGATGACCTGGTCAAGCTGGAGCGAGCGGGCCTACGCGGTGGGGATCGCCGAGTCATGCAGCGGCAGTGTCCGCGGTCCTTGGAGGCAGCTTGAAAGGCCGCTTTACCCGGAAAACGGGGGACACGGTATGCTCTTTGAGGAAAAGGACGGCTCCCTCTGGTTCACCCTGCACACCCCCAACGATAAATATCTGGAGCGGCCCGTCTTTTATGCGGTGGGAACCGAGGGCGGACTGCATCTGGAATCACAGGAGGCATGACATGAGGCTGTGCAATCTCCGCGTCTGTAATCTGGAGAAGCCCGTGGGCTTTGCGATGGAGGCTCCTGTGTTCTCCTGGACGGTGGAGGACGCGGCCGGAGGACCGGCCTGGGCCTCGCTTGCGATAAACGTCGGCGGCAAGACCGTCTATCAGAGCGGCGAGATCCCGGAGGCGGACAGCCTCGGCTGGCGGCTCGACCTCCCGCTTGAGCCTCGCACGCGCCATGACTATACGCTCACGGTGCGCTCGACAGCGGGGGATCAGACCAGCGCCGACGCGTTTTTTGAGACCGGCAAGCGGAATGAGGCGTGGCAGGCGCAATGGATCAGCCCGCGTGCCTCCCGGAGCGCCGCGCTGCTGAAAAAGCGCTTCCGCGCGGACGGAACAAACAGCCCGTCCCGCCTGTATATCTGCGGACTCGGCGTCTATGAGGCGTACCTGAACGGGGAGAAAGTCGGCGACGAGTACCTGGCTCCGGGCTATCACGCCTATGATTTTCACCTCGCGGCGCAGACCTATGATGTGACGGCTCTTTTGCGGGAGGGCGATAATGAGCTTGTGATCGCGCTGGGCGAGGGCTGGTTCAAAGACCGCCTGGGTTTTGAAGGCGGCTATACAAACCTGTACGGCGACCGGCTCCCGCAGCTCGACATACTCTCCCAGGCGTCTGTATTCATCACCCACGCCGGCATGGGCGGCACGGGCGAAGCCATCTACTACGGCGTACCCATGATCGCCATCCCGCAGATGGACGAGCAGGCCATCACTGCAGGCCAAATCGAGAAAAACGGTCTCGGCGTCGCGTTCCTGGACAAGAGCGCCATCACAAGCGAAGCTCTCAAGGCCGAGATCGTGAAGCTCCTGAAAGAGCCCAGCTACAGCAATACCGCAAAGGCTTTCAGCGAAGACATGCGCTCTCTCGGCGGCGCGCAGGCATCGGCGGACGCAATCATTCACTTCCTGGAGAAGAAATAAAAAACGGGCGCGCTGCAAAATGGGTAAACCCGTCATTCCACACCGGTGACCGATGTCACTGGTGTGGAAATCCGTCTCTTGTACGAATGAGAAAACGGATTGCGGGACCAGTTTGAAAACTTGTCTTGCAATGACAGCGCGTCCCATGAAGGGTGGGGGTAAAAAATGGCGTTGGTTCATTTGAATTTCAGCAGCAAGTATCTCTCCGGTTCGACGGATGTAAACATCATCCTGCCGGACTGCGCACGCTCAGCTCAGCCGCGAGACTTCTATGGAAACGGGAAAAAATACCCTGTCCTGTGGCTGCTGCACGGAACCTTCGGCGATTACAGCGATTGGCTGCGAAAAACCAATGTAGAGCTGTATGCCGAGGAGAAGAATCTGATCGTCGTCATGCCCTCCGCGCAGAATACGGACTATGCCAACTGGCCCGGCTTCGGCACGGGCTATCAGGTGTTTGACTATCTCACAGAGGAATTGATGCCGCTTGTATACGGCTGGTTCCCTGCCAGCGACAAGCGGGAGGACAACTTTATCGCCGGGCTTTCCATGGGCGGGCGCGGCGCGATCGCCTATGCATGGGCTTATCCGGAGAAATTTTCCGTTCTGTACAGCATGTCCTGCGTGCCGCAGGATATGCGCCCCGCGGCAGAAGAGCTTGAAAGCGGCGAGCCGGCCCCAAACCCGTGGGCAGCGCTTGACCGTGAGCGCAATCGCGCAAGGCTTCAAAACGCCGGCGGACTCGCAGCTTATCTCAGCTCACCGCAAAATACCTGGGACAAGACAAAGGAGATCGCAAAGCGCACGGATGCGCCCAGAATGGTTTTTTCATGCGGTACGGCGGATTTCGTCATGTACCGGCATTTCAGGGCGTTTCGAGCCTATGCCGAAGAGCTTGGCCTTAAAGCCGAGTTTCGCGAGGTGGAGGGCTATAACCATGAATGGCGCTTCTGGGAGATGGAGATCCAGCGAGCGATCGACATCTTTCTGCCCGGCGACGAGAAGGCCGGAAACGCTTTTTAAAACCCTGAGAACACGGCCGTGACCGCCTCTCTGCACGGAGAGCTCCTGAAGCCTTTGCGGCAAACGCAATTCGCGCTGCCGCGGCATAATACGATTTATCCATAAAATCAGCATAATACTATCCCTTGATAGAAATCTTTAAGTCTTCCCGGCAAAATTTGCGCCATACTGCGTTGAAGCCCTTGACCATATATCTCCATTATGCTCTGCGG
>CADBCV010000004.1 GCA_902793285.1 Oscillospiraceae bacterium
GAACATTAGAGATTCTTAGCGGCTTGCCGCTTAGAATCTCTATGCCCTTCAGGAGGATGACAGCAGGGGGAGCGGTTTGCTCTGCGCCCGGGCGAATGCATAAACCGACCATGTACCGCCGGGAGGGGCAAGCCCCTCCCCTACGGTGTGAACGGTGCATTCGCGTTTGTGGGTATGATTTCTGTACAGCAAGGCTTCGGGTCGATCTGGGGATCGACCCCTACAAAAAAACAGTGGCTGCAGCAAACGCTGCAGCCACTGTTTTTGATGAAATTTGGCAATTACTTGTAGTTGTGGGCGTCCTGCAGGACCATTTCCTTGACTTTGAGGAGCCGGACCTTGGTGGCGTTTTCGTTCTCCTCGAGCTTCATGGTGATGTACTTGATGTTGGACTCCAGATCGGGGATCATCACGTACTCGAGGGCGTTGACGCGGCGGCGGGTCTTTTCGATCTCCTCGGCCAGAAGCTGCATGGTCTTCTCGACCTCCGCAAGCTCCAGCATGTCCTCAAAGACCTTCGCCATGTTCTCCAGCGCGTCGTCCAGCTCGCCGCTGGTCTGCGCAAAGCCGTAGGGGTAGATCTCCGTGGGGTCATTGCTCTGGGTCTTGAAGCTGTAGACCGGCACGTTCACCGACATGATGTTCTTAAACTTCATGCCGAGCTCCACGCTCTGCCGCGGGTAGAGGAGCGCCTGCTCCAGCATCTCGGGCGACATGATGGAGCTTGCCACCTGCAGGGAGGCAAACGCCTCGGTGAGGCCGCCCTCCACGCGCTCGCGCAGGACCTTGTTGCGGCGGACCACGTCCATGAACTGGCGCATCAGCTCGTCGCGCTTATCCTTTAAGAGCTTGTGGCCGCGGCGCGCCGTGCGGAGCCGGCCCTTGAGCTGGTTGAGGACCATTCTGGTCGGAATGACTGTTGTACCTGCCAAAAAGCATCACCTCCGTTTGATGTGTTGGGCTTTACTTCTTGGGCAAATACTTCTCGATATACTCGGGCTTGATGCGCTTGAGCTCACGCTTGGGCAGGATGCTGAGGAGTTCCCAGCCGATGTTCAGCGTCTCCTCGATGGAGCGGTTGGTGTTGTTGCCCTGGCTGACATAGACCTTCTCAAACTCCTCGGCAAATTTGGCGAAGAGCTTGTCGTCCTCAGAAAGCGCTGCTTCGCCCAGGATGGTCATGAGCTCCTTGGCGTCCTTGCCGCGGGAATAGGCGGCGAAGAGCTGGTTCATGGTGCCGGCGTGGTCCTCGCGGGTCTTGCCCTCGCCGATGCCCTTGTCCTTGAGGCGGCTCAGGGAGGGCAGCACGTTCACCGGCGGGACGATGCCCTTGCGGTGCAGCTCGCGGGAGAGGATGATCTGCCCCTCAGTGATGTAGCCCGTGAGGTCGGGGATGGGGTGGGTCTTGTCGTCCTCGGGCATGGTCAAAATCGGGATCATGGTGATGGAGCCCTTGTGCCCGATGCGGCGGCCCGCGCGCTCATACATGGTGGCAAGGTCGGTGTACATGTAGCCGGGATAGCCGCGGCGGCCCGGCACCTCCTTCTTCGCGGCGGAGATCTCGCGCAGGGCCTCGGCGTAGTTTGTGATGTCGGTCAGGATGACCAGCACGTGCATGTCCTTCTCAAAGGCCAGGTACTCCGCGGCGGTCAGGGCCATGCGCGGGGTGGCGATACGCTCGACCGCGGGGTCGTTGGCGAGGTTTGAGAAGACCACCGTGCGGTCGATGGCGCCGGTGCGGCGGAAGTCGTTGATGAAGTACTCGGACTCCTCAAACGTGATGCCGATGGCGGCGAAGACGACGGCGAAGGTCTCGTTGTCGCCGAGCACCTTGGCCTGGCGCGCGATCTGGGCGGCGAGGGCCGCGTGCGGAAGACCCGAGCCGGAGAAAATGGGGAGCTTCTGGCCGCGCACGAGGGTGTTCAGGCCGTCGATGGTGGAGACGCCCGTCTGGATAAACTCGGCCGGGTAGGCGCGGGCGGCGGGATTCATGGGCAGGCCGTTGATGTCCATATGGGCGTCGGCCAGGATGGCGGGGCCGCCGTCGATGGGCTGGCCCATGCCGTTGAAGACGCGGCCCAGCATGTCCTCCGACACGGCGAGCTGCTGCGGGTGGCCGAGGAAGCGCACCTTCGACTCCGCGAGGTTGATGCCCTGGGCGGATTCAAAGAGCTGCACGACGGCCTTGTCGCCCTCGACCTCGAGCACCTTGCAGCGGCGAAGCTCGCCGTTCGGCAGCTCGATCTCGCCCAGCTCGTCGTAGGTGACGCCCTCGACATGCTCGACGACCATCAGGGGGCTTGCGATCTCTCGGATAGTCTTATATTCTTTGATCATTCTTCCTCACCTCCGGCGGCAACGGCCTCGATCTGCTGTTTCATCTCGGCGATGATGGCGTCGTAATCCTCGCCGAAGGTCTTCGCGTCCGCCATCTTGGCGCGGCCGATCTTCTCGCGCGCGGGGATGACAAAGAGAGCCTCCATGTCGGCGTGACGCTCCAGGGCCTCGCGGCAGGCGGCGTCGTACTCCAGCACCATGTCGAGCAGGCGGAACTGCTTTGCGTAGGAGGAGTAGGCGTCCTCGTCCACGAAGGCGTTCTGCTGCAGAAAGTCCTCGCGGATCATCTTGGCGGTCTCCATGGTGAGACGGTCCGCCGGGCTCAGGGAATCCTGGCCGACGAGACGCACGATCTCCTGCAGCTCACTCTCCTCCTGGAGGATGTGCATGGCCTTCTCGCGGTTTTGCATGTACTTCTCGCCGAACTGTTCGGTATACCAGGGGGCGAGGGTGTCGAGATACAGGGAGTAGGAGGTCAGCCAGTTGATGGCGGGGAAGTGGCGGGCATAGGCGAGACTGGAGTCGAGCGCCCAGAAGACCTTCACGATGCGCATGGTGGCCTGGGACACGGGCTCGGAGATATCGCCGCCCGGAGGCGACACGGCGCCGATGGCGGTGACGGAGCCGCGGCGGTTTTCGTCGGAGCCGAGGCACTGCACAACGCCCGCGCGCTCGTAGAACTGGGCGAGACGGGAGGCGAGGTAGGCGGGATAGCCCTCCTCACCGGGCATCTCCTCCAGACGGCCGGACATCTCACGCAGGGCCTCGGCCCAGCGGGAGGTGGAGTCGGCGAGGACCGCGACGTCATAGCCCATGTCGCGGAAGTATTCGGCGATGGTGATGCCGGTGTAGATGGACGCCTCGCGCGCCGCGACCGGCATGTCGGAGGTGTTTGCGATGAGTACCGTGCGCTTCATAAGGGGCTCCCCGTTTCTGGGGTCCTTGAGCTCGGGGAACTCCATCAGCACGTCTGTCATCTCATTGCCGCGCTCGCCGCAGCCGATGTAGACCACGATGTCCACGTCCGACCACTTGGCAAGCTGGTGCTGCACAACGGTCTTACCCGAACCGAAGGGGCCGGGGACCGCGGCGGTGCCGCCCTTTGCGATGGGGAAGAGGGTGTCGATGATGCGCTGGCCGGAGTTCATGGGCCGCGCGGGGACGAATTTTCTCGCGTAGGGGCGCTGGATACGCACGGGCCAGCGCTGCACCATGGTGAGGGCCTGCTCGCCCTTGTCGGTTTTGACCCTGGCGACGGTCTCGTCCACGGTGTATTCGCCCTTCTTGATGACCCAGCTCACCTCGCCCTTTACGCCGTTCGGGACCATGATCTTGTGGAGGATGGCGCTGGTCTCCTGCACGGTGCCCAGCACATCGCCGGGGCCGACCTTGTCGCCGGGCTTCGCGGCGGGAATAAACTCCCACTTCTTCTCACGGTTCAGGGCGGGCACGTCCGTGCCCCTCGTGATGCAGTCGCCGGTGAGGGCGCGCATCTCGGGCAGGGGGCGCTGGATACCGTCATAAATATTGTCCAGCATACCGGGTCCGAGCTCGACGGACATGGGCATACCGGTCGTCACGACCGCGGCGCCGGGGCCGAGCCCGGAGGTCTCCTCATACACCTGGATGGAGGCCGTATCGCCGGTCATGTTCAGGATCTCGCCGATCAGACGCTGAGAGCCCACGCGCACCACGTCGGAGACGTTGGCGTCCGCGAGACCCTCGGCCACGACAAGCGGTCCGGATACCTTGGTAATTGTTCCGCTCATTACTTTCCTCCTTCCGCTCAGCGCCGAGGGGCGCGAGCGGGAATTTTTATACGGGTTTGTCCGGCTGCTCTTTTGCCTCCCTCAGCCGCTTGCGGCGAAAAGAGGGAGGGGGACCGCTTCAGCGGTGGAAGGAGTTTTGACGACTCCCTCAATCACCAGTGTGAGCACTGGTGACAGCTCCCTCAGGGAGGGAGCCATGCTGCGCGCAGAGAAAGCAGCCAAACAGAAAAAGCGTCAGATGAGAACTCAGTCTCCCAGTATGTTCGTGCCGACGGCGCGCTCGACCGCGGCGCGCAGCGCCTGCTGACCGAGACCCGTGGAGCCCTCGCGCCCCGGGATCAGGATAATGGCGGGGCTGGGGCTGTCCTTGAAGCGGTCGATCTCGTTTTGGATCTGGGGGGCAAAGGTCTCCTCCAGATAGATGATGGCGTACTCGACCTCGCTCTCGTGGGTGAGGCGCCGGAGGATCTTTCCGGCCTCGGCGGCGTCGGCCGCGGGGAAGGTGTCGAGCCCCAGGGCCTTGAAGCCCATGACGGTGTCGCGCCCGCCGATAACGGCTATTTTAAGCATACAGATCACGCAGCCTTTCCCGGATGCTCTCCGCTTTCACGCCGGCGAGCCTGCCCGTCAGAATCATGCGCACCGCCTGGATCTCCCCCTCGACGGCGGCGAGATAGGCGACTACCGCCTCGGGCCCGTAGCTGATGAGCTTGGCCTTTTTGAGATAGTCGTTCACGGCGTTGTCGCAGGCGCGCTCAAAGGCGGTCATACCGCCGCCCGCGAGGGCCTCCCCGCCGAGGACGGCCGCCTTCTCCAGCGGCGTGTGGACGTAGAGGGCCGCGAGCGCGTCCTTATCCGAGACCGCCGCGACGCGGCGGGCGTCGATGCTGCCGCCGTCCACCAGCACCTCCTGCAGAAAGTCCCGGCTCTTGCCCATGCGCAGGGTGCGCACGGCGCTTTTGAGATTCGCGCTGTCGACGAGGACCTGCACATAGCCGCGGAGATAGTCGCTGTCCACCCGGTCGGCCAGGGCGCGCAGCTCCTCAAAGCAGGCCCTGTCCAGCACGAAGTCCGAAAGCTGGGGGTTTGCCGTGCGGGCGAGCACGCCGCGGGCCTCCTCCATCGCCCTTGCGAGCACCGGGGGCAGTTGGCTCCAGCGCTCCTCGTGATAGAGCTCCAGAAGCTGTGCCCCGGGGACGCGCCCGGCGTCGGAGAGAAGGCGTTTGGGGTCTGTTTCCACCGCCTCGGCCTTCACGATGGCCTTGGCGTTGTGGTAGTCGTATTTGAGCTTGAAGAGATCCGCCAGCTCCTTGTCGGGGGAGAGTCTCGATAGCTCGTCAAAGATCTCCGCGCGGTGGGCGGCGAGCATTTCCTCCACCTCGCCCGCCGTGCTGTGGGACATGTCGGGGTACCCGCAGTCCGTCAGGATCTTGGCGGCGTCCTCAAAGGAGGCGGCGTCCAGCATCCGGTGGGCCCGCTCGGCGTTGAGGAGCCTCGGCTCCCGCGCCCGCAGCATGGCCGACACGCACAGATACGCTTCTTTTTTCGTTGCCAATGTATTCCCTCCCTTGATGGGATGTCAGCCGAAGAGAACGCCGGCAAGCTCGGCGGCCATTTCGTCGCGGCAGAGATCCACTAAAAGCTCCGCCGTGCAGTTGACCGCGATGTTCTCGCGGCGCAGGATGAGGCCGCCCTTGAAGTCGCCCGTCTCGGGCGCGAGGGTGAGCCTGCCGCCCGCGAGCTTTTCGTTCGCCGCGGCGACGACCTTCTCGCCCACAGTCTCGCGGTCGCGCGCGTTCAGGACGATCTGCTCGTCCCCGGTGACGCTGGCCTGAGCCGCGAGCTTTGCGAGAAACGCGACATACTGCGCCTCCGGCAGCTTCACGAGCTTATCGGCGGCGAGATCGAAGCTCTCGTTCACCATGTCCTGCTTGAGGGCGAGAATGGCCTTGCGGCCCTCCATTCTGGCAAGCCGCTCCATGCTCTCGAGCCTGTCCTGGTTTGCCTTGACGCCGGCGCGGATCTTTTCGGCATAGGCCTCCTTCGCCTTCTGCTCGTAAGCCTCGCGGGTGGCGGCGGCCTTCGCCTCCGCCTCCTTGATGATCGCGTCAGCCCGGGCATTGGCGTCGGCCTCGATATGTGCGATGATTTTTTCCGTGCCCTTCATAGCTTTTCCTCTCTTATGCCGCTCAGCCGAGGTTGATGGCGTTGAGCATCATGAAGGAGGCCAGCAGGGACAGGATGGCGTAGAACTCAACGGTGATGCAGAGGATCATGCCCTTGGACCAGTCGTCGGGCTTCTTGGCCAGGATGTTGATGGACGCGGCCGCGACCTTGCCCTGGGCGATAGGCGATGGGAAGGCAGGCGGCGAGGACCTGGAGGCCCTGGGCGACCGTCATGCCGGGGACGAGCTTGTTGAAGGCGAGAAACCAGATCACAAAGCCGTACAGGCCCTGGGTGCCGGGGATGACCTGCATGATCATCGCCTTGCCGAACTTGCTCGGGTCCTCGCTCACGAGGCCCGCGCCCGCTTCGCCCGCGATGCCGGTGCCCTTGGCGGAGCCGATGCCCGCCATGAATGCCGCAAGGCCCGCGCCCAGAATGCCGAGCGCGTAGCCGCCGATGGTGTTCAGAAATTCCATTTTTGTTTCCTCCTCAATATGTAGATAGTAAATTGAGTATATGTTTGGTTACCGCGCTTCCAAGCTCCCTTTCGAAAAGGGAGCTGTCGCGGCGCGATCTCCCGCGAGCGCCGTGACTGAGGGATCGATCCCTCCGCCCCTTCGGGGCACCTCCCTTTTCGAAAGGGAGGTGTGGGTGTTGGCTTACTCCTGCGGGTTTATATACTGCGTCCGGATGCGAAGCGGCTCGAAGGGCTTGCCGCCGTCCTGATAGAACTTGCCGAAAAACTCCAGGCACTGGAGTCTCAGGTCATGCACGAAGCAGCCCAGCAGGTTCAGCGCGAAGTTCAGCGCGTGGCCGATGAGGAACACGACAATGAAGATGATGCCCGACACCGGCGTCACGCCCTTTTCGGAGGGCATGGCCGCGATGGTGTTGAACACCTGGGCCACAACGCCGCCCGCCAGCATCAGCGCCATGATACGCGAGTAGCTCAGCACGTCGCCGAACCAGCCCGTGAGCGTGTTGTAGATGCAGGAGAAGGGGGCCGTGAGCTTGCCGAAGCCCTTCGCCCCGCGGGCAGAGCCGATGAGGAGCATTGCGGCGCCGAGGATCATGACCCCGAGGCCGACTGTCTTCAGGAGCGCAAAGTCTTTGAATACCAGCATCTGCAGGGCAAATAGAATGATGCCGAGCAGGATGATGAACTGCGCGCCCTCCTCCAGGATGGCACCGGCCTTGTCGCCGTGCTTCATCTTTTCGTGATAGTTGACCGCCATGCCCACGTTCAGGTGGATGACGCCCAGCACCATCGCGCCGTAGAGGACGGCGTTGGAGTCCCGCACGGGGCTGAAGAGCGCGGGCAGACCCTGCCAGTCGGAGCCGAACATGCCCGCGATGACCTTTGGCGCATCGCCGAAGAAGCCGCCGGTGAGCGCGCCCATCACAAAGGTGGCGATCCCGCCGTAGAGAAGCAGCCTGCAGAAGGAGAGCGTCCCCTCCCGGGGCTTGATTTTTTTCATCGCGACAAGCGCCGCGAGGATCATGATGATGCCGTAGCCCATGTCCGCCATCATGAGCCCGTAAAACAGGATGAAGAAGGGGGCCATGAGGGGGTTCGGGTCCACGCTCCCGTAGGCCGGGAGCGAATACATGTTGGTCACCATGTTGAGCGCGTCGGAGAATTTGTTGTTCTGGAGCTTGACCGGCACCTCGGGATATTCCTCCTCGGTGGGGTCCAGGGTCTCCCAGGCGCAGCCGAAGCGCTCAAACACCGCCGCAAGCTCCTGCTCCCGCGCGGCGGGAAACCAGCCCTCCATCACAAGGACGCTCTCCGTGCCGCAGAGCCTCTCCTCGGCCTCGGCCATGGCGATCTTGACGTTCACCCGGTCGGCGGCGAGCTTGAGCTCGTCCCGGTGCACGGCGTCGTCCGTGATGTAGTGCACGCAGTTTTCCTTCTCCGCGGCGAGCTCCTTGAGCCGCTGCTCCGCCTCGACCCGGCACTGGCGCGCGGTGCCGTCCATGCCGCCGAGGGCCGAGGGGGTGAAGCCGAAGGGCCGCAGCGCGTCCAGAAGGGCCGGAAGCTGCCCGCGCATACACACGAGGAGCACATAGCGGGTCTTCTTCTCCTCGCGCACGGTGAAAAGCTCACACTCCTCGTCCACGGCGTCCAGCGCGGCCTCGACCTGCTCCGGCGGGATGCGGGCGGGGAGGGAGCCCATCTGCACCTGGCAGCGCTCGGTCCCCTCAAAATTCAGGGGCAGATCCAGCTCCAGCCAGGGCTGCAGAGATTCGAGCAGCGCACGCTCGCGGCTCTCCTCGGCGCTGATGCGGCGGATGTCGGCCTCAAAGCCCTCCAGCGTCCCGGCCACCTTCAGGGCGCCGGCAAGCCCCGTGTCGTCAACGAGGACGCGGTCCTCCAGCTCGGGCTTGGCGGAGAGCAGCTTGGTCTTCTTCGGCGCGTAGCGGTCCAGAAGCTCAATGGCGTGGACAAGGCTTGCGTGGCGGGCCTTGAGGGTGCTCAGCTCGCTGCTCTCGGGATGGACGAGACCTTCGGCCTCCGTCCCCTCAAGCCGGGGCTCCAGCTCCGTAAACTGCACGCAGCCGTGGCGGACAAGCTCCTTGAGGAGCTCCTCCTTGCTGTCGCGGACAGCCAGCAGCCGGAGCTTTTTCATTTTTACAATGGCCATCTCAGCTGTTCACTATCCTTTCCACTACCTTTGCCGCAGCGGCCGCCATCTTTCCGCCGGCCTTCGCGCGCAGTGCGGCTTTCTGATTTTCCAGCTCGCCGGACAGGGCCTCGGCCTGTTTGCGGGCCTTCTCGTTGACCTGGCGGCTGAGCTCCTGCAGCTCGTCGTCCGCCTTCTCGAGCGCGGACGTGACGGCGAGCCTGCCGACGTTCTCCGCGTCGGCGGCGAGCTGCTTTGCCCGGCTCTCGGCGTTTGCGACCGTGGTCTTGGCCTGCGCTTCCGCCTGGGCAATATTGCTGATCGCTTCAAATGACATTGGCACACCCCCCTTGATGTAATCGGGATAAGCCCCTCCCGGCGCCCGCCGGGGAGGGGGTTTGTCCAAACAGGCGTATTATAGCACCCCGCGCGGCGTTCGGCAACTGCGATATGCACTTTTTTATAGTAAACGCAAAAGGAGTTGCGTTTACTATACCATATGAAAGCCGTTTTTCTCGCCCCTGACGGGGCAACCGAAAAACAGGGCTAAATCGTAAACTCATTTTTCAAATTCGTTTACGATAACCTGGTGTCATTCTGAGGAGCGTCAGCGACGAAGAATCCCGTACCTTCTGCAACCATCTACGGGATCCTTCGCTAACGCTCAGGATGACAGATACGGTTTTATGTGTTACACGACAGTAGGGGCCGACGCCCTCGGCGGCCCGGCACAGAAAACGAAAAAACGCATTAACCCCCCGGCGAATTCGTACCATGATACGCTTTCGCCGGGGGCTTCTTGTTTGATTTGGCTTATACCGCGCGGGACGTCGAGGGCGCCGTCCCCTACGGCATTTTACTTTTTATGCTTACGCCGCTTCGGCGGCGGTTTTGCGCGCCCGGCCGACCACGCGGCTCAGGGCGATGCTGATCTCATAGAGGGCGATCATGGGGATGGCCACCATGATCTGCGAGACAATGTCCGGCGGGGTGATGATGGCGGCGAGCACGAAGATCACGACGATCATGACCTTGCGCCCCTTGACGAGCCACTCGGCCCGCACAAGCCCCAGCCCGGTCAGCAGCACGGACACCACCGGCAGCTCAAACACCAGGCCGAAGATCACAAACACCGTCATCAGAAAGCCCACATACTGCTGGATGCTGATGGAGGCGGTGACATCCACCTCCCCCGTGAAGGTGAACTGGATGAGAAAGTGCAGCATGAAGGGCAGGCTGATGAAGTAGGCGAAGGCCACGCCCAGCAGAAAACACAGGCCGCCCGCGATGAGGGAGCCGGAGATATAGCCCCGCTCCCTCCCCGTGAGACCCGGGCTGCAGAAGGCATAGACCTGGTAGGCGAGCACCGGAAAGCACACGACGAGCGCGCCCACGAGCGCGATGTTCATGTACACAAGGAAAAGCTCCTGCGGGGCGATGTAGACATAGACGTAGTTGAAGCGCTTGCCCATATCTGTCAGGAGCGTGACAAGCTGGGGCGCAAAGCTCAGGCACACGCCGAACACGACCACAAGGAGCACCACACAAACGAGAATCCTGTTTCTCAGCTCCTTGAGGTGGCCGGACAGACTCATGCTGCCGTCGGGCGAGGCGGCCGCTTTTTCAGCTTTCTTCTTCATGGGAAGCCGCGGCGCTCTCGGCCTTCCTGGCCTTGGGGGCCTTTTTGCCCTCGGGCACGTCTTCCTCCGTCTCCTCCATGCCGTCCTTGAAGCTCTTGACGCTCTTGCCGAACATTCGGGTCAGCTTGGGGATCTGCGTCGGCCCAAAGATGATGACGACGACGATCAAAACGATGATAAGCTCCTGCATTCCGATCTTCATGCGGATTCTCCTCCTTTATCTTCCGTGTTCTCCGCGGCGGGCGGCGCTGCCTGGACGGGCGCTTCCGCCGGGGCCTCGGCCGTCTCCGCCTCCGCGGGTTTGGGTTCCTGGGGCTTTGTTTTGCCGATGTTTTTCAGATCTTTTTCCACCGCGTTCAAATCGCCCTGGAGCCCCTTCGAGATATCCTCCAGCGGCTCCATCGCCTCGCGCAGGGGCTTCTGGGCCTCCTCCAGCGGGTCGATGACGCTCTCGCGGATCTCCTTCGTCACGTCCGAGGACGCCTTGCGGAATTCCCGGAGAGCCGCGCCGAACTTGCGGGCGTACTGCGGCAGCTTGTCAGGTCCGATCACCAGCAGGGCCACGATAAAAATGACAACCAGCTCCATCGCGCCGATCTTCATAAAGGGGCCCTCCTTTCTGAAAATGTCCCGGATTCGACAACAGAAATAATACAATTATTTTGCGCACCTGTCAAGGACACGGAGACATTTCCATGCCTCCGGCCCGCTAAGGATCACTCTTCGCCGTCGTCGAAGAAATCGCTCATGTCCGTGGGAAAGTCGAAGCGCTCCACGGGGTCGGCGCTGCGGAAGGGGACCCCCTGCCGGCGGCGGGCGAGCTCCTCCTCCCGGCGGCGCTTCTCGGCGCGCCTGCGCTCCTGCAGGTGCTTTTTGCGCAGGCGGCGGTAGCGCGTGATGAGCACGAGATAGATGAGTGCGAAGAAGGCCAGGATGCTCAAAAGCGTGATGACCCAGCCCTTGCTGAGAATGTCGCCCACACGGCGCATGAGGTAGGCGTTGCGCGAGAGCTCAATGGCGGAGCTGTTTACGAGCTTGCTTGTGCCGTAGAGCGTGCTGCCGACATAGAGGCGCACCTCGCCCAGCACGGTGCCGGCGTCGATGGGCGCGCGGAGCGTGTCGTTATAGAGCACGACCTCGCGGCGGATGTCCTCCTCCATGACCTCGTTCGGCATGAGGGCCGTGATGTCCTCCGCCGGGCGGAGCATGGCGGCGGCGTCCCCCTCGCTGAGCTCCACGTCCTGGCGCTCCACGACCTCGTTTGCGCTCAAGAGCGTGCGGTAGGAGAAGTTGTCAAAGCCCCAGTCGTAGAGGGTGCGGCTGTCGATGAAGTTGTAGTAATCCTCGATCTGGGCGTTGAGCGCGCCGTCGCAGCCCATGGCCACGGCAAGAAGCCTCACGCCGTTTCGCTGGGCCGTGGAGATGAGGCAGTAGCCGGCGGCGCGGGTGTAGCCGGTCTTGCCGCCGCTTGCCCCCTCGTAAAGGTAGCGGCCGCCGTTGGAGTAGATGGAGGTGATGTTGATGAGGGCGTTGGAGTTTCCGATCGGCTCGCCGTTATTCACGGCGGTGCAGGCCGCCTGGTAGGAGGCGGCGTTCGAGATCTCCATGAAGAGCGGGTGCTTCATGGCCGCCGCGAAGATCAGATACTGGTCATAGGCCGAGCTGTAGTGGCCCTCCGCGGGCAGGCCGTTGGTGTTGACAAAGTGGGTGTGCCGGCAGCCGAGCTGCTCGGCCTTCTGGTTCATCTGGTCCACAAAGCCCGCAATGGAGCCCGCGAGATAGCGCCCGATGATGTTGCAGGCTTCGTTCGCCGACTGCAAAAGCGCGCAGTAGAGCAGATCCTTCATCGAGATATGTACCCCCGGCCCGATGCCCGAGGTGCTGGAGTCGTCCTCCATGCCCTGGAGACAGTCGTCCTGCGCCACCACCATCTCGTCGAGCGTGACGCGCCCGGAGTCGACGGCCTCGAGCGCGAGCAGCACCGTCATGACCTTGGTGAGGCTTGCGGGCGCGCGCTCCTCATCCATGTTGTAGCCGTAGAGCACCCGGCCGGAGTCGAGGTCGATGAGCACGGCCGCCTGCCCGTTGAGGGAGGGCGCCGTGAGCGCAGAGGCGCCCGGGGCAAACATGCCGCCAAGCAGACACAGGAGCAGGAGCAGGGGAAAAATTCGGAATTTTTTCATTTTGGTCTCCCGTTTTCTCAGGAATATGGTATAGTATATACGGGCAAGGGCTCCATAGCGGGCCCTGCCGCCGGACAATCGTATTGTTTATTATACCGCCCGGCGGGATAAAAAGCAAGAAAAACGCGGCGCATTCCGCCGAGGGGAAGGAAACCAACACCATGAATCAGATCGCAAGAATCCGAGAAGAACTCACAAAGCGCGGCCTGGACGCCGTGCTCGTCACCGATGAGAAAAACCAGCGCTATGCCGCGGGCTTTCCGTTTACCGACGGGGCGGTGCTCGTGGGGAAGGAGAAAGCCTTCCTGCTCACCGACTCCCGCTATATCGAGGCCGCCGGGCAGCAGGCCGAGGGGGTGGAGGTGCGCCTGTTCGACAAGGAGCGCCCGCTCTCCGCGCTCTTAAAGCAGGCCGTTGCCGAGTCCGGCGCGCAGAAGATCGCGGCGGAGGATCAGAAGCTCAGCCACGCGGCCTTCCTCGCGTGGGAGAAAAAGCTCGGCCTCCGGCTCGAGCCCGCGGGCAATCTCTTTGAAGTCCTGCGCGCCGTGAAGACCGAGGGGGAGATCGCCTCCATGATCGCCGCCCAGCGCATCAGCGAGCAGGCGCTGGAGGAGGTCCTGCACATCATCAAACCCGGCATGACCGAGCGGGAGGTCGCGGCGGAGCTTGTCTACCGGATGCTGCGCCATGGGTCCGAGGGAAACTCCTTCGATCCCATCGTGGTCACGGGCTCCAAGACCAGTATGCCCCACGGCGTGCCCGGGGACAAGCTGATCGAGGCGGGCGACTTTGTCACGATGGACTTCGGCTGCCTCAAGGACGGCTACTGCTCCGACATGACCCGCACCGTCGCCGTCGGCTCCGCGACGGATGAGATGAAGAACGTCTACGATACCGTCCTCCGGGCCCAGCTTGCCGGCATCGCGGCGGCGCGGGCAGGGGTCCTCGGCCGGGAGATCGACGCCGCCGCCCGCAGGGTCATCGCGGACGCGGGCTACGGGGAGTACTTCGGCCACGGCTTCGGCCACTGTCTCGGTCTTGATATCCACGAGTGGCCCTTCGCGGGCCCCCGCGGGGATCAGCCCATGCCGGCGGGCTGCCTCTCCTCGGCAGAGCCAGGCATCTATCTCCCCGGCCGCTTCGGCGTGCGCATCGAGGATGTGATGATCATCCGCGAGACCGGCGCCGAGGTCATCACCAAAGCGCCCAAGGACGAGCTGATCGTTCTGTAAGTATCGGCTCCCTCCCTGATGGACTCCTTTCGTCACGGCCTCGCGGGAGATCGGCCGTGCCACCTCCCTCAGAGAGGGAGTTGAGGGAGCTGTCAGCGCCGTTCACGGCGATGACTGAGGGAGGCTAACAGCCTGAAAAAAAGTCTTGCATTATGCGCGTATATCCTGTAAAATGATGTAGATAACAGGATTTATCTATTCAATTACTTTTCGGGAGGTCCCATTTTATGATCACTGCAGGCGATTTCAGAAACGGCGTTACCTTTGAGATGGACGGCCAGGTCATGCAGGTCGTCGAGTTCCAGCATGTCAAGCCCGGCAAGGGCGCGGCCTTTGTCCGCACCAAGATGAAGAACGTCATCACCGGCGCCGTCACCGAAACTTCCTTCAACCCCACCGCAAAATTTGAGAACGCCACCGTCGACCGCGGCAGCCTCTACTACTTCATGAACCCCGAGACCTATGAGCAGGAGCCGGTTGACGGTTCCGTCCTGGGCGACAACTTCAAGTTCGTCAAGGAGAACATGGAGTGCACCATCTACTCCTACAAGGGCAAGGTCTTTAATGTGGAGCCCCCCTTCTTCGTGGAGCTCGAGGTCACCGAGACCGATCCGGGCTTCGCCGGCAACACCGCCACCAACGCCACCAAGCCCGCCACCGTCGAGACCGGCGCCGAGATCAAGGTGCCCCTCTTCATCGAGCGCGGCGAGCGCATCAAGCAGCGGCACAAGAGGGAAGGCCATGCGGTCTTCCCTCCTTTTATCATGGACTGCAAAACCGTGGCTTCGCAAGCGATTAAAAAAGGAGGAATCTGCTATGACGATCACCGAGAAAACCGCGTATCTCAAGGGCCTGGCCGACGGGCTGGGGGTCGATCCCCAGTCGAAAGAGGGCAAGCTCTGGGCGGCGCTCAACGACCTTCTGTGCGACATCGCGCACGAGCTGGAGAACCTGCATGAGACGGACCGCGGCCAGGCGGAGGCGCTCGACGGCGTGGCGGATGAGCTGAGCTATCTGGAGGATCTCTGCGCCGTCTTCGATGATGACGATGAAGCGCCCGAGGACGACGAGGACGACTACGACGGACTCGAGGAGGGCGACGAGGAGCTGGAGTACGACGGCCTCATCTATGACGCCACCTGCCCCGTCTGCGGCGAGGAGATCAGCTTTGACGAGGAGACCCTGGAGCAGGGCTCCATCCGCTGCCCCAAGTGCGGGGAGCTGCTGGAGTTTGACCTGAGCGAGGGCGAGGACAAGGACGACGCCCCCGCCGACGAGGACGAGCTTAAGTTCTAAACCATTTTACCCGTGCATCGTAGGTGTACCACGATGTACAGACTTTCCCACTCTGATCCGCACGCTAAGCTCCCTTTTCAAAAGGGGGGTTAGAAAGCGCCGTAGGGGCGGCGGCTTGCCCCGCCCGGCGGCACAAGATAACCACAAATAGCAATGTACGGCGAAATCGTAGTCAATCTACGAAATCGCCGTACATTTTGCCCCTCCCCTACGGAACAGACGGACACTTTTCCCGTATATACGCACATTTCCGCTACGATGACATCTCGGGCGGTCGGGACGCCCGCCCCTGCGGAGTGATCGGAGATTTCCAGTCCCCTTTACGGCGCGTAGAAGTCGATGTCCCACTCGAGGGTGAAGACCGCGTTTTTATCCCGGGTGCAGATGGACAGGGCCTTGAAGGACTCCAGCGGGTAGAAGTCAAATTCATATACCTGCCAGGAACCGTCCCCCTGCTCCTTTTCGATGCGAAACTCCGCGATATGCTCCCAGTTGTCGTCCAGATCCAGGGCATAGAGATACCAGTCCCCGAAGGGGTAGCCGGTGTATTCCTCCACCGAGAGGAGCATGACGAGCCTGCGGCAGTATTTGAGGCGCTTATCCAGCACAAAGGGCTTGTAGACACCGTTGTGGATGGGGATCGCCTCCTCCCAGGTCCCGTCGATGGGCAGGCCCCAGTCCTCCTCCGGCTCCGGCTTTTCCTCCGCAAAGGAGGGGGCCGCAAAAAGCGCGAGGAATACGCACAGCAGCAAAAACACGGAAACAGCCTTTTTCACAGACACCCCTCCAATACTATAATTTAGCAATATTTTAACATGCCGCGCGCCTCGTGTACAGCTTTTTCTGCAATTCGGGCTTGAATCCTTTCTTTATTTGTATTATACTGTCTCATCATTTATGCATCCGCCTCCCCGATGAAAAGACCTGCTTTTTGTTGGGGAAGCGTCTTTTTGCGGAATTTATTACCTTTTTGGGAGGGAATTCAGCCGTGTTTTTTATCCTGCTGGTTCTGTGGCTGGTCTTCGCCGGGAGCCTGACCGCCGCGAACCTCATCCTCGGGGCGCTCGTGTGCGGGCTCATCACGCTCCTGTGCGCAAGGTACATGGGCTATGACCCGCGGCGCTTTTACGGCAGCGCGCGCAAGCTGCCGATGCTGGCGCGCTATCTCGCGTATCTTCTGAAGGAGATCGTGCGCGAGAATTTTGACGTGCTGCGCTTTATCTACCGCAAGGGGCAGCCGAAGCCCATGCTCGTCCATTTCCGCACGGACCTTAAGTCGGAGGGGCTGCGCACGCTCGTGGCAAACTCCATCACGCTCACCCCCGGCACCTATACGGTGCGCCTGGAGGGGGACGAGTTTGCCGTGCACGCCCTGGACGAGTATTTCCAGATCGACATCGAGCACAGCGCCTTTGCAGCCATGGCGCGGAAGCTGGAGGACGCATGATGGAAGAAAAGCTCCTCACGGGCGTGCTGGTGCTGCTCGCCCTCATGATGCTGGCCCTGATGCCGAGGGTGGTGCGCGGCCCGCGCTTTACGGACCGCATCGTCGCCATCAACGCCATCAACACCATGGTCACGGCCTCGATCTGTCTCCTCTCCCGCCTGCACCGGGCGGGCTATCTGCTGGACGTGGCCCTCATCTACGCGCTCCTGGGCTTCACGGCCACGACGCTTCTCACAAGGCTTCTCGCCGCGGAGCGGGAAAAGGAGGGAAAAAAGAAATGATACGGCTCATTCTGGCGGGGCTCTTTCTCGCCCTCGCGGTGTTCATTTTCTTCTCCGAGGTGCTGGGCTTTTACAAGTTCCGGTACGTTATGAACCGGATGCACGCCGCCGCCATGGGGGACACCCTCGGCATCGGGTCGGTCCTGATCGCGGTTGCGATCCTCACGGGGGAGCTCGTCCCGATCTTAAAGCTCGCCCTGATCCTGCTCTTCATGTTCCTCACCGGCCCTGTGGTCACGCACCTCATCGCCGGGGCGGAGGTCGCGGCGCACCGCAGCGCCGGGCACGAATACCGGGAGGTGGACAGACGATGAAACTTGTGGAATGCATCCTGCTTTTGCTCCTCATCATCACGGGCGTCACCGCGCCCTTGCAGAAGCACCCCCTCATCATGGTCATCACCTTCACCGCCTTCGGGCTCGTGATGAGCGTGATCTGGATGCTGCTGCAGGCCCCGGATCTCGCCATCACGGAGGCCGCCGTGGGAACGGGCGTCTCCGGCGTGCTGTTTTATCTCTGTCTCAGGCGCATCCGGCAGCTTGAGGGGACGGAGGACGACAAATGAGCGCTTTTACAAACTGGGTGGACGGGGAGCATCCTGTCCCGCTCAAGACGGAATTTAAGCCGACGCCCGTAAAAAAGCCCGCGAAAAAGCGGGCCTCTCTCGGCGATGAGCGGCGGCTCGACGGCTTTCTGCGGCTCTACGCCCGCTGCGGGGTCGTCATCAGCGTGATGCTCCTCATCGTGCTGCTCATCGGCGCGGTGGCGCTGCCGGCCTTTGCCGCCCCCGGAAACCCCACCGACAACGAGGTGGTGCACCGCTACGTCGGCTCCGCCGAGGAGGAGACCGGGGCCGAGAACGTCATCGCCGGCATGATCTTAAACTACCGCGGCTTCGACACCTTCGGCGAGAGCTGCGTGCTGTTTCTCGCGGTGTGCTGCGTGATGCTCCTGCTCTGGGCGACGAACGACAGGCTCCGTGCCGAGGCGAGGGCCTGCGAGAAGACCGCGCCCCGGGACGCGATCCTCGCGACCAACGCAAAGATGATCCTGCCCTGTGTCCTCTGCTTCGGAATGTGCGTGCTCTTTAACGGCCACGTCTCCCCGGGCGGCGGCTTCTCCGGCGGGTCGATTTTGGGCGCCGCCCTCATCCTCTTCGCCGTGGCCTTCGGGAGCGACGCTGTGCGGCGATTCTTTACAGCAAAGGTCTTCAACACCGTCCGCATCACGGGTCTTCTGATCTACGCCTCCATGTTCGGCGTGTATATCTACCAGGGCGCAAACGGCATTGACTCCAACCTTGCCCGTTACATCGTGCTGGTCATCGACATCGCCGTCGGCCTCGTCGTCATGAGCACCATGTACGGCTTCTATTCCTTCTACACGAAAGGAGAGCTCTGATGCTGAATCTCATCCTGGACAACCGCTTCGCCATCGCATCGGTCATCCTCTTCGTGACGGGCTTTGCGAACATGATGCTGCACCCGAATCTCATCAAAAAGATCGTGTCTTTCAACATCATGGACTCCGCCACCTTCCTCATGCTTGCAAGCCGCGGCATGATCGCGGGGCGCTCCGCCGCCATCCTCACGGACGGCGGGGCCGACGTCACCCGCTATGTCAATCCCATCCCCGCGGGGCTCGTCCTCACGGGCATCGTGGTCTCCGTCTCCGTCAGCGCGTTCTCTCTCGCGCTGGTGCAGCGCATCTACGGCGCCTACGGCACCGTGGACATGCGGGAGCTCCTGGAGGCCATGAAGAAGAAAGGGGAGTGAGACTGTGCCTTTTGCCTGGAACCTCCCCTACTTAAGCGTTTTTCTCACCATGGTCACGGCGATTTTGCTCTCCGTCATCCCCGGCGCGAAGCGCGCCTACTGGCTGACGGTGGGCGTCTCCGCCGCGGTGACGGTGATGTCGCTCGTCTTCCTGCGCTTCATCGTGAAAGCGGACGCGGCCTATGCCTTCACCATGGGCAAGTTCCCCGCGCCCTTCGGCAATGAGATCAGGTTCGGCCCCCTCCAGGGGCTCCTCGCCTCGGTGTTCGGGGCAGTGATGTGCCTGTCCCTGCTCGGCGGGCGGGCGGAGCTCTTTGAGGATGTGGACGAGAAGAAAATGGGCCTTGCCTGCGTGATGCTCAATATGGTGCTGGCAAGCCTCCTCGTTCTGAGCTACACGAACGACGCCTTCACCGCCTACGTCTTTATCGAGATCAGCACCATCGCGGCCTGCGCCCTCGTCATGATCAAGGACTCCGGCCCGACCCTTGTCGCGACCATCCGCTATCTCTTCATGAGCCTTCTGGGCTCGGGCCTCTTCCTCTTCTCCATCATCCTGCTCTATGCCATTACAGGGCATCTGCTCATGCCCCAGCTTCACGAGAGCGTGCAGAAGCTGATGGCGGACGGGGCCTACACGAAAGTGCTGGCCCTGATCCTCGCGATGATGACGGCGGGCCTCGGCGTGAAGTCCGCCATGTTCCCCTTCCACCGCTGGCTGCCCGACGCCCACGGCACCGCGACGACCACCTCCTCCGCGGTCCTGTCGGGCCTTGTGGTGAAGGGCTACGCGGTGCTGCTCATCACGATGTACTGCCGCGTCTTCACGCTCGAGACCGTGCGGGCCTTTCATATCCATGACGCCGTGTTCGCTCTCGGCTTTTGCGGGATGATCCTCGGCTCTGTGATGGCCCTCCGGGAGACGCACGCGAAGCGGATGCTGGCCTACTCGTCGGTGGCCCAGCTCGGCTATGTGTTCATGGGTCTCGGTCTCGGCACCGAGGCCGGCGTCGCGGCGGCCCTCTTCCAGATCCTGGCCCACGCCTTTACAAAGCCGCTGCTCTTCGTGTCCGTGGGGCGCCTTGCCGCCGCGGTACACCATGATAAGCAGCTCCGCGCCCTCAGGGGCACCGCGTGGAAGGCCCCGCTTGCCGGCGTCGGCTTCGGCATCGGCGCCCTCTCCATGGTGGGCATCCCCCTCTTCGGGGGCTTTGCGGCGAAGGTCAATTTCTCCACCGCGTCGATTTTCACCGACCAGAAGATCGCCCTCACGCTCTTTGTGCTGGCGCTCTCCTCGGTTCTGAACGCGCTCTACTACATCCCGGCCCTCATCAACATCTGGAGCGACCGGAAGGAGGCCGCCCTGCCTGAGACAAATGAGCCCGGGCGGGACACGAGCGCGGCTGTCGCCATCGTGCTCCTCGCCGGCGGAGTGCTGTTTTTAGGCGTCTGCTTCACGCCCGTGATGAATATCATCGTCCGCGGGCTGGAGCTCATGTGAAAGGAGGGGTGAAGATATGCTGATGCTTCTCGCAATCCTGATCCCCGTTGTCGGCGCTGTGCTTGTCTTCCGGACGGAGGACGCTGCCAAGCGCCGCAGACTCTGCGCCGCGTCCATCGTGTCAGCCTGGCTCTGTGCCACGCTTGCGATCATCCCCGACGGGAGCGACATCACGCTCCTGCGCCTGAGCGATACGCTCTCCCTGCGCTTTGCCTTCGACGGGCTGAGCCTGTTTTTTGTCAATCTGGTGGGCTTCATCTGGTTCCTTGTGGAGTTTCACGCCTTCGGCTACATGAAGCACGAGGGCAAGGAGCCGCAGTTCTTCGGCTTTTTCCTGCTGACCTACGCAGCCCTCATCGGCCTTGCCTCTGCCAAAAATGCCGTGACGCTTTACATGTTCTTTGAGCTCATGACGCTCTGCTCCATGCCTCTCGTGCTGCACAACGGGTCCGAGCAGTCGCGCCGCGCCTCCTTTGCCTACCTCGGCTACTCCACCCTCGGCGCGTCGCTTGCGCTGCTGGGCTTCTTCCTCCTCGCCGCCCAGGGGAACGACCTCACATTCCTCGCAAAGGGCGGGCAGCTTGTCGGCGATGAGAAGACCCTGCTTGCGGCGGCCTTTCTCATCATCCTGGGCTTCGGCGCGAAGGCCGGCATGGTGCCCCTGCAGATGTGGCTGACGGAGGCCCACCCCGTGGCCCCCTCGCCCGCGAGCGCGGTGCTGTCGGGCCTCATCACAAAGGGCGGCGTGCTCGCCATTATCCGCTGCAGCTTCCAGCTCTTCGGAGCGGAGATGCTGCGCGGCACCTGGGTCCAGACCGCGATCCTCGTGCTCTCCATTATCACGATCTTCACAGGCTCCATGCTGGCGCTGCGCGAAAAGCTCCTCAAAAAGCGCATGGCCTATTCCACCATCTCCAATGTGTCCTATGTGCTCTTCGGCCTGTTCGTGTTGGATGAGGCGGGCATGGGCGTTGTGGGCGCGTTTTTGCAGATTTTGTTCCACGCCCTCGCCAAGGACGCGCTCTTCCTCTGCGCGGGCTCCATCATCTTCGCCACGGGTAAAACGCGCGTGGACGAATTGAAGGGCATCGGGCGGCGGATGCCGGTGACCATGTGGTGCTTTGCCATCGCCTCCCTGTCCCTCATCGGTATCCCGCCGATGGGCGGCTTTATCGCAAAATACTGCCTTGCCATGGGCGCGCTGGCAACATCCTCCACGCTGGCGACCGTCGGCGTGGTCACACTGATGGTGTCGGCCCTGCTCACGGCCTTTTATCTCTTGCCCATCGTTGCCGCCGCCTTTTTCCCGGGGCGGGACTTTGACGCCGGTGAACGCTGCGAGGTGGAGAAAACCATGCTGGTCCCGCAGATCGTGTTTGCGGGCCTCACGGTGATCCTCGGCATGTTCCCGATGGGTCTCACAGCCTTTGCCGCGATCATCAACGGCTGGCTGCTGTAAGGAGGGGATACAATGAATAACACTTTTACCTTGTTTGCTCTGATCTTCCCCATCCTCTCCGGCATTGCGCTTTTGATCACGCGGCCACAGGACAGATTGAAACGAAACCGCTTTGTGATGCTCATGGTCTGCCTGAGCTCCTTCTTCGTGCTCGGCACCGCCCTCTGCTCCGCCCTCAACGGCCCGGACGCGGTGTACCTCCACGTCGCCGACCTCTCGGACAAGCTCGTGATCGCCTTTCGCCCGGACGGGGTGAGCCTCGTCTTCGGCGGCATCATCGGCGTTCTCTGGCCCGTGACCACGGTCTACGCCTTCTCCTATATGGCGCATGAGGGGCGGGAGAACCTGTTCTTCGGCTTCTTCCTCATCACCTTCGGGGTTGTTGCCGGCATCGCCTACTCCGCAAACTTCTTCACGCTCTACCTCTGCTATGAGTTCATGACCCTTGTGACCCTCCCGCTCGTGATGCACGAGATGGACGACAAGGCCCGCGCGGCGGGAAAAAAATACGTCCTCTACTCCATGACGGGCGCGGCGCTGGTGTTCATCTGCCTCATGTATTTTCTCCGCTATGCCGATACGCTGGCCTTTACCTACGGCGGCATTCTGAACATGGAAAAGGTGAAGGGGCACGAGAAGGAGCTCATGACCGTGTTCGTGCTGGCCTTCTTCGGCTTCGGCGTCAAGGCCGCGATCTTCCCCTTCCACCGCTGGCTCCCGGCGGCGTCCGTCGCCCCGACGCCGGTCACGGCGCTGCTGCACGCGGTGGCGGTGGTGAAGTCCGGCGCCTTTGCCGTGATGCGCCTTGTGTACTTCGGCTTCGGCTGCGAATTTCTGCGCGGCACCTGGGCCCAGGCTGTGGTGCTCGCGGCCTCGGCCTTCACGGTGATGTTCGGGTCCGTCATGTCGCTCCGGATGCCGCACCTGAAAAGGCGCCTTGCCTACTCCACGGTCTCGAACCTGAGCTATATCCTCGTGGCCTTCGCCTCCATGAGCCCCGTGGGCCTCGTCGGCGGGCTTCTGCACATGGTGTTTCACGCGGTGATCAAAATCTCCCTCTTCTTCTGCGCGGGCGCGATGCTCCACCACAACGAGCTTGAGTACGTGTACGACATGGAGGGCCTCGCAAAGAAAATGCCCGTCACCTGCGGGGTGTTCCTGACGGCGTCCCTCGCCCTCATGGGCGTGCCGCCCTTCGGCGGCTTTTTGTCGAAGTGGACCATCGGCACGGCGGCGGCCGGAAACGCGGGCTGGGCCGGGTATCTCGGCGCGGCAAGCCTCATCGTCTCCGCCATCCTCACGACGCTTTATATGCTCTCGGCCGCGGTGCGCTTCTATTTCCCGCTGAAATCCGCCCCTTTACTGCCGGAGCGCGTCCATGAGGCCGACCGGCTCATGACGGGGCCGCTCGTGTACCTGATGGCGCTGCTTGCTCTGCTGTCGCTCTGCTCCGCGCCGCTGAGCGCCTGGATTGGAGGTCTGGTCTGATGCTGATTCTCATGGTATTTCTGCCCATGCTCGCCGCCCTCGTCTGTTATCCCCTCTGCCGCAATTCGGAACGGGCGTGGTTTACCCCGGCTGTTGTTATCTCCGGGGCGGTGTTCGCCATGGGGCTTTTGCTTCTGTCGGAGCCGACGCTTGCCGACGGGATCTACGGCTTCTGCGGCAACGGCATCTATTTTAAGGCGGGCGGTCTCAGGACCGTGATGGCGGTGCTCGCGGCGTTCATGTGGGTCATGACGGCGCTTGCCTCCCCGGAGTATTTCGCCGGGGCGCGGGCAAACGGCCGCTACTTCCTGTTCTATCTCTGGACCCTCGGCGCCTTGGAGGGGGTATTCCTCGCCGCCGATCTCATGACGCTCTTCATCTTCTTTGAGATCATGAGCTTCACCTCCTATGTCTGGGTCGTGCAGAACGAGACGCCGGAGGCCATCCGCGCGAGCGAGACCTATCTCTTCATCGCGGTCATCGGCGGCCTCACGATGCTGATGGGCCTGTTCCTGCTCGAGAACGCGGTGGGAAAGCTGAGCTTTGAAAACATCGCTGAGAAGGCCCCGGAGCTGAGTCCCCGCCTGCGCTACACCGTGGGCGTCTGCGCCCTCGTCGGCTTCGGCGCGAAGGCGGGCATGTTCCCGCTGCACATCTGGCTGCCGAAGGCCCATCCCGTGGCCCCCGCGCCGGCGAGCGCCCTGCTCTCCGGCATCCTGACGAAAAGCGGCGTCTTCGGCATCATCGGCGTCTCCTGCTGGCTCTTTGACGGGGTGCCCGGCTGGGGAAATCTCCTGCTCGTGCCGGCGGTGATCACCATGCTCCTCGGCGCGGTGCTCGCGGTCTTCTCCGTGGACTTAAAGCGCACCCTCGCCTGCTCGTCCATGAGTCAGATCGGCTTCATCCTCACGGGCGTCTCGATGTGCGTCCTCCTCGGGGAGCACGGCTCCATCGCGGCCTGCGGCGCGGTGCTGCACATCCTCAATCACTCGCTCATCAAGCTCACGCTCTTCGTCGCGGCGGGCGTCGTGTACTTCAATGTGCACTCCCTCGACTTAAACGACGTGCGCGGCTTCGGGAAGGACAAGCCCCTTTTGAAGCTGGCCTTTCTCTCCGGCGCCTTGAGCATCGCGGGCATCCCGGGCTTCGGCGGCTACATCAGCAAGACGCTCCTGCACGAGGGGATCGTGGAATACTGCGAGCACCTCGCGGAGCACGGGCAGAGCGCCCTCCCGTACCGCGCGGTGGAGTGGATCTTCCTCCTCTCCGGCGGCCTCACGCTCGCGTACATGGCGCGGCTTTTCTACATCCTCTTTCTCGCGGAAAAGCCCGCGCACCAGCACCAGAAGGAAAAATACATGTCTCCCATGACGGGGGCTGTGCTCTTGATCGGCGGCGCGCTCATGCCGCTGCTCGGCCTTACCCCGCACCGGACCATGGACAGGATCGCGGCCTACGCCCTGCCCTTTTTTAAGCGGGAGCCCATGGCCCGCGCGGTGGCCTATTTCTCCCTCGCAAATCTCAAGGGCGCGGCCATCTCCGTCACCGTCGGCGCGCTGGTCTTCGCCTTCGTGGGCATGAAATGGCTCACCGGGAAGGCGGACGGGCACGAGGTATACCGCGATGTCTGGCCGCGTGGCCTCGATCTCGAGGACGCGGTCTACCGCCCCGCCCTGCGCGCGCTCGCCCTTCTCGGCGGGGCGGCTGCCCGGCTTGTGGAGACCTGCGGGGCGCTCCTTATCTACGGCACGGTGGATCTCCTCTTCCTCGGCGCAAAGGACAGGGTCGTCCCGCCCGAGGACCGGCAGTTCTCCGCCTATGAAAAGCGGAGCGAGCGCGGCCGCATCGAGCGCAGCTTCTCCGCAGACCTCCTCTACGCCGCCTGCGGCGTGCTGGCCCTCTTCGCCCTCGCGGCCTGGAACATGCTGCGGTGAAGGAGGAACAGCCCCTGTGATGCAGGGGCCAATGCCCGGATCGACCCGCCGAATGGCGTGAATTGTCACAAGGGGGCTGTGAAAAAGTCCCTCCAACACTGTAGTGGCGACAATGATAGCCGACCCTACGGAGATGGGCAAACCTGCGATCCGGCACAATTGTGACACGATGCGAAAATATTCCCGCCTGCCCGTAGGGGCCGACGCCCTCGGCGGCCCGCGCGGGGAAACCGGCGTTTCTGCACTGCGCCCGGGCGAATACGAATTATCACCCAATCCTGCCGGGCTGCCGAGGGCGTCAGCCCCTACGACAGGACCGCAGATCATGCGTTGCATGGGACAGTGCAGCAGCGCCCGTCTGTCATGCTGAGAAAAGCGAAGAACCCCCGGTCTGGTTGGAGACCGGGGGATTCTTCGTCGCTGCGCTCCTCAGAATGACAGGGGATTTTCTCGGAATGACAGGGGATTTTCTCGGAGTGACAGGGGAGCTTCATCGCAAACCTGTTTTCATGATAAGTATTATAACTGCGGTTTTGATTTTTACGCCTGCTCTGCTTTCAGGCGTGCCTGGCGCTCGCGCTCGGCCTGGGAGAGGCGGAGGTAGACCGGCAGCAGCGTGTCCGCGGTGCCGGGCGTCTTGTCCTGCGCCGCCATGGCGACGCTCCAGGCGCTCTGCATCCGGAGATTCTCCGGCGCAAGCACGCAGGGGATGCCCTGTTCTGTCAGGGCGCGGCAGGTGAGCTCCGCCCCGTCGCCCACGAGAAAGGCGCGCTCATGCAAGGCGCGCAGCTCTTCCGCAAGCTCCGCGAGAGCGAGGGGCCGGTCCTCCGTGAGGCGGACGGGCCGCCCGTCTTCGATGCGGAAGAGGGCGTTGTAGACCTGGCTGCGCCGCGCGTCCATCACCGGGCAGATAAGCCCCCCGGCGGAAAGTCCGTGCCAGGCCATCGCCTCGAGCGTGGAGACGCCGACGCACACTTTGTCCGACGCCCAGGCGAGACCCTTCACCATCGACACCCCGATGCGCACGCCCGTGAAGGACCCGGGCCCGTGGGCCACCGCGAGCAGGTCCACGTCCGAAAGGGTAAGCTCTGCGTTTTTCAGCATGTCCTCCCCCATCGGAAGGAGCGTGCGGCTGTGGGTGAGACCGCTGCACTGGGTATACTGGCTGAGAAGCCGCCCGTCGCGCACGAGCGCGCAGGAGGCCGCCTTCGCCGTGGATTCAAAGGCAAGGATCAGCATAGCTCCGCCCCCTCAATGGTGATTTTCCGCCCGCTGTCAGAGAGCTTTTCGATGGTGACGCGCACCTCGTCCCCGAAGAAGGCGTCCTCCACCTTCTCGCTCCACTCCACGGCGCAGACCGCGCCGCGATTGAGATAGTCCTCCCAGCCGATGTCAAAGAGCTCGTCCGCGCCGGAGAGGCGGTACATGTCAAAGTGGATAAGCTCCCGCTCGCCCAGGTACTCGTTCACGATGGTGAAGGTGGGGCTGGACACGCGGCAGGAAAGCCCCATGCCCCGGGCCATGCCGCGCACAAAGGCGGTCTTGCCCGCGCCGAGATCGCCGTACATGGCGACCACGGTCCCGCCGGGGAGATTCTTGGCAAGGCGCGCGCCGAGCTCTTCGGTCTCGCCCTCGCTGCGGCTCAGATATTCAGACATACGATACTCCCGCTCCCCGCGATTTTACACTCTTCTAACAAACGCGGGAAATCCTTTTGATATAATAAAAGTTACTTTTGGGGTATTATACCACCACACTCCGCGTTGCGTAAAGAGTTTCGTTATGATAAAATAAAGTTTACATGTCTCTCAGGAAAGGCGGTGCTGACGATCAACACCCTCAGACCCTATGTAAAACAGTTTTTTCAGCGGGCGGATATCTTCCTGCTCGTCCTCTGCACGCTCTGCTCCATCTTCGGCATCCTGATGGTGGACAGGGCCGTCACCGGCATGGTGGCGGGCGGCTGGAACATGTCGGCCCCCTCCAAATATATCGCGGTGCAGGTCTTCTCGATGTTTCTCGGCATCGGGGCCTTTGTGCTGTTCACGGTCATCGACGCGGACATCCTCGGCTCCCAGTGGAAGATCCTCTGCGTCATCAACGTCCTGCTCCTCGCGGCGCTCATCGTCTTCGGCCAGGACGACGGCACCGGCAACCGCGCCTGGATCCGCTTCGCCGGCATCGGCATCCAGCCGTCCGAGGTCGTCAAGATCCTGTATATCATCGTGGCGGCAAAGCAGATGACCTATATCAAGGAGCATGAGGACATCAACGGCTTTCTCTCCGTCGTGCAGATGGTGGGCCACTTTGTCATCGTCTTCGGCATGATCATCGTCGTCTCCTCGGACCTCGGCAGCGCCACCATCATCATGCTCATCTTCCTCACGATGTTCTTTGTGCTGGGCGTGCGGCTCTACTGGTTCGCGCTCGGCGGGGCGGCAGTCGCGGCGGCGATCCCGCTTTTGTGGAACTACTTCCTGAAGGACTACCAGAAAAAGCGCCTCATCGCCCCCTACGATCCCAGCATCGACCCGGACGGCTGGGGCATCACCTGGCAGACCACCCAGAGCAAGCTGACGCTCGCCTCCGGCCGTCTCACCGGCGTGGAGGAGGGCCACCGCACCACGGTCTTCACCGGCAAGCACACGGACTTCATCTTCTCCGTCGTGGGCGAAAATCTCGGCATGATCGGGTGCATCGTCGTGGTCATCCTGCTGATGGTCATCATCATCCACATCGTTCACATCGGCCTGCAGAGCGGGCGGCTTTTCGACATGCTCATCTGCATCGGCGTGGCCGCGGCCATGGCGTTTCAGACCTTCATCAACATCGGCATGTGCATCGGCATCACCCCGGTCATCGGCATCACGCTCCCGTTTTTCAGCTATGGGGGCTCATCCATGGTGACGATGTACGGGGCCATGGGCCTCGTGTCCGGTGTCAAATATAAATTAAAGCCCGAGCACTTCGCGCTGCTGTACTGAACCCCCATTGACAAGGGTGATATAATACATTTTTGGAAAAATTAACATGGAAGGAAGACAAAAACCATGACAAGAATTGATATTTTCTCCGGCTTTCTCGGCGCGGGGAAGACGACGCTCATCCGCAAGCTGATCGCGGAGGGCTACGGCAAGGAAAAGCTCGTGCTTATCGAGAACGAGTTCGGCGAGATCGCCATTGACGGCGGCTTTCTCCAGGACGCGGGCGTGGAGATCACGGAGATGAACTCCGGCTGCATCTGCTGCACCCTGGTGGGCGACTTCACGAAGGCCCTCAAAAAGGTCATGGAGGACTACGCCCCCGACCGCATTTTGATCGAGCCCTCGGGCGTCGGCAAGCTGTCCGACGTGGCCAGGGCTGTCGAGCGCGTGGAGGGCGCCCACATCGGGGCCAAGGTCACCGTGGTGGACGCGGGCAAGGCCAAGATGTACATGCGCAACTTCGGCGAGTTCTTCAACGACCAGGTCGCAAACGCGGACCTCATCGTCATGAGCCGCACCGATACAGCAAAGCCCGAGAAGATCCTTGAGGCGACCGAGATCCTCAAGGCCCTCAACAGTGAGGCCGGCCTCATCACCACGCCCTGGGCCCAGCTCAGCGGCGAACAGATCCGCGAGGCCATGGATCAGAACGGTCTCAAGCACGCGCTGGAGGAGATGGAGCACGAGCATCACCATCATCACCACGACGAGGACGAGTGCGACGATCCTGCGTGCGAGTGCCATCACCATCACCATGACGACGATGAGGACGAGCATGAGCACCATCACCACCACCATCACGAGGACGGCGAGGAGTGCGATGATCCCGAATGCGAGTGCCATCACCATGACGATGACGAGGACGGGGAGCACCACCACCATCATCACCACCATGCCGACGAGATCTTCCAGAGCTGGGGCCTTGAGACCCCGAAGAAGTTCACGGAGGAGGGCCTGCGCGCCATCCTCGCCCAGCTTGAGGACGCGGACCGCTTCGGCGCGGTCCTGCGCGCGAAGGGCATTGTGGACTCCGGCGAGAGCGAGTGGATCTACTTCGACTATGTCCCCGGCGAGATCGACCTGCGCCGCGGCGCTCCGGCCGTGACCGGACGCTTCTGCGTGATCGGTTCCCACATCAACGAAAACGCGCTGAAGGAGCTGTTCAACCTTGGCTGATACCACCCGGCGGGACATGCCCGTCTATCTCTTCACCGGCTTTCTGGAGGCGGGGAAGACCCGCTTCATCCAGGAGACTCTGGAGGACAAGCGCTTCTGCAACGGCGAGCGGACCCTTCTGCTTTTGTGCGAGGAGGGGGAGGAGGAGTACGCCCCCGACCAGTTTGCCGACAAGAGCGTGAAGATCCGCGTGATCGGGGATCAGAGCGAGCTGACGCAGGAAAACCTCGCCCGTTTCGCAAAGGAGACCCGCTGCGAGCGCGTTGTGATCGAGTATAACGGCATGTGGCTTCTGGATGCGCTCTACTCCGCCATGCCGGACACCTGGATGGTCTACCAGGAGTTCATGTTCGCGGATGCGACCACCTTCCTCACCTACAACGCCAACATGCGAAATCTCGTCTTCGACAAGCTCAAAAGCTGCGAGCTTGTGGTCTTCAACCGCTTTACCCCCGCCATGGACAAGATGGAATTCCACAAGATCGTGCGCGGCGCCTCCCGCCGGGCCGACATCGCCTATGAGGCCCCGGACGGGAATGTGGTCTACGACGATATCGAGGACCCCCTGCCCTTCGACCTGGACGCCCCCGTCGTCGAGATCGGGGACGACGATTACGCCCTCTGGTACCGCGACATGAGCGAGGAGCCCAAGAAGTACGAGGGGAAGACCGTGCGCTTCAAGGCCAAGGCCCTGCAGAGAAAGCGCCTGCCGCCGAAGACCTTTGTCATCGGTCGCCACGTCATGAGCTGCTGCGTGGAGGATATCCAGTTTGCGGCCCTCGTGTGCAACTGGGACAAGGCCGATACGGTGAAGGACGAGGGCTGGATGATCCTCACGGCGAAGGTGAACTTCAAGTTCTCCATGGCCTACGGGCGCAAGGGCCCCGTGCTGACCTATATCAGCCACGAGGACTGCGACCCGCCCGAGCAGGCGGTGGCCACGTTCTACTGATTGGAAAACGTCTTTCTATAAAGGGCGCGCTGCAAAATGAAAAATGCGCACAATTTGAATTTGAAAGCGTAGGGGAGGGGCTTGCCCCTCCCGCGCGTGGAAATGTCAAGATTGCAAAAAAGTACGGCGATTTCGTAGATTGATACGATTTCGCCGTACATTGTTTTAAACTGATATCGGATACTGCCGGGAGGGGCAAGCCCCTCCCCTACGGCCAAGGACCGCCGCCCCGCGTTCTTGGTTCCCCGCGCGGGACGATGAGGGCATCGGTTCCTGCTACTTTGTAACGCATAAAAACTTGGTGTCATTCTGAGGAGCGTCAGCGACGAAGAATCCCGTACCTTCTGCAACCATCTACGAGATCCTTCGCTAAAGCTCAGGATGACATGTAAAATTTTTGGGTGTTACATCGTACTGCAGCAGGCGGGAGCGTATTATTTCCCGCGCTGCTTGTCGAGGGCGGTGTTGCGGTAGTAGAGCACCACGTCCGTCACGACCATGACGATGTCCGCGATATAAAACCAGGTGGAGTAGGCGAGCTCCCCGTTGGTGCGCCAGCCGATGATTTTTCCCGCGAGGCCCACCAGATAGCCCGCGACGATGAGGTACTCGAAGGCGATGCTCTTGCCCTTCGCGGTCCGGGATTTCCAGGATTTGATGATGTTGAAGGGCCAGGAGATGCCGAAGAGGATCAGCATACCCGCCTCGCAGAGCTGTACAAGATTCATCTGTCCCCCTCCTCTTTCTTCTGAGCCGCTTGCTTCCGGGCGCGCTCGTTTGTGTCGATGCTGCCGCGGAAGACCACAAAGCGGTCATAGAGATATTCCGTGACGAGGTTGAGGGCCATGTTGAGGCCGGTCACAAGATACTCGTTCCAGCCCTGCCCCATGGTCAAAACATGCTCGAGCCAGGTGGTGAGCGGCGTGAACACCGCGTAGAAGAGCGCCACCAGCAGCATGGCCCTGGGGACGTTGTTCGCGCTCTGGAAGGTGAACTTGCGGTTGAGCGTGAAGTTCCACAGTACCGACGCCACGAGCGCCACAAGGTAGCACAGCCAGTAGGGCAGGCCCGCAAGCTCGTTGAGCAGCGTAAAGACCGCAAGCTCGATAAGCCCCGCCGAGGCGGAGAAAAGCGCAAATTTCAGGGCGCGGAAAAATTCTTTTCTCTTTTCCATGTGATTCTCCGATCAGGTTATTCTCTCATAGGTCACAAAGCGAAAGCGCAGGCCGGCCTCCTCCTGCCAGGGCCCCGCCTCCCGCACGCGCCAGTCCGGGGACGCGGCGAGATTTTCAAAGAAGCTGTCGGACGCGGGGGCAAGGCCGATCTCCGTCACGTGCACGAGATCCACCCAGGGCAGAAGCTGCCGGTAGACCGAGGCCCCGCCGATGACGAGCGCGCGCGGGTACTGCGCCGCGAGCTTGACCGCCTCTTCTGCCGAGTGGGCGATCTCCGCCCCCTCGATGGGGGTGTCCCGCCGGGTGAGCACGATGTTGTGCCGCCCCTTGAGCGGCCTGCCCCCCGGAAAATCCGCCAAGGTGCGCCGGCCCACGATAACAGCGGCGTCCGCCGTGAGGGCGCGGAAATGCGCGCGGTCGGCCTTCAGCACCACCTGCTGCGTCCCCTCGCTGCCGATGCCCCAGTCGGAGAAGACCGCGACAATGGCCTCCATCGTCACGCCCCCCTCAGAGCGCCACCGGGATCTTCCCGGTGAAGTCGGAGTATTCGTAGCCCTCCATCGTGAAGCTGTCGCGGGTGAACTTGTAAAAGTCGTCCACCGCGGGATCGAGCGTGAACTTCGGGGCGGGCTTCGGATCGTTTCGGATGAGCTCCTTCACGGCGTCCACATGGCGGTCATAGATGTGCGCGTCCGCAATCACATGCACAAATTCGCCCGGCTTGAATCCGGAGACCTGCGCCATCATGAGCGTCAGCACCGCGTACTGCACCACGTTCCAGTTGTTCGCGGTGAGCATGTCTTGGCTGCGCTGGTTCAAAATGGCGTTGAGCCTGTCGCCCGTCACATTGAAGGTCATCGAGTAGGCGCAGGGGTAGAGCGCCATCTCCGAGAGATCGGCAAAGGTATAGATGTTCGTCATGATGCGCCGGGAGGCGGGGTTGTGCTTTAAGTCCCAGAGGACCTTGTCCACCTGGTCCATGTCCCCCTCGGGGTAGTGGTGCTTCACGCCGAGCTGGTAGCCGTAGGCCTTGCCGATGGAGCCGTTCTCGTCGGCCCAGGCGTCCCACACCCGGGTGCGCAGCTCCTTTACATTGTTGCTCTTGGCCTGCCAGATCCACAAAAGCTCGTCGATCGCGGACTTCCAGTAGATGCGCCGCAGCGTGAGGATGGGAAATTCCTCCGCGAGATCATAGCGGTTCACCACGCAGAATTTTTTGACGGTGTGGGCGGGGGTCCCGTCGTCCCAGCGGGTGCGGACGGCCCTGTCCGTGTCCCAGATGCCGTTTTCCAGGATGTCTTTGCAGTTTTGAATGAAGATCTCGTCGGCTCTGCTCATAGTACACCTCGCACACAGTGATGGCCCATTGTAACACGCATCCGGGAAAATGTCACTATCTACCGTAAAATTTACCAAGAATCCGCCGCGGAGCTCCCGGAATTTTTACACGCGGAATGCGCTTTTTTCTTGTATGTTTATGCCCTCTTGCAGTATAATTGCCCCATCCGAATGTAAGGAGGAATCATCTTTATGTTTAAAAGTGAATATCTCAACCGTGTATACGCCGAGGTAGAGCGCCGCGACGCCGGCGAGCCTGAGTTCCTGCAGGCCGTGCGCGAGGTGTTTGAGTCTCTCGAGCTCGTGGTCGACAAGCACCCCGAGTGGGAGCAGGCCGGCCTGCTCGAGCGCTTTGTGGAGCCCGAGCGCGTGCTGGAGTTCCGCGTCCCCTGGGTGGACGACGATGGCAAGACCCGCGTCAACCGCGGCTTTCGCGTGCAGTATAACTCCGCCATCGGCCCCTACAAGGGCGGCCTGCGCTTCCACCCGTCGGTGAACCTGTCCATCATGAAGTTCCTGGGCTTTGAGCAGGTTTTGAAAAACTCCCTCACCACCCTCCCCATGGGCGGCGGCAAGGGCGGCAGCGACTTTGACCCCAAGGGCAAGTCCGATGCCGAGGTCATGCGCTTCTGCCAGAGCTTTATGACCGAGCTCTATCGTCACATCGGCCAGTTTACCGACGTGCCCGCCGGCGATATCGGCGTGGGCGCGCGCGAGGTCGGCTTCCTCTTCGGCCAGTATAAGCGCATCGTCGACCGCTTCGACGGCGGCGTCATCACCGGCAAGGGCCTGAGCTTCGGCGGCTCCCTGGCCCGCACCCAGGCCACCGGCTACGGCCTGTGCTACTTCTCCGCGGAGGCGCTCAAGTATCTGCGCAATGACAGCTACGAGGGCAAGACTGTCATCGTCTCCGGCTCCGGCAACGTCGCCCAGTACTGCGCCGAGAAGGTCACCCAGCTCGGCGGCAAGGTCGTCGCCATGTCCGACTCCAAGGGCTATGTCTTTGACCCCAACGGCATCGACCTGCCCAAGCTCTTCGACATCAAGCAGAAGCGCCGCGCCCGCATCTCCGTCTACGCGGACGAGGTCCCCGGCTCTCAGTATGTCGAGGGCTGCAAGAACATCTGGAACGTCAAGTGCGACATCGCCCACCCCTGCGCAAGCCAGAACGAGATGGACGCCGAGGGCGCGAAGGCCCTGATCGCAAACGGCTGCATGGCCGTCTTCGAGGGCGCGAACATGCCCCTCACGCCGGAAGCCATCGCCCTCGTCCAGGGCGCGGGTCTCCTCTACAGCCCCGGCAAGGCGTCCAACGCGGGCGGCGTCGCCACCTCCGGCCTCGAGATGAGCCAGAACTCCATGCGTCTCTCCTGGAGCTTTGACGAGGTGGACGAGAAGCTGCACGGCATCATGCAGAGCATTTATAAAGCCTGCTACGACGCGTCTGTCGAGTGCGGCAAGCCCGGCGACCTCATGGTCGGCGCAAACGTCGCGGGCTTCCTCAAGGTGGCCGAGGCCATGATGGCCCAGGGCATCGTCTGAGAACAAAGTTTATACACGCAAAAGGGAGGCTGTCTCAAAGCGAGACAGCCTCCTTGTCATCCCCGCGGGGATTTGATAAAATAGGGCAAAACGGATCAGGAGAGGTTGAACAGCCATGCTGGAGTTTCTGATCGGCAGGGCGGGCGCCGGCAAGACGGCCCTGCTCATGCGCCGGATCAAAGAGAATATGGACCGGGGCGAGGGGGGCAGCATCCTCCTCGTCCCCGAGCAGTACAGCCACGAGGCCGAGCGCGAGCTCTGCCGCGTCTGCGGGGACAGGCTCTCCCTCTATGCCGAGGTGCTGAGCTTTTCCGGCCTTGCCCGCGCGGTCGAGACACGGCGCGGCGGCGCGGCGGCCCCCTGGCTCGACCAGGGGGGCAGGATGCTCTGCATGGCGCTCGCCATGCAGGGGGTGGGGCCAAGGCTCAAGGTCTATTCCGACGCCCAGCGCCGCAGCGAGATGCAGGAGCTGCTGCTTCAAACGGTGGACGAGCTCAAGGCCGCCCGCATCGACGCGGACCGCCTCACCGCCGCGGCGGGGGACTGCCCGGAGGGGCTGGGCGAAAAGCTCGCCGATCTCGCCCTCGTGCTGGAGGGCTACGAGAGCGTCGTGGCAAACGGCAGGGCCGATCCCGCGGACCGCCTCACCCGCCTTGCCGAGGCCATCGACGAAGGGGCGCTGCCGCCGGAGACGAAGGTCTACGTGGACGGCTTCATCGACTTTACCGGCCAGGAGCGGGAGATCCTCTGCGCCATGCTGCGGCAGGGGCTCCGGCTCACGGTCTGCCTTACGCTCGACGAGCTCTACGGCGAGAGCGAGATCTTCGCCCTCTCCCGCAGGGCCGCCCGCATACTTTTGAAGGAGGCGGAGGAGCTGGGGCAGAAGGCCGCGGTGCAGACGCTCGAGCAGGCGGGGACGGAGGAGAACGCCCTGCACTTTTTGGCCGAGCATCTTTTTGACTACGCGCCCGTCCGCTGGGAGGGCCCTGCCCCGATCCGCCTTCTGAGAGCCGGGACCATGGCCGCCGAATGCGAGCAGGCGGCGGCGCTCTGCCTCTCGCTCGTGCGGGACGGGGGCTGCCGCTGGCGGGACATCGCCGTTGTGGCCCGGGGCTTTGAGGATTACCGCGGCACACTCGAGAGCGTGTTTCGCCTCTACGGGGTGCCGCTCTATACCGCGGCGCGCTCCGATCTCGCGGCAAAGCCCCTGCCCGCGCTCATCGCCTGCGCGTATGAGATCATCCGGGGCGGCTGGGCTCTCGACGATATGATCAGCTACCTCCGCACGGGCCTTGCGGGGCTCGGGGAGGAGGAGTGCGACGAGCTGGAGAGCTACCTTTTCAAATGGCAGCTTCGCGGCAGCGCCTGGACCCGCGCGCGGGACTGGCGGCAGCACCCGGAGGGCTACGGCGGGGACTATACCCCGGAGGTCGAGGAAAAGCTCGCGCGGCTCAACGCCCTGCGCCGAAAGGTTTCCGGGCCGCTCAAAGCCTTCGAGAAGGCCGCGCGGGAGGCCGGGACCGCGACAGGCCAGGCCAGGGCCCTCGCGGGGCTCTTTGAGGACCTGCGCCTGCCCGAGACGCTGAGCCGCCGCGCGGATGCGCTCCAGGCCATGGGGCGGGAGAAGAGCGCCGCCGAGACCCGCCAGCTCTGGGAGCTCACCGTGAACGCCCTCGAGCAGTGCGACAGCATCCTCGGCGAGAGCGCCATGGACTTTGAGCACTTCGGCAGGCTCTTCACCCTCATGCTCTCCAAATACGACATCGGCACCATCCCGGTCTCCCTCGACCGGGTGACCGCCGGGGACTTTGACCGCAACCGCCGCCGCGACATCCGGCACCTCATCGTCCTCGGCGCGTCGGAGGACCGCCTGCCCAGGGCGGAGGAGGGGGGCGGCCTCTTCTCCCCGGACGAGCGGCAGCAGCTTCTCGAGCTGAAAATCGAGCTCGGCCCCGGCGGGGACAGCGAGCTCTGGCGCGAGTTTGCCCTTCTCTACTATACTCTGACGCTCCCCCGGGAGAGTCTCACCATGCTCTGCCCCCTCGCCGGGGCGGACGGGGAGCCTCTGCGCCCCGCCTTCGTCTTCCGGCGGGCGCGGGCGCTCTTCGATCTTCCGGAGGAGAGCGCCGATCTCACAGACGCGCGCATGTCCGCCCCGGCCCCGGCCCTGGGCCTTGCGGCCGAGGCGCTGCACGGCGGCGGCGGGCGGGAGCAGGCCGCGGCACGCTACTTTGCCGAAGCCGCCCCGGAGCGGAGCGCCGCCTTAAAAGCGGCGGCCTCCCTCCTGCGCGGGAGCCTCTCGCGAGAGGGGGCGGCCCGGCTCTACGGGAAGAAGCTGCGGCTCAGCGCCTCGCGGGTGGAAAAGTTCTCCGCCTGCCGCTTTGCCTATTTCTGTCAGTACGGGCTCCGGGCAAAGCCCTATGCCCCGGCGGGCTTTGAGCCGCCGGAGATGGGCACCTTCATGCACTATGTACTCGAAAACGTCGCGCGCGAGACGGGGAAGCGCGGCGGCTTTCGCCGCGTGGACGATGAGACACTGGAGGCCATCACCGACCGCTTCGTGGAGGCGTATATCCACACGGAGCTCAACGATTTTCAGGAGAAGTCCAGCCGCTTTGTCTATCTCTTCCGGAGACTGCGGGAGGACGTGCGCCGCGTGGTGCTGGACACGGCAGGGGAGCTGCGCGCGTCGGACTTTGAGCCGCTGGATTTTGAGCTGGATTTCTCCAAGGCCGCAGACATCCCCCCCATCGAGCTGGGGGAGGAGGCGGAGGCCCTCTCCCTCATCGGCATCGCCGACCGCGTGGACGGCTGGCTCCACGAAGGGAAGCTCTACCTGCGCGTGGTGGACTACAAGACCGGGCGCAAGGAGTTTTCCCTGTCCGATGTCTGGCACGGGATGAATCTGCAGATGCTGCTCTATCTCTTCACGCTCTCCGACGGGGGCGCTGTGCGCTACGGGCGGGAGATCGTGCCCGCGGGCATCCTGTATGTCCCGGCGCGAAGTCCCATGCTCTCCGCGGACGCCCGCATGGAGGCGGACGAAGTCATGGCCGAGCGGGAAAAAAAGCTCCGCCGCAGCGGGCTCTTGCTCGATGACGCGGCGCTGCGGGAAGCCTGGGAGCACGGGGACGACAAGCGCTACATCCCGCTCAGGCTGGGCCGCGGCGGAAAGCCCACCGGGGAGGAGCTTGCAGACCTTGAAAAGCTCGGCCTTCTGGACCGGCACATCCGCCGGACGCTGCGCGGCATGGCGCGCGAGCTTCGCGCCGGGAGCATCACGGCCGATCCCTATTTCCGCAGCCAGAGCGACAACGCCTGTCTCCACTGCGACTATCGGGACGCCTGCCGCTTCGTGGACGGCCGCGCCGGGGAGAAGAGCCGCTATCTCGCCAAATACAGCCCGGAGGAGGTCTGGGCCATGATGGAGGAGGGGGAGAATCATGCCTGAATTTAAGCCCACCGCGTCCCAGCAGCGGGCCATCGAGACCCGCGGCTGCCCCATCCTGGTCTCCGCCGGGGCGGGCAGCGGCAAGACGCGCGTGCTGACGGAGCGCCTCATGGCCCGTATCACCGACCCTGAGCGCCCCTGCGATCTCGACCGCTTTCTCATCATCACCTACACCCGCGCCGCCGCGGGGGAGCTGCGCGGCAGGATCACGGAGGAGCTTGCGCGCCGCCTCGCGGCAGATCCCGGCAACGCCCGCCTCCGCCGGCAGAGCGCGCTTCTCCGCCGGGCGCAGATCGGCACCATCCACAGCTTCTGCGCGGATCTGCTGCGGGAAAACTGCCAGCTCGCGGGCCTGCCGCCGGACTTCAAGGTCCTCGACGAGGAGCGCGGCGACGCCATGCAAAATGCCTGTCTCGACCGGGTGCTGGACGCCTGCTACGAGAAGATCGACAGCGACCCGGACTTTCGCCTTCTGGCCGACACCGTGGGCGCCGGGCGGGACGACAGCGTGCTCGCCGCGCTCGTCCTCGAGCTCTATCAGAAAATGCAGTGCCACGCCTTCCCCGCGGCCTGGGCCGAGAAACAGACGGCGCTCCTCGCCGCCCCCGCCGCGGACGCGGGGGACACCCCCTGGGGCGCGGAGCTTATACGGGAGGCGCGGCAGCTCACGGACTTCTGGAGCGCGGAGATCGAGGCGCTGCTCTCAAAAATCAAGCCCGAGCCGCGCATCTTTGACGCCTACGCGGACTATCTCTCCCTGCTCGCGGCCTCCCTGCGGGAGCTCTCGCGCCGTCTCAGCCTCGGCTGGGACAGCGCGCGGGAGGTCCTGCCGATGGCGCTGCCGCGCTTTCCGGCGCTGCGCAAATCCCCGGACGAGGCGCTCTCCGACTATGTGAAGGCCCGGCGCAAGGCATGTCTCGAGGACGTCAAAAAAATCGCCGGAATCTTCGCCATGCCGTCCGCGGAGGTTCTGCGCGATCTTGAGAGCACGGCCCCCGCCATGCGGCGACTTCTCCGCCTCACGCTGGAGTTTGACGCCGCCTTTCAGAAGGAAAAGCAGAGCCGGGGCCTTGCGGACTATGCCGATCTGGAGCACCGGGCCGCGGCGCTTCTCGTCGGGCCGGACGGTAATCCCACGGAGCTTGCCCGCCGCCTCTCGGCGCGCTACGTGGAGATCATGGTGGACGAGTACCAGGACGTGAGCCGCGTGCAGGACGCCATCTTCTCCGCCGTGTCCGACGGGGGCCGGCGCCTCTTTCTCGTGGGGGACGTGAAGCAGTCCATCTACCGCTTCCGCCTCGCGGACCCCGAGATCTTCAATGAAAAATACCGCGCCTGGGGAGACCCGGGCGCCGGCGCCGCGCGCATCCTCCTGCGGGAAAACTTCCGCTCCCGGCGGGAGATCCTGGACGCCGCGAACGCGGTCTTCTCCCGCTGCATGTCCGAAGCGCTCGGCAATGTGGACTACGATGAGGACGCCGCCCTCGTCTTCGGCGCGCAGGGCTACACGGGCACGGTCCCCGTGCCGGAGCTGCTGCTCTATGAGCTGCCGCAGGGGGAGGATGAGGAGAGCCCGGACAAGACCGCGCTCGAGGCGGATTTTGCCGCGCGGCAGATCAAGGCCCTCGTGGAGTCCGGCGCGACGGTCACGGAGGGGGAGGGCGTGCGTCCCATGCACTACGGCGACGTCGCGATCCTCCTGCGCTCCCCGAACCGCACCGGCGGCATCTACCGCGAGGCGCTCATGCGCCACGGCATCCCCGTGGGCAGCGCCCAGGGCAGCGGTTTTTTCACCGCGCCCGAGGTGTCGCTTGTGCTCATGATGCTCTCCGTCATGGACAATCCCCACAAGGACATCCCCCTCATCGCGGTGCTGCGCTCCGCCGCCTTCGGCTTCACGCCGGACGAGCTGGCCTCGGTGCGCGCGGCAGACCGGAGCGCGGACTTCTATACCGCGCTGGAGGCAGCAGCAAAAGAGCAGGAAAAATGCCGCGCGTTTCTGGAAAAGCTCTCCGCCCTCCGGGCCGAGGCCGCAGACCTGCGCGCCGTCGAGACCGTCTGGCGCGTGATCGAGGCGCTGGACCTGCTCGCTCTCTGCAGCGCGATGGACGACGGGGCAAGGCGGCGCGCCAACCTCATGGCGTTCGTGGAGCTCTGTGAGGGCTTTGAGGGCACGGGCTACCGCGGCCTGCACCGCCTGTCCCTCTGGCTCCAGGCGCTCGCCGCCAAAGGGCAGGAGCCCGGCGTCACGGCGGGGTCCGGCCCCGCGGTGCAGATCGTGTCCATTCACCGCTCCAAGGGCCTGGAGTACCCCGTGGTCTTCCTCTGCGACGCCGCCCGGAAATTCAACACCCGCGAGCAGCGCGGCAGTGTGCTCATCCACCCGGAGCTCGGCCTCGGGCCGAAGGTGACGGACCTTGCGCTGCGCGTCCAGTACCCCAGCATCGCCCACCTCGCCATCTCCCGCCGGCAGAAGCGGGAGGATCTGAGCGAGGAGATGCGCCTGCTCTATGTGGCCCTCACCCGCGCGAAGGAGCGGCTTTTCGTGATCGCCTCCTGCAAGAGCGCGGAAAAGACCCTCGCGGACGCCGCCGTGATGGCGGAGCCCCCCATCGCGCCCGAGACCCTGATGCGCGCGACGAATGCCGCCGCCTGGCTCCTCTGCGCCGCCCTCGCGGACGGGGAGGAGCATCTGAAGATCCGCCTCTGCCGCGACGAAGCCGCCGCCGAGACGGAGGAGACGGCGGAACAGAACGAGACGGAACCCGACCCCGACGCCCTCGCGGAGCTCAAACGCAGGCTCGCCTTCCGCTACGCGCATGAGGCCGCGGTGGACCTTCCGTCCAAGGTGACGGCGACAGAGCTCAAGGGCCGCCTTGAGCGGGATGAGGACGCCGAGACGCTGATAGCCCCCCGCGCCTTCCCCTTCCGTATGCCGGTTTTGGGCGAAGGGGAGCGGGGCCTTACCGCCGCGGAGCGCGGCATCGCGACCCACCTGCTGCTCCAGTATATGGATTTCTCCGCCGCCAGAAGCCGCGACGCTCTCAAGCGCGAGACGGAGCGGCTGTGTGCTCGCGGTTTCCTCTCCCCAAGGGAGGCGCGGGCCGTGAATCTCAGCGCGGTGGAGCGGCTTTTCCGCTCAGAGCTCGGCGCGCGAATGCTGCGCTGTGAAAAGCCCCTGCGGGAGTTTCGCTTTTCCCTGCTCCTGGACGCGGAGCGCCTCTACCCCGGCACAGAGGGGGAGGAGCTCCTTCTGCAGGGCGTGGTGGACTGCTGCCTGGAAGAGGACGGAGAGCTCGTGCTCATCGACTACAAGACCGACAGCGTCCGCACCGAGGCGGAGATCACCGCCCGGGCCGAGCACTACCGCGGCCAGCTCCTCGCCTACCGCGACGCCCTGGAGCGCATCTTCCAAAAACCCGTCAGGGAGGGCGTGCTGTTCTTTTTGACGCCGGGGGTTGCGTACAGATTGTTTTGAACACAGAGCCCGCAAATCGGCGATCCGGGACAGGTGTCCCGCGATGCGCAAACGTCGCCGCCTGTCGTAGGGGAGGGGCTATCATGTCAAGACCCAGATAGTTTACACTTTGTGCAAAGACATGGTTTACACCATGCTGGGAATTGCGAATGCGAATATTGATAGCGAAGGAGGGCGTAGCCCGACTGAGTTATCAATATTCGCGGCGCGCCTCGCCGCCCCGCAGACGAGGATCGCCATCAATTAAGTAAGCTCTTTTAAAAGTGAAAACACGTTTTTCGGTATCAATCCTACCAATCCGAAATTGGCGGAAAAACAAACTGTAACAGCCTTGAATGTGAGATTTTCTGACCGCAATTTCTTTTTCTGCAAAAGCCTCGCTTAGGAAGTATCCCTGTCCCTTCAGCGTAAGATATCCTGAACTTTTTATTTTTCTGAGTTCGCAATCTTCAGGATATTCCCACTTGGAAATTACGTCAGTGTACTTTCTTGGGCTACGTTGGTAATGCTGTGCCGGCGTATCCAGATTCAATGCCTGATGAGGCCGTTCCTTATTGTAGAAACTGCGGTATTCGCTGAATTTTTTTCTGGCATCCTTCGCGTCCAGAATTGTTGCGTGCTGCAACAGCTCCTTCGTCATGGAACGATTGAAGCTCTCTTCTTTGCCCTGTGTCTGAGGATGAAGCGGCCTGCCATGGATCGTTAGGATTCCCAACTCCATCAGCCATACTTCAAAGCTCGTGAAGCCTGTGCTTTGAGCGGTTCCCCAAGGGTTACCGTTGTCGCACAAAAACACTTGCGGAAGCCCATATTTCTTGAAAATCCGCACCATGATCGGCTTTATTTCTTCAAAGGTTTCTGTGTTCATAGGCTCACAGCAAAGGTTAAACCGGCTGTGGTCATCGAGAATGTTCAGCGGATGACAGCGCTGCCCGTTTGCCATGGCAAAGTGGCCTTTGAAATCTGCCTGCCACATCTCGTTTGGCTGCTCCTTTTCAAAGCGCTTGATGGGCGTCGCTGCCTGACTGGCTTCTTTTGTGACCAGGCCGTTCCTCTTGAGGATATTGTTTACCGTCTTTACACACGGAAGATCTTTATGCCCCTGATTCTCGAGTATTCGATGGATTTTTAAGGCGCCGATTGCCGGATGGGCCTTGCGGTAATCTACAATAAGCTGTTCAGTCTCAAGTGCTACACCATGTATTTTTTTCGGGCGTCTGCTCTGATCGCTTAATTCCAGTCCATTTTTATACCGTTCCAACCATTTGTACCCGGTTGGCCTGCTTATCCCGTATTCCCGGCACAAAGCGCTCATGCTCTTTTCGTCGGATAACACACGTTTTACAAATTCCTCGCGCATTTGGTTTATTCCCCTATCTTTCCAAGGCATCACGTGTCACTCCCGTTTTTGCCTTTATTTTACCAGATAAGTGTCAACCATGTCCTTGCACAATTTGTAAACCATGTTACTACTACTAAACAGCTTGCCCCTCCCGCGCGGGGGAATGTCATAATTGCAAAAAATGTACGGCGATTTCGTAAAAAGCTGCGATTTCGCCGTACATTGCTTTTAAATGATTGACCTATACTGCCGGGCGGGGCAAGCCCCGCCCCTACGGATCTCCTTTAAGCTCCCTTTCGCAAAGGGAGCTTAGCGTAGGGGACGGCGCCCTCGACGTCCCGCAAATCCGCTTCTCTCAAGCGTCTCCGAGCTCGATTTTCCACTGCCTGCCCGTCTCGGCGTCGACAAGGATGCGCGCGCCCTCCTCGGAGGGGCCGGTGCAGCGCAGCTCCCAGCAGGGCAGATAGCGCCCGCCCGGGCTTTTGCAGATGAGCTGCCGGGTCGAGACCGCCTCCACCCCTTCGGGCAGGGTCGCAAGGGCCTCCTCCTCGCCCGTGCGCCATTCGAGCTCCACCGTCCGGTCGCGGTATTCTGTCGCGTCAAAGGCGTAGACGCTCCCGTCGTCCATGGCGATGGAGATACTGAGCGCGTCGTCCGGCCGCATGATCTCCTCCTGGGTCGGGGCATAGCGGAAGACGGCCACATAGTCGCTGCCGCCCTCCGAATAGAGCGCGACCGGCCCGTAGCCCATCCGCGAGAGAAAGGCCTCCGCCCGCTCTCTCGCCTGGTCCCTTGTGAGTGTTGACGCGCTCACAAGGCGGGACTGGCCCATGAACTCAAGCCCCCGGCTGCTCACGCCCAGCAGCAGCCCGCCCGCACTGTAGCAGCGCCGCCCGTCGGGGCCCGCGTAGTCAAACTCCTCCCGCAGCTCCCGCGGCTCCACGCCCGCCGCCTTCGCCGCGAGGGAGACCGCCTCCTCGGGGCTGAGCGTGCCGCCCGCCTCCTCCTGCGCGGGGCTGTAGCGCCCCTCGTAGGCAAATTCCGCCGGCGCCGCGAAGCCCCCCTCATAGTCCAGCAGCAGCGCGGAGAGCATGGGGCTCTCCTGCCGCTCGATGTTCACAAGGCGCCGCTCCCGCGTGTCCATGGTGATGCTCCCGTCGTGCAGCCGCCCCTGGATGTCCAGAAGCGTGCGGGAGAAGTCCTCCGCCGCCTCCCCGCAGGCGGCAAGATGCTCCCGGTGCTCTTTGGAGAGCTCCTCGTCCGTCAGGGCGCAGAGACTGCCCGCGTAATCCCCCGCCCGGCCGAGAAAGCCCTGCAGCTTTTCAAGCTCCTGCGTCGGGAAGGGCAGCACCGAAAGGGCCGTCTCCGCCGCAAGGGCGTCGGCGCAGGCCTGGGCGCAGAGACGCTTGCCCAGTGCCTCATCGTTTGCGTAGGCGAGCTTTTTGAAGCTGAGGCTCAGATCCTCCACCGCGGTCACGGCCTCCTCAAAGGCGCGGGCGGACTCATAGCCCATCGTGAGACGAAGCTGCCTGAGCTGCCTTGCCGCGGCAAAGGAATAGCCGCCGAGGGCCACAAGCGCCGCCGCGACATAGATCACCGCGAGCCGCCGGAGCTTTGAAGACATAAAAATACCCCCTTTTTGCCATAGTCTCTGCAAAAAGGGGGATTATTATTACATGCCGAGCTCCGCGTCGATGAGCACGACCTCGGTCTCCATGCCGTTCATCGGGCCCCAGAGCACCGTGAGGGCCTTGCAGATGCGCTCGGGACTGCGGCAGTCGTGGCACTTCCCGTCCGCCTGACAGGGAGTCTTCTTGCCAAAGCGGGCGCAGTTCTGCACCGAAGCCACGTTCCGCGCCCGCCAGAGGGCGCTGTCAAAATCGGGACACAGCTTGTTCGTGCCCGCCACGATGTAGACCTTCCGGTGGCCGAAGAGCGTGCCCGCGACGCGGTTGCCGCTGCCGTCGATGTTCAGGATCTCGCCGTCCTCGCTGATGGCGTTGGCGCTCGAGAGGTACACGTCCGCCTGCATCGCCTCCGCCCGGGCCTCTTTGGGGTCCGTCTTCCAGTGCCAGAAGACCCGGTTGTGCTTGGCGAGCCTTTCATACACGCCGAGCGCCTCCAGCGTCCTGCTGCCGCCGAAGCCCACCGTGCCGCCGTCGATCTCCCGGTCGAGATAGGCGGCCGCCGCTTCGGGATCGGCAAAGTGCGTCACGCGAAAGCCACGCGCCTCCAGATTCTGTATCGCTTTTTCCAGGTTCATGATAATCCCTCCGTTTTTGTTGGTTCTTTGCGCTTATTATACCTGCCGCCCCGCCCCTTGTAAAGAGAATCGGCGGACCCGAAAAACACTATTGACAGTGACGCTTTAGTGTGCTAATATGCTAAATCGTTAAGAGAAAACCGCGCAATCTGATAAAAGGAGAAACGATCATGAAAAAAACGCTTGCTCTTCTGCTGGCCCTCGCCATGGTGGCCGCGCTGTTTGCCCCCTCCGCCTTTGCCGACGGCAAAAAGACCTTCGTCATGGGCATCGACCCGGAGTATCCCCCCTTCAGCTACCTGGGGGACGACGGCAACTACACCGGCTTTGACGTGGAGGTCTGCAAGGCCGTCTGCGATTATCTCGGCTGGGACTTCAAGGTCTTCGGCGTCAACTGGGATGAGAAGCTCGTCCAGCTCGACTCCTTCGAGTGCGACTGTGTCTGGTCCGGCATGACCATCCTCGACAGCATGAAGGAGGCCGGCTATGTGATCTCCGAGCCCTACTATGACAACACCCAGGTCCTGGTCGTGAAGAAGGCCGACGGCTTCACCAAGTCCGCGGACCTCAAGGGAAAGATCGTCGCGGTCCAGCTCGGCACCTCGGGCGAGACGCTGCTCAACGGCGATCTTGCGGAGCTGGCCGAGAGCTTTGACTCCGTCCTCACCTGCGACAGCTTCCTCAAGTGCTTCACCGAGCTGCAGGGCGGCGCGGTCGACGCCGTGTTCGTCGATATGCCCGTCGCGGCAAGCTATGTGGCAAAGCACGACGATCTCGCCATCATCGACGAGAACCTCGGGGCCGAGCAGTACGGCATCGCCTTCCGCGCCGGCGACGCGGAGCTCTGCAAGGCGGTCGATGAGGCCGTGCAGGCCCTCGTCGAGAACGGCACCTATGCCGAGATCGCGGCCAAGCCCGCCTATGCCGACATCGTCAACAACCTCCTCTTCCTGAACGCGGAGACCGAGGCCGCCGCGTAAGCATAACGAAACAGCGTTTATCTTCACCCGAAAGCGCAGGTTTCTGCGCTTTCGGGCTGTTCTGTCCATTTTTATTGATACGAGGTTTTTTCCTATGTCGCTGATGACAATGATCGTCAAGATGAGCGAGGGTCTGGGCAAGACCTGCGCCATCTTTTTTCTGACGCTGATCTTCTCGCTCCCCCTCGGCATGATCGTGGCATTGCTTCGCATGAGCAAGATAAAGCCCGTCGCCTTCGTGACGCGCTTCATCATCACCGTCCTGCGCGGCACGCCCCTGATGCTCCAGCTCCTCGCGGTCACCTACGGCCCCTACTACCTCTTCGGGGCGTCGGTGGCGCGCAACAAGCTCATCCCGGTGGTCATCGCCTTCGCCATCAACTACGCCGCCTACTTCGCGGAGATCTACCGCGGCGGCATCGAGTCCATCCCCGTCGGCCAGTATGAGGCGGCGGAGGTTTTGGGCTACACCAGGACGCAGACCTTCATGCGCATCATCCTCCCCCAGGTCATCAAGCGCATCATGCCGAGCGTCACCAACGAGGTCGTGACGCTTGTCAAGGACACCTCCATGGCCTTCACCGTCTCCTATCAGGAGATGTTCACCATCGGTAAGCAGATCGCAAATTCCCAGACCAGCTTCACGCCCTTCCTCGTGGCCGGCGTGTTCTACTATGTCTTCAACGTCATTGTCGACTACGCCATGGGCCGCATCGAGAAGCGGCTTGACTATTATAAATGAGAGGAGGCGGCGAGATGGCAGATAAAATGAACGAGACCGCACCCAGCATCCTGAGCATTCGCAGCCTCCAGAAGTCCTTCGGCGCGCTCTCGGTGCTCAAGGACATTTCCCTCTCCGTCGAGCGGGGCAATGTGGTGTCCATCATCGGGCCGTCCGGCTCCGGCAAATCCACGCTCCTGCGCTGCGCCTCCTTCCTCGAGCACGCGGACGACGGGGACATCCTCTATGACGGGCAGTACGCCCTGAAGGGCGGGGTCTATGCCTCCCGGGCGGAGCTCAACCGCTTCCGTACCCGCTTCGGCCTCGTGTTCCAGAACTTCCAGCTCTTCCCCCACTACTCCGTCCTGCGGAACGTCTCTGAGGCGCCCATCCTCCACGGCGAGGATAAGGAGGAGGTGCGCGAGCGGGCCCTGTCCCTCCTGCGCAAAATGGGCCTCGAGGGTAAGGAGACAGCCTACCCCTACCAGCTCTCCGGCGGCCAGCAGCAGCGCGTCGCCATCGCCCGCGCCCTCTGTATGCGGCCCGAGATCCTGTTTTTTGACGAGCCGACCTCCGCCCTCGACCCCGAGCTCACGGGCGAGGTTTTGAAGGTCATCCGCCAGCTTGCCGAGGAGAAGATGACCATGGTGGTCGTCACGCACGAGATGCCCTTCGCCAAGGCGGTCAGCAACCGCGTGATCTTCATGGCGGACGGCGTGATCGTGGAGCAGGGCGACCCGCACGCGGTGCTGGAAAATCCCCGCGAGGAGCGCACCCGCCAGTTCCTGCGCGTCTTCGAGCGCTGAGCCATGCGCTACAGTATCCTTGACCCCACCGGAAACATCACCGCCCTGGTGGAGAGCGCCGTGCCCGACGCCGATCAGCCCGCCGCCGCGGCCAAAATCATGCGCCTGCACCCCGAGGTGGAGCAGGTGGGCTTTGTCCGGGGCGAGAGTCTCCGCATGGCGGGGGGCGAGTTCTGCGGCAACGCCTCCATGTGCGCCGCCGCCCTGCGGGTATTGAACAGCGGCCTCGCCTGTGAGGGCTGGACCCCGCTGCGCCTGCGCGTCTCCGGCGCGTCAGAGCCGGTGGAGCTCCGCCTTCGCGCGGAGGGCGGGGAGCGCTTCACCGCCGAAATTCAAATGCCGCCCGCCCTCGAGATCGGGGCGCGGGAGTTCGTGTTTGAAGATCTCCGCGCCGCCCTGCCCCTCGTGCGCCTGGAGGGGATCTCCCATATCGTTGTCCGGGAGGACGCCCCGTTTTTCGCGCTCCTCCATGACCGCCCCCGCGCGGAGCGGGCCGTGCGTGAGTTCTGCGGAGAGCTCGGCGCGGAGGGCCTGGGCCTTCTCTTTCTCGAAAAGTCGGCGGGGGACTGCCGCATGACGCCCCTTGTGTACATCCCCGGCAGCGGCACGGTCTTCTGGGAAAACTCCTGCGCCAGCGGCAGCGCGGCGCTGGGCATGGCCCTCGCAAAGGCGGCGGGTGCGCCGGTCACGCTCTCGCTCACGGAGCCGGGCGGGGTGCTCACTGTGCGCTCCGATCCTCGGGGCGGCACCGTGCTCTGCGGCACGGTGCGCCGCCTGTCCCGGCACGAGCGGGAGTTTTAAGTTTTCGCCGGAAAAACGCAAAAAAATTTCAGAAAAATGTTGACACACCCCCGCCGGATATGGTATTATCTCATGGCTGAATGGGGACGACGTGCGGGTGTAGTTCAATGGTAGAACACCAGCCTTCCAAGCTGGATACGTGGGTTCGATTCCCATCACCCGCTCCAGCGTCAGAGGAAGCACGCGGCGTTCCGTTTCGGCGGCCTGCGAAAAGCTGGGCGGCAGCATATATGCGCCAATAGCTCAGCAGGATAGAGCAACTGCCTTCTAAGCAGTAGGTCGGGGGTTCGAATCCCTCTTGGCGTGCCAGCGTCAGGAGAAACTTACTCCATTCCGCTTCCCCGGTTTCCGTAAGAGCCGGGAAAGCTCCATATCCGTAAGTTCCTCCTTCCTTTCAAACACAAACCCGCTCCGCTGGGCTTTGTGTTTGGCGAGAGAAGCCATTACGAGCCGTCTTTGCGCGGCGCGTGGTTTTAAGATAGCCTCTCCGAAAGGGGAGCGCGGCAGGAAAACAACTTCGGGGCCTCGGTCCTGAGTTTGCATAGGACGCGCAGGGATCTGCGCGGACAGATATGGTGGGATTAGCTCAGTTGGTAGAGCACCGGATTGTGGTTCCGGGTGTCGTGGGTTCGAGCCCCATATCCCACCCCACTAAAAAGCCGAGGCCGGCGGCGCCGGCCCCGGTTTTCTTCTTCGATGGGATGTAGTGTAATGGTAACACACCGGACTTTGACTCCGATATAGTGGGTTCGAGTCCCGCCATCCCAGCCACCACGTCAGAAGAAACTTACTCCATTCCGCTTCCCCGGTTTGCGTAAGAGCCGGGAAAGCTCCAGATCCGTAAGTTCCTTCTTCCTTTCCAAATCGAAACCGCTTCGCTGGGTTTCGATTTGGTGGGTGACGTTCCAACCCTTTTGCAAAACCGAAGACCAGCAAAGCATGTTCCGACGACATGCCCCAGTAGCTCAGGCGGTAGAGCACCTGCCTTTTAAGCAGGGTGTCCGGGGTTCGAGTCCCCGCTGGAGCACCAAAGGAAAGCCCGCAAACCGTTGAGTTTGCGGGCTTCTCCCATTTTCTCAGAGCTGCTCAGGAATACTCAAGACTGCTCAATAATCCGGCGTAAAAGCCGGATTATTTTTGCTCTCGGCGTAAATTTCGGATGACAAACAGGCCCCATCAGCAACCGGCGACGTCCTCGGCGTACTCCACAATGCGCTGCCGGAACTCCGGCGTCTTGATGCCGGTGATCTCGTCGTGCTCCCAGTACCCGTCGTGCGCCATGGCAAGCTGCAGCATCTTGACGGTCAGATCGTCGCTGATCTGGATGCCGGACACGGCAGCCGGGGCGGCCTGCTGCGTGGGTACTTCGCCGTCCGGGATCTGCGCCTCAAATTCGAGCGCGTACTTGTAGCGCGCAGCCATGTTCTTGACCTGGGGGTTCTCGTAGACATACAGCACCACGCGCACGCATTCCTCCAGATCGTCCGAGGTGGACACCGTCTGCCAGACAGAGGGGAAGTCCTCCTTCATCTCCTTGATGATGAAGTGGGCCTGCATGTACTCGTCGCCGATGGAGGTGCCCTTGTTCATGGCATAGGCAAGGAGCTTGCGCTTGCGCTTGGAGTCCGTCCACTGCGCGTAGCCGTAGCCGACGTCGTCGGTGCAGAAGCGCTCCAGAAACTCAGGGTTACCGGTATCGACGGCAGCGGTGTACTGATCATCGTCGAAGTGGTAGCTGTCCTGGGCGTTGTTGCCGCGCATCAGGCCCTCGGCCCGGATGTTGGCCATGGTACCCAGGGCGCCGGCACGGGTCATGCCGTTGGCGCGGAAAATGTTGTACAATTCAAGATCTTTCATGGTTTTCTCCTGGTAATTACATAGATGGCCACGGCCAGAATCAGCCCGCCGATCCAGGGCAGCACAAGGTGCGCCTCCGGGCCGTGGAGCACGGCATCCCAGCCACGGGCGCGGAGCTCCCAGAACACCATGCGGGCAAATTCCAGCGCGGTCACTTACTCGTCCTCCTCGTTGAACAGATCGGGGTAGCGCTCGTCCGTGTCCTCCTCGCGGGTCGCGTCGAACAGCGCCCAGTCAAAGATGGCCACCATGACGGCGATGATCAGCAGCGCCGTCATGGTCAGTCCTCCTCGTCCAGCAGGCCGGACACGTCCTTGTAGTCCATGTCCTCCTTCAGCTCGGCATAGGGGTCGCCGGGGAGCTCATGCTGCGGCTTGTACTCGTCCTCCTCGGCCTCGTCGGGCGTGTCCACTGTGGACATTTGGGGGGTACCGCCGTCTTTGTCGTCGCCGTCGCCCTTGTCCTCACTTTTGCGGCGCAGCACTTCAAAGGCGTTCTTGAGGGCCGGCGGGTAGGGGACGCCCATGATACCCAGGTTCTCCAGGATGCTCATGCCGTCGTTGGCTGCAAAAAACAGGATGGTGGCCGTGCGCATGGCGGTGGTGCTTGCCAGCTTGTCCAGCTCCGCCGCAATCATGACGATCAGCACGATCACGCCCTTGCGGATCAGGCCCTTGAAGCCGGCGCGGGACTCATAGCCGCCGGTGGCCGTCTTGGGGCTCTTGTGCCACACGGCCGCGCACAGCGCGCCGGTCAGGTAGTCGATGGCCATGGCCCATGCCAGCAGCTGCGTCAGCTGATCCCAGCCGCCCAGGTACTGAGAGGCGACGCCGCCGATGGCGGCAATCCCGGCCAAAACGGTGTAGTAGATGCTTTTTGCGCTGTTCATGTGGATCCCTCCTCAATTTCTCCCAGCAGAGCTCGCAGCTGCGCAATGGTCGCGGCCTGCCGTTTAATGGTTTCCGCCTGGCGCTGCACCTCGTCGCACAGCTCCTCGACGGCCTGGTAGTCAGGTGACGTCTGCATAGGGCACCCCGGTGATCTCCTCAAACTCGGCAGCGGTCAGACGCCCGGCAGCCACCAGCGTGCGCAGGCGCTCCTCGTTCCAAAGGCCCTCGCGGTAGTTCCGCTTGGCCTGCAGATAGATCTTGCTGTGTACCGCCATGTCACACCTCCAGATCGATGCCGCTCAGGGCGGCGATGTATTCCACATCCGCCTGCACCTGGCGCAGCGTCTTGTCCCGTGCCGGCTGCCAAGCAGCCGCGTACTCAAACCACGCCTCCGGATCCTCCTGGATCTCGCTGACGGTGGGGCAGTCCTCCGGTGCCAGTGTCATGTATGCCTCATCGCATACCCACTGGCGGCCCTTCTCCTGCCGGTCTCCCGTCTCGATTATGGTTTCCTCCTCCCGGATGTTGTCGCGGATCCAGATATCCCGGATCGCGCCCCGACTGGCAATGCAGATCTCAGCAGGCCGGTCGGCGGAAATGCTTACGCTGCGCATCTCAGATCCCTCCTTGTCTGTGCGCCGAGTATGTTCCCCGCAAGCTGCTGCGTGCCCTTGATGTTGATGCACGCGGGATCCTTACGCCTGGCGGGCCTCAGGTGCAAGATCCTGGCCGCCTTGAAGTACCCGTAGTACGCGCCGATGCGGTACAGGGTGATGCGCGTGCGGTCGCCGCGCCATACTTTGCGGAAACTCCGCCGGGCGCGCAGGAAAACGCGCCGCCGGATCTTGAGCCGGCCCTTCGCCGTGATCACATAGCCCATCATGTCGATGGGCGCGTCCACATGTCGGCGGACATGCCAGGTGTCCTTGATCGTGAGGCCGAAGCTGTCCCGCATGTAGCGGATCAGCTTTCGCACCGCCATGACGAGGTTGCGGCGGTCAGCCCCGGCCAACAGAATGTCGTCCATGTAGAACAGGGCGCAGCTGACAAGCCTGACGGCCTTGCCGCGCCGCTCCTTGTGCAGGCCCATGACAAAGCGGTAGGCGTAGCTCATGAAGTAGTTGCAGAGGAATTGAGACAGGAGGCTGCCGATGATGAGCCCGTCGCCGTGCATCTTGAGCAGCTCGTCCACAAACCACAAGAGCAGCACGTTCTTGCCAATGTCCCGGCGCAGCCACCGCATGGCGGTCTCGCGCGTGATGCTCTGAAAGCACTTGCGGATGTCCAGCTTCACAAAGTGCTTGGTCTTGCCGCGCTTTGTCCATTTAAGGATCCGCCGGGCGCCCTTGAGCTGGCCCTTGCCCCGGATGCTGGCGTACTGGTGGTACTCGTACTTCGCCGCCCAGAGCTCCTCCATGCAGCCGACGGCGACATGCTCCATCAGCTGCTGCATCACGCTCATGAGGCCGATCTTCCTGACCTTGCGGCACATGCCGTCGTGGCGCTCGGAATAGCGCACCGGCGGCAGATCCAGACGCCGGGCACGGATGCGGCCGGCGATGTCCAGGGCGATCCAGTGCAGCGCCTGCTCCAGCTCCGGGTACCAGGTGACGGCGGCGCGGGCGCGCTTGCGGATCTCCTTGGCCGAGAGGGGACAGTAGCCGGCCACAAACTCGCTGTAGTCCTTGCGCTTGAGCTTGCCGGTCATGGCCTCATAGGCGTAGCGCTCAATGGTCTGCAGATCTGTAGGATCTGCCCGTTTGCAATATGTTTTCAAGGGATGTCTCCCTTCATGTGCTTTTTGAATCTCAGGGTCGTTCGGTTCCATCTACTAAACCCATGCGCGGCCAGATATCCGCCGCGCATCCGGGGAGCGGTCACCCGTCCCCGGTGCCGGTACGACGCATTTTCGCCGCAGCGCGGGAAGGGCAGTGCGGGAGGGCAGGCGCCCTCTGCCTTTGTTGCGTCAAACATTATTTAAAAATCCGCCCGCCGATGTTCCAGTTCGCGTTCGAGAGCGCGTTGTTGCCGTTGCCGCAGGAGAGGCCAGCATTGCCCAGACCGTTGTTCAGGTTGCCCCAGCGCAGCCACTGACAAGCAGGACCACCAGCGGATGCGCTGCCAATCCCCGCCCGGTCATAGACCGGGGCTTGTTGTTCAGTTCATTGTGAGGGGACGTTCGTCCCCTCTATCAGGCTGCCGCCTGATATTCACCCCTGTTCCCGGTCACGGAAAGCCGCCCGCCGATGTACCAGGTCGCGTTCCCGAGCCCGTTGTGGCCGGCGCTGCAGGAGAGGCCAGCATCGCCCAGACCGTTGACCAGGGAGCCCCAGCGCAGCCACTCGCGCACCGCGTTGGCGCTGTATTTTTCGATGTAGAAACCGTCGCGGGTACCGCTGGTGGAGCTACCGCCGAGCACGCTGCCGAGCATGACCTCCGGCAGAGCCGCATCGTGGCCGAGGCGCTTGGGGTACTGCCAGCTGTTCGATGCCGGGCAGGGCGTGCCATAGGCACAGGTCTTGTAGTCAGCCGTGACGCCGGTGCCGATCTTCGAGGCGTCGCGGCAGACGTGCGCCACCTCACAGTTGACGTCGCCCGAAACCTCATAGCGCAGGATCGTGTCGCCCATGACCTCATAGCAGCCGCTGAGGATCTCGATGCCCTGCAGCTTGACGGGGTAGCGGTCGTTCAGGGGGTTGATGCCGCCGTCGTTGCCCAGGACGTCATCCGTGGAGCCGGTGTGCCACTGGTAGGTGTAGAGGTAGTAGGTGGTGGCGCTGTCGAAGGTGTTGCCGCCGTTGTCCACATAAACCGCGCCGTAGCTGACGCCGTCGATCTCGACAGTCTCGATCTGCACGATGCGCACACGATCCAGCAGGGCCGTCTGCTGGGCTTTATCGCCGTTTCTGCCCGCGGCGGTACCCACGCACACGCAGGAGCCGACGATCAGGTTGGCGGCCTGGCCCGGGGTCAGGAGCACGCGCTCCACGCCGGCCTCGCCCAGGGCAAGCTGATAGGTGTAGTTATAGTTCACGCAGCCGTGCAGGATCCGGTCGGAGTCGAGCTGCGCGTACTTGAGGTAAAGCATGATCTTGAGGAAAGCGTCGTCGGTGCTGGTGGCCGCGCAGTAGCGGCTGCCCCATACGGCGCGCACCTGCGTCCGGGCGGTATTGTGGGAAACGTCCCACACTCTGAGCGGCACGCCGCTGCAGCTGCCCCATGTGTCGCCGGCGCCGTACTTGCAGTGCACCACCCAGCTGCGCACCGCGTTGTCCTTGAGCTCCACGGCCTCCGGCAGCGGGGCAAAGCCCTCGGCCTCCAGCTGATCCGTGTAGTCAAAGCCAAACACGTCCTCCTCCTCGACAAAGTGCATCCAGCCGGTCATCTGCATGCAGCAGACGATCTTTGCCGGGTCGCTGCGCTGGAAGCCGCCGGCGATGCCGTCGATGGCGGTGACGTGGGGCTTGCCGTCGGCGTCCAGGGTGACGTTGCAGTCCACCACCGCAAACAGCGGCAGGGCCGCGTAATCGTCGCGGTTGGCCTCCGTGGTGGTGCTGGGCGTGCAGCTCAGACCGGCGTTGTCCCCGGTCTTGGTGCCGTCTGAGGACATCGTGACGCCCTCCTCCGGCTGCGAAAAGCGCACGCCGCCCGTCCAGCCGGTGCGGGAAAGCTTGTACCAGCGGTCGCACAGATCGGACAGATCTGTCAGCAGCAGCGCGCCGTTGGCCAGGAAGAAGCTGCGCATCGTGGCCTTGTACTCGCCGCCGCCGGACAGGATCGCCGCGTACAGCGCATCGTCGCGGGCGTTGACGGCCTCCTTGCTGTAGACGGCGTCGCTGTCAGCCTTCTGGCCGAGTGCTTCGGTCACAACCCTGTTTTGCACGGGGTTTTCGCTGTCAGGGTCAAGCGCGTCGTCGACATCGTCATCCTGCAGGGCCGAGGCCGCAAGGCCCAGGGCGGCGCGCACGGCCTCGGCAAGGTCAGAGGCCGGGATGCCGCCTGCGGGCTTGGCGTACTTCGCGTTCACGTCCTCAGTGCCGGCCTTGCCGGCAAGGGCCGTGTGCACGGCGCCGCTGGTGATGAGGCGGACGCTGGCCGCCGTCGGGGCGGTGTCGGGCGTCATCCACGCGCCGTCGGAGCCGAGGTACATGCCTCCTGCAGCCGGGGCCGGGACGATGCCGGCTGCGCCTGCCTCCTGGCCGGACGCGCCGCGAAACGCCACGTAATTGGCGCTGTCGAGCTTGTCGCCCAGCGCGGTGAATACGCCGCCGCTCTTGACGGGGTTGTCGCTGCCGCTGGTGGGGACGTCGTCAAAGGTGAGCTTGTCCTGCTTGGCCGGGTCCGGGCAGTAGGCGCGCAGCACGGCGCCGTTGGTGAGCGTCAGCTTGAGCGCGCCGGGGTATGCAGTCTGCTCAGGGTCGGCCTCGAAGCTGGCCACCGATCCCAGCAGGCCCTTGAGCAGGGAAAAGGGGATCTGATAGCTGTGAGTCCCGTCGTCGACAACCAGCACGTCGGAATCATAGACCTGTTCCTTGCGCGGCAGTTCGGTTATGAGTGCCATGTGTGTACCTCCTTAAAGTCAGTGCCATTCCAGGACGCGGGCGGTGGTCTGAAAGTAGATCACTTCGCCCTCCGGCGTCGTGATGGTGTCGCCGCCGTGCCGCGTCCAGGGCGTGCGCCCGCCGACGGCCTCCATCAGGGACGCCACCTGGTCGGCGATCTTCTCGATGCCGAGATCCTTCAGCGTCAGCCCGTGGGGGTTGCCGGTGGTGCGGCTGTGTTCCCACGCCGTCAGGCCCTGGTCGCCGTAAAAGGCGTCCTCATGATTCGTGCCCAGAATGGGCACCTGGTTCAATTTCTCGCAGATCCGGTGCAGCAGCTTCGAGCTGCCGGTGTAACTGATCTTGAAGTTAAGCACCGCCGCCACCGCCCTCGCCGCCGCCGGAATCGTCGCCCTGGCCCTCGTCCTCCTCGTCGTCGATGTCCGTGAGGGTGTAGACGATCTTCATGGTCTCCGCCGGCGTCTTGACGATCTCCGAGGCGAGGTTGTTGATGGTGCCGAGGTAGTTGGCCGCCCACATGCGGGTAAACCATTCGCCGCTGGAGTTGGAGCTGGAGTAGCCCCACGCCGTGAGGTCGTCGTCGTTCGTCCAGAAGTAGCCGCTGTACTTCTGATCGCCGCCGTGGTTGCTGCTCGTGCCGCTGTAGGAGTAATCCGGCAGCACCACCGTCCCGTCCGGGTACAGCACGCCGTAGAGATAGGCGTAGCCGGTGGCGGTGTAGTGGTAGACCTCAAAGTAGATCGCGCCCTCGTGCGCGGCACAGAACTGGATGTTGGTGATGTAGTCGGGGTTTTCGTCCGCAAAGACGCGGATGGGCGTATAGGACGCGGGGTTATTCAGCGGGATTTTGTAGATCAGCTTGCGGTTGGAGGAAATGCGGTACAGAATGCCCTTATGGACGTGGCCACACCAGCGGTTCGCCCAGTACATGTAGTTGGCGCTTTGGGCGAAGTAGTTGCCGTAGTTGCTGAGGTACTGCGTGTCGCTCCGGTCGTAGCTGCCATCGCCGTAGTTGACCGTGAAGTAGGTGATGCCGTATGGATAGTCGCAGTAGGTTAGGCCGCTCTTGCCATAGGCCATGCAGTAGATCAGGCCGTCGTGCCCGTCCTCATAGAACTGCGCGTCGTCGGCGTAGACGTAGAGGTCGCGGCCGTTCTCGCGCGCCTCATAGTCGCGCTGGGAGTTGTAGTAGGTCAGCACCGTCAGCAGCGTGCTCCAGGACGCCACCAGCTCCATGCTGCGCGCCACGTCGGAGAAATCGCCCACGCCCATGCGCAGCATGGGGATCTTCGCCCGCGCCATGCGCATGACGTGGGTCTCGCTGTTGCCCTTGAGCATGTAGACATACTCGCCGTCGTACCGGATCGGGCGCCAGCCCTGATCCGTGTTGGGCACGCCGTCGGACGTGGAGCCGGCGGTCGGGGCGTTGTACCAGAAAAGGGGATCCCGCCCGGCGTGGGCCGAGGTTCTGGCCACGGCCTTGATGCTGCCGTTGGCCTGCCCGGTGCCGAAATCCCAGACGGAGATGTAGCCGGTCAGGGTCTTGCCGCTCTCGATGGCGTTGTAGCTGCCGCGATATTTGTCCACGGCGTTCACGTCCTGCCCGGCATAGCCCACCAGGTGCGCGGCAGCGGGAAAGTGGATGTTGTCCGCGTCCTCCTCCAGCTGCCCGTCAAAGAGCATGATGCCGCCCAGGGCGTTGGTGGCAAAGGGGAGCACGTAGGAGTTGAGCGCGTAGTTCATGGCCACGTTGATGTTGATGAGCTTGTCCAGGGCGTTGGTGATCAGGTTCTCGTCCTCATACACCCGTGTCTTGCCGGTTTCCACATTGCGCAGAATAATGGTCGTTTTTCCCTTCATCTTAGTCTCCCTCCAGATATTCCACGCGGATCGCGGACACCCATGCGTTCTTCCACATCCAGGCGCGGATCGTGAGCGTGTTGTTTGTGAGCATCGGCGTCCAGTCGTCGCTGTCAAGGATCTCCAGCCGGCGCTTGACGCAGCCGTCGCCGCCCTCCGTGACGGCGACCCATCCGTCCTCGTACTTGTACCAGGTCGCGCCGCCGTCGAAGCTCACGTTCCAGAGCGTGGTCTCCGGGTCGGCCGGGATGGTGATATAGGCAAGGGCCTTGCGCAGCGTGACGGTCGGGTAGGTCACCAGCTGCGGCAGGGGCGGCACGCCTGTCAGCGTCGCCTCAAACGGCCGCGGCGCCAGGTAATGCTGCTGCCCCTGGTCGTCTTCGTAACCCTCTTTGGTCCAGTACATGATGCTCGGAGACTGGAGGTCGGTCAGCATATCCTCCTCCGGAAAGCTGTCGAAGGAGTAATCCCGGAAAACCTGCGCTGTCAGCTCGTGTACGCCCAGGTTCCGGCGGCTGCCGTCATCGTTCTGCCCATAGAAGACGCCGGCGTTATCCCTGCACAGAAAGCCCCAGATCCTCTTCCAGACGGCGTATACATCGTTCACCGTGCCGTTGAGTATCGCCGGCAGCGGCATACCGTGCCCGGCGTAGTCGCGCGTCGGGTAGACCGCCGTGAAGCTCGCAGGCGCGGTGTCGAAGCCGACAAACTCATACTTGCGCCCCAGCCGGTCGCTTGGGTGGTCGAAGGGCTGCTTTGCAGAATAGTCCGTCTGCGGCACACTGAGAGCCTGCACATCCCCGAGTAGCAGCTTCGGCACATATCCGGGCCAGGACTGCCAGACCCGGAACAGCGTCTGGCCGATCTCCGGTCCCGCGAGGAAGTCCGTCTCCGTCTGCGAATAGAAATAGCTGTCTGTGACGGCGTCGTACAGGCAGACGCGCCCCTCTTCATCCAGGGCTGGGAAGAAATCACGCACCGGGCATTCGACAAGATAGGTTCGGCCGTCCTTTACAGTGGGCACAAGATCTGAGAGAGTGCACCGATAAAGCTGCATGCAGGCAAGATCCACCGCACCTGCATCGTAGTCATGGCAGGCGAAGAGGTACATCGTCGCGGGAAACGAGAACCGGGATCCAGTTTGAAACGTTTTCGACTCGCTCTGCAGCCCCTCGCCGGTCCCATATGTGAGCCGGGCCAGGGCAGGGAAGCCCTCTACCGAGTTCACACGGCCGTACAGCTCGCACGATATGCGCCAGGTGACCTCAGTGTCCTTCTTGAGGTTCGCGGCCCATGTCTCGTATGCGTCTCCGGGGTTTCTTGTGCCCGTGGTGATTTGCACCTGCATGGCCCCGCGACTGCCCTCAGCAAAGCGCATAACCATGCGGTAGCCGTTGCCTTTGCGCGTCCCGAAGAAGGCGGCCGCGTTGTCGGTCGGCTCTGTGACCCGGGCCTCCATGGTGACGGAAGCATGGCTGGAGAGCTGCACTGCGGTATCAATGAACTGATGACCGTCGGAGGCGATGTATTCCAGAAATTTTGGCGTTTTCATATAGCAGTCTCCCTTAAAACGCGGGCTTCCGGGCATGCGCACGGATGCCCGTGACCTCGCTGTAGATCGTGGTGTCGATGTCAATGGCCGACATGCGGCCCAGGTCGATGGGCTTCTCCTCAGAGCTGAAGATCCACTCATATCGGAGCTCCATACGGTCGCGTGTCTTGACGGTGTAGTACTCCTGGCACTCCGCCTGCAGGTGGCTGGGGGCGTCCCAGTCCGTCGCCGTGGAGGTGATGATCTGCATGTCCGTCAGGGAGGCGTCCCTCTCCAGGATGGCGCGGATTCTGACCTTGCCCTGGCCCATGAGCTTGGCCTTCCACTGCTTGGCCGGGATGGTCACCATCGTGCTCTCCACCATGCCGTAGCCGCCCTCATAGGGCGTCCAGCCGTCCGACCAATACCACCAGGTCTCGCCGTCGTCGAAGCTGGCCACATAGGTCACGTCGCCGCTTGAGGACGTATGCCAGCTCCTGACCTGCAGGATGCGGGGCACCGTGGTGTTCGGCGTGGTGACGGTGCCGTCCACGGCGGGATCCGCGTTGGCCCAGACGCCGCCGACGGTCTCCACGCTGACCTTCTCCATCTCCTCGTCGTTGTACGGGGCAGAGAACCGGCTGGCCACATGCTGCACCAGCAGGGCCTTGAACTTCTTGGCCACCGTGCGCAGGAAATTATGCTTCCTGACCCTGTCCAGCAGCGTGGGCGCGGTGGGCGTGCCCAGAATGGGCTCCAGATCGCCGGTGAATTTCTTGCGTACTGTCGCAAGGTCGACAGGCGGGAACTTGTCGTAGATGTACAGGGTGCCGTCCCAGTTGACCTCGCCCACAAGGCCCGGCCCGGCAAGGTAGCCGCGCGCGGCGCCAGCGGGGATGGTGATGCTGCAGCCGATGCACTTGATGTGCACCTCGAAGCTGCTGACGATGTTGCTCGACGCCCACCAGGTATACAGCAGGTGCATCAGCTGCGTCCCGTCCGTCAGCAGATCCACCGGGTAGTAGGCGGTGACGGGGTCGCCGCCCTGGTAGTAGGTGACCTCCACCACGCCGTCCGGCTCGATGTAGGTGCCGCTGCCGGCGTCGTAGTCCTCACTGGTTTCCACCAGGCACTTCAGCTCCGCGTGGAAGTCCACGTGGGTGCGCTTGGTCGTCGTGTAGTGGAACTCGATCACCTTGGCCCGCTGGCCGTCCCCGATGGTGACGTCCGTGGCGTTGATGAAGTCGTAGTAGAACATGCCATCCTTGTTGCTGTTCTTGGCGGCAGTGCGCAGGCGCTTCTCCTGTTCGGTCAGCACGTTAAGGCTCGGGTCGTCGCCGTTGCATTCCAGGGTCATGCCGCCGTGCAGCGTGATGACCTGCTTGGTCACCACGGACAGCTTCCCCTCCACGGCGTGGTTGCCGGAAAACTCCAGCACGTCGCCCGGCATGATCGACGGGTCGACCGGGAACTTGCCCTTGAACGGCGTGTACACCGCCTCGGCAAGCCGGTTGATAATCGCCGTCAGCACAGACCGGCGCACGTCGTCGGCGTTGAACTGGATGAAGGGATTCTCGCCCAGGTCGTAGTCCAGGCCGCCGGGGCCGAGGATCACCGACTCGTACTCCTGGGAGATGTGGAAGTAATGCGTCAGGCTGGTGAAGTAGCACTCGTAGTCCGTCGGCGTGTAATCCCGGCGCCAGCTTGGCGGGATCGTGCGGTCGGCCTCCATCCGGTAGGGCAGCATATACAGCTTGCCGTCCGGCCCGCAGATCGCGTTGCAGCACAGAAAGCTGGCCATGTAGCCGATCAGATCCCTCCAGGTGTAAATGCGGATGTCCGCAAGGTTCCAGGTCTCCACCGAGCCGTTCGGCATGTTGAGGATCTCTGACTGTGACGTGCCCAGCTCAACACCGCACACCCGGCAGGCGTGGGTGATGATGTCGTAGGGCTTGCCCACAAGCGTGGCGTCGAAATCCTCGTTGAATTTCTGCATGTTGTCGTAGGCGTGGATCGTCAGCACGTCCTTGGCGCGTTCCGGGGGCTCTGTGACCTCGAAGATGCCGAGGGGCACATCCTCCCAGCTGCCGTCTTGCAGGCGCAGGGAGTGGGTCAGGCTGACCGTGGCGTGCATCAGGGTGTACCGGCTCACGCCCTGCAGATTGAGCTTCAGATCCAGCTGGGCCGAGCAGGTCGCGCCGATGGTCAGATCCTTGCTGGGGCACAGCTGCCGCGTCAGTTTACCGCCGCCCTCACAAATAGTGGACGGGGTGATCTCATATTCCACCCCGTCCCTTGTTTTGAGCGTGCCGCTCCAGCGGGTGGCGACAGTGTGCTGCCGTATTGCCTCCAGATAGGCTTCGGATACAGGGTACATTTGCCGCCTCCCTAATTTTCTACCACGCGGAACTTGATGTTCTTGTACCTGCCGCCCTCGTCCGCGTTCATGTGGCGGCTGTAACCCTTGTACGTGTACTTATTGCAGTATGCGCTGCTAATCACCTGGCGTCCGTTGTCGTAATAGTTGAAAGTGAAATCATGCCCACGCATCAAGCCCCAGATGAAATCTTTCTCGGCGCCGGTGAGGAATGGGTAGGTTATATCGATGTATCTGACATCGTCCCGAACCCATTCCTTGAACACGTAGCCGTCCTCGGCTCTGCCGCTTTCTTTCGTCTGGAGCCCCTCGTGGCCGTAATCCGGCTCACCTGGGGAGGGAATCTCCACGCCATCGACTGCCCAGCTGCCGTCGCCCATATAATGACCTAATGGCATGAAATCCCTCCTATCCGCGCAGCGGGCTCATGCCCGTCCGGTTGATGGCACGGTTGTTCTGCCGTACCATGATGTTGAACAGCCTCTCGCCGTCCACCTCGGTGTTGATCTCGTGCCCGGCAAGGACAGCGTCGTAAAGCATCTCCAGCAGGCCCAGGACGCCGTTCATGCTCTCCTCGCCGCTGAAGGACACATCCCCGTCGGCCGTCGGGAAGTTGCGGTCCAGACCCTCGTAGGCTTTGCTGGTGGAAAGCGCATCCGGGGTCATGGCGTCGATAAGACTATCCGCCATGCCGGTTGCTTCTTCCAGGATCTCCGGCATCCCTGAGCGTAGGCCCTTCAAGGCGCCGCGGTCCACGTTGTACGTGATGTCTTCGGCTACTGTCGAGGGGCTGTGCACGCCCAGGGCGTTGCGCACGGCCTCGGTGCAGCGCCGGACGAAGTCAACAACTTCGTTCCAGATCGTAGACATGAGGGAGCGCAGGCCGTTCAGGAAGCCCTGCATCAGATTGACGCCGATGGAGTACCAGCTGACGCTTGCAAGATAGTTTGTCGCCGTCTGGATCGTCTGCGTGATGTGGGAATGCAGGCTCGTAAAGATGGATTTGCAACTGGAAAGCATAGCGTTCCACTGGGCGATGGCCGTGGTCTTCGCCTGCGTCACCGCCGTGACGATGGCCGTCTTCGCCGTCGTGATCGCCGTCTCGACCGTGGTCTTGATGGCTGCGAACGTCGCCGCCGTGTGTGCCTTGAGCTGCTCCCAGTGCTGCTTCACCATAGCGGCGGCGTTCTGGGCCGTCGTGGTGATCAGCGTGACCGCCGCCACGAAAAAGTCGCGGATTGCGCCGCCGATGGTCGTGGCGAGGTTCAAGGATTCCTGTAAAAGGATGCTGAGTTCCGTCTTTACCTGGTTAAAGCCCTGCACGATCCAGTCAATGACAGCTGAAATAGCGGGGGTTATTGTACTTTCCCACCAGGCGTTTATCTCGTCGGAATACTGGTACAGCCATAGGGCGAAATCGGCGATCCCTGCGATTGCAAGCGGTATCCACGATCCGGTCAGGGCTGCGATTGCGATGCCTACGGCGCCGATGCCCGCTTCAAGAGACCTAAAGGATTGCGTCGTGAGCTCCCCGGTTCTATACCATTCGAGGCCCGCTGTTACGGCCATAGTTAAGCCGCCAGCGAGCAAGCCGATGCTTGCGCCAGCCTTCCCGAAAGCCGAGGCGAGTCCGAGCGTCAGCATAGCGGTGCCGCCTATCATATCGATTAAGCTGCTCCAGCTGACGCCGTCCTTCCAGGAGCGGAAAGCGCCTTTTACAAGGAAAGCCGCGCCCTCTAAAAAGGCAACGAGGGAAAGAGTGTCTTTGAGGCCCAATTTAAGCCCTTGCGCGATCTTCCACCCGGCAATAGCCGTCCCCACGCCGAGCGCTACATTCGCAAGGTCGTTCATGTGGGTCTTGATGCCGGTCACGATCTTCTCCAGCCACGGCAGGCCCTCCTGCGCGGTATCAAGGCCCTCGCTCAGACCGCCGAGCATGGAGCTCGTGGAGCTGCTGGTGTCGTCTGCTTGCGTCTGCGTCTGATCCTCTTCGTTGTCCTTGCCGCCGAGGATGTTCAGCGTGTCGAAGCCCATGAGCGTGCGCTTGAGCTCCTTCGCCGTGGTGACGGCCTCGTCGAGATCCTCCGTGACCTCGCCGACGCCGGTGCTCACCGTCTGCCACCCGGTCAGGCTCGATGTGGAGCCGAAAACCTTGTTCAGACTGACGGCTGCCTTGTTGGCGAAGTTTGCGATCCGCTCCAGCACGTCCGCCACTTTCCACAAAAGCGGCAGCAGCAGCACGCCGATCAGGCGCACGCACTCGCCGGACTTCTCCCTGATGTCGCCCAGGGTGTTGCTGAGCTGCTTCATGCGGCCGGTGGGGGTGCTTGCCAGCGCCCGGTTCATCCCGCCGACGCTCTGGTTGATCACCCTTGCCAGCGTGGCCGCGCGATCCTCCTCGGTGCCGTATTTGAGGATCTTCTCCTGGGCCTCGGTAAACGAATAGCCCAGCCGGCTCAGAGCGCCGACCTGGCCGTTCATGACCTTGCCCAGCATGGTCGCAATATTGGTGGCGTTCTCAGCCGAGGCCGAAAAGCCGTACTGCTGCGCCACCATGTCGTTCATGACCGGGATGAGCTTTTTCAGCGTCCTGCTCTGGGTCAGATAGGTCGCAAGCTTCTGCGCGCCGGACAGCTGCACCTCGTCGCCGATGATGCCGAGCCGCTGCTGGGCGCTGCACAGGTCCAGGACGCTCTGGATCTCGCGGTTTCTGGCCTTCATGGTGTTGCGCATGACGGTTGCCAGCTTCATCTCGTTCTCGGCCTGCTCGTCGTAGGCTTCAGCGGCGCTCCTGGCCGCGCTGACGATGGCAGCCACGCTCACCGCCACGCCCAGGCCGCTGAGAACCTTCTTGATGCCGGCGCAGCTGCGCGAGATGCTGCTCTGCATCCCGCGCATGGACTTGGCCGCCTTGCTTGCCTGCGTGGTGAATGCCGAAAAGTCAGCACCGGCACGCACCATCATGTTTTTAATTACTGCCATAGCTCAGTCCTCCGTCCCGCCGAAATGGCGGTTGAGCGCCTGCACCTGCCGGAACAGCTGCTCGTCGCTCATCTTCTTCCGCTGGCCTGTCGACGGGAACATGCGCTCGAAGCTCGGCGCATGCTTGGAGAGCACCATCGCCCGGATCGCGCCCGCAAGGTTGTAGGTCTCGATGTGCTTGCCCTTGGCCTTTTCCTTGTCGTCCTCAGTGTGAGCGTTGATCAGGAGCATCAGCTCCCTGGGGGTCATCCGCTCCCATTCGCTCACACTGATTCCGAGCCGCCACGCGGCCTGCAGGCTCAGCGCGAAGTAGTCTCGGTAGGGTTTTCCTCGTCCTCGTCCCAGTCGTCGTTGCCGGCCTTCTCGGCCTCCTCATCGGGGCCGTCCACCGGCATGGGCCGCTTCATGGCCGCCGCGAGGATCTTCGACGCGGTGCTCACGACATCACCCATGGAGTCCCATTCCTCCAGCCACTTGTTCACGTCCTCCAGCGTGACCTTCTCGTCCTGGGCCCAGATGATGCACCAGAACAGCTTGGCATAGTTGCCGTAGTCGTCAAGCGCATCGTCGAAGGTGCTCATCTTGCACTTGGTCATGCTACAGAAGCGGCGCATAGCCTTGTGGCCAAAGCGCATCTCCCAGTACTGGCCGCCCAGCTCCACGGTCGGCACCTGCGGTACCTCCATGGCCTTGGCCTTCTTGTTATTGGCCATCAGGGTTCACCTCCGTCGCCGCCGGAATCGCCGCCGGAATCGCTCCTGGTGGCCTCCAGGGAGGGCTTGCCGCTGACCGCAAGCGTGGTCTCGAACGTGATCGCGTCGGAGATCTCCGCGCCGGTCACGAAGCCCACAACGCTGGCCTTGAAATACCAGCTCTTGCCGATCTTCGGCGGGAAACGAACCTCGCAGTCGACGACGTTGCCGGAGTCGAGCAGATCGTTGCACTTGTCCTGGCCGGAGTCGTCGCCGTCCAGGAAACCGCTGGCGGTCATGTCGTCAACTTCCTTGAATCCGGGCAGCTTGTCGCGGTAGCCGCTCTCGTTGTCGAAGTCCGTCACATCCAGCGTCTCGGCCGTGATGGAGATGCCGTTGATGGAGTTAAGGCCGCCGACCTTTACGCCGTCGACAATCAGCTTGGTGCCGACGGAATTGGATTTGCTCATCGTCAAAACCTCCTGTAAGTAATTGGTGCCCACAATGGGCACGCAGCCCTCACAGCGGCCAGTCGCCGCTGTGTTTGAGCTGGTTGATGATCGGGCGCAGGCCGAGAGGAATGGGGGCCTCCCCGCCGACCGCGTCCCTGTGGTCGTAGTAGTGCAGCGTGAGAGAGTGCATTGCCAGCTTGTACTGTGCCACGGTCAGCGGATCGCTGCCGTCCGGCGGCTCCTCGATGCCGCTGCCGCGCAGGTACGCCTTGGCTGCCGGGATGAACTCATCCTGGATCCGGCCGACGTTGTCGTCGTCCTCGTCCACGTGCATGTAATCCAGGCACTCCTTGAGGGCGGCGGCCTGCGCCGCCTGCTCCTCCTCAGCAGCTTCTGCGGCTAACACCGCTGCCGACTTCCTGGCCATGGCTTATCAGCCGTTGCCGCCGGGGTTGCCGGAAGCCTTGCTGTAGTACACAAAGCCCTGGTGCTCGACCACGTTGCCGCCCAGCATCACGTCGCCCAGGATGGTGTGCATGCGCTCGATGGCCTTGGCGGACTCATCGACGCGGATCTCGTAGCCGCTGAACAGGCCCAGCATGTAGTTCAGCGGGTTGCCGTAGATAAGATCGCCGGCAGTCAGATCGGGTACGATCACATAGGGGATCTGCACGCCGCCGTCGGCGATCACGCCGCGATTGCCGTTGCCCTGCTTGGAGATGTTGAAAAGTCTCAGCTTTTCATTGGTGCCTCTGAGCTGGCCGAAAGCCTTCAGGTCGGCCTTGCGCAGCTGCAGCACTGCCTCGCCGGTGAACTCCGTGTCGGGGCCGAGGGCGAAGTACAGCTCATCCAGCGTGTTCTCGTCGATGGCGGTGTAGGTGTCGGTGACGATGATGCTGGCGCCTGCCTTGTTGACGGCAGTCTTGATGCCATAGGCGGTCTTGGTGCCGTCCACGGCGCCGTTGACGATGAGGCCGACGGCCTTGCGGCGCAGGGCGCGCAGCGCCATCTGCTGCACCTTCTCGTAGTAGCGCGCGGGGCTGAGCTTCTCAATGTTGCGGTCGACAAAGCTCGTGGTGGTGATCTCCATCGGCACGATCTGCGCGATACCGAAGGTGGGATCGGTGCTGAGTGTTCTGGCGGTGCCGGACTTGGCGACAGGGTCGGCTACGGTACCGTCAAACTCGGAAATCACATAGGGCTCTTCCCAGCCGCTCAGGCCGGCCATGTCCTCCACACGCACCATGTCCAGCAGGCTGGAGATGGCAGGCTGGTTGTCGTGGATCTCGGTGCCGGTACCGGTGGGCTGCACCAGCGTGCCGGTGATGGTCACGGCGTTGCGCAGGGCACGGAAAACCTCGGTGTTGGTCAGGGTGATGGCCTTACCCCTTGCCAGCGCGGCGCCGCGCTCATTGGCGATGTCGGTCGCCTCGGCGGCGCTGGGCTGAGAGGTGAGCACCTGCAGCTCCTGGGCCGCGATCAGATCATTGACCTGGTTGATCTCGGTGAGGATGTTGGCCGCCTTCTCCATCTGGGACTTGTACTCCTCCTGCTTGCCGGCGTTCAGCGCCGCCTCGGCGGCGTCCAGGGCGGCCTTGCGGTCGGCCGCCAGCGCGATGAGTTTTCTTTTCATTGGGTTACCTCCGTAAAAAAGATATTTATATCAGCGGCCGAGCCGTCCGATATTCTGAATACTTGATCCCCTCTGAGGGGGTTCTTTCAACGCGGGCGGCGGGCTTGTGTCCTGCGCGGCGCTCCCGCGCGCCCACACAATGGCCACCACGATCAGACCGACGCCTGCTGTGATCCAGGCCGCCGGAATAGAGATTAGCGTCACGCCCATGACGATACAGGCAAGGCCCGTCAGGAAAATCAGCAGGCTCATCACCTCGCGTCGCCTCCGTTCCCTGCGCCCTTCTCGGCGCGGATCCGGGACAGCTCCCTCCAGTCCTCCAGCGGCACGTAGTTGAGGCTGGCGTAGTGTTCGCCGCCGCCGGCGACATCCGCCATGTCCTCAAGGGCGCGGATCTCGTTGACCGAAAAGGCGCCGCTCTCGCGCATGTTCTTGTACCAGGTGCCGCGCGAGTTGAAGTCGCCGCGCAGCTCCGCCATGAGGTTGCCGCGTATGCGCAGCCCTCGCTCCACGTCTTGCGGCAGCAGCAGCTTGTACAGGAGCTCCTGCTCCCAGATCGTGCAGTTGGGATGCAGCGTGCCCACGACGTACTCGATGGCGTTCTGCTCATTGGAGGAATATGCCTGCTTGCCGGCCTGGAGCTTGTAAAGCGGCACGCCGAAAATCCTGCCGAGATCTTCGACGGAAAGCGCCATCTGCTCCACGAACTGCGCGTCGGCATTGCTGACGCTGATGGGCTTGTACTCCACGCCCAGGTCTAAAACCGCGATGCGGTTGACGTTGGCCGGGCCGGAATACCGCTTTTCCCATTCCTCGCGCATCCTGTCCTTTTTGGAGATCGTGCGCTCCGTCCCGTCGGGATCGGTGACGGTGGTCTTGCCGCTCAGATCGCTGTCCGTTTTGAGGATGCCGATGGGCTGGCCGCCGTTGAGGAAGTAGCTGCTGGAGTATTCCTGGGCCGCCCTGGCGCCCTTGATGATCTCCTGGGCGCGCTCCAGGTACCCGATGCCCTTGTAGCCGTTTTTGGAGTAGGCCATCACATGCAGCACGTCCATCCGCCCGCAGCGGATGGTCTCACCCGTGAAGGGGTGCTGGATGGTGTAGTAGGCATCGCCGTCCTTCAGCAGCTGCACAGTCCAGTACCCGTGCGGGATCGGCACCAGCTCCGTCGGCTGCAGCGAGTGGGGATCCCGGCGAATCCACGCCACGCCGTTGCCGTTGGCCACGCGCTCCGCCTCAAGCTGCTTTTTAAAAACGGCGGGCGTCTGCCAGCGGTTGGGCCTCAGCTCCAGCAGATCCAGCGCCGGGTGCTCCACGCGCACGCGGGTGTCCCGTTCATAGACAAAAAACGGCATCTTGGCGATGGAGTCGCTGAGGATGTCGATGCAGCGGCTCACGGTGGAGATCCGCATTGCGGCGTCCTGATCCGTGCGGATGGGGGCCGGGCCCAGACCGAGGCTCTGCGCCGTCACGGCGTCCCTCGCCGGGGGAGGGGATCCCCTTGCCCCGGCGAGGCGGGCAAGCCCGCGCTCGAAAGCAATCACAGCGCGCACCTCGCTCTCTCCAGATCAATCGCGGCCTGCAGCTGCCAGTTGTTCCCGACATCCGTGTCGGTCACATTTTCGGGCGCTGTGGCGGGCGTGGTGGCCGCATCCGGCGTTTTCGGCTCCACCGGATGCCCCGGCACCTCCTCCGCGTTCCCGGCCCTCACAGCGGCCTCGTAGCGCTCAAGGAGCGCCTGCGGGGGTGTGGAGAGCGTTGCCATGTTGGTGATCAGCAAGCCGCCCGCCGCCGCGATCCGCTGCGCGGTCTCCTCGTCGGTGTCCAGCATGCCGTCCACCAGGCCCAGGTCGATGGCGTCCTGCACAGGCATCCAGGTCGAGTCATCCACCAGCGCCTCAAAGCGTGCCCTGGGCGTCTTGCCGGCGGCCTTCAGCACGTAGCCGTTGATGATGCTGGCCCTGATAGAGTCCAGGTAATTAACCAGCCCACGTGCGCCGTCGTTGTTCAGAAAACCGTTGGGGCGCGCTGCCGGCTGGTGGATCATCACCTGGGCAACCGGGGAGGCGAGCACCGTGTCGCAGCCGCTCATGACGGTCGTGGCCGCGCTGGCCGCCATGGCGATCACATGGGCCTCCGTGTGGGCCCTGCAGCCCTGAAGCATCCCGAAGATCTCAAAGCCTGCCCAGACGTCGCCGCCGGGGCAGTTGATCTCCAGCACCAGCTCGTCATCCGGCGGCAGGGCCGCGATGGCGTCGCGCACGATGCCGGGATAGCAGCACGGGATCTCGAAAAACTCATAGACCCATACCCAGTCGTCGCTGACAAGCTCCCCGTAAAGTTTGATTTTCATGGGCTGTCCTCCTCCATAATTTCCTCCGTCTGGTAGCCCAGGCGAACCGTGTAAACACGCCGGTAGAGCCCGACCTCGGCCTCAAAGAGGTCCGGGGAGCTCTGCTCGATCTCCACGTACTCGATCAGCACGCGGCCCTTCGGGCCCTCCTCGGCGTCCTCTTCCGGCGTGGCGTACACCTCGCCGCGCATATCGTACAGTGCCTTCTTGGCCTTGGCACACAGCAGCTGCAGCGTCCGCGCGCCGCCGGCTACCAGATGCACCGTGCCAGACCAGCTCTGCAGCCCGGTCGGGCCGTCAAAATCCTGCTGCTCGGTGTCGATGGCCGGAATGTAAAAGCAGAACAGCGCTTTTGCTGACTTCGGCGGCTGAAAAGCATTGACGCTGCCCTTCAGCACCGGCACCGTCTCCAGCGCCTGCACAAGCGCAAACTCCGGGCTCATGCGTGTGTAGCTTCCTTCCATAGCTTGTCCAGCTCCTTTTCCATGGTTTCGACCATAATCCGCTTGGCCTGGTCTTCGCTGGCCTCCGCGCCTTTTCGCATATAGCGCTGCCCTTCGACTTTTCGGTTCTCTATCCCTTGGACGCTTTCAACACCCATGATTCGATGGCGCGTCTCTCTCACTATTTTGAAAGATCGGCTTTCATCATCCCTGAATCTCTCGTACCAGGCGCCCAAATCATCAGAGCACTTGTGGAACGATCGGCCATACCGATACTCCATCCCTTCCCCGCCCTTCTTCCGCGTAAGGAACCCATATTCCTGGGAAGCGGGATAATAGGCCTTTGGACTTTTGCCTCCGTATATGCCGGGGCGGTCAATCGGCTTCTGCAGCACCGTGTTGTACTTCCTGTCGAACGTGACCTCGTAGATCTTCTTGCCACGAAAGCGGCTCTTTTCGGCCTTGCGGGTGATGGCGCGCTTGAGGGTGCCGGTTTTGCCGACCGGTACTGTGCCGTTTTTGATGGCGCGCTTCACCGGCGTGATCGCCTTGGAGGCCGCCTTGGTGACGGCCTTCTGCGGGCTCTTGCCCATTTTGTCCAGGGCCTTCACCAGCTTGATGGCGCCGGTCAGATCAAAGTCGGCCCGGCAGTCACTCACGCCACACCTCCGCGGCCTTGATCAGCTGGTGCCGCTTCCTGCCGGTCAGATCCAGCGGTGGAGAGAGCAGCCGGAAGATCTTGCCCTTGCACTTGGCCCTCATCGTGACCACGTTGTAGTCCCAGCTCCGGCGCCGGATCTTGATGTTGTGCGTGACCTCGGTGGTCTCCTGGCCGGCAGCCATGAAGTCCCGGCTGCTGATCGTGCGGATCTCCGCCCAGACCGTGACCACGTCCTCCCAGTTGGCGTCGTCCTGGTACTGGAAGTCGCCGACGATGTCAGCCTCGCCGACGAATTTTTGGAACGTCACGCGCTTGTCGAGCACGCTGCTGTCGTCAAAATCGCTGGTGTTCATGCCGCCTCCTGTTCTATGGCATAGAACACAGAACACCGTGCCCGTTCTGGGCACGCCCTTACAGGCTCCACTCCTTGTCTTCCATGCGGTCGCTGAGGGTCGGGTTGTTCCTGCGCAGCATGGCAAGTGCCAGCCCGTTCATGGAGCCCGCCACGGGGTCAATGCGTTCCGTGTCGTCCTTGTGCTTTTTGTTGAGCTTGATGTCGCCGTAGTTGTTCTGGATCTCCACGGCGTTTGCCAGACACCAGAGCACCAGCGGGCTGTACTCCAGGATGAGCTTGCGTGCCAGCAGCAGGTCGCGGAAACCTTTGACCGCGATGTTCTGCCCGGCGCAGCTCTGGTTGACCTCCACGCAGATGTCCTCGTTGGCCCGTTCCTCCCGCATGGAGATTGCCAGATCCGTGGCGTTGTGCCCGTCGTAGCCGATGGCCACGACCTGCCAGCCGTGCTCCGCCTCGCCGGCCTTGATCCAGTCGTCAACATAGCTGTTGTCGGTCACGTCGCCGGGCGTGAGCGTGATATAGCCGTCCTTCGCCCAGCTGATGTAGGGGACGCGGTCGGACTTCTCATGCCGGGCGGCTGCGCCCTCCGGGATGAAGCCGTGCATCTTCATGGCCACAAACTCATCCGGCAGCAGGAACGTCGCGCCGACGCCGCTGAGGTCGATCCGCTTGCCCAGGTCGAAGCCCGGCCAGCACTCCAGCCCGTCCGTGAGCCGCGCAAACTCCTCCGGCGGCACCATGCACTGCCTCACCAGCTCCATGCAGTGCTCGTTGAGGTAGTGGTTGATGGCGCCGATCTGCCAGATGTCCAGGCGCTTGGTCAGAAACGCGCGGATCTTGTCCGGGTCGTTGCTGCCGTAGGCGTCCTTGTAGTCGTCCGTGATGTACTTGAGCAGCGTCCGCCCGTAGATCGCGGCCACGCGCAAAGCCTCCGGCCCGCCGAAAAGGGCGGCTGCCTTCATCTCTCGGCAGCTCTCCGGGAGGGGCTCACCGTCGGCAGCGGCCTCCGCTGCCGCAAGCTCGTCGGCCAGCACTACGGCACGCAGCGCGGGATTCGCCAGCAGCCACAGGCTCTTATCGTGCGGGTTCCCGTCCGCCGGGCACTCGCGGATCATCACAAAGTAGTGCTCCGCATGTCTCTCGTCCCCGTCGAGGATTTTCTTCGCGTACAGCTCCTCGCGGTAGCAGGGCTTAGACTGGGCATCGTCTCCGGCGGTGGTGATTACATCCATCAGGCACTGGGAGCGCTTGCCCATGGAGTTTTTCTCAGTTTCGTAAATAGCAGGTGTAGGATGCGCGTGGTACTCGTCGATGACGATATAGCACGGGGCGCCTGAGTCCTTGTTCTTGGTGTCCTTGCTCAGGGCGCGCATAAAACCGCCGAGCTTGCGGTGCCGGATCATGGCGGTCTCGCTCTTGGGGATCTTCAAACGTTTGGCGATGCCCGGCGAGGCAAGCGCCATCAGGCGGGCGTCGCCGAAAACGCGCTGCGCCTGGCCGCGGTCGACGGCTGCGCACTCCACCTCCGGCGCCATCTCGTAGCGCGCAAGCTCCGGCTGGTAGGGCGGGTAAATGGCATCGCCGCACATGTGATACAGGCACTGGCCGCTCTTTTCGGTGCTCTTCCAGTTGCCGCGCGCCCGCTTGTTGTACGTGATGCTGAAACGCCGCGCGCCGGTGTCCATCTCCACCCAGCCGTACACGCAGCCGAGGTCGAAGATCTGACACGGGTCCAGATTGATCGGCTGCCCGGAAAGGTCACCGCGCACATGTCGGCACTGCGTAAACCAGCGCACGATCCGGTCGGCGCGGGTCTCGTCAAAGACGTAGGGGAACTCCGGCGTGCCCTGCCGTTCGAGATCCTTGAGGTGGCGCTCGTATGCCTTCAGCTCGTAGTGGCCGGCAAAGCGCCGCCAGTCGCCCTCCACGTATTTCCGGGCGATCCGGGTCACAAGATGATGCCGTCCCGTCGGTCTTGTCGGCATCAGGTCAACCTCCTTGTGGAAAACTTCCGGGGTTATTCACCGCCGGGCGTCAGGCCGAAAGCCTTGCCCGCCGCCTGGCATTCCCGAAAGAAACGATCCTGTATTTGGCTCCATGTAGAAGCGTCTGACACGTCGCCGACCTTCAGCGCCTGGAACATATGCTGCACCGCCCGCAAATACTGCTGCTCAGCGATGATGTACCGGGCAAAGGCGTCAACAGAGTTTCGCGTGAGGCTGCCGTTGCGTGCGGCCTGCGGGGCAAGCTGGGCCCACCGCATGCACAGGTTCTCGTCCAGATAGGCGGGCGGGTCAGGTGTCATGTCCTTGGGGGGCGGCTCATATCTGCACCGCTTTCCTGCCGGTCAGGCTCTCCCAGCGGCGCACGATCACTGCCGCGTAGTGCCCGTCCAGCTCCATACAGTACGCCCGGCGGCCCAGCTGCTCACAGGCGACGATTGTCGTGCCGGATCCGGCAAACAGGTCAAGCACCCGGTCGCCCTGCACAGTTCCGTTTCCGATTTGGTAGGCAAAGAGCTTGACCGGTTTCATCGTCGGGTGCTCCTTGCTCCTCAAGGGCTTGTCGAACTCCAGCACCGTGCTCTGCTTGCGGTCAGAGTGCCATTCGTGCGCGGCACCCGGCGTCCAGCCATAGGCGCAGGGCTCGGAGATCTTCTCGCCCGTCAGGCACGGCTCATGCTGCCAGTGGTAGTCCTGGCGGCTGATCACCGCCTGGTTCTTCACCCACACCAGGCACTGCCGAACCGGCAGGCCGACGGCGCGCAGCGCCTGGCGAAACTCAAGCGCGGGCTCCCCGTCGGGGTGCCAGATGTTGAAAACCGCGCCGGGGCGCAGCGCGTCCTTCGCGTTTACAAAGGCGGCCTTGAGAAAGTCCAGCAGCTGCTCGGCCTGCAGGTCGTCGTTCTGGATTTTCCCGGCCTGCGCCTCATAGGCCACGCCATAGGGCGGATCCGTCAGCAGCAGGTCGGCAAGCTCACCGCCCATGAGCCGCTGCACGTCGTCGCGCTTGGTGGCGTCGCCCACCAGCAGCCGGTGGTCGCCCAGCTGCCAAAGGCTGCCGGCGGGGAGCTCCTCGCCCTCCTGCGGCTCCGGGTCGAAGTCGTCCTCCTGCGGCTCACGCGGCAGATCCAGCTTGATGTCCGCCGCCGAAAAGCCCGTGAGCGTCACGTTGTAGCCCGCGTCGCGCAGCCGGATCAGCTCCGCGCTCACCATGGCCTTGTCCCACTTGGCATGCTCGGCAAGCCGGTTGTCGGCCAGAATGTACGCCCGGCGCTGCTCGTCGTTCAGATGCTCGGCCAGAACACAGGGCAGCGCCTCCATCCCGGCCAGCTTCGCCGCCTCCAGGCGGCCGTGCCCACAAAGGACACCGCCGTCGGCGCGGATCAGCAGCGGCCTCAGAAAGCCAAATTCCAGGATGCTCTGGCGCAGCTCCTCGATCTGCTCCGGGTCGTGGATCCGGGCGTTATTTTCGTAGGGCTTCAGATCAGCGATCCGCCGCACCTCGATCTCGGTTGTCATGTAGATCTCGCTCATGGGTGCCTCCAGTCGTGCCGCTCCTTGTGCCGGCTCCTGGCGTCGCGCTTGGCATCGCGCTGGTAGCCGGCAAGCGCGGTCTCGGCGCGCTCCCGGCGCTTCTGCGCCCGATGTTCTTCAAGCCAATCCAGCCGCCGCTGACAGCAGCACCCCGGACTTCTGCCGGGGCAGTTTTTCACACAGGGATTTTTCACGCGAACAGATCATCGTCCGCCTCGCCGTCACCCTGCTCTGCCAGCCGCCTGGACAGCCGCGCGCGGCTCTCCGGTGTCAGGCCCAGCTTGGAGGCGTAATTCAGCAGCTCCCGTTCAATGGCCTGCAGGTCGTCGCCGACGGCAAGCATGGACTTGAGCGTCAGCCGGTCGTGGTCGACGGCATACGTGGCACGGTGGCCCAGGTAGATCTCCTGCAGCTCATCCCGCCGGGCAAGCTTGGCGCAGTAGATGCCCAGGATGTCAGAGTCGAGGGTGTCCAGGATGTCGACGCCCTGCATGGTCTTGAGGATCCGCGTCCAGTGCGCCGTCGCGGCCTTGTCGTTCTTGAGCAGCTTCGGCTTCTTCGGGGGCCGGGAGGGGAGCTTGTCCTCCTGGGCCTCCCGCGCCTCGCGCTCGTCTTCGGTCAGGTGCTTGCTCATGTTGTTGAGGGTCTTGACAGGGGTAGGCAAGGGGTACACCTCCATCCCGATCCGGTACCCGGCGCCCTGATCTGCCGTCCAAATCGGGCACCCCAAAACCTGATCGGGGAAATTTTTGCGCGTTTGAGAGGAGCCGGGGCATCAAGGGGCCGGGGTCAAAAATTTCCGACCCCGGGGGGAGGGGGTCAACCACTGCCGCGCCCGCGCCCGCCCAGGCGACGCGGCCCACGCGAGGCCGCGCGCGTCGGCGCGTCAGGCGAAGCATCGACGCCGATGCAGTGCATCAAAACGACTTCGATTCGCGCCGATCTTGTGCCATCTCAAGCGCGGTCTTGCGGTCGTGGTGGTACTTGCACAGGGATTGCAGGTTGTTCTCGTCGGTGAACAGCGCCCAGTCGCCGCGATGCGGCTTGATGTGGTCAACGACCGTCGCCCTCGTCCTGATACCCTCGCCGCTGCACTCGCGGCAGAAGGGCTCACGCAGCAGCTGCGCAGGGCGCAGCCGATCCGTCCAGATCGGCAGGTTGTACCAGGCGTGGTACGCAGCGGACACGCGCCGCTTATGCTGCGGCCTGTGCTTATCGCACCAGCCCTCGCGGGTCAGCACCGGGCATCCAGGATGCCGGCAAGGTTTGAGTGGCAGCGTGGCCACGGCGTCACCTCCGGTGGAAAAGAAAAAGCCAGAGCCAGCAGCGTGTGGTAAATCACACGACTCGCTGGCTCTGGCCCTGTAGGCTCTGGCCCTGTTTAAGCGTCAGGGGTATTTCGTTTTTGCATCGTCGGCAGTGGATGTACACCAGCTCCGCCGACTCGTCCTCGCTGATCTTCTTCAGCCGAGGATACCCGCACACCGGGCAGGCGATCCATCCGGCTTTTGTCGGGATTATTCTATCACACGCGCGCTCAGTTGGCAAGACAAACACCCCTCTTTTTCCTGAGAATAATATTGGTTTCAAGGCTGAAAAATTTAATAAAAAGGTCAGGCCGAGAGCCGACGCCTGCGCCTGGCGCGGGGCGGCGCAGGATAGCGGCTGCCGTCGTAGCAGTACTTGAGCACATGCCAGCTGGCGTACTGCGTGGACTCGCGCCGATCATAAAGCACCTCGCTGCCCTCCGGCGCGGTGAGCTGGTAGTCGTCGTCGACGGTGAGCGTCTCGATCTCCGGTCGCTTAGCGTTGCGGGTGCAGCTCCAGCCGTGCAGGCCGGGCTTGGAGTCGTACTCCTGGCACTCGCGCATCTCCTTGGTCATGTAGATGGCGAGGGCCTTGTACAGGTTGTCGGGCTCGTCGCCTGCCTCGGCAGAGACTTCTTCCATCCACTTTATGCGGTGCAGCCGACCGGGCTTCTGGAGCTTGTCGGCCTCGATCTCGGTGCCGTAGATCCAGCACCGGCGGATCATGTCCAGATCCCGCCCGGTGTTGTCCAGGACGAAGTGAAAGTGCCAGCGCCCGGACTCTGAGCTGAGGATCTCCGGCGCCCAGAACACGACCGGCTCCGGAAGGCCCTCGGCCTTGCGTTCGATGCGCAGGAGCTTGAGAAAATACTTGAAGCGCAGCTGCGCCTCCTGGCGGCTCTTGGGCATGTGCTTGTCGTCGAAGGTGGCGGCGCAGACCATGGCGCTGCCGGCGCGCGGGTAATTGACTGCCAGCATGAGCTCCAGCTTTTGGTAGGAGTAGATACGGTTCATCCGGCGCTGGGCCTCGCTGCTGGCCTTCTGCTTGGCGGCGCGCACCTTGGGGCTCTCGCGTCCGGTGCGCCGGTTGTAGAGTGCCGCCACCTGCAGGCCGCCGGCGTCTATGAGCTTGAGTATTTTGGCCAAAGTCTGCCACTCCTCTCCGGTGATAGCAGACCTTGGCCCTGCAGGCTCTCGTCCTGTGCTATGGTTGGTGCTTATTAGGATAACCCGCGCGGCGCGGGAAAGTCAAGGGGACGCGGGAAAACGCCGAAAGCCTTAATCCAGCAGGAGATAGGCGATGCTCCAGGGCTTCTCGTCGACAAAGTCGATGAAATCAAAGCCCTCGTCGATCCGCATGGCATTGCGGCCGTCGTGGGTGTTCCAGTACGCGCCTTCCTTTTCCGGCTTGTCGTGGAAAGCATACAGCTTGCCGTCCTTGTCCCTTGCCAGATACTCAAAGTCTTGGTCATACAGGCCGGTCAGCACTTCGCGCTCCTTCTCTGTCAGCTCCGGCGGCTCGTCCTCCTCCGGGTACGGGTTCTCGATGTACCCGGCGTCGATCAGCGCGGCCTCGGCCTCGTCCATGGTGGCGTCCGGCCACACGCTCACGCCCTGGCGCAGGGTTACGATGATCTTCGCGGGGTCTTTCATGTCGCTCGGCAGGGAGATCGCCGTGATCTCGTCCGGGTTAAACCAGGCATCCCCGATCTTTACAAACATAGTTTTGTCTGCTCCTTCCTCTCCTCGGCTTTACGCCGCTTCTCCGAGAGGCAGCGCGCACAAAGCGCGCCGCCGTTCCTCGTCCGCTCGTCCTGATTCTTGCACACCGTGCAGCAGTTGAACCGCCGCAGAAAATCATACCGCGCGTTGCGGTAGCTGGTCTTTTTGGCCCTCATCGGCTCACCACCTTCGGCTTCTCGCCCTGCCGGTTCATATCCTCCAGGCGGCAGCGGCTGGGATCATTGAGGCAGCGGTTCTTGCAGCGGCCTCTGCTCTGGCACGTCGCGCAGCACACAAAGTCGCGCTGCTTGTCGCAAAAGAACACATTGCAGTAGCGCCTCACCTTATGCAGCCTCCCGGCACGTGCCGTTCGCCAAGACTCTCCTCGCCCCTGCGGTTGATCGCCTCGACCACCTCTTCCAGCAGCTCCGCCGCCCGGATCCTGACCCTGGCATGACAGTAGGGGACATCCCGCGCCGGGCACTCCCAGCAGCGCGGCATGTCGCACGCGCAGCAGCGCAGCGCCCTGGCCGCCTCCGCTGGTGTCAGCTTTTTTACCTGACATTTTCGGCCTCCTTCCCGGCACAAGCGCTGCAAAGATCGTCCTCGACCCAATAGCAGCTAAATGGAATGCAGGCGTTATTGTCGGAGCATCCGCAAACGCGACAGCGGCGCTGCCCGTCAAGGGCTTGTTCCAGCAGGGGCATCAGGAGGATAATGGAGCCACGTGCAAACAAGAAATTTGGAGCATTGTTGAACCTGTCCAACATGTAGAAGAAGATGTCATCAGGAGGTGTGCCGTCGGGGAAAAGTCCCTCGCCTCGTCCTTTGCACCGTTCATATAGGCGGGTGCCGCGTGAATAAGCCGAGATCTCACGGACAAGCGCCGTCGCCCGCTTCGGAAATTTAGGAGAGCCAGTGTCCATATTTACGCATTCCAACAGCTCACGAAATTTATCAAGCAGATCGATTTTGTCGGCCATACCTCACGCCTCCTTCTCCGGCAGCGGCCACCAGCCGACCACCTTGCCCACGTCGGCCACCGGGCGGCCATATGCAATCCACTCGCCGTTTATATAATCGCAGCTTTGCTCTGTCGGTCTGTTCAAACCCAGATCCAGCCTGCACAGATAGCGCCCGTCCCGCGGCGGCGTTCCGGTCTGCCACGTGGGCTTGGTGCCCACTGCGGGCACGGCCGCCCTGGGCCTCGCGTTCCGCCTGGCCTTCTCGTCCACCATCGCCTGCCGGCACCGGTTGATAGCGATGGCTGCCACCGCGTCGTAGACCTCCGTCCAGGTGCGGGTGATCTTCTGGCCCACGCCGATGGCCATGCCTTTGTTGCTGCCGTCCCAGGTGGATGGGCTGCCGTTCCAGTTTCCGGTGGAGCGCAGGTCGAGCCGCATGGAGTCGATGTTTTCCTTGCGGTTAAGACCGGCGCCGGCGGCAAAGCTCATGAGCAGCACGTCGTCGGTGATCTTCTGCATAAGGTGCCAGAACTCCCGATCCTCCTTCTCGCGCTCGTCCAGGTAGCGCTTGAGGCCGTCGATGGCCTTGTTGGGATCCGGCTCCGGCGGCTTGGTCACCAGCGGCTGCTTGATCTGGCCGAGCACCTTCTCGGCGCTGTCGCCGGTCAGACCGCGCACGGCGGGGCCGAGGCGGGCGGCAAGGTCGTGCTGCACCGCGGCGTCCTCCTGACTGAGCCTGTACGCCACCGTCTCGCCCAGGCCGCCGCCGTCAAACTCCTGCAGCAGCTCCGGCACCAGGTTCGCCCGGATGGCGTGCAGCCGTCCCACGCGGGACTTGCTCGTCTGGAGGATGGCCGCCACGTGGTCGCGCGTCCTGCCGGGGAACTTCACGCCCTGCTCCTCCAGCTTGCCGAGGATCTCCGTCACCTTCTCGGACTGGATGGAGATCTCCGACGCGGTCAGGATGCGCGTGGCGCTGTTGCCGTAGATCAGCTTCAGCTCCTGCCACTCCTTGGACACGTCGCCGCGCTCCCGGATGCAGGGCACGCCGCGCTCGAACATTGTGCTGCCGCCGTCGCGGATCAGCAGAATGGCCGCCCGGCGCCGGTGGCCGGACACGACCGTGACGTGGCCATGCTCTCCGCTGCGCACGCGCAGCGGCTGCTGCAGGCCCACCATCTCGATGCTGGCCGCAAGCTCCGAAACATCGCCGACGCTGTAAAAGTTCCGGTCGTCCGGGTCGATCTTGTCAATTGGGATGTACTCGATCTGCTCAAGGCCGGTGTCCACTGCGGGCACGCCCGCCTTTTTCAGCTCGTCGGCGAGGGTGAAGGGCTTACTCATCGTCGCGCACCTCCCTCAGCAGCTGCTCATAATCCTGGGCGGCGCGGGACCGAGGCGCGTACTCGTAGAGGGGCAGCCTGGTGTAGCTGCTCTCGCCCACGCACACGCTGCTGTGGACAACGGCCTCGAACACATCCAGCCCGTCGGCCTTGAGCTGGTCGATGACCTGGCGGCTGAGGCGGGATCTGTCCGCCATGGTAACCAGGACCCGGCAGCGGGGCGCGATGTGGTAGGCGCCGAGGCTCCTGACCTGCTGGATCATCTCCAGGGCACCGGCGCGGCTGAACGCATCCGCCCGCGTGGGGAGGATCATCTCGTCGCAGCACACCAGCGCTGCCACGCTTGCCGCCGTGAACGACGGCGGACAGTCAATGATGACGTAGTCATAGGCGTCGTCATCCCTGACGATCTTGAGGAAATCATACAGGCGCTTCTCAGATGCGGCGCCGTCGGCGTGCGGATCATTGAGGACCGCCGCCAGATCCAGCTTCAAAAGCCGCATGTCGGCACACAGCATGTCGAGGTTCTCCCAGGCGGTGTGCGTGACCGACTCGGTCCACACCGGCTCACAGTCGCCTGTGAGCACGTCCGTCAGGGTGGGCCCTTCGTAGTCGGGGCAGTAAAAGTCGCTGCTGTTGTGCTGCGCATCCGCGTCGATGAGCAGCACACGCTCACCGTCCCGCGCCAGCAGAGCGGAGAGGTTGATGGCGGTCGTGGATTTGCCGACGCCGCCCTTGTGGTTCGCTAAAGCTATAACTTTCATGTCTTCGTGGTCTCCTTTTGTCAGTATTTGAAGCACTCGTAGCGGGTGCCCTGCGGGGTCTCATACGCGGCCCGGTACCAGTGGCGCGGCTCGTTGATCTGCACCACCTTGCCGGCCACCTCCACGTTCAGCTCACCGCCGAAGCCGGTGGTGCTGTCGGCGTAGGCTGATGGTTTGAACTTTACCTGGTCGCCGATGTCATAGGGGCAGGGATTCAAAGGGATTGTCACCTCCTTCGTCGTCGTCCAGGTCGAACAGGGGCGCGCCCTGGCCCGGCATCTGGGCGGGCTCCTTGCGCTTGGCATAAGAGAACGTCATGTGCTGCGGGTCGAAGGACAGCAGCAGGCTCTTGTTGGTGGCGCCGTCCTTGTCCTTGCCGATCTTGAGCTTGCGCGCGCCGGGGAAGGTCTTGTCCTTCATCATGAGCAGGATGATTTCGGCGTCGTTCTTGATCTGGCCGCTCTCGCGCAGATCCTGGATTGTGATCTCGCCGGACTCCGGCGGCGTCACCTGACTGAGCGCCACGATGGTCACGCCCAGACGGTTGGCCATGCGGTGCAGCTCCATGGAGATCTCCGTCACCGTCTCAAAGCGGCTGCTTGCCTTGTGCCGGATGATCTGCAGGTAGTCAATGAACACTACGTCGGCGTTGTGCATGATGATCCGGTTCTGGATCTGCGGCAGCGTCTCCGCCCGGCGGATCACGCGCAGCGGCACCTTGTTGGCCTTCATGCCGGTGTCGCCGGCGCGCAGGTAGTCGTCGCTGGACAGCGCCTTTTTCTTGGAGTGCAGCATCGGGATGGCGGCCACCTGCTTCTCGGCCATGAGGCGGTCTTCGAGCTTTTCCCTCGGCGTTTCCAGCGAGAAGAAAAGGGTGCGCTTGCCATGCTGCGCCATGTGGAAAGCAAACTGCAAAGCCAAAGCGGTCTTGCCGGCAGAGCTGTCGGCTGCCAGCACGCAGAAATCACCGGGGGACACACACAGCGTCTCGTCCAGCTGCGGGATGCCCCATGTCAGGTAGTTCGGGGGCGCCGGATCGTTCATGCGATCCAGGTAGCTGCCCACCATCTCCTCCCAGCTGACGTCCTCGATGGTGTCGGTGTCGCGCAGGAGCTGGCCCATCTTCTCGTAGGCGTCCAGGGCGTCCTCCATGCTCTTGGCCCAAGATAGCGCGCCTGCCGCCGACCGAATCTGATAAAGCCGGGCCTCGTCGCGCAGGATGTGCAGGTACTCGTCCACGTCCATGTGAGGCGGTACCATCTCCATGCACGCAGCTAAGGTCTCCTCGTGCCCATCCAAGCCGGTGGCGTGCAGTATAGTCACCGGGTCGATCGGCTTGCCCTCGATCCATAAGCTATGCGCGGCCTCAAAGAAGTGTTTTAGAGAGGGCTCACCAAAATAGCTGGGCATGGCGCCATGAAAAATCTTCCCGGCTAACTCGTCGGGCCATAGCACCAGAGCGCCGAGTATGCACATCTGGGCCGGTTTCCAGGCATCGCCTGAGAGCTCCTTTACAGCCATATCTCCGCCTCCTCACCTGGGGCCTGCGCCGCCGGGGCGGGGGAGAAGCCCTCATCGCCGGCCTCCAGCGGGAACAGGCCGCGCCAGCTCCTGTCTGTGGCCTTGTGCAGCATCCCGATCTTGTACTCCCTGCTGCCCTTGGAGTGCTGATCCAGCGTCGAGCAGCAGCGCGTCACGGTGTTCACGGTGGCCACGGCCCGGCGCATCCTGCGCCGCATGTCGGCGTAGTCCATCCATGCCGAGTACAGGCCCTCGTCCTCGCGGCAGTAGTCGGTGATCGCGTCCCACACATCGCGCGGCATCCACGGAGGCGGCGTGTATTTGTTCTTTAGTCCTTTAGTTGTATAGTTATTTAGTTGTGGCGGATTTTCGGGCAACGGTTTTCTGGGCAACGGAATCCTGGGCGACGGTGGCGCACCGTTGCCCGGAATCCTGGGCGACGGTGGAGGCGCGCAAGGCTCCTCCGGCGCGGGGGCCGTGTCCTCGTCCGGCGGATCCTCCGCTTCTCGCGGCTGCTCATACAGGGTGTAATCATAGCCGGAAAAGCGCCCGCCCTCGCGGGACTGATCCCGGACGATGTAGCCCGCCTCCTCCAGCTCCTGCAGCACCTTGCGCACGGCCTCGCGGCCCTCCTTGCAGATCGCTGCAAGCCCGGCCACGGTGTAGTCCCAGTCGTCCGGCAGGCTCAACATCTTGCTCATGAGCCCCATGGCGCGCAGGCTTAACCGGTTGTCGCGCAGATGGTAGTTGCTCATGGTGGTGTAGTTCTCGTTGTGCTGTACACGTATAACGCCCATAATTTTCTCCTTGTCAAAAGGTGCAAGGCCGTGCTATAATAGCAGCGTCTTCGTGGTCTGGGCCTTGCGCCCATGGTCACAGCCCTGCCGGGGTCGCGCCCGGCGGGGCTTTTTTATACCACCTTCATGCCGGGGATATAGCGCAGCTGCTGCGGCTTGTAGTTCTTGCTCCCCTTGGGCCTGCCCGGTCGGGCGGGCCTTTTTTTCGTCCCTGCGCACGGTACCCGGCAGCAGCGGTCGAGGTAGCGCTCCAGCTCCTCTTCGTCGAAGCGCACCAGCCGCCCGATCCGCGTGCACTCCAGCTCACCGGCGGCCACGATCCGGTCGAGGGTGGCGCGGGAGATCTGCAGCCTCTCACAGACCTCGGCTTTATTCAAGAGCCTGTCCATCCTCGCCCTCCTTGTACAGATCTTCGATCCCGCATTGCAGCAGCGCGGCAATGGCGGGCAGGTACCCGGCCGACGGCATGGTCGCGCCGCTCTCCCACTGGTTCCACGCCTGCCTGGTGACGTCGAGTTCGGCGGCAAGCGATGTCGCGGTCAGTCCCAGCACCCGCCGTCGCGTGCGTATGCCGGGCATGCTTGTGTAGATCTTCATGGTCTGGCCCTCCCTCAGTCGCGCCACGTCGTGGCGACAGCGCCCTGGGCAAAGCGCAGCTGCGTGGCCGCCTTGACGATGTCGCGCAGCTCCTCGCTGATCTCGCACCAGCGCTCCGTCTGTTCGCCCTCGTCAACCTGGCCGTTGGAGCTGATCCAGATCAGATCGTCGGCTCTGTGCTTCTGCTCAAACTGCCGCATGCAGTACAGCAGCTGCGCCACGGCCTGTGCCAGCGGCAGCTGCGCGGCCTCCGGGATGAGTCCGGCGGCGAGTGCAGAGCTTGCGCGCAGGTGTTCCAGTGCCAGCGTCGGGGCGGGGTAGGCGTCGCACATGAGCGCCACCTTGTCGTCGGGCGGGGTGTAGATCCCGGCCTCCCAGTTGGCCAAAGTGCGCACGGCCACGCCCAGCAGCTCCGCTGCCTTTTCCTGCGTCAAACCGGCAGCCTTGCGGTGCCGGGCGTACATCGTTCTGTAATCGTCGTTCATGGTAAAAATGCTCCCTCCGGGGTAAAATGATATCAAGATATCAATTCTCAGGCGGCGCCGCTGCAAGGGTCTCCAGTACGCCGTCGAGCACGCGGTACACCGCGATGGGTACCGGCTTGGCATCAACGATCAAACGGATCTGTTCCTCTGTGATGCAGCCGTTCCCGCCCTTGATGATCTGCGGCGTCGAGACGCCGTTCTGCCGCATCTGCAGCAGCCTGTCCCGGATGCGCCGCTTCTCGGCGGCAGCCTGGGCCGCCGGGCCGCTGACCTTAATCTCTACGGGCTCGAAGCCGCTAAAGGCATCCGGGGGGGGCAAAGGATCCCCTCCGCCGGTGTCCGCGTCGGTCACCTCGGCCGGCGCCGACGGCGTGTTCATCGTGCGCGGGGGATCGGGATAGACCGACGGCAAGTGAAGCGCCTGCAGGAGTGTTTCTTCGTTCCGCTGCGCCTCAAGCCGTTCCTCGGCCCTGGCCGCTTCGTAGGCATCGCGCAGCTGGTAGTACATGTCCAGGTAATAGGCGAGTTTTCTTTCCGGGATGTTGGTTACCGTCGCCAGCAGGTTCACACAGCTCTGCACTGCTGCTTCCGGTGTGCCGATCTCCGGCGCCTGTTTTTGTTCGTCTATGGTGATCACCTCCAACTTGTAAGGGATCCTGAGCTGTTCGGAAATGCCGAACAGCTCAGGGGGCAGGGATAACGAGCCGTCAGCCCGCTGCCGCCGTGCATGGGGAATACAGCAAAACCCATGCAGGACGGTGCTCCATTCTTCTGCCTGGAGCATGGACGGATAAAGGAGGCGCAGCTCAAGCCCGCGCGGGTAAGGCATGGAGAGACAAGCGCGGGGCGGTGCCGGGAGCTGCGCTGGTGTGGGCAGGGGTGTGGCTTGTCGGCGGTGGTTCCCTTGGTGTCAGCCCGGAAGCTGCCGCCTGACCGCGTTTCCGCGTCTCACCGAACCGAAGCCCAGCAACGCGGGTTCGGTTCGGAAAGGAAGAAGGGCACGGCGGCTGTGGAGTTTTCCCGGCTCTTACGCAAACCGGGGAAACGGAACAAAGCCGGGCTCTTCTGACGCAGGCGTGGGGAGCAGTGCTGGCAGATCGTGCGAGGGCCTGCCGCCATGAATCCCCTGCCCACTGGTGCGGCGTGCAGGAGTCGGACCTGCGCGCGGGGTCGCCTGATCCCCGCGCCCACCGTGCGCCGCGTATAGGTGGGCGGCATCAGCCGCCCGTGGTCAGTCTTGGATGACGAGATAGTAGAGATATGCCCACCAGCGGCCGCGCCGCCGGCAGAGTTTGTAGCGCGTGGAGTAGATGTCGCCGGGCATCCACTTCCAGAACGGAGGGCGGGGGATCCACATGTGATCCCCGACGTGCTGCACGGCCTCGGCCTCCGTCTGGATCGCCTCCGGCAGCGGGTTGAGGGTGATGTACTTGCAGCCGTCGTCGTAGATCTCCCGGAACTCGTCGGCTGGTTCATTGATATACGCCCGGATGCTGCGCTTGATAGCCGCCGTGACCGACGCGGCAGGCACAAGGGCCTTCGCCATGTGCAGCAGATACCAGCGCCAGCGCAGCTCCTCCTTGTTGAGGATGGGGTCGAGCTGGATCACTGCGGCAGCTCCTCCTTCTTGCCGGGGATGAGGATCTCACGCAGCCGGGTGACGATCCGCCGCCTGTACACAAGCGGCAGCCGCCTCGTCTCAGGCGGCATCTCAAGGCCGACGGCGATCCGCCCTTCCTCCTTGATCTCCCAGTAGATCGTGATGGTGCCCTGTTTCACGCCTGCACCTCCTCACGCGCAAAGTCAAAAACCTCCCGCACTTTGCCGTTTTTGGCCATAACAAGCCGGCCTTTATCGTTGGGGATCCCAAAGAGGCCGTAGGCTGCCCAGTTGCATCCGTTTGGGTTCCCGTCGGGAGCTCCGGGAGAACCGGCTCCCCGGTACCGCCCGATGCACTCCTGGAAGGACTCCTGAAAGGAATCGTTCGGGTCTTCAGCGCCGGCGTCCTTGAAGTCTTGGACTGAGGCTACGTGCCCGCACATCGGGCAGCGAAACTTCCACTTCATGATGTCCCTGCCGAAAAGCTCACGACCTTCGGCAAGCCACTCCTTCACCGGGATTGCCTCCTGCTCGGCGATGACCTTCGCACCAGACAGTTTCGTGTAGGTGTTCATGCCGATGCCCTCACTTGTTCATTGTGCCGAGAACACCGCGTTCCGCTCTGTCCTCTTTCCTCTTGTTGAGCCACAGGAGGGCTTCTTCTACATGCGTAAGGGCGATAGCGTTCTCCCGGCAGGCATAATCCCCGCCCTGAAAAGCGGCGAGCCTGTCCCGGACGATTTCAAGCAGATCCTCGTCAAGTGCGCCGTGTACAGCCTCCGGGTCATTGCGCGGGCCTTTCTGGAATACGATTCTCTGCGCAGAGGCGTAGCCGTTCGGCTTGTTGATGCGGATGGTGTACTCATGGTAACCACCGCCGGGGCCTTTCTCGTTGATGCGGATTACGGTGTTGAGCTTGTTGGTCTTCTGGATCGTGGAAAGTTCCACAAGCAGCGGGCTTGTTCTTTTTGTAAGTTCCATGGTCATTCTCCTTGTCTTTGTGATCTCCCGCCGGGGCGGGGTGGGTTCCCATAGTGGGAACCGTAACAATAAAATAAATCCCGAAACGGGAATTGTCAAGCGCATCTTTACTTTTTATTCCCGATTTGGGAATAATGCTTAAAAACAACCCCTTATCATTGTATAATTCGCTTAAAGATCGTGGAGGTGCGCACATGAACAGAATAAAAGAGCTCAGGTTGCTGAACGGGTGGCGACAGGATGATCTTGCTGAACGTATGCACACAAAGAAAAATACAATATCCCGATATGAAACCGGGGAACGAAATATCGACGCTGACACGATCAATGCCTTGTGCGACATCTTCGGCTGCACGGCGGATTATTTACTGTGCCGCAGCGATAACCCGCGCCCAGTGATCCCGGATGAAAAAGCCGCCCTGCTGGATGCCTACGACAATGCGACGGATGAGGTGCGGGGGACAATCAACTTCATGCTTGAGCCTTACAGAAAAGGCGGTACCATGTCGTCGACGGCATAATTTATCTGGACAAATAAAAAAACATGCCCACTGTGGGCACGGGAGAGAGCAATGGAAGTTGTAAAGAAGATCCTGCGGGTGCTCGGCGCTGTTCTCGGAGGGGGCATTGCGCTCTTCGGCGCTGTTGGCTTATCGACCGGCGAAGGCATCGGTATCGCCATTGCATTCATTGTCATCGGTGTGGCCGCGGTATTCTTTTCTCTGCGCCGTTCGCCGGAAGCACTAAACGAAGCATGGATACAGAGGCAGGTCAAGCAGGCTGAACGCGCCGCCGCCAAAGAACAGGCCCGAGCGGAAGCAGCTTGGCGTATTCAACAGGCGGCGGAAGAGCGGCAGCAGGTAGAGCAGGTCAAGCAGGCCGAACGCGCCGCCGCGGAAGAACGGGCCCGCGCGGAAGCGGCACGGCGTATCCGGCAGGCGGAAGAAGAACGGCAGCGGAGAGAACAGGAACAACAGGCCGAACGCGCCGCTGGCGGAAGAAGAACGGCAGCGGAGAGAACAGGAACAACAGGCCGAACGCGCCGCTGCGGAAGAACGGGCCCGCGCGGAAGCAGCCCGGCGTATCCAAAAGGCAGAAGAAGAACAGCAGCGGAGGGAACGGGAAACACAGGCCAAACGTGCCGCCGCGGAAGAACAGGCCCGCGCGAAGCGGACGTCTACGGTGGCGCCCAGAGTATTCGGCATTGTTTTTATCCTTTTTGGCATTATGATGAAAGCCGCAACAAGAGAGACGTTCCCCCTGGTTTTGTTTTCTGTATTTGGGGTGTTTATGTTCTTCTTTCCGGAAATAAATAAAGCTGGAGAGGAAAAGAAAACACCAGCACTAAATAGCTGTCCCACAGCCTCAAATGACAATACGCCTGTCTGCCCGCGCTGCGGCAGCGCAGCAATCTCTGCCAGCAAAAGAGGGTATAAACTTGGACGCGGTCTTTTCTGGGGGCTTGTTCTGGGATTCGCGGGCTTTTGGCTTTTCGTGATCCCCGGCGCCCTGGTTGGCTTCGCCCTCGGCCTTATGGCCGGCAGCAGCGGCAGCCAGAAGGTCACTGTCACATGCCTCAACTGCGGCTGCCAGTACAATCCCGCCTTGCGGCACTTCCTTGACGAAATCAAACAGGGCGGCACAAAAGCGCAGACCGCGCCCGGCCCAAAGGCGGCGCAGCCGCGCAGCGGCTGGGATGATCCGCCGATCCCGCCCGGCTTCGCTGAATATCTCAGGGAAACAGGGCAGGAGGATCCGCGTTACTCCGGGCGGAACAATGCCCTGGAGTGCATCCTGATCGACATGGCCGACGATAAAGAGCGCGCTGTCATGTGGGCCTATGCCGTGGACTGCGCCCGGCATAGCCGTACCATGGGGAACATCCTCCACGCGCCGGATTATTTCAAGTACCGCGCCTTCGGCGAATACGCAAGCCGGCACGGGGATGTGCTGGCATCCATCGCCGACCGGCGGGCCTATGAATACTGGAGCCCTACCACCACGACAAAAGCCTACAGGGCCGCAAGGGAGTTTCTGGGATGAGCAAAGGCAAGCGGCCGGAAATGGCCTACAGCGAAAAGAAGAAGCTCTGGTGCAAAAAGGTGAAGGATCCGTCGACCGGCAAGTGGATCTGCGTCTATGGCCACACCCAGGCCGAAACGCGCAGCAAGGCGCGTGCGCGGGAGGCCGAGCTTGCCGTCGGCGCGGATCTCCGGGAGAATCCGCCGCTCTGGGTCTATGCCAAACAGTGGTACGAACTGCATGCCGGGGAGTATAGCGAAAAGCGTCGGCACGACTACAGGAATGCCATCAACAATCACATCTGCCCGGTGATCGGAGAGATCCAGATCCGGGATGTCGCCTACAGCGATGTCAAGCGCGTCATGGCGCCGATCTCCGCCTCCTCGAAGTCCCTGCAGCAGAAAGTGGTCACGGCCATGAGGAAGATCTTCGCCGCCGCTGAAAAGGACAGGCTCATAGACAAGAGCCCTTGTACGGATCTGAAACCGGGCGGGCAGGACGCGCCCGAAAAAGAAGCCCTCACCAGATCCCAGCAGCAGGCGCTGCAGGAGGCGGTGAGGGGGCTGCCGATCTATCCGTTTGTGATGCTGTGCCTGTACACCGGCCTGCGCCGGGAAGAAGCCCTGGGCCTGCAATGGCGCCACGTCCACCTGGACGATCCTGCGCCTTACATCGACGTGCGGGCGGCCTGCAATTGGGAGGGGCACAACAAAGCGACGCTTACGCCGCTGCTCAAGAGCGACGCGGCATACCGCTCCATCCCGCTGCCGCCTCAGTTGGTGCAAATTTTGCGCGAACTCCGTGAGGCCCAAAACGGGCCCTACGTGATAAGCCGGGGAGAGGGGGAGCTGCTGACCGCGTCCTCCTTCAGAAAGCGCTGGGCAGCCGTCACGCTGCGCGAGGCGCGGCAAATCACGTACACCGTGCACGGGCAGAAGAAAACGCGGGAACTTCAGCTCGGGGATGAGGTGCCGTTCCATCCAGGCGTCAGGGTCTCCCTGGACTTCCACACGACGCCGCACCTGCTCCGGCACACCTACGTGTCGGAGCTGATCCTCTCCGGCGTGGCCGTCAAGCGCGTGCAGTACCTGGCCGGGCACTCCAGCCCGGTGCAGACCTTGAAGATCTACACGCACCTCATGGAGAACCGGCCGGAAGATCTATACAGCGAGGTGCTGAAAGCATTTTCGGAGTAAATTTCGGCGTAAATTGGTGGCAAACCTGTTGAAGGTGTTGAAAACTCAGGCCGTGTGAAAAGGGGACTTTGCCTTTTAAGCAGGGTGTCCGGGGTTCGAGTCCCCGCTGGAGCACCAAAACCCTTGAAAACGCTATGTTTTCAAGGGTTTTCCCTTTATCGTTATGAATGATTGGACACCCTGCCTAATACTATCCCTTGATAGAAATCTTTAAGTCTTCCCGGCAAAATTTGCGCCATACTGCGTTGAAGCCCTTGACCATATATCTCCATTATGCTCTGCGGGGCTTCGCCTTGTCTGGCACAAATTTTCCTCGGGAATCCAATAAAGCTTCTTATCAAGGAATAGTATAACTCTCAATTTTGGAGAGAGGCAGGGTGTCTGATTTTTACCCCGCGCGGGCCGTCGAGGGCGCCGGCCCCTACGGAAATGGGCAAAGCGATCCGGCACAGGCATCCCGTGATGCGGAACTGTTGCCGCCTGTCCGTAGGGGCCGATGCCCTCATCGGCCCGCAATCCACGTTCCGATACAGGCATCCCACGATACGCAAATGCTGCCGCCTGTACGGTACTGGTCGGAAGCGGAGAGCTCCACCTCATCCGTCTCGCCCCTCGCGTGGGATCGGGGCGAGCCACCTTCCCCTCGAGGGGAAGGCTTTTTTGCTTTATCGCAAAAACACGCGGAAGGCGTTGACTTTGGCATGTAAAGCGGGTAAAATAAAACTGTTGTCCCGGTTTATCGCAGAAACCATATTTTAATTCATAGAGGTGTTTCCATGTACAAGGTAGTAACCAAGCGTTTTCTGAACGACGCCAAGACCATCTGCCTGTTTGAGATCGAGGCGCCGCTGGCGGCCAAGCATGCCCAGGCCGGCCAGTTCGTCATCTTCCGCCTGGATGAGCAGGGCGAGCGCGTCCCCGTGTCCGTCGCGGACTGGGACCGTGAGAAGGGCACCGTCTCCGTCATGGTGCAGGCCGCGGGCCGCACGACGAAGATGCTCCACACGGTCGAGCAGGGCGACTACATCTCCGACTTCGTGGGCCCCCTTGGCCGCGCGACCGAGATGGACGGCCTCAAGAAGGTCTGTGTCGTCGGCGGCGGCGTGGGCTGCGCCATCGCCTACCCCATCGCCAAGGAGATGCACAAGCGCGGCATCGAGGTGACCTTTATCGGCGGCTTCCGCTCCGCCGACATCGTGATCCTCAAGGACGAACTCAAGGAGGTCTCCGACAAGCTCATCATGTGCACGGACGACGGCACCTACGGTGAGAAGGGCTTCACCACGGTCTTCCTCAAGCAGGAGATCGAGAACAACATCAAAGAGGGCAAGCCCCAGTTTGACCGCGTCATCGCCATCGGCCCCGACATCATGATGAAGTTCCTGGCCGATGTGACGAGACCCTACGGCATCAGCACCATCATCTCCCTCGACCCCATCATGGTCGACGGCACCGGCATGTGCGGCGGCTGCCGCGTCATCGTCGGCGGCGAGACGAAGTTTGCCTGCGTCGACGGGCCCGACTTCGACGCCCACCAGGTCGACTTCGATTCGCTTCTCAAGCGCGCCGCCTTCTATAAGGACGAGCAGGACGCCGCTGCCCAGCACATCTGCAACATGACGGGAGGAAAGAGAAATGGCTAATATGAGACTGACCAAGAACGAAATGCCCGAGCAGGACCCCATCGTCCGCGCCGGCAATTTCGACGAGGTGGCCCTGGGTTACACCCCCGAGATGGCCATCGACGAGGCCAAGCGCTGCCTCAACTGCAAGAATCCCGCCTGCCGCACCGGCTGCCCCGTGGCCGTCCGCATCCCGGAGTTTATCGCCAAGGTGGCCGAGGGCGACTTTGAGGCCGCCTATGAGATCATCACCTCCACAAACTCCCTGCCCGCCGTCTGCGGCCGTGTGTGTCCCCAGGAAAAGCAGTGCGAGTCCAAGTGCGTGCGCGGCATCAAGGGGGAGTCCGTCGGCATCGGCAGACTCGAGCGCTTTGTGGCGGACTGGCACATGGCCGAGCAGGCAAAGCTCGAGAAGGTCGAGGTCGAAGTCCCCGCCTCCAACGGCCACCGCGTCGCGGTCGTCGGCTCCGGCCCCGCGGGTCTCACCTGCGCGGGCGACCTCAGAAAGATGGGCTATGACGTGACCATCTTCGAGGCCCTGCACAAGTCCGGCGGCGTGCTGGTCTACGGCATCCCGCAGTTCCGTCTCCCGAAGGAGATCGTCGCGAAGGAGATCGACAATCTCAAGGCCATGGGCGTCAAGATCGTCAATAACGCCATCATCGGCAAGTCCGAGACCGTGGACGAGCTTTTCGAGGACGGCTTTGAGGCCGTGTTCATCGGCTCCGGCGCGGGCCTGCCGCAGTTCCTGCACATCCCGGGCGAGAATCTCCTCGGCGTCTATACCGCAAACGAGCTCCTCACCCGCGTGAACCTCATGAAAGCCTACCGCGAGGACTACGACACCCCCATCAAGCACTTCCACCGCGTCGCGGTCGTCGGCGCGGGCAATGTCGCGATGGACGCGGCGCGCGTGGCAAAGCGCCTCGGCGCGGAGCATGTCTATATCTGCTACCGCCGCGGCCGCGACGAGCTGCCGGCAAGACTCGAAGAGGTCGAACATGCCGAGGCCGAGGGGATCGAGTTTAACCTTCTCAACAATCCCACCCGCATCCTCGCGGGCGAGGACGGCTTTGTCACCGGCATCGAGCTGCAGCGCCAGGAGCTGGGCGAGCCCGACGAGAAGGGCCGCCGCTCCCCCGTCCCCGTGCCGGGCAGCGAGTGGGTCCTCGACGTGGACACCGTCATCATCGCCATCGGCACGAGCCCGAACCCCCTCATCCGCAACACCACCGAGGGCCTCACCTTCACCCGCAAGGGCGGCATTGAGGCCGACGAGGGCGGCGTGACCGCGCGCGAGGGCGTCTTCGCCGGCGGCGACGCCGTGACCGGCGCCGCGACCGTCATCCTCGCCATGGGCGCGGGCAAGGCGGGCGCCCAGTCCATCGACAAATATATCCAGGGCAAGGCATAAAAAATAGACAGAAAATGACCGGGAGGAGCTTGCTCCTCCCGGTTTGCATGTGCTTGAAAATAATAATTACTTGTTCTGGGCGGCGTGCTCGCCGGCGATGTAGCCGAAGGTGACGGCGTGGCCGAGCGAGAGGCCGGGGTGGAAGAAGGGATAGTCGGGCGCACCGTAGAATTGACCGCCCAGGTTGCCGACAGCGTAGAGGCCCTTGATGACCTCGCCCTCCTCGGTGGTGACGCGGCCAAACTCATCAGACAGAACGCCCGCCGTGATGGAGGAGCAGCGGATGTGGCGGCGGATCCCCCAGAAGGGCGCGGTCTTGAAGGCGTGGAGGTACTTGGCAGGCTTGCCGAAGTCCTCATCCTCGCCCTTCTCGCAGAGCTCGTTATAGCGATTGAAGGTCTCGACGGTCTTCTCAACGGGCAGGCCCAGCTTTTCAGCCAGCTCCTCGATGGTGTCGGCACGGAAGGTGTCGATCAGCTCTGGGAAGACGCTGACGTGGAGACTTGGGTCCTCTTCCTTCAGGTAGCGCTGCATGACAAACTCGGGCACGGGGCCAGTGGCGTAGGACATGTAGTCGTTGTCGTAGATCTGGCAGTACCAGCCGATGGAGCCGGTCTCCTGGTGCTCGGGGTCCATGTTCTCGCCCTTGAAGCCGGGCTGCCAGCGCAGGGCGTTGGAGATGTAGGCCATATCGACTTCCTCGTCGATGAAGCGCTCGCCGTTCATGTTGACGATGAGGTAGGGCGGCTCGTCCCACATGAGGCCCGCGTCAAAGTCGTGCATGACGCGGCTGTGGGCCACGGGCTCCATGCAGCCGCCGGCCTCGATGGCGAGGATGTTGCCGTCGCCGGTGCGGTGGACGACCTTCTTGTGGTGGCGTTGTTCTCATAGGCGCCGGTGGCGAGGATGACGGATTTGGCGTTGAACTTGATGTAGTTGCCGTCCAGATCCTTGCCGACACAACCGATGATGGTGCCCTCGGCGTCCTTGACAAGCTGGACGATGGGGGTGCTGAAGAAGACCTGGAGATTGTCGCCGTACTCCTCCTGGGCGTCCTTGAGAATGCCGGAGACGAGGGAGCCGTAGTTGCCGGGCTTGGGGCCGAACCAGGGCGCGAAGACCTCGACCTTCTCGTCGCCGAAGTCATAGGACTGGGTGCCGTCATGCCAGACACCAGTGTAGACGGCGGAGGTGTCCTGATACTTGGTGACGCCGTACTTGTTCTTCCACTCGGTCTTCTCGGTGATGCCGCTCTTCTCACAGACAAAGCGGAGGGCTTCCTCGGAGCGGTCAATGTAAGCCTCGAGGAGCCTGCGGTTGTTGCGCCAGCAGTTGACGGCGGTGGCGAAGGTAAGCCACTTTTTCAGGCCGCCCTCGGTGGAGCCGCTCTTGATGATGGCGGAGGAGCAGTTGCCCTGGGAGACGGCGACGGCCTCCTTCTGCAGGACGGCGACCTTCGCGCCGAGCTCTGCCGCACGCACGGCGGCGATGACGCCGGAGGCGCCGGCACCGGCGACGACCACGTCCACATCGACTTCCTTCGCAAAGTTTGTGATAGGCTCGAGCTCCACGGCGGAGGCGTTCACATCGTCCGCGGTGATGTCCTTGAGAATAAAGGCTGCGCTGGACTCCACCATGGGTTTGACGCTGCCGGAATCAACGGCCTCGCCCTTGGCCTGCGCGATGCAGTTTTTCAGCGCGGTCTTGACGGCGGTGCTGGTGATGGTCGCGCCGGAGACGCCGTCGATGCCGTCGGGACCCTGGGCGGCCATGGCCTGGGCGATGAGCTCGTCCTTGGCGGCCTGGCCGATGGAGGGGGTTTCCTCGGAGACGTCCAGCTCCACGCTCAGGATGGAATTTGCGTCAAAGGTGGCGGTGACGGTGACTTTGCCGATGCCGTCGGCGGTGGCGGAGTAAGTACCGGGCTTGTAGATCCCCTCCTCTGCAAAGGCGGGCAGACCGGTGACAGAGGTCAGGGCAACGGCGGCAGAGCCGGCCAGCGCGCCCCTCAGAAAGTCGCGGCGGGAAAGCTTCTTTTCACTCATAAATGTACTCCTTTCAGCAATGATTTTTAGTAGTCGATTGCGAAACTCCGGTTTCGCAATCGGCTAATGATTTTTAGTACCGAACTGCAATGATTTTAACACTGGACACAACACATTTCAACAGCTTTCTGCATTTAGTTCACAAGCGTAAGCTCCCGCGCTCTCCCCTCTCGTTTCGTAAAATGTCGTCAAGATACTTTTTGTGAAGCAACCGTGGCGGTCAGTTGTTCACGCCGTGGTGCATACCGGGGCTGTCGAGCTGGAGGGCCTTGAAGCTGTAGCCGTTGGCGCGGCCCCATTCCAGCACGCTCTCCACCGCGGCGACGCTGTAGTCCTTGATGTCGTGCTGCAGGACGATGGAGATCTTCTGCTGGGCGCAGCCGTCCTTGATGTTTTTGGCGATCTGGGTGGTCTTGCTGGTCTCGCCCGCGTCGCCGGAATAGACGTTCCAGTCAAAGTAGCGGTAGCCCAGGTCGGTCATGGCGCGGGTGAGGCGGCTCATGATGCCGGGGTTAAAGTTTGAAACCGTGTTGGAGCTGCCGCCGGGGAAGCGGAAGAGGCGGGTATAGTCCCCGGTCTGCTCCTTGATGACCTCCTCCATTTTGAAGAAGTCCTCGAAGAAGGCGTACTCGCTCGCATAGATCTTGTTGTAGTCGTGGGTGGAGGTGTGCACCCCGATGGCGTGGCCCGCGCGGTATGCCCTGCCGATCTCGTCATAATAGCGCGGGTCCTGCGAGGTGACGAAGAAGGTGGCCTTGGCCCCGTAGCGGTCCAGCACGTCCAGAAGCCGCGCGGTATAGGGGCTGGGTCCGTCGTCAAAGGTGAGGTAAATGGTCTTCTCCGCGGGCGTGACGGTCTCCGGCAGGGGTACCGGCACCACCGTCACGTTCCGCACGGCGGAGATGGTCTCGCCCAGCTCGCTCGTGATGGAGTAGCGGATCTCATAGTCGCCGGAGACCCAGGGGGTCACGTTCCCCTCGGTGACGAGATAGTCGTTCAGATCGCGGCCCAGCGCGTCCGAGACGCTGGCGCCCGCGTCGTCATACCAGAGGGCGGCCTGCATGACGAGGTTCTGCTCGCCGAGGACGGTGATCTGCGGCGGCTGATAGCTGATGTTCGGCAGGGGCCGTTCAACGGTGGTGGTGTTGCCGTTACTGTCCGTGACGGTGTACTGCACCCGGTCGTCGAGCTTCACGCGCCGCACCTTGCCGGTGAGATCGCCGTCCACCGCGTCCCAGGCGCTGTAGCCCTCCTCCGCGTAGCCGGTCATCCAGCTCGGCTCATAGCCCTCCACATGCTTCAGCTCAATGACGGGGGGCGTGCTGTCCACCACGGTGACGCGCCGCTCCACGCTGTAGTCCTCAAAGGCGAAGCGCGTCGTGTAACGCAGCACATATACGCCGAGACGCCGGCTGTCCACAGCGCCGAGGGTCTGTATCTCCAGGTGCTTTTCGCTCTCGCCGAAGAGATTGCCGACCGTCACGGCGTAGACGCCGGGGTCATGAAAATCGGCGCCGTATTCGAGGGTGATATCCTCGTCCCCGTAGACGTAGAAGCGTACCGTGCGCCCGTCCGCGAGGAGGATGAGGGCCGCCGTCGCCATCAGCCAGATGAGCACCACGAGGGCGACGACCCAGCCCCGCGCGCGCTTTCTCGATCCTGTCCCTGCCATGTGATTCTCTCTTACCTTTTCTGTTTCTCATACTATCCCTTGATAGAAATCTTTAAGTCTTCCCGGCAAAATTTGCACCATACTGCGTTGAAGCCCTTGACCATATATCTCCATTATGCTCTGCGGGCTTCGCCTTGTCTGGCACAAATTTTCCTCGGGAATCCAATAAAGCTTCTCACCATTTTCCTCGCCCTGGGAACGCCTTTTCGGAAAAAACTGCTCTGCGGCGGCTTTGCAATCACAGCTCAAAGAGATTGATCTGGTTGCTGTCGGGCATCTCGCCGAGGGCGCCGAGGGTGCGGAGCGTTTCGATATGCGTCTGGGAGACCTTGGGGCAGGCGGCGGAGAGCTCCTGCACGGAGATGAACTGCCGCCCGCTCTCGCCGGCGCGCATGAGATCCCAGGCCGCCGTCTCGCCGAGACCGGAGATGGCCACAAAGGGGGGCCGGAGCCTTCCGTCCTCGGTGATGAGAAACTTCGTGGCGTGGGACTTGTAGAGGTCGATGGGCGCGAAGTTCAGCGAGCGCATGTTCATCTCGTACACGGCCTCCATCGTGACAAGCAGGTCCTCCTCGTTCGCGGTGAGGGTGGGGCGGCGGTGCATCTCGTTGATCCTGCGCCGCACGTCGTCCGCGCCGCCGCACATAATGCCCGCGTCGAAGCCGCCCTTCTGACTGCGGCGGTAGAAGTAGGCCGAGTAGAAGGCCAGCGGCTCGTGCACCTTGAACCAGGCGATGCGGAAGGCCATCATGACATAGGCCACCGCGTGGGCCTTGGGAAAGAGGTAGGCGATCTTGCGGGCGGATTCGATGTACCACTCGGGCACGCCCTTGTCGCGCATCTGCTGTTCGGCGTCGCCCGGGAAGTCGCCGCTCTTTTTGACCTTGCCCTTTCGCACGGCCTCCATGGTCTTGAAGGCCAAAGACGGCTCGATGCCGACGGAGATGAGATAGAGCATGATATCGTCGCGGCAGCCGATGGTCTCGTTGACGGAGGCCACGCCGTTTACGATGAGATCGTGGATGTTGCCGGCCCAGACGTCCGTCCCGTGGGAGAAGCCGGAGAGCCGGATCAGGGTGTCAAACTGCTTCGGCTGGGTGTCCACCAGCATCTGGCGGGTGAAGGGGGTGCCAAACTCCGGCACGCCGATGGTGCCGGTCTTGCCGATGATGGGGTCGTCGTCCGGAAGCCCGAGGGCTGCGGGCGAGGTGTAGATGGACATGGTGTCGGGGTCGGAGAGGGAGATCTCCTTCGCGTCCACGCCGGTCATGTCCTCCATCATGCGGATCATGGTGGGGTCATCGTGGCCCAGCTCGTCGAGCTTTAAAAGGTTCGACTCCATGCAGTGGTACTCAAAGTGGGTCGTGATGATGTCAGAGTTGGGGTCGTCCGCCGGGTGCTGCACGGGGCAGAAGTCCGTCACGTCCTTGTCCTGGGGGATGACGACGAGGCCGCCCGGGTGCTGGCCCGTGGTGCGCTTGATGCCGACGAGCCCGAGGGCGAGGCGGTTTTCCTCCGCCTTGGTGGCGGTGATGCCGCGCTCCTCCAGATACTTTTTTACATAGCCGTAGGCGGTCTTCTCGGCGAGGGTGCCGATGGTGCCCGCGCGGAACACGTGGTCGGAGCCGAAGAGCGTCTCGGTGTATTTGTGGGCCTTCGCCTGGTACTCGCCGGAGAAGTTGAGGTCGATATCGGGCGTCTTCTCGTTGCCGGGGAAGCCCAGGAAGGTCTCAAAGGGGATGTCGAAGCCGTCGCGCCGCATACGCTCCCCGCAGGCGGGGCAGTCCTTCTCCGGCATGTCCGCCCCGCAGCCGTAGCTGCCGTCCGTGACAAATTCCGAATGACAGCACTTGGGACAGACATAGTGGGGCGGGAGGGAGTTTACCTCCGTGATGCCGGACATGTAGGCCACGATGGAGGAGCCGACGCTGCCTCGGGAGCCGACGAGGTAGCCGTTCTCGAGGGAGTTCTGCACGAGCTTCTGGGCCGACATGTAAATGACGTCGTACTGGTGGTCGAGGATGGTGTTGAGCTCCGTGTCCACGCGCTTCTGCACGATCTCGGGCGGGTTCTCGCCGTAGATACGGTGCATCTTTTCGTAGACGAGGCGCTTTAGGTCCTCGGCCGAGTTTTCGATCTTCGGGGCGAAGAGGTCCTTCGGCAGAAGCTCGATCTCCTCCACCTGGTCGGCGATGGCGCGGGTGTTGGTGATGACGACCTCCTTCGCCGTGTCCGCGCCGAGATACTGAAACTCCGCCAGCATCTCCTCGGTATTGCGGAAGAAGATGGGACAGTCGCGGTCCGCGTCGGAAAATTTTTTGGCCGCCAGGAGGATCTTGCGGTACTGCTCATCCTCGGCGTCGAGAAAGTGCACATCCGAGGCGGCGATGACGGGCTTTCCCATCTCGCGCCCCAGATTCAGGATGGTGCGGTTATAGTCCTGCAGAACCTCCACCCCGCTGACCCTGCCGTTTTCGATGAGAAAGGCGTTGTTGCAGATGGGCTGGATCTCGAGATAGTCATAGAGGGAGGCGATTTTTTTGAGCTCCTCGTGGCTTGCGCCGGTCATGACCGCGCCGTAGAGCTCGCCCATGCCGCAGGCGGAGCCCACGAGGATGCCCTCGCGGTGCTGCTGCAAAAGGCTCTTTGGGATGGTGGGGACGCGGTGGAAGTATTTCAGGTAGGACTGGGAGATCATCTCATAGAGATTTTTAAGCCCCACCTTGTTTTTCACAAGCAGGATCATGTGGTAGGTCTTTGCCACGTCCGTGCGGCGAAGGGAGTGGTAGACGCTCTCGATATCGTCCACGGTGCGGGCCCCCTGCTGGCGGAGCATGGGGAGGAATTTTCCCATCATCCGCGCCACGACCATCGCGTCGTCCGAGGCGCGGTGGTGGTTGAACTGGGGCAGCCCCAGGTGGTTTGAGACGATGTCCAGCTTGAAGCGCTTGAGCTCGGGGCAGAGGGCCTGGCTGAGGGCCAGGGTGTCAAGAAAGACCGGCGTGAAGCGCAGACCCTGCCGCTTTGCCGCCGCGGTCATAAAGCCCACGTCAAAGTGGGCGTTGTGGGCGATGATGGGCCTGTCCCCGACGAAGTCCATGAACTGCTGCATGGCCTCCTTCTCGAGCGGGGCGCCCTGCACATCGCTGTCGCGGATGCCGGTGAGCTGGGTGATGTCCGCCGGGATGTGGCGCTGGGGATCGACGAAGGTGTTGAAGGTCTCCTTAATGTCGCTGCCGGCAAAGAGGATCGCGCCGATCTCGGTCATGCGGTCGGTCTGGGCGTTGAGGCCCGTTGTCTCGATGTCGAAGGCCACAAATTCCGTGTCCAGCGGGAGGCTCGACTTGCCGATGACGGCGCTGTTGCCGTCCATGTCGTTGACATAGTAAGCCTCCATGCCGTAGATGATCTTGACGCCCTCCTTCTTGCCGGCCTTCCACATGTCCGGGAAGGCCTGGGCCACGCCGTGGTCCGTGACGGCGATGGCGGGCATACCCCAATAGGCCGCGCGCTTGACCACGGCGGCGGGGTCCGTCAGAGCGTCGAGCGCCGAGAAGCGGGTGTGCAGGTGCAGCTCCACGCGCTTTTCCTCGGCGTTGTCCGGACGGATGACCCGCTTGCCCTTCATGATGTTGCGCGGGTCGAGGACCATGTCGTCGTCGTACTTGGAGTAGATGATCTCCCCCTGGACGATGAGGTGGTCGCCGGGCTTTATCTCGTCGATGATGGACTTGTCGTCGTCCGCGCGCAGGAAGCGGGAGATGCGCACGGAGTTCGTGCGGTCGGTGATGTCAAAGCACAAAACCGCCCCGCCGCTTTTCTGGAGGCTCCGGCTCGTGACGGCTACCACGTTCCCCTCCACGGCGACGCGGCCCGATTCGAGCGTGAGCGTGTTCATGGGCACGGGGCGCTGTTTGATGGGTCTGCCCATCAAAACGGAGCCCGTGGGCTTGTTGGGATTCGTGCTCTGCGCCGCCGGAGGCGCTGAGGATTTCACGCGCGGATAGTCCGGGATGATGGCCACGGTCTGCAGGCCGTAATCCAGGCGGATGCAGTCCGAGAGCTGGCGGATATCCACGGGCGAGGGCATGGCGGCAAAGCAGGCCGCGATCGAGACCGCGCCCTGCTTTACGTCCACCTGCACGTCCGTGACGCAGGCCTTGTCCAATCCCCCGGCGGCGGCGCCGAGATGCGCGCAGCCCGGGAAGATCGTGAGAAAGGGGGTATGTTCAGCCATGGTTCTCTCCGTCGCTCTCAATGAGGGCGATGAGTCTGTCGCAGAGCTCGGCATAGGGATAGGTGCCGAGAACCACGCCCTTTTTAAAAAGGAGGCCCCTGCCCTTGCCGCCCGCGATGCCGTAGTCGGCCTCACGCGCCTCGCCCGGGCCGTTCACGACGCAGCCCATCACGGCGACCGTGATGTCGCGCTTCATGTCGCGCACCCTCGCCTCCACCTCGGAGGCGAGGGAGATGAGGTCGATCTCGGTCCTCCCGCAGGTGGGACAGGAGACGAATTTCACCCCGCCGGGCCGGAGCCCCGCGGCCTTCAGGATCGCAATGCCGACGGACACCTCGCGCACGGGGTCGGCCGTGAGGGAGACGCGGATCGTGTCGCCGATGCCCTCGCTCAAAAGCGTCCCGATGCCGACGGCGGACTGGATGGTGCCGTTCCACTCGGTCCCCGTCTCGGTCACGCCGAGATGCAGGGGATGGTCGAAGCTCTCGGCGGCGAGGCGGTAGCTCTCGATCGTGAGCGGGACGGAGGAGGTCTTGAGGGAGAGGCAGATATCGTCAAAGCCGAATTTGTTCAGAAGCTCAACATGGCCCTGCGCGCTCTCCACCATGGCCTCGGGGCAGGGGTGGCCGTACTTTTCGAGCAGCCGCTTTTCAAGCGAGCCCGCGTTCACGCCGATGCGGATGGGGATGCGCTTTTCTTTGCAGACCTCCGCCACAGCCTTCACGTTCTCCTCCCCGCCGATGTTGCCGGGGTTGATGCGGATCTTGTCGATGCCGCGCGCCGCGGCCTCGAGCGCGAGGCGGTAGTCAAAGTGGATGTCCGCCACGAGCGGGAGATCTACCCGCTCCTTGATCGCGGAGACCGCCTTTGCCGCCTCCATGTCCGGGATCGCGATGCGCACGATGTCGGCCCCCGCGGCCTGCATGGCGCGGATCTGACCGACGGTGGCCTCCACGTCCCAGGTCTTGGTGGAGCACATGGTCTGCACGCTCACGGGCGCGCCCCCGCCGAGCGGCAGGGCGCCGAGAGTGATCTGTTTTGTCCGGGTTCTGTCTTTCATGGCTTTTTCGTTCCTTTACAATACTTGGCTCCCCCTCTGGGGGAGCTGTCGCGGCGCGTGTACGACCGCGCCGTGACTGAGAGGGTGTCTGTTGACGGTCAACCCTCTCCGCCCCAGTTTGAGAACTGGGGCACCTCCCCCAAAGGGGGAGGCAAGTTTTATTTCGTAAACAGCCGCCAAATGTCGTGGAACATGATGACGGCCATCAGGCCGAGCAGGAGCACCATGCCGGCGGCGTGGATGTAGCCCTCATACCTGGGGTCGAGCTTTTTGTGCGTCACGCTCTCGATGAGCCAGGTGACGAGCAGCAGGAAGATGCGCCCGCCGTCCAGCGCGGGCAGGGGCAAAAGGTTCATGATGCAGAGATTCACCGCGATGAAGGCCGCAAGATAGAAGACGTTGTAGAGCGCGTCGCCCGTGGTCTCGGCGGTCTCGCCGGTCTCGGCCATGATGTCCACGATGGCCACGGGGCCGCTCACATCCTCCATGCTGACCTTGCCGTGGAGCATCTCGCTGAGACCCATGAAGATCCAGCGGCCGAACTCCATGCAGGTGTCCCAGGCGTTTTGGACCACCGTGCGGGGGGTGGCGAGGTCGTAGCCGTAGTAGATGCCGTACATCTTCTGGCTGTAGCCCTCATACTCCAGGGGGACAAAATGAAAATCCCTGAGCGTCACCTTTTTCCCGTCGCGCAGGACGACGAAATCGTAGACCCCGTCCCCCTGGGCGAGAAAATCCTCCACATCGAAGGACATGTAGATGCGCTTGCCGTCGATCTTCCAGATCCTGTCGCCCTTGTGCAGGCCCTCCTCGCTCTCATAGGGGCAGCCGGGCATGAAGTCCGCAATCTCGCTTGTGCGGAAGGCGTAGGCCCCGCTGTAGAGGATCACCACGATCACAAGGCCCAGCAGGAAATTCATGAAGGCCCCGGCCGCGAGAATGAGCGCCCGCTTCCAGGGGGCCTGGTTCGGAAAGGCGCGGGGGTCGTCGCTGGCCTCATCCTCGCCCATCATGCAATAGCCCCCAAAGGGCACCGCGCGCAGGGCGTAGAGCGTCTCCTTCCCCTGCTTTTTCCAGAGGGCGGGGCCCATGCCGAGGGCAAACTCCTGCACGCGCACGCCGAAGAGCTTGGCGACCGTGAAGTGGCCCAGCTCATGGATGCCCACCAGAAGGCCGAAGATCAAAATGGCGAGAACAACAAAGAAAGCGCTGGTCATGCGATGAATCTCCTAAATTACCTAAATTCAAAACGGCGTTGTTTGAGAGTGAAGTTTAGATTTTGAGAGTGGAGTTATTGAGCGGCTTCGCCGCGATTCAAACAGGCTCCTTCCGTCACGGCCTCGCGGGAGATCGGCCGTGCCACCTCCCTCAGAGAGGGAGGCAATTCCAATCCGTCCGCGCAGCGGACACCGCAACCCCACACGCCACTCTCCAAACTTCACACTTGTCAAAACGTCTCTTTCACATATGCCCGGGCTGCCCGGTCGGCCTCCAGAATGGTGTCCAGATCGGGGTGGGATACGCTCCCGAGCTTTGCGACGGCGCCGGCCGCGGCGTCATAGATACGGTTGTAGCCAAGCTCGCGGCGCAGGAACATGTGCACGGCCACCTCGTTCGCGGCGCTCATCACACAGGGGGCGGTGCCGCCCGCGCGGGCGCAGTCCATGGCGAGCTTCAGGCAGGGCGTCTTCTCATAGTCCGGCGCTTCAAACGTGAGATCGCGCAGCTTGTAAAAGTCCAGGTGCTCGAACATCGAGGGGCAGCGCGCCGGGTAGGTGAGCGCAAGCTGGATGGGAAGCCCCATGTCCGGCACGCCGAGCTGGGCGATGACCGTCCCGTCCACGAGCTCCACCATGGAGTGGATCACGCTCTGCGGGTGGACGACGACGGTGATGTCGTCCGGCGTCACATGGAAGAGGTGCATGGCCTCGATAAACTCCAGGCCCTTGTTCATCATGGTGGCGCTGTCCACGGAGATCTTCGCCCCCATGCTCCAGTTGGGGTGGTGCACGGCCTGCTCGGGGGTCACATCCTCCAGCTCCGCCCGCGCCCTCCCCCGGAAGGGGCCGCCGGAGCCCGTGAGCAGGATCCTGGAGAGCTCCCCGGGCCCGCGCCCCATGAGGCACTGGAAGATGGCCGAGTGCTCGGAGTCCACGGGCACGATCTCCGCGCCCCGCTCCGCGGCCCTTTTCATCACGATCTCGCCCGCGCAGACCAGGGTCTCCTTGTTTGCAAGGGCGATGCGCTTTTTCTCGTCGATAGCGGCGAGCGTCGGCTTTAAGCCCACCGCGCCGGACACCGCCGTCACCACGCAGTCGGCGGAGGCGAGCGTCGCGGCCTCCAGGAGACCCTCCATGCCGCTGCCCACGCGGATGTCCGTGTCCGCGACGGCGGTTTTGAACTTCTTTGCCGCCTCCTCGTCGTACACGGCGACAAATTCCGGGTGCAGGCGGCGGGCCTGCTCCTCCAAAAGGTCGATTTTGCGCTGGGCGGTCAGGGCCGCGACACGCAGGCCCAGATGCTCGGCGGCGGCGATGGTCTGCCGGCCGATGGACCCGGTGCAGCCTAAAACAGAAATGGCGTTGACCATGGTTGTTTCCCTTCTATACGTTTCTATACTCTACGCGAAAAAACAAAGCAGTATGCAGATTTTGAGACTGGCAGTGTCTTGGCTTCCCCTTGAGGGGAAGCTGTCGCTGCCGATCTCCCGCGAGGCAGTGACTGATGAGGTGTCAACGTCGGCGCATGTACGATGCTGGTCAGAAACGGCAGGCTCCACCTCATCCGCCCCAGTGTGCGCACTGGGGCACCTTCCCCTCAAGGGGAAGGCTTTTCACTCTTCACACTTTACTTAACTCCCCCGTAGCGGCGGTCGCGGGAGTTGAAGACCGCGATGGCCTTGTCGAGCTCCGCGGGCGAGAAGTCGGGCCAGAGCACGTCCGTGAAGTAAAACTCCGCGTAGGCGCACTGCCAGAGGAGGAAGTTTGAGATGCGCTGTTCCCCGCCCGGGCGGATCAGAAGGTCCGGGTCCGGGATGCCGGCGGAGTAGAGGTAGGAGGCAAAGCCCTCCTCCGTGAGCGCACCGTCCGCCTTTCCCTCGGCGTAGTCCCTTGCATAGCGGCGCGCGGCGCGCAGGATCTCGTCCCGCCCGCCGTAGTTGAGACAGATGTTGGCCTGAAAGCCCGCGTATTTTTGGGAGATCTCGTCCGTCCGCTCCACCATGGCGCGAAGCTCGGGGCTCAATTCCTCAAGCCCGCCGAGGACCTTCATGCGGATGTGGTCGCGCTCCATGGTGTCGATGGCCTCCTGCAGATATTTGCCGAGGAGCTTCATGATGGCGGCGACCTCCCCCTCCGGGCGCTTCCAGTTCTCGGTGGAGAAGGCGTAGACCGTCAGATACTCCACGCCGATGTCCTTGCAGTAGGTCGCGATTTTGCGGAAGGTCTCCGCGCCGACGGCATGGCCCGCGGTCCGGGGCAGGCCGCGCTTCTTGGCCCAGCGGCCGTTGCCGTCGAGAATAATGGCAATATGGCGGGGAACCCGGGAAGCCTCCCGATTCCCCGCCCGGTTGTTGTTTGGCATATCAGATTTCCGTCAGTTCCTTTTCCTTCTTCTCGCAGATCTTGTCGATCTCCTTGATGAAGTCGTCGGTCAGCTTCTGGATGTCCTTCTCGGCGATCTTGTAGTCGTCCTCGGTGATCTCGGAGGCCTTCTGCTGCTTCTTCATCTTCTCCACGGCGTCGCGGCGGATGTTGCGGATGGCGACCTTGGAGGTCTCGCCGTACTTCTTGGTCTGCTTGACGAGATCCTTGCGGCGCTCCTCGGTCAGGGGCGGGAAGACCAGGCGGATGGCGCGGCCGTCGTTCTGCGGGTTGATGCCGAGATCGGAGGCGAGGATCGCCTTCTCGATGGCCTTGAGGAGGCTGCCGTCCCAGGGCTGGATCAGCAGGGAGCGGGGGTCGGGCGTGGAGACGGAGGCCACCTGGAGAAGGGGCGTGTCCACCCCGTAGTAGCTGACGGTGATGGGGTTGAGGACGGCGGTGTTCGCGCGCCCTGCGCGGATGGCGGCCAGATCGGACGTGAGCGCGTCGCAGGTCTTCTGCATCTTGCGTTCGATTTCGGGATAGTCAGACATGTTCGTACCTCCATAATACTTGTATCGTAAATAATAATACTCTATTTATGCCTCCCTCTCTGAGGGCGGGGGACCGCGCAGCGGTGGAAGGAGTCAGACTCCGTATGCCTCCGGGCCTTATCCTCACTCCACAATGGTGCCCACGTTCTCGCCGGCCAAAACCCGCAGGATGTTCTCGGGGTCTGCCAGGGCGAACACGGCGACCGGCAGCTCGTTTTCCATGGCGAGGGCCGTGGCCGCGGTGTCCATGACGGCGAGGCGGCGGGCGAGCACCTCGGCATAGCTGATGCGGTCAAACTTCACGGCATCGGGATTTTTGCGCGGATCGTCGGAGTAGACGCCGTCGATGTTCTTCGCAAGGAGAATGGCGTCGGCGTGGATTTCACACGCGCGCAGGGCCGCCGCCGTGTCGGTGGAGAAGAAGGGCGCGCCGCTGCCGCCGGCGAAGAGGACGATCTCGCCCGCCTCGAGGTATTCGATGGCGCGGCGGGTATCATAGCGCTCGCCCACGCCCATGATGTCCACGGCGGTCATGACCCGGGCCTTCGCACCGAGCTGACGCAGCACGTCGCACACCGCGAGACAGTTCATGCAGGTGGCGAGCATCCCCATGCGGTCGGCGCTCACGCGCTCGACCTTGCCGGCCCCGTCCTTGACGCCGCGCCAGAAGTTGCCGCCGCCGATGACGATGCCGATCTGCGTGCCCTGTTCGGCGGCTTTTTTCAGCACCTCGCACACGGTGGAGATGAGCTCAAAGTCAAAGCCGGTCTTCTTCTCGCCGGCCAGCGCCTCGCCGCTGATTTTGATGAGTACGCGCTTAAACTTCGTCATATTCTAAAACCTCTCAGTTCTTTTTAGTTTGGAGTTTGGAGTTATTGATCCTCTCTGAGAGCGGGTTCATGCTTGCCTCTCCCTTTGGGAGAGGTGCCCCAGTTCGCAAACTGGGGCGGAGAGGGTTCGTACCGCGACGGATACCCTCTCAGTCACGGCCTCGCGGGAGATCGGCCGTGCCAGCTCCCCCAAAGGGGGAGCCAAGAACGATTAAACGCCACACTCCAAACTCTCTTAGATGTCCAATATGCCTAAAATCACGATGCCGGCCACGACCGCGGCGATACTGAGATAGTGCTTGAGGGAGAGCTTTTCCTTGAGGAAGATGCGGCTCCACACGACGCTCGCCACGCAGTAGCTCGAGATGATGGGGGCGGCGAAGGCCACATGCTCCCCGTCCGCGAGGGCGTAGATATAGAAGAACTGGCCGATGGTCTCAAAGATCGCGCCGGTGTACTTGGGCGCCTCCATTTTCGGCACGAGCTTCTGCTTTTTGATGCCGAGCACGTAAATCGCGCAGAGGATGCCGACAAGGAGAAACGTCAGCTCATAGGCGCAGTTTGCGCTGTCCTCGTCCAGAAGCTCGAGCACGCGGCTGTCGGCAAAGGTGCCCAGCGCGTCGAGCAGGCAGTAGACGACGGGAATCGCAATGGCGATCCAGCTTTTGGCGTAGTGGTGGTTGGAGGCGTCCTGCCGGGCGCGGCGGAGCTCCTCATCCTCATGAGATTCGACAAAGCCGAGGGCGATCACGCCCACGGCGACCAGGGCCACCGCCACAAGCGCCACAGGGGGCAGATCCTCGCTGATGCCGGCGGTGAGGAAGGTCAAAATCGCAACGATGGCGCCGGAGCTGTTGCAGATGGGGCTTGAAATGGAGAGCTCGATATACCGAAGGCCGAGATAGCCGATGGCCATCGAAAGGATATACAGCAGGGAGACCGGGAGATAGGTCCAGATGACCTGCCAGCTCATCTCCACGCCGTGGAAAAAGATCTCGCAGGCTGCGTGCAGGCCCATCACAAGGCCGACCGCCATCACCATTTTGAGGTGACTGTACTTGTCCTCAGCGTCCTGACAGCCGATCTTGGAGAAAAGATCGGAACCGCTCCAGCATAAAAGCGCGATGACTGCGAAGGTAAACCACATAGATTGCTTGTCCTCTTTCTCTGCAGTACGTGCAAAAGTATGCGCAAAGCACGCCTCTTCTTATTTTATCACACCGCCCGCCTTTTGACAATTACAAGTTTTGCGCATACACCGGGTCTGACAGTTTCCGCGCGCCGCCTGTGCTATCATGGGCCCATGAATGTGATCTATGCCGATGTGCTCTTTGCGCTCAGCGTGTTTACGGACTATCTGCTCTGCCTTGTGACGGCGCGCTTCTGCGCCCTCCGGCTCCGGCGCGGACGCTATCTGCTCGCGGCGGTCTTCGGCGGGGTCTATGCGGTGGCGGTGTTCCTGCCCGGGCTTTCCTGGCTTGCCCATCCCCTCGTGGAGCTCTGCGCCGCAGGGGTGATGGGTCTCATCTCCTTCGGGGGCGAGGAGCGGCTTTTTCGCTGCGTGGCCGCGTTTCTCGCCGTCTCCGCGAGCTTCGGGGGCGCGGCCTGGGCGGTGGCCCTCCGGCAGGGGAGCCTGCCCGCGCCGGATCTTCGGCTGCTCGCGGCGGTGTTTGTCGGCAGCTATCTGCTGCTCTCCCTCCTCTCTCTCACAAGGCAGCGCCGGGCGCGGGAACACCGGGCGGCGGTCACGCTCACGCTCGGCGGGCGGCGCACCGGCTTCACCGCCCTGGAGGACAGCGGCAACTGCCTGCGGGACAGTCTCACGGGAAGGAGCGTGCTGCTTGTCTCGCCCGGGGCCCTGCGCCCCCTCTTTCCCGGGCAGGAGGCCATTCTGGAGCTGGAGGACGCGGTGGAGCTTGTCACCCTCGCCGCGGCGCTGCCCGAGCTCCGGGGCCGCTTTCGCCTGCTTTCCTGCCGGAGCGTGGGAGGGGACGCGCTCCTCGCCGCCTTCCGCCCGGATGCGGCGGAGGTGGATGGCAAGGCGCGGGACGATCTCCTCGCCGCGGTGAGCAAAGAAGCAGCAGGCGACGGATTTCAAGGGGTGGTTTGAAACAGCGTGGCGCTTAGATCGCTCTTGGCTCCCCCTCCGGGGGAGCTGTCAGCGCCGTTCACGGCGATGACTGAGGGAGTACTCCTTCCGTCATTCGGCTTGCGGGGGACGCCGAATGCCACCTCCCTCAGAGAGGGAGTACTCCTTCCACCGCTGAAGCGGTCCCCCTCCCTCAGAGAGGGAGGCAATTTATAACTCCACTCTTAACGCTAACCTCTTCTGTTCGGAAAGGAGCATCGTATGTTAACCAAGCCCCAGGTATTTTTCCTGCGGGAGCGGCTTTTGTCCATCCTCGGCATCGAGCCGCCCCCGGTCTTCTACATCGGCGGCAGCGAGACGCTCCCGCCGCCGCTTGAAAAGGAGGCGGAGGCCGCGGCGCTCTCCGCCCTGGAGGAGGGGGACGACGCCGCCCGCCGGACCCTCATCGAGCACAACCTGCGTCTCGTGGTCTTCATCGCCAAGCGCTTTGAAAACACCGGCGTGAACATCGAGGATCTCATCTCCATCGGCACCATCGGCCTCATCAAGGCCATCAGCACCTTCAACGCCTCGAAGAAAATCAAGCTCGCGACCTATGCCAGCCGCTGCATCGAAAACGAGATCCTCATGTACCTGCGCAAGCTCTCCTCCCAGAAGACGGAGGTGAGCTTTGACGAGCCGCTGAACACCGACTGGGACGGGAACGAGCTGCTGTTGTCCGATATCCTCGGCACCGAGGAGGACGAGGTCTGCCGCGCGCTCGAGGACGACGCGGAAAAGCGCGTGCTGCTGGAAGCTGTGGATCTTCTGGAGGGGCGGGAGAAAGAAATCATCCTCCTGCGTTTCGGCCTCTTCGGCGGGCAGGAGTACACCCAGAAGGAGGTGGCCGACATGCTCGGCATCTCGCAGAGCTATATCTCCCGTCTCGAAAAGCGCATCATCGAGCGGCTGCGCAAAGAGATGACCCGCCTTTTGCAGGTATAAAAAAGGAACAGAAAATAGTGCCCTTATGACGGACGGCACTTGACTTTCTGTCCCTGTCTGTGTTAAAGTGGGAGTGCAAGGGGCTTATACCTCCAATTCCGGCGGTCAGCTCCTGCGCGGTTTATGTTCCTGTTCTTATAGAACCGTCACCGGGCAGGGTGGCGGTTCTGCTTTTTAACCCCAAACTCACACTGGACAATCGGGGTGCCGTGCGATACAATAAAGGCAAGCTCTGCAAACTATTTTTTACGTGAAGAAAGGATAGATTGCCCCATGATTGCCTGGAAAAATCTGGATACTCTTGCCGCTTATGAAAAGCTCGCCGCGCTCAAGGGCCGCGTGAACCTCGTCGAGGCGATGGCCGGTGAAAACGGCGCCGCGCGTGTGAAGAATTACAGCGTGCCCATGGCGGGCGGCCTCAGCTACAACTTTGCCGCGAAGGCCGTGGACGATGAAGTGCTCGAAGCCCTCGCCGCCCTCGCGGAGGAGGCCCAGCTCACGGAGAAGTATGCCGCCCTCTATAACGGCGAGGTCATCAACACCGGCGAAAAGCGCCGCGTGCTCCACCAGCTCACCCGCGGCCAGCTCGGGGACGCCGTCGTGGTGGACGGCGCGGACAAGCGCGCCTTCTATCTCGGGGAGCAGAAAAAGGCCGCCGCGTTTGCCGAGAAGGTCCACGCGGGCGAAATCAGAAACGCCGCCGGGGAGAAGTTCACCACCGTGGTGCAGATCGGCATCGGCGGCAGCGATCTCGGCCCCCGCGCCATGTATCTCGCCCTGGAGAACTGGGCCCGGCAGAACGACACCCGCAAGCTCGAGGCCCGCTTCATCAGCAACGTGGACCCCGACGACGCGGCAAGCGTCCTCAAGACCATCGATGTGGCCCACGCACTCTTCGTGCTGGTGTCCAAGTCCGGCACCACGCTCGAGACCCTGACGAACGAGTCCTTTGTGAAGGACGCGCTCAGAAACGCGGGTCTCGACCCCGCAAAGCACATGGTCGCCGTCACGAGCGAGACCTCCCCGCTCGCCAAGTCCAGCGATTATCTCGCGGCCTTCTTTATGGACGACTTCATCGGCGGGCGCTACTCCTCCACCTCCTGCGTGGGCGGCGTGGTGCTGTCCCTCGCCTTCGGGCCCGCGGTGTTTGAGCGCTTCTTAAACGGCGCGCACGCGGCGGACCTCAGCGCGAAGGAGCCGGACATCCGCAAGAATCCCGCCATGCTCGACGCCCTCATCGGCCTCTACGAGCGCAACGTCCTCGGCTTGCCCGCGACGGCCGTCCTGCCCTATTCCCAGGCGCTCAGCCGCTTCCCGGCGCACCTGCAGCAGCTCGACATGGAGTCCAACGGCAAGCACGTCAACCGCTTCGGCGAGCCTGTCTCCTACCCCACCGGCCCCGTCATCTTCGGCGAGCCGGGCACGAACGGGCAGCACTCCTTCTACCAGCTCCTGCACCAGGGCACGGACATCGTCCCCCTGCAGTTTGTGGGCTTCCGCAAAAACCAGGCCGGCATGGACGTGGACATCCAGGGCAGCACCAGCCAGCAGAAGCTCTGCGCCAATGTCGCCGCGCAGATCATGGCCTTCGCCTGCGGCAAGCAGGACGAGAACCCCAACAAGAGCTTTGACGGCGGCCGCCCCTCCAGCATCATCATCGGCGAGCAGCTCACGCCCGAGGCTCTCGGCGCGCTGCTGGCCCACTTTGAAAACAAGGTCATGTTCCAGGGCTTCCTCTGGAACCTGAACAGCTTTGACCAGGAGGGCGTACAGCTCGGCAAGGTGCTGGCGAAGCGCGTCCTCGCCCATGAGACGGACGGCGCCCTGCGCGCCTACAGCGAGCTTTTGGATATCTGATTGAGAGCATACAGCAAAAACGAGGCGCGCCCGAACGGGCGCGCCTCATGATTTTTATGTTCGATATTACTGCTGTGCCTTGAGCTCCCGGTAGAGCTCGGCATCGGTGGCGGACATGTAGGGGAAGACGTAGAAGATGCCGACAAGACCGAGCGTCACAGCCGACAGCAGGTGCCAGCCGAGGAAGGAGAGATCTAGCACGAAGGCCTTCCACTTGTTGCCGTCCATCATCTGGCGGGAGAGGGTGATGGCATCCTTGCCGCTGATGGTGGGATCGTCAGCCAGAATGTAGGGGACCATGCGGTAGGAGTAGGACTTGATAAGGCCGGGGATGATGCACAGCAGCGACCACAAAAACAGGTAGATGCCGCGCAGAAGCAGGGCAACGACGTTGCGGCCGTAGGGGCTGAAGCCGGTCTTGATCTCGCTGAGCTCCGCGGGGGACTCGCTGTTGCGGAGGAAGAAACTACGGCAGCCGATCTCGATGGGGTTAAAGACGAACACACGCAGCACAGCGCCGACGACCGTGATGACAAGGCCGATGCCGAGAATGGCGGCGCCGAGAAGGGTGAGCGCGGATTTAGCCCCCTCGGGGTCTGCCTGCATGGCGCCGATGAGATCGTTGATCTGCCGGATGCTCTCCGGGTCGGCGCCGGTGGCATCGCCGATGGCGGTGATGGCGTCCTGCACGTTGTCATAGGTGGTGCCGTTGAAGACGACCTTGCCGTTCTCCATGGTCACGTCGATCTCCTGGCCGTTGACGGTGACCTGGGTCTCGGTCACGGTGTCACCGGACCCGATCTGGCCGCCGGCGGAGCGGGCCGAATAGGCTGCGCTGCCCGCCGCGAAGATGACCAGCAGCAGGGCCGCGATCACGGATTTCCAGTAGTTGGCCTTAAAGGCCGCTTTGCCTCTGCGTTTTAACTCTTTTCTATCCCACATTGTATTTTTACCTCCTTATGTTAACTCGCGGGGTTTAGCACAGTATAGCATATTTTGTGGAAAAAGCAAGCAATATTTCCGGAGGGATGGACTTTTCCGCAGCGTATATGTTATACTCATACTCCAGGTTCGGCATCCGCCGGATACCCGGCATCCGGGTGCCGCCTTCTGCTTACAAGCGGAGAATACCATACAAAACGTCACAAAACTGTCACAGCAAAAGGAAAGGATCACCACCATGCTTTACGATACAATCATCATCGGCGGGGGCGCCGCGGGCCTCACCGCCGCCACCTATCTGCGCCGCGCGGGGAAAAGCGCGCTCGTGATCGAGAAAAACGCCTTCGGGGGCCAGATCACCTGGAGCCCGCGGGTGGAAAACTTCCCGGGCTTTGTCTCCGTCTCCGGGACGGAGCTCGGCGATAAGCTCCTGGAACAGGCCATGGAGCAGGGGGCCGAGGCGGAGCTGGACGAGGTCGTCTCTGTCCGGCTGGACGAGGGGGGCGTCAAAACCTGCGTGTGCGAATCGGGCGCCGAATTTCATGGCCGCAGCCTTATCATCGCCGTGGGCGCAAAGCCCCGGATGCTGGGCCTTGCGCGCGAGGAAGCGCTCGTGGGCAGCGGCGTCTGCTTCTGCGCCGTGTGCGACGGGGACTTCTACGCCGGGCAGGACGTGGCCGTCTGCGGCGGGGGCAATGCCGCCCTGCAGGACGCCCTGCTTCTGAGCGAGAAGTGCCGCAGGGTCACGCTCATCCACCGGCGCGCGGACTTCCGGGGCGAGCGGAAGCTGGTGGAGGCCCTCGAAGCGCGCAAGAATGTCGAATTTCTGCTGGAAACCCGGGTCACGGAGCTTTTGGGCGACACGGAGCTCACGGGCATCGTCCTCTCCCAAAACGGGCAGCGGCGCGAGCTTCCGGTCACGGGCCTCTTTATCGCCGTCGGGCATGAGCCGGACAACGGGGCCTTCGCGTCCCTCATGGATCTTGACGCGGCGGGCTATGCCGATGCCGGGGAGGACTGCCTGACCCGGAGCGCGGGCGTCTTCGTCGCGGGCGACTGCCGGAAAAAGTCCGTGCGCCAGCTCACCACCGCGGCGGCGGACGGGTCTGTCGCGGCTCTCGCTGCCTGCCGGTATCTCGACGCATGAGCGGAGCGGGCCTTTCCAAGCGCGCACGGCGGGTCAAAAACGGTCTGCGCGCGCTTGCCGATGTGGTGAAAGAGACCGTCGCGGTCTATGCCGAACATGAGATGCCGGTCTACGCGGGCTACACCACGCTCTATATCCTCATGGCCATGGTGCCGCTTCTGACACTCGTGATCGGCCTTGTGAACATGCTGCCGGACGTGAGTCTCCAGCATGTGGAGACCGTTTTGCGCAAGGTCCTGCCGGACATCCCCCAGGTGCAGAGCATGACCCACACCGTCATCGCAAACGTCAACCGCCAGGCGGGCAGTCTCGCGGTGTCGGTGTCGGTGCTGGTGTCGCTGTGGTCTGCGTCAAACGGCGTCAACGCCATCCAGCTCGGCCTCTGCAAGATCAGCGGGACGGGCGGCTCCCAGTTCAGGCAGCGGGCGGCGGCGCTTCTTTACACGCTGCTGTTTGTGGCGCTGATCCCGGCGCTGCTCATCTTCCGCGTGCTGCGCGCCTCCATCGTGGATCTCATCGCCCTCGTCACGGGCTATCTCAAAATGCCGGACGTTGCGCATTTATTGATGGACTTCATGGAATACAGCGGGCTTATCACCCTCGCCGCGATGGGGCTTGTGATCGTGCTGGCCTACACCTATCTCCAGGGAGAGCGGAAAAAGCTGCGCGATCAGATCCCGGGCACGGTGTTCGCGGCGGTGCTGTGGCTGCTGTTCTCGCGCCTGTTTGAAATCTTCATCTCCCGCTTCTGGCACGCCTCGTCTCTCTACGGGTCGCTTGCGTCCATCCTCCTCGCGGCCATGTGGCTCAAGAGCATCACGGCCATCCTCTTCTACGGTGCGGCCCTCAACGAGGTGCTCGGCCGCCGCAGAGCAGGGAGGGCGTAATACTGCAGAATATGAGGGCTGTGAAAAAAGCCGATTCACGCCTTCTATACTGTAAGGGCGGCTATCAGCCGCCCGCGCAGGAAATAGCTTCGTTTATAGATGTATATGGGCGAATTCGTAAAAAAATACGAATTCGCCCAACGTCATTTAGTTCGTGTCATTCTGAGGAGCATAGCGACGAAGAATCCCGTCCCGGCTGCAAACAACCACGGGATCCTTCGCTTGCGCGAAGCCATGACATTCTTTATCTTAATGACATTACGATTTCGCCGTACATTTCTTTTTAATTATTATCTTGTGCTGCCGGGAGGGGCAAGCCCCTCCCCTACGGTGTTTATGGCTGGATTATGCAGAAAGTGAGTTTTGTAACGCACGCTTCTCCTTTTTCCCTTTATTCAACCCTCGCCAGCAGCACCGTCTCCCCGCCGCGGGCCATGCGGTAGTCCGTGCCGCCGTCGCGCGCGTTCCGGTAGAAGCGGAGCGTGTCCCCCTCAAAGCACGGGGCGCGGAAGATGAGATCCACGCTGCGGATTTTCTGCGCCCGGATCTCCCCGGAGGAGAGCGCCGAAAAGAGCGCCCGGGGATAGGCGGCGTTATTCATGTGCCCGCCGACGTCGATGTCCGTCGCGCGCACCCGGTACTCGCAGAAGGGCGCGATCTCCTCAAAACGCTCGGGTACTCTCGCGTACCCGGAATCGAGCGCGGAGCCGCGCACATATTCAAGGCCCTCCGGCAGCACGTCCGTACTGCGGGCGAGGGCGCCGGTCTCCGTGTTCAGCACGGCCCACTCGGTCCGCCCGGCGACGAGCAGGGCCCCGTCCCGCCGCATCTCATAGCTGCGGTTGAAGCGCAGGGGCCCCGGCTTTTCCGGCCAGGTCAGAAGCTGCACGGCCTCGCTGATGCTGGGGCGGTCATAATAGACGATGCGCGTCTTCACCGTGAGCCAGAAGCGGCTTTTTGCCCGCATCGCGGCAAGGCCCACGCCGAGAAGCTCCGCGTGCTCGGTGGCGAGATCCATGAACACGCTGAAGGCCCCTGGATAGCTGAGCCGCCCGTCAAAGTCGCAGGCGGACGGCGGAATGAGCAGATCGCGCGTATAAACTTGTTCCATCGGCTTCACCCTCTGTTCAAATTTCCCTCTTACCTTACCACCCGGGCCGCAAATTTGCAAGCGCGTTGGGTCTGGCTTTTTCACCCCGCCTGTGGTATGCTGGGAAAAAATCGGCGCTCAGAGGGGGACAAAACCATGACGATCCTGCGCTTTCTGGCCTTCGCGCTTTCAAGTCTCGGCTGGTGGACGGCGCTTCAAAGGCGGACGGGGGCGGCGTGTGCCTTCCTGCCGAGTCTCACCGTCGCCCTGCAGGGGATCTTCCTGTTCTTCTGCGGGCTATTGAACCTCCTGCCCGAGGGGGTGTGGGGCCTGCTTCTCGGCGGGCTCGACGCGCTCGCGCTCACGCTCCGGCGGGAAAAGGGCGCCGCGGCCCTGAAGCCCTTCTGCGATACGGCGTTTCTTTTCTTCGCCGCGGCCCTCGCCCTCATGGGCTTTTCGCTGCGGGGCAGGATCTTCACGCACTATGATAACTTCACCCACTGGGCCCTTGTCGTGCGGAACATGCTTGAGACGGACCGCTTTCCCAATTTCCGGGACAGCCTCCTCATTTTCCAGGCATACCCTCTCGGAAGCGCAGCCTTTGTCTACTTCTTTTCCAAAATCGTCGGCCCGGGGGAGGGGGTGCAGATGCTTGCCCAGTGCTATATGAACCTCGCCTGCATCCTGCCGCTTTTTTCGCTGGGGAAGAAAAACAGCCTCCCGGCGCTCCTTCTGACCGCCACGGCGGCAAACTTCTTTTTGACCTATAACATCGCGCCGAACGACCTGCTGGTGGACACGCTCCTGCCGCTCCTGGGGATGTGCGGCGCACTCTTCGCCGTGCAAAACTGCAAAAGGGGCTGCAAAGGGCGGGAGCTGTTCTTTGCCGCCTGCTATGCCGTCTTCGTCACGCAGATCAAAAATTCCGGCGTCTTCTTTGCCGGGCTCATCGGCCTTGCCCTTTTGAAAAACGCAGGCCGGGAGAGCATCGGCCCCCGCGCGGCGGCGGCCCTGTCCCCGGCCCTGCCGATGCTTCTGTGGAACCGGCACTGCGCCTATGTGTTCCCCGCGGCGGCGGAGACCCGGCACGCCCTCACGCTCACAAACTTCCGGGCCACGCTCGGGGAAAAAACCGGCGCCGAAATGCTCGCCGTGGCAAAGGCCATGGCGAAGTTCAGCCTTACCTGGCGGGATGTGTGGCTCACGGCGCTGCTGTTCGCCCTTCTCGGCGCACTCGTGTTCCTATTCGTGAAGGGAGAGCGCAGGACCTGGGGAAAGGCCCTGCTTCTCGCGGCGCTTCTCTATGCGGCGTATCAGATCGGAATGCTCGGCATGTATCTCTTCTCCATGCCGGAGGCTGAGGCAAGGACGCTTGCGGGCGCTGACCGCTATACGCGCAGCATCCTCATCGCCGCGGTGTATCTCTTCACGGCCGCCGCGCTCAAAACGCTCGCAAGGCTCCCCAAAGGGCGGGCGCTTCTGCCGTCGGCGCTCTTGTCCCTCGCGCTCTGCGGCGTTCTGTTTCTCACAACGGGGCAGCTCCGCCTTGCCCCGCTGGACGGGCATGACTTTGACCCGGCCACGCGCCGCTGGATCGAGGAGACGGCGCAGACCTATGCCATCCCGGAGGGGAGCTCCGCCTGCGTCCTCATCCCGGAGCCGGACGCGGGCTACGCAAACTTCGTCACGCGCTATGTCCTCCGCTCGGGCGACGTGCTGAGCTTTGTGGCGGATGAGGAAGGAAAGCTCGACGGCGTAAAGAACGACTACATCCTCCTCTATGACGACATTCACCCCGCCATCCCCGCCTGGGTCGCGGCGCACTACCCCGACCAGCTCGGCGAGCGGGTCATCGTGCAGCGCGATCTCCCGTGAGACTGCAGCCGGGGGATACGTTCGATATAACAAAAAAAGATGCAAAAATCCAAGGCGATCACGTATCATGGTGCGGATTCGCCTTGGATTTGTTATAGAAAGAGCAGCTCGCCGGAACAGTTTGCTCTATAGGTTTTGTTTCAAGCGCTCAGAGGCGTTAGGCTGCTCAGGTCAAGACCCATTTCTTTCCCGTTGGGGAAAGAAACGGTTCTTGGATTCCAAAGAAAGGCAACCAGAGGAAGTGTCCTCTGGACTCCACGCAGAGGCGGGGAGTCTAAGGCGTGCCTTGGGTGCGCCGCGATCCGCTGTCGCTGCGCCGTACTTCTGACGAAAGCTGTACCACGCACGGAGCCGCGGCTCGCCGGTTTTAACCCGGGCAGCGGCGCGAGCGTAAGCGAAGCCTTCCGCGGAAACAGTGCGGAAATGTATCGTTTCTGCGACTGGAGAGCAGACAGGTCAAATATCCGCGGGAGAAATATTCAGACCACAGAAACAGTACCCGCGTCTCAGCGCCCTTTTCTTTCTTACACCGGGCGCGGCATCTTTCTTTTCGGGCAAGACCGAAAAGAAAGATAGGGGGGCGCATCCCCTGACCTCGTATATCTTGGATCAAAACCTATGCTTTGCCGTGCAATTCCCGGCCTACCTCAAACACGTCGCGGTGGCGGATGTCGCGGGGCTCAAAGCCCAGGAGATTGTAAATGACCTGCATCACCGCGCCCGCGCCGAAGGTGCCGATCAGCGTCCCGATCCCGACCGGGCCGCCGAGGAGCCAGCCCGCGAGCAGCACCGCCGCCCAGAGCCCGATCTCCACAAAGCCGATGGGAATTTTCGGCAGGCGTTTTCCCAGCGCGATGAGCAGGGAATCCCGCGGCCCGCAGCCCTGCCCCGCGCGCATGTAGAGATACATGCCGAGGGCGCTGAAGGCATAGCCCGCGAGCATCAGCAGAATGCCGAGCCAGACGTTTTCGTTCGGCGGCAGGGGGGTTAAGTCGTTGAACATCTGCACGAAGTTTCCGGTGAGCAGGGCGTCAATGACCGTGCCGAAGCCCACGCGCTCCCGCAGCAGGAGGTCGATGCCGAGCACCGTCACGGCGACAAGCGTCATGGACAGGCCGTAATTGAGCGGGCTGTGCCGGGCGATGCCCATGCCGAGACAGTCCCAGGGCGCAAGGCCGATATTGGCAAAGATGGTGAGGTGCACCCCGAAGGCAAAGACCAGAAGCCCCCACACGATCCGCAGCCACTCCCCAAAGATCCGGCGCCTCATACGGTCACGGCCTCCCGGGTCTCGACTTCCGCCCTCGCGGGCGGGGCGTCCGTGCGGTAGGTCGGCACCGCGCGCATCACGATGGCGCGGATGTCCGGATCGCCATTGCAGGCCGCGCGGGTGAGCGCCTGCATGTTCTGTAAAAACTCGTCCGTATCAAAGGGGATGGGGCAGCCGATGTGGATGAGCTTGTTGTCCGTCTGGCGCAGCCCCTCCTCCGCCATGAGCTTTTCCTCGTAGAGCTTCTCCCCCGGCCTCAGACCAGAGTAGACGATCTTGATGTCCACATCGGGCTTAAAACCGGAGAGCTTGATGAGGTTGCGGGCCAGGGTGTCGATCTTCACGGGCTTGCCCATGTCGAGGACGAAAATTTCGCCCCCTCTCGCGTAGGTGCCGGCCAGCATCACAAGGCTCACCGCCTCGGACACGGTCATGAAATAGCGGATGATGTCCGGGTGCGTCACCGTGACGGGGCCGCCCTCCTCGATCTGGCGCTTGAAGATCGGGATGACCGAGCCGTTGGAGCCCAGCACGTTCCCGAAGCGCACGGCCACAAACTCCGTGCGGACATTGCGGAACACTTCGCCGCTGCCGTCGGGGTCGACGGGCTCGTCGGCAAGGTGGGTGAAAAGCTGCGGGATATCAAAGGCGCGGCCCGCCTTGATCTTCGCGTCAAAGCTCTGGATGATCATTTCGCAAAGGCGCTTGGAGGCGCCCATGACGTTCGTGGGGTTCACGGCCTTGTCCGTGGAGATGAGCACAAAGCGCTCGCAGCCGTTGAGCATGGCGGCGTAGGCGGTCTTGTATGTACCGACGGCGTTATTCTTGATGGCCTCGCAGGGGCTGTCCTCCATGAGGGGGACGTGCTTGTGCGCCGCCGCGTGGTAGACGATCTGGGGGCGGTAGCGGGAGAAGACCTCCGTGAGCCTGCGGCTGTCGCGCACGGAGCCGATGAGCACCTCGAGCTTGAGATCCGGGAACTTGCGCCGGAGCTCGAGCTGGATGGCGTAGGCGTTATTCTCGTAGATGTCGAAGATGATGAGACGCTCGGGCCCGTGGGCTGCGATCTGCCGGCAGAGCTCGGAGCCGATGCTCCCGCCGCCCCCCGTGACGAGGACGGACTTGCCGTTTATAAACTCAAATACCTCGTGCAGATCCGCCTTGATCGGCTCGCGCCCCAGGAGGTCTTCGATCGCCACATCCTTCATGGCGCTCACCGTGACCTGGCCGGTGACGAGCTGGTACATGCTGGGCAGGGTCTTGAGCTCGCACCCGGCCTCGTTGCAGATGCCGAGAATCTCCTTCTTGTCGTCCGCCGTGGCGCTCGTGATGGCGTAGTAGATCTTGCTGACATTGTATTTTTTGACGCTTGCCAGAATATCCTCGCGCCCGCCCGCAATGGGGACATTTTCAATGTAGCGGTTCCACTTGTTGGAGTTGTCGTCGATGATGCAGACGACCTTCTCGTGCAGGTCGGGATTCGTGCTGATGTCGCGCAGGAGCATCTGCCCGGCCTGGCCCGCGCCGATGATCATGACGCGGCTGGTATTCTCGGCGTTTTTAAACGCGGCGACTTTGTAAAATAGCAGCAGCCTGTAGGCAAAGCGCGGCAGCAGCAGAAACACAAACTGGGCCCCCGCGCCCCAGACATAGTAGGACAGGGGAAAGCGCGTGAAAATCACGGAGATGAGGACGCTGTGCAGAAGCGACGCCGTGACCGAGCCGCAGAAGGTGCGCACAAGCTCGCTGTAGCTTGCGTAGCGCCACATGCCCCGGTACATGCGAAAGGCCCAGAAGATGCCCAGCGCGACAAGGGCGTAGGGCGGCGTGAAGAGGGCCGTGGAGATGCGCAGCACCTGGGGGATGTGGGAATAGACGCAGTCATAGCGCAGCCAGAGCGCGAGGAAGTAGGCCAGATGGATGGAGATGAAGTCGCAGATCATGAGGCAGATGGCCATGACCTTCCAATGCGCGAGCAGGTGTTTACTTGTCGTGTCTCTGTTGTCCATAGAATCCCATCCGGAAATGTAGTTTCAAAATCAATTCAGTCTACCATAGCAAAAGGGAACAATCAATAGGCGATTTGCGGCAGGATGAAGCCGCCGCCGATGAGCCGCTCGCCCCGGTAGAGCACCGCGCTTTGCCCCGGGGCCGGGGCGCGGACGGGGCTGCCGCAGATGATCCAGGCTGCGTGCTCTCCCTCGGCCGTGACTGTGCAGCGCGGCTCCTCCCATTTGGTGTGGCGCACGCGCACGCTCGCCTCGAGAAACGTGCCCGCCGGCGGGTCGATGAGCCAGTTGAAGTCCCCCGCGATGAGCTCCGTTTTGAAAAGCTCCTCCCAGAGGGCGAGCTCGATCGCATTCTTTTTGGCGTCGATGCGCGAGACATAGAGCTTGCGCCCCTCATGGAGGCCGGGGATGCGCTGGCCCACCGTCCAGTGGACGATGCCCTCGTGCTGTCCGATCACCGTGCCGTGGAAGACAAAGTCCCCCGGCCCGGGAAGGGCGGCGCGCCGTTCGATCCAGCCCACATAGTCCTTGTCGGGGATGAAGCAGATCTCCATGCTGTCCTTTTTATGGGCGGCGGGCAGGCCAAGCTCCTCCGCAAGCGCGCGCACCTGCGTCTTCTCATAGCCGCCGAGCGGGAGCGTCATGCGGGAGACCTGGGCCTTTGTAAGCCGGCAGAGCATGTAGCTCTGGTCGTTGGACGGCCTGCCCTTATAGAGCGCGCCGTTTTCGGCTCTGGCATAGTGGCCGGTGGCGACAAGCTCCGCGCCGATGCGGTCGGCCTCTTGAATCAGCATGGGAAATTTCATGGCAGGGTTACAGAGGATGCAGGGATTCGGGGTCTCCCCCCGGAGATAGCAGTCCGTAAACGGACGGCAGACCCTCTCCTCCAGCGCGTCGTGCACGTCCAGGACCGTCAGCTCCACGCCCATGCGCTCAGCGGAGACGATGGCTTCCCATTTTGCCTGCTCCGACGTATTGTCGAGATATACCCCGTGCACCTCAAAGCCCTGCTTTTTCAGCAGCACGGCGGACACGGCGGAGTCCACCCCGCCGGAAAAACCCAGTACGACCTTGCTCATTTTCTGTTCTCCAAATAAACCATCAGCACCGAGATATCCGCCGGGCTCACGCCGGAGATGCGCCCGGCCTGACCGAAGTTTTCGGGCCGGATCTTCTCGAGCTTTTCCCGCGCCTCGAGGCGCAGACCTGTGATTGCGGCGTAGTCGATGTCCGCCGGCAGCTTCCTGTCCTCCAGGCGCGAAAACTCCTCGATCTGGCGGAGCTGGCGCTTGATGTAGCCGTCGTATTTGAGGCGGATCTCCACCTGCTGCCGCACGGCCCGGGAGAGGGCGGGGCGGGCAGCGTCGAAGAGCGCTGTGTCGTCATAGGAAATCTGCGGCCGGCGGATCAGCTCCGCGAGGGAAAACCCGGTTGTGACAGGCGCGGTGCCCTTTGCCTCCAGCATGGCGTTGAGCGTGTCCGTCGGGGCGATGTGGGTAGTCTCGAGGCGCGCAAGCTCCGCGTCCACTGCGGCGTATTTTTGCAGCATCGCCTGATACGCCGTCTCATCCACCAGACCCAGTTCCCGCCCCTTCGGCATGAGGCGCTGATCGGCGTTATCCTGCCGGTGCAGCAGCCTGTATTCACTGCGGGAGGTCATCATGCGGTAGGGCTCGTTCGTGCCCTTGGTCACGAGATCGTCGATGAGCGTGCCGATGTAGCCGTCCGAGCGGCGGAGGATGAAGGGACTCTCCCCCTTGATCTTGCGCGCCGCGTTCACGCCCGCGACAAAGCCCTGCACCGCCGCCTCCTCATAGCCGGAGGAGCCGTTGAACTGCCCCGCCCCGTAGAGGCCGGGGATTTTTTTCGATTCCAGCGTTGCGCAGAGCTCGGTGGGGTCCACGCAGTCATACTCGATGGCGTAGGCGCAGCGGGTCATCTCCGCATGTTCAAGGCCGGGGATCGTGTGCAGCATCTCGACCTGCACCTCCTCCGGCATGGAGGACGAGAAGCCCTGGATATAGAGTTCCTCCGTCTCGAGACCCATAGGCTCCACAAAGAGCTGGTGGCGCGGCTTGTCGGCAAAGGTCATGACCTTGGTCTCAATACTCGGGCAGTAGCGCGGCCCGACCCCCTCGATAACGCCGGCATAGATGGGGCTGCGGTCGAGATGGGCGCGGATGATGTCATGCGTGCGTTCGTTTGTATAGGTGAGATAGCAGACCGCCCGGTTCTCGGGCGCGGCCTGCGTCAAGAAGGAGAAGGGCTCCGGCTCCGCATCTCCGGGCTGAAGCTCCATTTTGGAAAAGTCCACCGTGCGGGCGTTGACCCTGGGGGGCGTGCCGGTCTTGAAGCGGCGCAGCGTGAGCCCCAGCTCACGGAGCCGCCCCGTGAGCGACATTGCGGCGGCAAGGCCGTCCGGCCCCGAATCCCGCAGCACCTCGCCCACGATGGTGCGCCCGCCGAGATAGGTGCCGGAGGCGATCACCACGGCTTTGCAGCGGTACACCGCGCCCGTGTGGGTCGTGACGGAGGCGACCGCGCCCGTCTCATCGACGCCGATGTCCACCACCTCCGCCTGCTTGAGGCGCAGGTTCTCCTGCATTTCCAGGGTGTGCTTCATGATCTGCTGATAGCGCCGCCGGTCGGCCTGCGCGCGCAGGGAATGTACCGCCGGCCCCTTGCCGAGATTCAGCATCCGGTACTGGATGCAGGCTCTGTCCGCGGCGCGGGCCATCTCCCCGCCGAGGGCGTCCAGCTCCCGGACGAGGTGGCCCTTGCCGGTGCCGCCGATGGCGGGGTTGCAGGGCATGTTGCCCACGCTGTCGAGATTCACCGTGAAGCACACGGTATCCATCCCGAGCCGCGCCGCGGCGAGCGCGGCCTCGATCCCGGCGTGGCCCGCGCCGATCACCGCGACCTCGCAGCTTCCGGCGTCATAAGGTATCATCTGCATGGTTTCCCAATCCTTTGCGTGTGATACTATCCCTTGATAGAAAACTTTAAGTCTTCCCGGCAAAATTTGCGCCATACTGCGTTGAAGCCCTTGACCATATATCTCCATTATGCTCTGCGGTCAAGGAATAGTATGAAAATCATAATATATTATTTTATCATCCGCCCGGCACGGCGTCAAACACAAGATGTGCCAGAAACGGGAAAAAACGGTTGAAGATTTTGTATAATTTTGCTTGACCCTGTCGGACGGGCGTACTATAATTATGTAAAGGAATTTATGCCTGCCGGAGAGGAGGAGCCGGAATGAGCAAGATAAAAATGACAGCCGTGTCCGCGCTTTTGTGTCTGTGCCTCTGCCTTACCCTGTGCGGCGTCCTGCCGGCGCGGGCCTCGGCGGAGGTGCTGGTGCCCAAGGTCCTCGCCACCACGAGCTATACGCCGGTCGCGCTCATGGACGTGCATGAGATCAGCGCCGCCACCAGCACCGCCGGTATCTACCTTGTAGAGTACGGCTGGTATAACGCGAAAACCGGGGACATGCTCTCCTACCGCTTCGGCACCGGGCCGGCGGAGGTGTCCATGACCTTCGCCACGCATGACGGGTATCAGTTTTCCGACAATGTGGCCGTGTACCTCAACAATTCCCCGGCCGCCTATGTCCTCAGCCCGGACCGGCATTATCTGACGCTCACGCGCAGCTATGACCCTATGATCTGGGCCCCCTCGGTGATCAAAAATCCCGGGGACGAGTATGTGCGCGAGGGCGGGCTTGCCTCCTTCGTGGCCTCCGCCTCTTATACGGAGGGCTTCCAGTGGTACGTGCGGGAGCCTGTCTCGGGGGATGAGATGGCCATCAACACCATCCCCGGCGTGCTGGAGGTGATCTCCGACGGGGATATGAGCAAGCTGAACATCTACAGTGTTCCCGCCTGGATGGATGGGCTGGAGTTCTATGTCTCCTTTGTCGGGGCTCTGGGCAGCAGCTCCGTCTCCACCCCCGCCGCCATGCATGTCGAGCGCCTGACCCCCATCGAAGAGGAGGAGTCGGAGCCGGAGGAGACCCCGGAGCCGACGCCTGAACCCACGCCGGAGCCGACACCCGAGCCGACGCCGGAACCCACGCCGGAGCCGACCCCGACCCCGGAGCCGGAGCACACCCACTTTTTCCCGGACGAGTGGCATTATGACGAGACCCGGCACTGGCGCGAGTGCGCCTGCGGCGAGCAGATCGAGCAGGGCGCCCATACCCTCACCTGGACGGTGGAACTGGAGCCCACAAAGGCAGGGCCGGGGCTCGAGCGCGGCGTCTGCACCGCCTGCGGCTATGCCGAGGAGCGGGAGATCCCCTACACCGGGCCGAGCGAGGTGACGCGCTTCGCCCTCATCGGCGCGGGCGGGCTTCTGGCCGTGGCGCTCGTGACTGTGCTCGTCGATTCCCTTGTGGTTGCCGCCCGCCGCCGCAGGGCCGGGAGACAGGGAAAACACTAAGGCAATGCCTGACGGGAGCACGCCCGTCTCTCCCTAAACACCGTAGGGGAGGGGGTTCTGCCCCGCCCGGCAGTAGAAGGTAACGATAAAACAGCAATGTACGGCGAAATCGTAGCATTTTACGAAATCGCCGTACATTTTTTGCGTGCTGGAATGCTTTGCCGCGCGGGAGGGGCAAGCCCCTCCCCTGCGATCAAAGCATCACGTTTCCCATTTTGCAGCGCGCCCTTTTTAGAAATATAAAACATAGTCTGCCGCCTCCTGAAGCTTCTCTTCAAAAAGTGGCAAAACCCTCGGTTCATAATGCCTTTCGTCCATATACGTTTTTCCTCACACGGGCAAACATTTCATTGGCGGAATAGCGTACATCGGTAGATTCCGCTGCACGATCTGCTTCATCCAATGCAAGCTCGATTCCATCCGTCAATGCGGAGTATTGCTCCAGGCTCATGACAACCATAGAACCATATCCGTTCTTCGTAAGGAAAACAGGCTCTCCGCTTTTCAAAACAATGTCCTCAATTTCCGGATACTTATTTCGGAGATCAGATACCGGTCTGATATTCAGCATACATATACGCAAGCGCGTTTTTAATCTGCATAGTACGCTGCCCAGCCGACAAAGCATCCGTTCTCCGGCATGACCAATACCCCGTCGCTGCGTCCTTTCTGTCGGATCAGGAGACATTGCCAGACTTCGCCCTGCGAATACCGCCCAGCATTGTCCTCAATGAACTGACGATCGGCCAGCATATCCGTGATGAAATTCTCATAGTCCATCTTCCCCAGCTTGATTGTTTTCACGATTTGGTATTCCCGCCCGTGTTCAAATAGGTGCGGCTGTATCAAATCTTCTATTACGCGCGGTCTTTCCACAAAATAAGCAAAGTCTCTCGTCTCCATAGTACGCCCTCCAAATCTTGTGTACTTAAATTAAGTACATTTTGCACATTCTATCATGTACTTAAAATAAACTCAAATCATCTTTTATTAAGTACACCGGAGGGTGCTGAATGGACACTTTCAAAAAGGATAAAGATAAGCACTTGGGCTTGCGCATTGACAGCGAATTGCATTACAAGCTGCACTATATATCTCAATATGAGGGTCGATCTGCCAACGGAGAAGTGATCTATCTGATACGGAAAGCAATCGAAGATTTTGAAAAGCAACACGGCAAAATTGATATGCCGTGAATAATGCTGAGCAATTATATGCAAAAAGGTCCCGGTGCCAAAGCACCGGGATTTCGTTTGTCAGACGAGATTTAGTTCAGCTTTTAATGCTTTTTGTAGCACTGCCGAGAAGTTGATATCTTCCTTTTCTGCCATTGTATTAAGCCAGGCGGGAATACTGAGTGTCTTCTTCACGGCTTTGCTGTCATAATATCGGCGATACTCCATGGTGTCGCACTCGATCAGGCTTGAGAAGCTGCCGGGCTCGCAGTTCAAACCTGTAATAGAGCTTGCCGCAGGAATGTCCACTTTGCGCTCTTCCATATCATAGAGCATCAGGCATAGCGCGTCCTGGGCCATATCCATCGCCTCGACGAGCGTTTCGCCGGACGTTGCAATTTCCAGGTCAGGGAAAACAACGCTGTATGCGCCATCTTCCGGAGTGAAAATTGCCGGATATACGTATCTCCTTTCCGTCATGTTGTGTCTCCTCCTGTTTTTTGATTTTTCCTTGTGTCTCTATGTCAGTTCATTTCCAATGATACTATGATCTTATAGTAGTCCAGCACTTTTCATAATTGACCTATATGTTCCCGAAGGAACATCCTGTGTCTTATGCCGACCTACGGTAAAGGTTTTTCCTGTCTTTGGGCTATACCATATTGTATGGCTTTTCCCCTCTCGGAATACTGTGCAGCCAGCATCCTGAAGTATTCGTTCCAGCTCACTATACTTAATAACGATACCCCCTTCTATCTCGTCTGCAGCATTAATATAATACGTAACATTACGTATGTCAATATTATTTACGTAATTTTACGTATCTCCCGTTTCTTGTTATTAAATGTACCAAGTTGCATCTTGTGTTTGTGGCCACAAATTTAAGGGAGTTCAAATCTCAGCAAACAATGCAGCACGGCATATGCTCACAGAGTCCCTATGCTTAAGTACCTACTTTTTCAAGGAATTTTGCTTTTAAATAACTGGTCTCACTTTTTCGCAATATACTACACCGTATTTGTCTGGCATGGTTTAAAAAGTATGCTGCCCAGCCAACGTAGTGGCCGCCCTCCGGCACGACCAATATCCCGTCGCTGCGTCCTTTCTGTCGGATCAGGAGGCATTGCCAGACTTTGCCCTGCGAACACAGCCCAGCATTGTCCTCGATGAACTGACGATCGGCCAACATGTCCGTGATGAAATTCTCATAGTCCATCTTTCCCAGCTCGATTGTTTTCACGATTTGGTATTCCCGCTCGTGTTTATCCAAGTGAGGCTGCATCAAATCGCCAATGGCGCATGGATGCCGAATAAAGCAGGCGCTTTCTCTCTTCTCCATAAATAGCACTCCTATTCTATATAGGCATTATTGCCTATAACACTTCATCACCATTATAGGCAATAATGATGATAATGCAAGTGCTTTGAGAAGGGAGGGTGCTGTATGATCTCCTACGATCCGTTGTGGAAGACAATGAAGGAACGCGGTGCGACAACCTATACGCTGCAAGTCAAAGGTCAGATCAGCAGCTCCACGATCCGCCGCCTCAAAGCCGGAGACTCTGTCTCAACAAATACCCTGGACGCGCTCTGTAAGATTTTGCAGTGTGATCTTGCGGATATCGTGCTTTATCTCCCTGATGAAATTCAGAAGTGACCCGAAGCCATGGTTCATGCGCTTCGGGTTTTTGTTAGCCGCCTCGAGTTATATCTATAAATATATCGTGAAATTTACAAATATCTTCTTGACATGGTTTTGCCATAGCATATAATATAAGCATGAGAACACTGTGAAGGAGGGCTTGCAATGGAGCGGCTTTCTACACTGGGAATGATGAAAAAAATTGTACCCATTACCCGTTTCAATAAGGGTGAAGCCAACAAAATATTTGATGAGGTGCAGATGGGCGGCCCCAAGATCGTGATGAAGAACAATCGTCCGGCCTGTGTTCTGCTCTCGCCGGAGCAGTATGAGTCCATGATCGAAATGCTCTCCGATTCGCTCCTTCTGGCTGAGGCGGAACAGCGCATGGCCGCGAATGACGATACGCAGAATTTGAGCCATGAGGAAATGATGCAAAGCCTCGGCATTACGCAGGATGAACTGGACGCCATTGATGTGGAGATTGAGGAATGAGCTGGAAGATCGAATACATCAAAGAAGCCCAACGGGATTTGCAGAAGCTTGATGCCTATAATCGCCGGATCATCCTCAAAGCGATAGAAAAGACCGCACAGCGCCCATTGCCGCCGCCGGATGGGATTGGAAAACCTCTCGGCAATCATGCGGCTGCCAATCTAAGCGGCTATTACAAGATCAAGCTGCGCGATCTGGGTTATCGTGTTGTGTATGGCCTGATATGGGAAGGGAGCGTCATGAAGGTCATCGTCATTTCCATCCGTGATGATGATGCCGTTTACCGTGAGGCTGAGCGCAGGATCACAACGCTGACAAAATAAAGCCCTGCATGAAATTTCCCGGGGCGGGAAATACTAACACCACTCTTTCAAAAGGGAGTGGTGTTTTACATGCAGGGAAAGGTCGAGATCTGCGGGGTGAACACGGCGAAGCTGCCGGTGCTGAAATCGGCGGAGACGCGGGCGCTGCTGGAGAAGGCGCGCGCCGGCGACCGGGAGGCCCGCCAGGCGCTGATTGCGGGGAATCTCCGGCTGGTTCTGTCGGTGATCCAGAAGTTCACGGGCCGCGGCGAGAGCATGGACGATCTCTTCCAGGTCGGCTGCATCGGCCTCATCAAAGCCGTGGACTGCTTCGACCTGAGCCAGAATGTCCAGTTTTCCACCTACGGCGTTCCAGCGATTAACGGATGGCGAGAAGATGAAAAGAGGTTTTCACCATGACGCGAAAGCAGGCACTGGCCCTGGCAGAGCAAGTCTTATTGGAGCGCGGACAGATTGAGGCGGCAGCGATCCTACATAAGCTTTCCGGCGAGCTACCCTTCTACAGTTGGTCGGAGGACGCGATTAGAGATGCGGTAGAGCAGTTCATCCTCGACCATGCTCGCGTTCCCACCGCTACGGATTTCAAAAAGCGGGGTCTTCCCCCGCATACGGTCGTCAAGAAGCGATTCGGCATCACCCTGCAGGAGTGGCTGAACCGGGATTACCCCGTCGTTAAACCCTCCGAGGATGAAAAACGGACAAAGGCCACCGAGGCCTTTGTCCGGGATTATTTTCGTATTCAGCCCAAAAGCGCCGACGAGTTCAACGCCCGGCGCACGCCCAGGACGCATTGCTGGTACACCGTCGCCGTCTACAACCACACCCGCAGCTGGCGGAACCTGCTGGCCAAGCTGGGGCTGCCGATCTACAACAACGTCGATGTCCCGCGCACGAAGCCCGACCTCAAGGTCAGCGTGATCTCCGATACCGATTTTCGGGACTGAGGAGGGGAATGAACATGAAACTGTTACTATCCTGCAAGTACAATATGGACACAGCATGTGTGGAGCTGCGCTACTCCGACGGCAGCACGCTCGCCCTCGATTGCATCGAGATCGAAAACCTGTATGGCAACAGCCCCGCATATCGCACCGAGCTGGACTACCTGATCTATAACGATCCCCTGGCTTATGCTGACCTGATCATGAATGGTGATGTGGAGGCGTATCTGCGGACGGCAACCCAGGAGCGGTATCTGGACTGAGGCCGGCACCACAAATCTATAGTGTTTCATTAAAAACGACTGTTTCACCGAATCGGTGAAACGGTCGTTTTTAGTGAAACAGCTCTTTACCGAATTTAGATTCAGCGAAAATGGATTCAGTAAAAATCTACTGTTAACCGCCAACACTACAACGCACAAGTTCAACGCGCAGTGTGCGTTGATGAAACATTGAACGTTCAGTGTGCATTGGTGAAACGTTGAAAGTGCATTGACTTATTCCAACTTGCTAAAACTTGCATCTTGCTTGCTATAAAACTTGCTTTTAGCAGCAAGATAGTAATTTCTTTTAACTCCCCTTCCATTTTTGATCCGTCATACAACTGCTCATACAAATGATTCTTCTTTAATATCTGTATGCGAGTTGTATGAGCAGTTGTGGGAGACCGATCACTCCAAATTTCCTTTTAAACTAGTTCGGAATAATTTGCTTGATTTTCTCCAATAATTGCAGTAATATTGCAATTGGTGGTGAAAATATGCTAAAAACTCATCTTGTCTTGATGGACGAACTGAAAAGCTACGCCAGCCCGGCAAAGAAGATTGAGCGAATGGTGAAGAGCGGCGAACTGACCCGAGTTGTGCGCGGGTTGTATGAGACCGATCCACATACTCCAGGACACCTTCTTGCAGCGAGCATCTATGGTCCGTCCTATCTGTCTTTTGAATATGCTCTTGCTCAACACGGCTTGATTCCGGAGGCAGTCCATCAATTTACTTCTGCAACTTTTGATAAAAAGCGGGCTAAGCAGTTTGAAACGCCGTTCGGAGTTTTCAGCTATCGTGATATACCATATGAAGCATTTTCCTATGGCATCCTGCCGCTGATCGAAAATGGATACAGCTATCGCTTGGCCACACCGGAAAAGGCAGTCTGTGATGAACTGTATAAGCTTTCGCCCTGTGCAAATCGCTCGGAACTGGAACAATTGCTGTTTGAAAACCTGCGAATCGACCGACGGACGTTTCTGGAGCTCGACCTCGCAGAAATGAAGCAGCTTGCGGCGCTGTACCAGACAAAGAATCATAAGCTGCTTCGATCCTGGATCAGAAAGGAGATCCGACATGCAACAGATACTTGAGCAGATGCTGCGCTCTTACGAGCCGCAGACTTCGACTGACAAGAAAAACGCAATCAAGGAGATCATTCAGGAAATCGTATTATGCGGACTGAGCCGTGCAGGATTCTTTAAGCACGCGGCATTCTATGGCGGAACGGCGCTGCGGATCTTCTACGGGCTGGATCGCTTCTCCGAAGATTTGGATTTTTCCCTAATGGCTCCAGAGAGCTTTGATCTTGGCGATTATTTGCCTGCGCTGGAGAAGGAAATCCGCTCCTACGGTCTCAATTTCAAGGCGGAGGAACGGGAAAAGACGGTGGACTCTGCTGTCCAATCCGCCTTCCTGAAAGGAAACACGAAGGAGCATATCCTTCTGTTCTATGCGGATGATCGGCTTGCACGATCCATCGCGCCGAACGAGCTGATCAAGGTCAAGTTTGAAATCGACACAAATCCGCCACCCTTTGCCAGCTTTGAGCATAGATACCGTTTGCTGCCCAGCCCATACGAGATATGCCTTTATGATCAGCCCTCCCTCTTTGCCGGAAAGGCACATGCCGTTCTCTGCCGGGCATGGAAAAATCGCATCAAAGGCCGCGATCTCTATGACTATGTGTTTTATCTCTCCATGAACACGCCTGTCAATCTGCAGCATCTGGAAGCACGTCTCCGGCAGTCCGAATTTCTTGTAACGGAGGCACCGTTGGATATTGAGCAGCTGAAAGGCCTGCTCCACGCTCGTTTTGCAACAATTGACTACGATCAGGCTAAGCAGGACGTCCTGCCGTTTATCAAGGATCCCAGCAAGCTCACCGTATGGAGCAAGGACTTTTTTGATCAAATCACAGAAAGACTGACAGCGGTATAAGGCAGTCTATAAATAATACCGGCTGATACCAAGTAAAGCCTTTCGATATGTTTCAAACTGCGGGCTTGTATTGTGAAAACATTTTATAATACAGTTATTAGTGAGGTAATACGACTTGAATCTATCAATCACTCAGCAACCCATTAATGGGATCTTAGGTGGACCTAAGCATAAAGACTTTGCTGTAAGTGTAAACAATATTGCTTTCAACATTTCCATCGATCAGCAATGTCAGCGGGAGTTAAGCATTTCATCGTCTGCAGGCAAATATGAAGATATGATTTCTATCTACTATTCTCTCGTTACCCTTTTGATGCTGTTCGATGGTCATTTTTACCCCGTTGTGAAAGCGCAAGATGGGACTGATATTACAGAAAGTTGGAATAAGCGAGCCCTTCCGAGCTATAGTTCTGCTGATTTTATGCTCGATTTAGGGAATAAGCTAATAGAATTTGATGCAGTTCTTGACGCACAGCTTTTCCAAAACTGGTGTGTGCTAAAGAAAGAACTTGACCTTGTCCACAACATGATTCTCTATTGCCTATCAAGTGTTGAAATGCCAAAAGACATGCAAGTTGCTTTTATGACAGAGGCATTTAAAGGCGTATGCGAACTGATTCATGTCAGAAATCCTAACTTTGCATTACCCTTAAATTCAAAAGACAAATTAGAATTAAAGCCCGCATTTCTTGCCGTTGTGGATAAATATGGATTCGATATATTCAAGGAAGAATTAAGTCAGAATAAAGACGGCTTTGCTCAAGTTCTTGTGAATTCTCGCAACAGAATAGCCCATATCAAGAGCTTGCAGAATAAGAGAGTCCTTGATGGCAATGAGAGTGTCATGTACTTGATGAAGCTATCGCTTTTGTATCGTATCGTGCTTTTTGACTTGCTTGGAATTTCTAAAAGAGTATATGGTGTTGCACTATCTTCACGCGTTCAAACAATTAACAACCATAAAACAATGAAAGCATTTCTTAACTCCTTAGGGCAATGCTGAGGAACGGCCTGAGCAGCATATGAGTTTTCGTGGGAGAGTGATGCCATCCGGCATCACTCTTTCTTTTGCTATTAGCGGGAATTCGCACTACCATAGACACCACTCTCATGGAAAACAAATGCGTTAAACCTCGGGGTCTGGGGCAGAGCCCCAACGGTAGTTCAGTGGATCGTCAAAAAGGAACTTCATGAGGTTTTATACTCGTTGTTGTTATATAAGGAGATTCTTGCCATTTTTACCTCTATGTATTCACAATCATCATCCATAGAATGAATAGGTCGTCAGCTACGTTCCTAATTTATTCCCTTATAGTTCCTTCTTTTATATGGCAGCTAATACCGTGATCAAAGCAAAACTGTTCTACAGCAGCGGCGCATTCGTTGAAAAACTGCTTATGTCGCTTATATGCGGTTACTTCGGTGCTATAGTTCATTCTCCCAAATACTATCCTATCCACAAAGCTTACTTCTTCGAGCAGTTCATCTAATCTCTGTTCGAGGATATTTGGGGTCGGGTACGGCTCTATGCTGACCCATGTCTTACATCCGGCATCGTGCAGCTCTTTTAGTGCCGCCAGCCTCTGATCTAATGGCGCAGACCCGGGCTCGATCCGTTTTCTGAAATCTTCGCTTAATGTAATGAGCGTGATACCGTATTCGTTATCTCTAGAAAACGTTGAAAGTTCAACAGGGAGAATTCCTTTTGTGAGCACGGTGCACTTTATCCCGGCAGAGTTCAATTTCTTAATGGCGGAAGTGCTCATTTTCGCGATTTCAGGATACTGGTACATGAACGGGTCTGTGGAAAAGCAGAGATGTACAGACGCTATTTTGTTTTTCAGCCGAGGTATTTCTGCATCAAGCAACTCAATGGTATTTGAAACTAAATATGGCTCTATCCACTCTTCATACGATTTTATTTGCCCAAAGCGCTTCTTCATTATAAAGGCATAACATGGATATTTACAGCCATGAGCACAGCCTTGTATGTGATTCATAGTATAATCCCCATACTCGACACCTGTCTTATAGAGCATGGTTTTTCTTTCTATGTAGCCCTTGATGCTTTTCATTTCGCGTATCCCTTCTGAGAAAAACTGATCTTATCACGAGTAGTTTTTGCGCCATAGCTACGCTTCAGCTCGTTTTTAATTTTATTTCTGAAACCGTCGGACGGAAAAATCGGATGTTCATCAAGCAAATCCCACAATCTGTCAAACGGCACATTTATCTGGCCATCAAAGGCATCCTGCAGATAATCCGCAATGTCTTTTATGTAATAACAGGACTCATCAGCCTGCGTCTTAGCAATGCCCTCACCTGAAAAATCAAGCATGAGCTGGTTTTCCGAGCCATGAGTATTTTTCGTGGAAGACTTTCCCCCGAAGGTCTGCCATGCTGACTGTTTATACAGTTTAAACCCGTTGATGTTGCTTGTACAATGGATCAGATTGTACACAATTGCATTTTTCTCATTGAAAAACGGAAACGCAGCGATATATAAAGAGCGGAAACGATTGCGGTGAAGGGCTGTAATGATTGCCTCTACGCGCTGTTCATATGCTTTTTTATCGCTACCATAAGGTACCAGTCTCTCCAGATCCATCAGGTATGTTTGCTCGTACTTGTTTCTGGCTTCTTCTTTCTTGACCTTTCTGACCGCTCGGATAGGATCAGATACCATGTGATTAATGATTACTTCGCTCCAACTATTTATGAATGGCAGGATAGCCCTCCAATCTATAGAGGCATCGAAGGGATCGTAAACGAGAAGGTAGTGTTTATTGCTTTCTATCCTGCTGCCGATCCGTTTTGCAAGAATATTTCCGTCCTCAGTCGAAATATGGATATGGTAGTTGTTTTTCTCCTGCGGCATAAGCGTAGCGAGATGCGCTGTTTTCCCGGAACTTAAGTCACTAAAGTATAAATCGATTTGCTTCTGGCGATACTGCCCTGAAATGTCACGGAGATATTTTGCGATTCGTACTGGGGTGCCGAATACCTGGTTGCCATCATCGTCAACATATTCTCCGCTGTTGGACATACAGTCAATAAAGACAAGGCCGTTGCAATACGGGTTTTGAAGGAGCTTATGCGCCCATGCCTCAACATACTTTTCGATCAGCTCAAATTTCTTAATCGTGTGTGGATTAGCGTGGCCAATGATTTCATCATTATTGCTCATATTTTTTCCCCCTTTGAAATAGGTGCCGTGAGAGCAACGCTATTCTATTCATTTATTATACCATTTCCCAGTGCTTATCGAACACGCAAAAACAGTGGATTTATCAGTATTTTTTCAGTATAGCAGACAGCTGATACAGATCCTCGCCATTATAGTAGGAGTATCCGTCCTCACGCTTTGCAAAGCCGTTAGCAGCAATGAAGCCCAAGCGAACGACTTTTAACGCGTCGATCTCTCGAACCTGGCCTGCTTCCCTGTGTATTTCATCAAGCGTCGTTGGATTCTGATAATACTTCGCTTCATAAATCTCATATTCATCCCCAAACGCGAGAGCAACATCAAACTCGCCGTTTCGACGACGGGCAGGATCATCGTAGTAATAAGTGCCGATGTTCGTGATTCCGGGAAGCCTGCCGCTTTTTGCAAGCTGAGAGAAGAAGCTCCGGCATAGCTCTTCAAATCGGTGTGGGACGAACTCGGACAGCAGTGTAGGAGAAACGATTTGCTCAAAGAATGTGCGCGCACCTATCATTTGCAGTGCGCTCTTGTTGGGGTAAACATAGGCATAGTAGAAGCGTATCAGATTATCGTTGATCTCGTAATATTTCTTCTTTGCGTCGTTGGGCTTGTTGATTGGCGCTACCTGACGCACCAGTTCCATGGAAACCAGGGATTTCATCTGCTTGGCAAGATTCCCCGTGCTGTTGGATTGCAGCTTGTTCTCAAGCTCTGTATACCTTTTCTTTCCGTTGCCGAGAGCTGCCAGAATCCGCTCCGCGTTTGCGGCGTTGGTGTAATCGGACAGCAGGATATTGGATGCGTACAGATTGACCGGATTGTTGGGTGCCAGGATCGTCCGGACAATGTTTTCTTCCAGGGTTTCCTCATCGCGCAGTTGTTGAAGAACGAAGGGCGAGCCGCCGAAAACACTGTAGAACGCGATCTTTTCATAGGGTGTCTTGGAGGGATAGAAGGCTGCCGCTTCCCGGTAATTTAACTCCTGCAAATGGATAATCAGGCCAAAGCGCCCATAAAGGGCGTCTTTCTCTTCCAATAGGTTCTTCATGACGCTGATCTGTGAGCCGGAGAGAATCAGGCTGATATTGCCAAGCTTTGAATCTACGATGCTCTGGAAAACAGAATCGATCTTCTGGGATTCGACAAAGGTACTCAGATAGGGATACTCGTCGATGACGACAACAAACTCTCGGGGCAGTGAATTCAGGAACGCGAAAACATCCTGGAATGTTTCAAATGAGGACGTAAATGGCAGCACATGCTCCGCAAGCAGCACCTTCACAAAAGCATCCACATTTTCCTTTACAGTACCCTTGATGCATTCATAATAAATGGCTGTTTTATCCTGCTGCTGTAGGGCCTCCTTGATCAGCCGCGTTTTGCCGACACGCCGCTTTCCGTAAACAAGCGCAGCATGATTGCTTCTTTTCATCGCAGACACAAGTTGAGAAAGCTCTTCCGACCTGGCAACAAACATAAGAGGCCCTCCTTTAATGCTGAATTGTAATTCAGTGAATTATATTTCAGCTAAATAATACCTGCAGAAACGGGATTTGTCAACTTATTTTTGAAAAAAGCCCGGAATCACTTGCGCCGCCTGATAACGGTGCACAGTGATTCCGGGTTCTTTTTTGTTTTTTAGCGTTATGCAAAAGTCATTGCGAGCTGCAAGCCTCACATCATGTTCGGTATCATAGTTACCAACATAGTCCCCTGTGACTATGTTGTAATCCGAACGGTGCGGAAATCCGTTGCTGTGGAGCGAAATTACGGGCACGACTCTTTGATGTATGCGGGAAACTTTTCAGTTCCACTGATGATCTTGCGCAGGGCACTTCCGCGCTGTTCCATGAACTTCATACGGTGGAACAAATCCGCAATGACCGGATTATTGCACACAGAGCCGAATGTATTTCACGCTAATTCAAAAGATAGTCAAAAGATAGCTACTCAATGCGAAGCATTGAAAACACTGGCTTTTATATTGATCCACAGCAAAACTTGAGATCATTCCAAAAGATAGTCAAAACTTATCATGCGTGGCATCATGCATGGTATCTTGGTGACCACCATCCATGATGTAAGCGGTATCGCGCTTCGCTCTTTCAAAAACAATGTACTTTCCATGTGTTTAACCAACAACGACTGGATTGCCCCCAAAACTACCGAGTTCAAAAGACTGGGAACCAAACACAATATCAGAAGAAGCTTCATAATCAAAAGGAAACATCTGCGCAACTGACGCTAATTCAGCCGGCTCGTAGTATGGTTTTATTTTCAACGCGAGTATTGTTTTCATCAAAATGATTCTTGTCTGTTCGTCCGTCATAAAGTAATGGTTTACAGTGTAAACTCCAGCCTTTGAATTTACAGCTCCTAATTGGCGAATTGTTTGCATTATTTTATCAAGCGAATGGACCATGGTCGTGCGTTCGCCCCACTGCTCATATATTTTTTCTTTAAGCCAGCTAAGTGTGAAAGCATCCTGCATAGAAGACAGTTTTCCAATCGTGCCTGTCACATCAACAAACACTGGATAATATAAGAGAAACATGCACCAATGAAACGCCATTCTATCTGTGTTTCCACCGCGAATAGCTTCAAGAGCTTTAATTCGGATATTGTTGCTTGCTTCGTCGTCAAAAGGATGTACCCAAAGATTCATCAGAATATCGCTTGACTTGCGAATATTATCCTGACTATTTAGTTCAAAGGAAATATACTCCCGCAGAGTTTTTTTTATATCTTCCGGGTTCATCCCTTCTAGTACCATATCAACGGTTTTGTCTAACCACTCCTGTTTTATTGCCCGTGACAATCCTATCATTTTAGCCATTCTTTTTCCTCACTTCCACGAATGGGACAACAACCTCTTCAAGAGAAATCCCTCCATGCGTCATAACAATTTCGTTTTTATTGTCGAATGAAGTCCTTCCCTTACAGATTCTGTATTGAAATTTTCGATCACAGTAATATCCGGGATAAACAAATGTTCTGGTAGCAAGTTCATCGGACACATCGGCAAAATCTTTAAGCACAATCATTCGTCTGGACTTTGTTTCTGTCTCGACTCCTGTACGTTTGATCCCGCCGCCGCCAGTGCAAAGTGTATTTCCATGATCTGCTGTCAGATAGACCTTGAAACCGCGTTGGAGCAGGCTATCTATAAGCCGCAATAGTTTTCCCTCTTTGGCCCAGAGATTGACATCCTGATACATTCCAAGACGTCCTTGCTTTTGGCCGTGCACCATATCGTCTATATCATTAACTATTATTGCCGCAAATCGGGTGAAAACATCCGGCTGTTTGTTGTATCCACGGCTATACCATATTTCCTTTTTGTTAAAGCCGTGTTCCTGTGCGGCTGCATAAAAGCCGCTTTCCTCCTTTGTCAGCGTAAAAGGAGATTCAAGTTGCTGCGGGTATTTTCCAGATAACAAACTTTGTCTCGATATGCTTGTAATTGTTGGGATTAACGCAAAAGAAGCACCAAAAGAATAATCGTAATCTGTCATATAATCCGACAGAATTTCAAAGTCAAACATTGACATGCCGTCTGCCACGAGTAATGCAATTTTTTCTCCTGTAGCTATTCTACCTATTACATCGCGCAGCATTACAGGGGCTTCACTTGATACTGCATGGGAAAGCTTGCCATATCTTGAAAAAATGAAAGAGGAAAAAGCCTCGTCAATAAAGCTTTGATCGCGCTGAATACTATAGAGGCAGGCATATTTCTCAAGCTTTGCATTCTCTTTGGCGATATTTATCCATTCCGAAAACACCAGGTCACTTTTCAGCTTTTCAGCAATTTTTGCCTCGGATGCAGCAATAAACTCTCTGACGTTTTGCTCGCCAAATGTGACATTCTGAAGGAAATGTGCTGTCTCCTCTTTTAAAAGGCAGCGCTGTTCAAATTCGTCGTACGAGAAATCTATCAGCTCAATATCTCGAAAGTGTACTTTAAGAATGTCCGCATCCATTCGTGGATAAAGGTTTGTAAGAGAAAGCTCAATCTCGCAAAAGTTCCGGCGAATATCTGTTGGAACATAGAGATGAGCTGTTACGATAATAGCGCACGGCGTCTTCGTATATCGCATCTCTGTTTCATATTTGTACCTGATACGTTCTATATCGTCATAGAAATAGACGCTGAAATCGTTGGTACGCAATAGAGATACATAATCGACGCAGGACGATATGTTCTCAAAATCAAAGATCATGAGCCGCTTTTCATATTCAGTTTGTAAAAGCCTGCGTACTCTGTCTGCGATCATATTTCACTCCATGCGTATCAGCAATTCCAAATGGAAGTCAGGACAAAGCTGCTTATCCAGAAGATATTGTGCTTCCACGTCTTCTTTTTCTTGAATCAAGGATTTAAGCTTATGATTCCGAATGTTCGCTATACCGATACGATCTGCTGCCTCGAATCGGAGGGATAGTGCATAGCTATATTTTGTATGGTTTTCCTCTATTCGGCGATTATAGTCAGTGCACATCTCATGAAATGTATCGTAAGCATATTCTTGTGATGCCTCTTTTAGTTTCGCAAGCTGTAATGATTCGATAGGAGCGTATGGCGTGGCGGTTATGACGTTTGTTTCGTCCAGAAGTGCATTCCAAATACGTTTTCCCGCTAACGGTCGGAGGATACCTGCGTCATTGATAAAAACAGGTAGTGTTTTTCCACCGCTGCCATTCGCTGAAACTGACAAATGCCAGAGCATGAACCAGCCTTTTTCTCCAGTAAAATGTTGAATACTAACACATAGTAGCTCCGTCTGAACATCCTGATGGATTTCCTGCCGAAGATGCCTGATGATTCGTTCATCATTGATACTATATGTATCCAACGGAAGGACGGGATTACCACGAGAACTCTCATACCAAGCCATCATTGCTCGAAGCGCTGAGTCTATATCAAACGAGGTATCCGCTCCGACCAGGCTGGTCAGATCCTTTTCTTCACGTATCAAGTCTTTAACACGAAGGGTATTCCGTACCTGCGTTCTAAGGTCTTCCTCTACAGGTTGAATATTATAGTTAATATTTTGGGGGCTGCGAATTGATTTCAAATAGGCGTCGGTAAAGTTGACCCCTGCCGTCTCACTGTCCAGAACGTCAGCATATTTATCAATGCCGATCTCTTTTAGAATAACAGATAACTTTTCCTCAAGAACATCCTTCACACGGCTTTCCACTGTGTCAGCAAGGATGAAGTTATAGACCTCTACATCCCGTTGCTGCCCAATACGATCTACGCGTCCGATGCGCTGCTCAATTTTCATGGGATTCCAAGGCAAATCGTAATTAATGATACAATTGGAAAACTGGAGGTTCAAGCCCTCGCCGCCGGCATCCGTCGAAATCAAAATGTTTGTCTTATCACGAAATTCAGCCAAAACAGCATTTCTTTCTTCAATAGCGAGGCTGCCATTGAGAAGCGAGGTGGAATACCCACGTCCGATAAGCAATTTACTCAAATACTGCTGTGTTGCTACGAACTCGGTAAAAATAATCAGTTTTCGGTTGCGATCCTCTCCGAACAGTTTCTCTACAATCTCCAACAGAGGCTCAATCTTTACATCCAAGTACTGATATTCCGCCTGTTGGGCTACATTGACAATCTGGTTCAGCTCTTTGATCTCTTCTTTGATATCCAACGAGAACGCGGTAATTGCGTCGTCGAGACTCTCTTCCATATCAAGCTCTGCAAATTCAGCTTCGGTCATAGACTTAAACCGAAAGGCCTGTGCTTCGAGAATCTGGATTCGCTTCTGTAGGCTCTGCCGAACTGCGGTAGTACTGCTGGTGACCAATCGCTGCATCATAATAAGCAGAAAGACAATCCACATGTTTTTGCCGCGATTGCGCATGGCCTTGTTGTAATTTTTAGCAACATATTCAGATACCATCTCATAGAGCTTGCGCTGCATGGAATGTCGCTGATCCCAGTGCAGTTCTACGATATGGGTATTCCGTTTCTTGAAAAGCGGCTCGCCATTGTTATCAATGGCCTCCCGCTTTTCTGTCCGGATGACATAGGGGGCAACCTGCTCCTTAACGACAGCCTTCATATTGGGGAAAGCTTTCTCATCCACCAGCCGGATCAGCCGCAAAAATGGCTCTGTTTTACCGTTATGCGGGGTAGCAGTCAGCAGCAACAGATATGGGCTCGCCGCAGCAAGCAGATTTCCCAGCTTGTAACGGGCTACCTCTCCAGTGGACCCTGCAACACGGTGGGCTTCATCAATAATGATTAGGTCCCAGCCGCTGTTGATGATGGAATAAATACGCTCTTCATTGTATTTCTCGATCTGATCCTCTGACCATCCAGTGCGCTTTTCCAAAGGTTTAATGGAATCCATTGGGGAGATAACCTGATCGAACTGGCCATAGACATCATCGTGATCGGTGATTTTTCGGATGGTATTATATTCTTCCGGCAAGATAATGTGAAACTTCTCCCCAAACTTCTCCTGCATCTCCAAGTTCCACTGCGTGACCAGGCCGGTCGGGCATACCACCAAAATTCGGCTTATCAGGCCACGGGCCTTTAACTCCTTAATAATAAGCCCTGCTTCAATAGTTTTACCAAGGCCGACCTCGTCAGCAAGAATGTAGCGGATATTGTTGTTACTGACGGCACGATTTAACACATGAAGCTGATGCGGCAGCGGAATAATCCCGCTGGAGAGTTTGGAAAGAGTTCCCTCGGAGACTTCGCTTTTGATTTTTGCAAGCATGGCAATATAGCGCACGGTGTATTCATTGGCATGGTTTTCCCGCGTTTCTGCTTCCACAGCGTCAGCAGAGAGCTTGTACACTGCGCCGGTAACCGGGTCGAAGACCTTATAGGTCACGAAACCCCAGACCGTGGTGATATCCACGATCTGGACCCGTTCTTTTCTGTTTATATCAAAAACAAAATCTCCAATATTGAACATAATAAACTCCAATGTTAATTAAATGCTTTCAAAGCTTCCCGTATTTCGTTTTCCTTTTTCATTCGTTTTATTTCTTCTCTGATTCTGCTGTCTTCAGCTTCTTTTTCTTGCTGATTTCTGCGTAGAATCTGCTTATTATATTCTGTTGTTGCCGCAGGAAGCCACGTTTTTACATGCCCAAGAATTTGTTTCATTGTGTTAGTGTCGGCATTACGAACAATCATTGCCAATATATTGTTGCCCATTTTTTCAAGATGTCGAGGATCATAGCCCGGAATATATGAGCGCATATATGTACCGAAACGCAAACAATCAAGCCAAGCAGGATCGTCAGGAAAAACATCTAAGTGCATGATGAGCCTTCCACTATCGTAGCCAACGTTTATAATTTTCGGTGCTTCAATAATGCCAGATTTCAAATCGATATTTGATTGTTCCGCTGCGAGTTCTCGTAGTTTCTGCGCATTTTCTGCTTCCTTCTGTAAAGCAAGTATCTCAAATGCGATCTTTTCTACCGGGAACACCCTGTCCTGCGGGTTTTGGCAAATCATCCTGGAGACAATCTCATCCAAATATGCATATTTACCATTAACATTTGCGATTGTTTGATAGTTAACTCCAGAAATGATAGTCCTTGTGAACATTTCATTCAGAATAAGGCCCAAAGAGAATATATCAGCTCGGCCATCAACAGTTTGTCCACGGTTTCTCTGCTCTGGCGCCGCATACTGGAAATTGGCAAGGCGGTCATGCTTTGCTGTCTCTACAAATGTCGCTAATTCCTCTTCGCAGAAATGAGCAATTCCAAAATCGGCAATGACAGCATGCCCTTGTTCATCAATGAGGATGTTCTCCGGCTTTATATCCCGGTGCCAAACACCTTTCTGATGAGCAAATTTCAATCCCTCTGCAATCTCCGAAAATAACACCAATGCGCGATCCCCGGAAATGCCAGTATTGATCAAATCCCTTAGTGTATTCGGATAGTACGGCATTATGTAAAAAACGAGATCATCTGAATCCGAAGTGTATGTTCCGCTGTCCAGAACAGATACGATGCAAGGATGATGGTTATTACTACAAAATGCAATTTCATTGTGAAATCTCTTCAGCTTTTCCTTTGATGTTTTTGTACGATCAATTGCTTTCAGCGCATATACCGTACTCGAGTCATCGTTCACTTTAAAGATTGCGCCATTTCCGCCTTGGTTTACCTGGTTTTGGACAACGTACTCATTTGAAATGGTTTTAACAATTGTACCTTTCTTCAGCATGGTAAAGGCCTCCGGAAAAACAACAATTATTCACTTGCCACTGCTCTTATTGGATGCTTTTGTTCCATTATTGGAAAATAGTTGAATGTTTAATGGCATGATAGGAACTGATACAGCCGACATTGGATTCTCAAATTGTGAGGCACTTGTTTCCTGCGTATCTTGCATATTAGAAGATAAAACCTTGTCGACTTTGGATGATTCATTTGTTTCCATTTGGCGGTCTCCTAAAGTCAAGTTCTACACCATCCCTATGTGTGGTTGTTGGCATTGGTGGCGGCGCTGGTTGTTTCATGGGATTCGGTGATGTTGTTGAAGAAGAGCTTTCATTATTAGATTTTGCGCTCATAAGTATATCCCAACCTTTTATTTAATACAAAATAAAGAGACCAATAACATACCATAGTATTATCAGCCCAATTGTGAAAAAGAAGCATCCCATAGACCATCTGATCAGTAGTACCCGGGTATTATTTGCTTCGCTCAGGCTTACTTGAACATCCCCTACAACCTGTACCCACTGCTTTAATTGTGCGGCTTTTGATAATGTGTCTGAATATGTATCTGATACAAATTTCTCTATTTCTGGGATATTCATAAAAGTTTTTTTCAAAACGCGCCGTTGTGCAAGGGAAGCAAAAAGCAAACTTGCAAGCAGTGAAATAGTAATAGTAGATCCAGCCCAGAAGAAAAAGTCTAAGCTAACTTTTCCTCGATGTTCGATAAGGATCGGAAATACCATAAAGACCGCTGCTGTCATAAAAGAAAAAGCTGTCTGCATGTGACTTGATTGCTGAATGAGAGAGTCCTCTCTACGAAGCTCAGACTCATATTTCAGTAACGAAATATCCTTGACATGAGAATAGAGGGCTTCTGCCTGCATTTCAAGTTCTTTAGGAGAAATGTCGGATGATTTTTCTTCAATCTCTTTCTTGTCCATAACTTATACTCTACCCAGGCTGATGTCGTAGTACATGAGCAGCTTGTCGTCTTCCTGAATGACCTGCTCGGGGAGGCGTTCGGCAGTTGTGACGATCAGTTTATAGTTTTTATCCTTCCAGAGTTTGGCGAAGCCCGCGCGGATGGCCTCGGAGCGGAAAAGCTTCAATTTGCCGCGCGTGGCAAGGTAACCGTCGAATTCCTTCAGCAGACTCTTTTCGCGGAGCTTGGCCATGTCCGCTTCCTTGGTGATGTCGGGGATATACCATTTGCCATCGAAGTTCTGTAAGAAGTTCTCTTCCAACAGGACCGAAAGTTCAGGCAATGCTTCAAACTTGTCGATGGAACGAACCTCCTGCATAAATTTTGGCTGCAGCTCGGCATAGGTCTGGGGTGTGTCCAGTTGTGCATACAGCCAGGAGATGGCCGTTTTCTCATTGCTGACAATAAAACTCATCTGCACATCTTCGAGATCGTTTTCAACGCGGGCCATGTCATACTCATTGACTTGCTCAGGGAGGAAGTACATCCCGTCGCGCTTGAGGAAATGTTCGTCCAAACCACGATAAAAGTCTGTCGCATCCAGAGGGACCGGAATTCCCTGCATAATGTGGTAGGCCACCATGCGGTCAAAGAGGAGGTAGGCCTGACGCTCAGCAAGGATGTCAATTTTGCCGTCTTTGTTGGCATCTACAACAACAGGGAGATTGGAGAGATGCTGCCGCACAAAGGCCCATGCGGTTTCCAGGGAGCCGGATTTGTCGAGAAACTCTCGTCTAAAGCTATCTTTGGGTTTATATGCAGAAATGACAAGATCTTGCTTGACAGCGCTTGTTGTAGTGACTTGCTTGAAACTGCCCTGTTTTTTATCTAGTGTGCGAACATCTGCAATAATAAACCCTGCCCGCTGTATTGCTTCTTGGATAGAATTCCAAACCGAATTTTGTGAATTGTGAAACTCAACTGTCATCCAATGATTTGGTTTTAAGACATTGTAATAGACTTGAAAGCAGCGAGTCATTAACGCCTGGTAATCAATCAGCTGTTTCCCTTGAGTATCACAGATAATAGCCTCTTCATTAGTTGCAGTAACTACTTTCAACCAGTCTTCCCACAAGAAATTTAATTGAGAATAGTTTAAATTACCGCCGAACGGAGGATCAGTAAAAACATAGTCAATTGAGTTTGATGGGATGCCGTTTTGTGTTGTGAGGCTGTTGGTTGAAATACAGACTTTTCCTTGCTCAAACTTCTCAATAGTCATTGCTTCTGCAATGCTCTGAGCATTTCTCCTGATAGAAAGGACGGGGTTGGGCGGGGTCATTAAGGAAGAAACGTATAGAGTACCTGAGAGAGGACCGCCGCCTTTTTTATCCGGGCGAAACCGCCTCATTTTTGACAGGTATTGGTTTGCGGCTGAATGAGCAAACATTATGTGATGGCCAATGCATTTGTCATCTGCTTTAACCGCTTTGTCCCATATATATGCCATTTCTTTGATAGAACTGTCATGATAAAAGTGATGCGTATGCGTCATCCCAATTTGATCATTGCGTCGACTTTCGCGGCCGATAGGCATTCTACTCGTAGGAAACCACTCTTCACATTTCGCTCTTTTCGCTCTCTCAATGGTTTCAAAATCCTTTTTATCAGGCGTCTTCTCATATCTGTGGGTTCCTATAGAATAACTGATTTTAACCGGCACCTGTTTTATTGGGCGAATCACCTCATCAATGTATGGGTCATATTCATCTTGAAATGCGTGTATACACTCACTTTTCTTAATCTTACTTCCACAGCAGGGACAAGTTAGAATCTCTCTGACTTTACATGCCTTCTCATCAACTGCAACATCCCAGAACGAAAACTCAGATGAGCATTGAGGGCAAATAAACACATCGGACCAAAGAATATGATTGATTGTTCCGGTCAGTGGCTGCCCATCAATTCCGAAGACGGGATTCCCATTTGCATCTACATGCTGAGTTTGATACATCCAGCCATATTTTTTTTCGCAGCCATCTAGTATTTCTCTTACTTGTTCATCAAATGAGATATAATCTGCTGGATTGTTATAATTGTAGGCAATAAATGTTGCCATAGGAGAAAGGTCGCTCAGGATTGCTCGACGAGCGCCCCATTCAATCTGATCTTCTTTCATTTCTGCGCTGATTTTCATCTTGAATGCGGGATCTGGGCAGCCACACATCTGTGCTGCTACGCCCGTCATTCCCGTACCACAAAACCCATCTAAAACGATATCTCCGGGTTTCGTATAATGCAGGATATACCTCATGATAGCTTTATACGGGACTTTTGTGTGATAGCTGTGTGCATTATAAATAGGGTCGTTTTTCCCTTCACTCACATCGGCGGCAAAGGGCTCCCGGTGATAATCATCCGTAGCCTCGTCATAAGGAGTGCCGTTTTCCCGGATGAAATCCTCGATGAAGGGATTGGGGCAGGCGGTATAATAGGGGGCATCAGACAGCGCAATGATATCCTCATCCTTGCCGATGGGGAAGCCTTCGATATGGCGGACCTTGTCCAGATCCTCTTTGGTCAGTTTTCTGCGTTCCATCTTTCTTCTCCTTTGATTGGATACGGATTGGTTAAAGATTGGTTAGAAGATTGGTTAAATTATTTCGTCAATATCCAGTTAGCCAATCTTTTGTTTGGAGAATCCGTTGTGATCAACCCGTCATTTTTAAGGGCTTGAAGCAGATTCTTCACCTTGGACTCCTTCTTTTTTGCGTCCATTGTTGCCGGGAGTTTATCATCTAAGAGAACAAGGAATTCCCTTCTGGTTCCCTTGTGATAGGTCTCCAGATAGCTGATAATCCACTTCTTGTATGCTTCGTCGTCAAAACCTTTGTTCTTAACGTACTGGGCTTTCTCATCAATGCTTTCCGCTACCTTGGCAGAAATGTAGAGATTTGGGACCTTTCCTTCGACTACGCCCAGCTTTCGCAGGTATTTAACCGCATCCTTATTGATCGGCTCATGCTTCTGGACACGGTCAATCAGATAAACTGTGGTCAGATCATAGCTGGGATTATCATACAAAACCCGTGTATAATTGAGATCCAGTATTTTCCCGTAAATGGTGACCTGAACCTGCCTTTTTGTAGAAAAGTCGTAGTCAGGAAGTGGGAAATATCGCTCCTGCTGGATTTTGAAAGCCCGTCTGATTCCCATGGTCTGCGTGTCAATCATGTTTAGCTTTACCATCGTCTCCGCCAAAAGCTGGTTGCGATAAAATGGTGGATTATAGCTGGGTTGGAGGATCGGTTCAATGCTGCCTGGCAGAAATGAGCCGGGATTCGTCAAGATCAGTTTATCTTCAAACTCGTTCAGATAAATGCGCCCGCCAATTGTGTAGTCTGAGTGAGCAATGCAGTTATTCATCAGCTCTCGAAGGAGCCATGTGTCATATTGTTTGATTTCATTGGGGAAAAGCGTCATCTGATTCGGCATATACCGATAGTTCAGATTGCGGATTTTTGCAAAGATCCTGTCGCTAACGGTGATATAGGGAATCTTAAATATCTCGTAATCCTTGATTGCTTCAGAAGAATCATAGAGTCTCCATGACGCCTCCGGCGCAGCCGCAAACAGATAATCGAAATCCTCATTTCCGAGAAGGAGCATGGCTGCGTTGGTAAGCTTGCCGTTAATCATCAGCTTGAGCTTGGTCAGGAATTCAGCATCCGACATGCGGTCTACTTCTTCTGAAATATAGGGCCGATTCATTTTAAGTTTGTAGTTTTGCCGTGCCAACTGTATAGCCGCCTTATCAAGATGCGCCAAGGTCGCCCCTTCAACAAACTGTTTGGACCAATCCTTCTTTTCCTGCCCACGGATTCGATCATACTCTTCTGCTGAGAGTGCACCAAGAGATTCTCCGTTTCTGCCGTAAAAGTGATTCTTCCACCCTGTTGGAATAGCGGTTACGGCAGCGGGAATCTGAAACATGATGACCCGTTTCTTTTCACCCTCCACCACCGGATAAATCTCATATATCTCAATAAAAGAAATACTCCCTGTAGTTCCGGCAGCAATCTCCTGCTTCAAAGTTTCCAAGCCCTTGGTGTCACGATAGTCGGTGCCAAGGATCTGTTTATCCTTGTTTCGTACACCGAATATTAGCCATCCGAACTGAATGCCCTTTAGATTCGCCTCATTGCTGATCGCAGAAAAATATTTTCCTATTTTTTCACGATCATAGTCGTTGTTGGCTTCTTTGAATTCCACGACCTCGTTTTCCCAATTGCCAATCAAATTATCCAACGTGGCCAGCAGGTCGTTCTGCTGGCTGTTCGGATCAGAATCGAAAAAGAACATTCAGTACCTCCTCAGCGTTTGAGTACTATGCGTAATTTGTCCGCGTCTTTCCCCTGCGTATAATTTTGGAGAAGCTCGCTGATTTTATCCTTGAAAGTATCTATATCACAGGGGCCAAGCGCGTCCAGCTTGTCCATGAATTCCTCAGCAGAAATGGCCACTGGCTCAAACCCTTCTAACAGCGCAGATACAGCATCAATAAAATACGTGTCAACTACATCCGGCAGCTTTCGAGTCTGGAGAAACTCTTTGATAACGGCGCGCTGCTGGGTTTTTAAATAAGACATCTGCTCTGCCAACCATGGGTCGGATAGGGCGTTGTACAGTTTTTCCTCCCAGTCGCTTAGCAATGCATCCATTTTTTCTTCAATAGTGGTAAGAGCGCCTTGCACGACAGGATCACCGCTGCCAAGCGTAAAGCCGCACTTGATGCACACATGGCTGGACTTTAACATGTCCGACGTAAGAGAATAACAGGGTTTAAGCCCGGATAACTCCGTATCAATGGCATCCACCTTGGATGCAGAGAAAATGCTGAGATTCTTCAGTTTCTTTAGATTAGCAAGCTTTGTTGATGTAATCAAATCTCCCTTGCGCTGCGCGTCTAGAATACCAAGACGGCGCTTGCCGTGCTCTTCCATATAGATCTCGATATATTTTTCCTTAACCTTATCCAGAACGGATTTTACATCGGCTGCAGCTCCCTCACCATCTAGATCCTCCGGGATGGCGTCGCGGATCTCACGAAAGCTGTCTTTCGCATTTGCGAGAAGGTCCGCCAGAGAATCCAGCTCCATCTGGTCCAGATTCATCATGTAGCTTACATCCGCGGCAAGCTCATTGCGGAATGTATCATAAGCAAGCACAAGCTCAACATTCCGTATATCTTTCTCCAATTGATCGATTTCTTCTCTAGAATAGGTAAAGTTATTCAGTTTGGCTACGGTGTTAAAACGAGAGGGGAAATTGGAGAATACATCCAGAATATGCTTTCCAGAATCTTTGAAACCGGAAACGATATGGTCAGGAGCCAATGGTTCTCCCCAGAGTGTGAAGTCTCCACTCAGTTTGCTGGCCGCTTTGACCGCCGTGTTTACGGCAGCCTTGGTCTTTTCCTGCATAGAAATCAGTCCAGCTTCCCGGTTAGCCGGGTTGATGATCTGCCCAGTAGGGAGTCCAAGGACTTCAAACAGACGCACCAGTTCTGGCAGCTGAATATCCTTTGGCTTGGAAATATATTTGAAGGTCTGAAGGTCGCTTACATTGGGAACGATTTTTGCAATGTTCTCCAGATCAGATGCTGTAATGGTTTTGCCGCCGTCTATGGCAATAACTGCATTGCCCGTATGAACCATAGCCAGAAAAACCACTGGCATCAATGCATTGGAGAGCTTAAACCTCTTATCTACATAACCGTCATAAGTTTCTTCAAAAATGTCGCTGAAGTTGACAACATGACCGGCGGGCTGTTTGTTAAGCATGTCAATATAGTATTTGGCATACTTAGAGCCTGCAACGGTAATCTTGTCATTGTCAATCAAGCCAAAGCTGTCCAGCAGCAAGTCGGCCATTTTCTCCTGCTTTCCGCCAAAGCGGTCGATGCCAGCCCGGATGATAGCCGCCTGATTATTCGCTGTGATCAGTGTTTTGAATTTGGGATACTCTGGATATTTTGCTGAAAAATAGTCATCCAGACATGTAGCCGCAGCCAAATCCATAATTTCCTTGAACGGCGTGGTGATCTTGCATTGGCCTTTCAATATTTCCACAAGAGTATGCTTCTCACCCCGATAGATCACATCGAAGCAAGTGCTTTTATTATTGCTCAGATACTTGGACAGCTTTGTGCGGTAACCTTCGGCCTTGGAAGCATAAGTCGGTTTATTTTTCTCCTCCGCCAGCTCCTGCATCATAAGTGCCGCTGCATAGAGCTTCAGGGTACTCTTAAATTCTTCATTATGGCGAAAGGCAAAGAAAACTTCATCCGATTTTTTCCCGTCCTGATAGCTGATGTCTCCATACGGAGGCAGGACATAGATATAGTAATCCTCTGGCGGCTGAGCTGTAGGACGGTTTTCAGGCGTTCCCAAGAACAAATACCCATTTCGGAAAATGCTGTGAGAGGCCCAGTTGAGCATATGCTCGTAGATATTGAAGTTGGTTACTTTCTCCTGTGCATTCCATTCAAGGCACTTGTATACGACCGTGAAGAAATAGCGGTTGAGCTGGTCGTCCTCAATCATGGCGGCCCGCTGCGTGATCTTCTCGTCGTAGTCGATATCCTTCTTCAGATCCAGGTAGTATTGGCCGTTATCGTCGTTGTGCTCTACAAACTGGCCGGAAACCGTGGTCATGATGTCTTTCATAACCACGTACACTATGCCCTGCAAAGTCTCGGAGCTCTGATCCGGCATACCGTTAAGATAAAGGCAAAGATCATCTCGAAGGTCTTCTGTTGTCAAACCAGCCCGGATACTGATATCGCCGGTGGTCAGGCGGTGGACGCTCAGTGCATATATGATTTTGATTGCCAACGGTTTATATAGCTTTTTAGGGAAGGAGTGTTGCAAGATGTCCTCCAGCTTGCCACTCTTGTCAATCACTTCCTTGATATCCGCCTTAGAGCGAAGCGCGCTGTTGCTCTTGATAAAAGGCCAGTATGTGTCAAAGGAGATAATACAGGGAGCTTCTTCATCGACATCATCGTTAAGTCTACTCTGAACGAGCTGGCTGATGCTCTTGAGAACCTCTCGATTCTCCACAGAAATCATTTTATTAAAAACTTCAATATAAGCCGGATGGATCGGGAACAAATCTACATACTGTTCCAGGTTTTCAGCCATGTTGGAATAAAGACTGCAAAACTTCTGCAAATGCTGGCGTATCCATGCTTTTTGTTCGTCGTTCTTTTTCAGGATTCGTTCAGATACGACATAAGCGGTGTCCTGCTTCTGGATAATCATCTGCTCAAATCGCTTATGGACTTTATTCAAAGTATCGGAAACGAAAGAGAAATTGGGATTATCGAAGAGCTGCTCCTGGACACCGCATACTATACGGAAGCGGGAATTGGTACAAACTTCACCCAATTCGCGCAGAAAACCGAAGTCAAGTTTTACTTCCTGCTCTTTTCTGCCGCCGAGATAATCCAACATCTCATCGATTACTACGAGGTAGCCTTTGTCTTCGCCGTATTTTCCGGCAAAGAGTACCATCATATCGTTGAGAATACCTTTGTTATTGACGATTTCATTTTGCGCCGGATAGGAAAAGTCAATTCCGCGTGCTTTGAAATCTTCTTTAATTTTACTGAGGATAATATCGCGCAGCGACATAGTAGATGCGCCGATTTCAATACGCAAGACTTCAAATTTGCCTGCGATTATTTCCGCGTCCTTGGCAAATTTTTGTTTTGCACCATGCTGAGATAACCTGCATCATGTGCAACTGCGGAAATGAGAGACATCAGGTGAGATTTACCTGTGCCATAGTTACCGACTAGCAGGATACCTTTGTTATCATTAAATTCTTCAAACTGGAGCTGGCCAATCATGTTATCAGCAATACGCTTCTCCATGTCATCAGACATGACATAGCTGCGTACCAGTTTTTCTTCTTCAGATGTTTTATTGGCATCCGTCAATTGGATGACGGTGGTAATCGGATTAAAACTGATAAGCTGAGAGTATTTCATCTTGCTTCCTCCTACCTGACAATTACAACTTGATTGTTCGCACAATCATATTCGTGATAATCTGGATTACCGAATTCTCCATATATAAGCTTTGAGAGGCTAACGCTGCCCGGCCATTTGACAATCAACGGATACTGTCGTGCCCGATCACAAAAGATTTTGAGGACGTCGATCTTATATCTGGGATCGAAAAGCATTTCAAAATCTGTCACTAAGATTAGTTCGGGCTTGGCCAACAGTTTATGCATTTCTTTTTCAACATATAAGGCGCGCTCTTCCGGCTTGTATTGCAATAATGCTTTTGAAAGCGATAAATTAACACGAAGTTCGTGATAACCAGCATCAGAAATTCTTTTCCATGTTCGAGAAGAGTTTGTACAAACGATTACAGGCATTCCTTTGGCAGATCTGTAATAATCCGTTGTGACTGTTGGGGCTCTTAGTTCAATCGTCTTCACCCCCTACAGAATCCGGAACAATCTCCATGATGTCATCCATCTTGCAGCCGAGCCGATTACAAATCTTCACTAGGACATCGACACGAACAGATTCATTTTTGCCGAGTTTTGCCATTGCATTGGAGGAAATCCCGGCTTCTTCACGGAGCTTGGTTTTGTTGATGTTTTTATCAATCATCAGTTTCCACAGTTTGTTATAAGAAATTGACATGAATTTTCCTCCTCGTTGCAGAGCAAAAGCAGCCTAAAATTTGACAATTATTATTATACCCCAAAGCGCATCATTTTTCAACGAGTATCTCAAGAACTCAAAGAAATATCTCAAATGTCAACGAGTACAAACTTTTACGTTCTTTTAAAAACGATTAGACTCTTCCCCAATTCTGAAGGAGAGTCTAATCGTTTTTTGTTTTCATGCAAGTGTGTGTCTTTGACATGCGTCCCCACGTCCACACTTGCATGAAAACAGATGGCGGCAGCGGCCATGTTCCCCCGCGATGAACATGGTGCTGTCGGCATCCGGGAGGGTTCCAAGGGAGGGCGGAGTCCTCCTTTGGCGAACGATCTTGCTTGCAAGGTCTAGTGAGTTATACCTTCCGGCGCACGGCGGACGCGAAAGGTGGATGCGGCTTACAGGCAGCCAGCTTTCACGTCAGCCAGGGCGGAGGATTCTGCGAGCCGCAGCGAGCAGAATGCTTCGCCCGATAAAGTCAGGGGGATGATCTGACCGTAGTCAGATCGTTCCCCGGACGGTGCGCCGGGAGGGATATAAAGCCCCCGTCCCGCCGCAGCGACATCGCAGCCCCGGTTTTGCATACGGTTTCCAGCGTTGCTGTCAAAGATGCCCTTTGTTGGTGGCAGTTTCCCGGCAGTTGATACCAAAACCGTGTTCAAGTGATATCACGCTTCTTGACCACGGCGGCCATGACACCAAACCGAACCTTCGTTGATACCACGTTGGTATCATTCTTCCTCGTGTTCGACATCAATCCAGTAATCAAGCGTGTCCCAGTGCAGGCTGGCTCTGAAATGTTGCAGCGCTTCCTGCTCAAGCTCATCCGCGCGGGTACGTGTCAAAAGGAAGTGTTCAGCAGCTTTCCTTTGGGGTACTTCATCATCAAACGGATATCCAAAGCGATAGCAGAGGTACTTCTTTTCACGCGGTTCAAGAGAATTGACCGAGCGGCAGATTTCTTCTGATGTTTCTCGCGCAAGCGCCATTGGCTCCGGGCGTTTCTTGTATTCATCGGGCCGAAGACGCAGGTTTATGTGCGGAGGCTCTTCCTCTTCCTGCTTATCCTCCTCCACGCGGAAACCTTCATTTTCCTCTTTGATGTCTGAAAAGTATTCTCTCTCAAGATCTGCCAACTTGTTCTCAATGCATTTTCCGGCAAGCGTAAGTAGCTTTGTTCCGTAAGAAGGCTTAAACGCAATGATCGCTCTCCACATGCCTTCCCTCGCGGCCTGCATGAGATCGTCCAAATCTACAGAATACTCCTGTGTATTCTTAAATGCTTTGTTCCAGACTTTGCGAGCCCTCTCCGCGAGAAAAACTTCATTGCGCCAGATCAGCACATCCATCGCATGTCCGCTGCCGGCCTGTGCCAGCGCGCATAGCTCCTCGTTGCTGATCGTCTTCCACTCCGGCGGGACATACGGTTTTATTTCCAGATCGCTCATTCTTTTTTCTGCGCGGCTATACGCGCGATGCTGATGAAAGCAGACAGCAGCTCATCTGAAATCCGGTCACTGATCTCCGGGAGATAAGCAAGGCTCTGCCGGAATCTCTCGGCAAACTCCTCTTCGGAAACATGCATGAGCTGCGAAGCCTCGCCGCCCTTGGTGAAATGCTCGACCGTGTTTTGAAAAGCTTCCCGTGTCAGCTTTTTCATTTCCTCCACCCGCGACGGGAATTCCTTTTTCAGCCGAACAATGATGCTCCGAAACTCCGCTTGCATTTGCGTGAGCTCTGTTTCATACAGCGGTGTGGACATGGCGGAAACGATCTTGCTCGTCTTTCTCGCCGCACCCCGCAGCTTGGCATCTTCCTTCCCGATACGTCCCACCACCTCGCTGACCGATGCATACAGCTGATTGCGTGCAGCATATCCGGCCGCCATGGTTTCGTCAAAAAAGTCCGCGACATGGTTGCTTAGAACTGCGAACTGTGGATCTTCCAGCAGCAGGTTGACCACCTGAACATTGACAGCGCCGGTGTAAAGATTCCGGGCTGCCTGAATGGAAAGCCCCAGCTCTTCAATATCGTAATTCTTCCGGTCGGGAATATCCGTCAGACCGAGAAGAAAATCTGTGGACACGGAGAAAAATTGTGCCAAGGCCTGTACCGCCTCGTCCGACACCTTCTTGTTTTTGTTGTTCTCGATGCGTCCAAGCAGGCTTTCATCGACGCCGCTTCGTTCAGCAAGCTCCTTTCGCGTCAGCCCCCATTCCTCGCGCAGATCGCGCACCCGGTCGCAGAGTTTCCCAGGCAGATATGTTTTCTGCTTCATTCGATTTGCCTCCTCTCGACAGCCGGAAGTATCCTGCTGTCATCTTCTATTATACAAGAAAACTTGTCCCAAAAGTTTCTCTTGATTTGGCGCCGTTCGGCAACCGGGGGAAACTTTTGGGACAAGTTATATGTTAGACTGTGTACAGAGAGAAAAAAGGAGGCGCACAAAAATGAAAGGATATTATGCAGGAAACGGGTATTACGGTTATGTGGATGGGCGCTATGTGCTGTTCAGCAGCGAGAGCGATTATTACGAGATGATGGAAGACGAAGCCGCATAAGGTTTACGGATACAATTCGACAAGACGCTTTGCCTCGGCGCGCATATCTTCCACCAGCGATTTGGGCCCGGTGATGCGCACACCGTCGCCCAGCGCGATGATCCAGGCGATAAAGTGACGGCTTGCGCTGACCTCGACCGACGCGGTGAAGGTATCGTCGTCGATCGGCTGGATCGTGATGTCCTTGCCGAAACGGTCGATCAGCGGTCCGACCATGTTGCTGCGTCCCTCAAGGGTCACGCGCGTGAGCTTGCCGCCGTACATGCCGAAGAGACCGCGCGTGTATTTCGCGGCGTCGAACTCCTTGAATTGCTGCTTGCCCTCGCGGGGCTTGTCGGTGATGGACAGACGCAGGATCTTGTCCACGCGGTAGTGCTTGATCTTTCGGTCGTTTGCATCGTAGGCGACGAGATAGTAGTTTTCATCGTCCCACAGCAGGCACCAGGGGCTGATGCAATACCACTCCCCGCCGTGGCGCAGCTCCTGCTCCCTGCGGACGTTCCACTGGAAGTACTGGAAGCGGATCTGCCGGTCGGCGTTGATGGCCTCGTGCAGCATGTCCACGTTGTAGAAGATGCTCTCGTTCATGGCCTTGATGCGCCCAGTGATCAGCACCTGCCGCTGGAGGCGCTGGGCCTCGTGGATGCTGGCGAGGGATTCGAGTTTTTTGATGAGCTGGCGGGACTTCTTCTCCGTGATGAAACGGGAGCCCTGTACGGCGTCCACCAGCAATTTCAGCTCCGGCAGCTCAAAACGGCGCGTGGCGAGATGATAAAGCACATTCCGCCCCGACTGTTCACTGAGGATTTCGAGGCCGAATTTCTCCAGTTCGCCGAAGTCCTTGTACAGCGTCTTGCGCTCGGCGTTCACGCCATAGGCTTCGAGCCGGTCGACGATCTCCTGCAGGGACAGGGCATGGGAATCGTCCGTCTCCTCGGAGAAGATTTTGACAAGATAGAGCATTTTGAGCTTCTGGTTATCTCCCGCAGCCATGGGGCATCCCTCGCTTTCTGGGGTCAGTATAGCAAAAGAAGCGGCAGGCCGCAAGAATTGCGGGAAAGTTTTGGTACAGCGTTTGTTGAGACTATTACATTAAACTATTATTTGAAAGGGGTATGAGATGTGGGAATTCAGACGCAGGCGGAGAGCATGGGCTTTCGCATCGTGGGGATGCTGGTTCGACACAGGGAGCTGGAGCCGACGCATGTGTATCAGTGCTTCCTCGACGAGGCGGAAAACGAGTACATCCTACGGCGGGGTATTCTGACGATCATCGCCGCCGACGGAAGGGTGTACTGACATGAAAAGCGGCCCGAATCCGAGAGCTTGATTTCCTCGGATTCGGGCCGGTACTATTATATGATTTTGGTCAGATCATGTCTGCCATAAACAAGCGTTCGCACTTCCATCACATGTCCGATTACCACATAAAACACGAGATAGTTCTTGACCGGGATAGCATAATATACATACTTGCGATCTTTCTTTGACCGGTACGGCTCAAAAGCCTCGGGCGCTTTCAGGCGTTCAAGAATGGCCGCCTCCACAGCATCAACGAAATCCTCGGCTGCAATTGGATTGCGCAGGCGAAATGCGATATAGTCAGCCGTTTCCTGGAGCTTCTCTTCAAAGAGTGGCAGGATTCTCAGGTCATAGCGCTTTTCTTCCATAGATATTCTTCCTTACGCGGCCAAATACTTCGTCGGCAGAATAGCGGACATCGGAAGAAACCGCCGCGCGATCCGCTTCATCCAAGGCAAGCTCAATCCCGTCTGTCAGGGCGGAATATTGCTCCAGGCTCATGACAACCATAGAACCATATCCGTTCTTCGTAAGGAAAACAGGCTCTCCGCTTTTCAATACAATGTCCTCAATTTCCGGATACTTATTTCGTAGATCAGATACCGGTCTGATATTCAGCATAACGCTCCCCCTTTCGTTCTATCAGAATCTTATCACAATTTTATCATATGTGCAAGTGCGTTTTTTAATCTGCATAGTATGCCGCCCAGCCGACATAGCAGCCGTCCTCCGGCATGACCAATATCCCGTCACTGCATCTGTGCTGTCGTATCAGAAGACATTGCCATACTTCGTCCCGTGAACAAAGGTCTGCATTGTCTTCAATAAACTGACGATCGGCCAGCATGTCCGTGATGAAGTTTTCATAGTCCATCTTTCCCAGCTCGATTGTTTTTACGATCCGGTATTCCCGTTCCTGTTCAAATAAGTGTGGCTGTATCAAATCTTCTATTACGCGCGGCCTTACTACAAAATAAGCAAAATCTCTCGTCTCCATATCATGTCCTCCAAATCTTATGTACTTAAATTAAGTACATATTGCACATTCTAACATGTACTTAAAATAAACTCAAATCATCTTTTATTAAGTACATCGGAGGGTGCTGTATGGACACTTTCAAAAAGGATAAAGATAAGCACTTGGGCTTACGCATTGACAGCGAATTGCATTACAAACTGCATTATATATCTCAATATGAGGGTCGATCTGCCAACGGAGAAGTAATCTATCTGATACGGAAAGCAATCGAAGACTTTGAAAAACAACATGGCAAAATTGATATGCCGTGAATAATTCTGAGCTATTATAATTAAAAAGGTCCCGGTGCTGAAGCGCCGGGATTTCGTTTCCAGAAGAGTTTCAGTTCAGCATGATTGCATTATTCTTACAATGAGACATACCTGTAAAAATGTAGATACAATCTTGACAGTTTCTCACAACAGCATACAATAGTGGCAATAATACATGAACAGGAGGGGATGTTATGGATCAGTTTTCCGTACTGCGGACGAAGAAAACCGTACATATCAGTTGCTTTGACAGAGGTGGAGCCGGCAGAGTTTTTGATGCGCTAGACCATGATGGCCCCACGATCGTAATGGAAAACGATCACCCGGTTTGTGTTTTACTCTCTCCAAAACAGTATGAGGTCATGATAGAAATGCTCTCAGATACACTACTTTTGGAGGAAGCAGAATCTCGTATGGCTATGAATGATGATACAAGGAATAATAGCCAAGAAGAAATGATGCGTACTTTGGGAATCAGTCAAGAGGAGCTTGACGCCATCGATGTGGAGATCTGAGAATAAGCATCAAATGCAAATTTGCATTTGGAACACCGATTTTTCACTTTCAAATGCAAAAGTGGTCAAAAATGGCCATTTTTGCATTTGCTTCCGTATAATAAATATAGAAGGGTAAAACCTCAACAAATAAAATAGCGTGGTGTAAGACAAGCCGCCGGTTGCACGAGTTGATCGTGTACCCGGTGGTTTTGCTTTACGGCTGCGCAAATCGAAGAAAGGAGAAAACAAAAATGAATCTTACCAACACCAAGCCCGTAATCATCGCCCTCGACCATGGTTACGGCAACATCAAAACCGCGCACGCCATCTTCAAGACCGGCGTGACGGTCTGCGAAAAGGAACCGACC